>DASXOP010000086.1:0-33866 GCA_036494265.1 Caulobacteraceae bacterium | reverse complement strand
GAAATGATCCAGCAACCGCCGCAGCCGCGGCTTCTCCAGCGCAACATCCATCTTCATGGCTCCGAATCAAACCCAGAGCCCAGAGAATCACCACCGCCGCAACCAGTCATCGCCGTTAACCCGAGTTCGGGGCCGTGGGTCTGACGCCCGTTGACTTTTCTCCCCCTTCGCGCGTATCAACCCGCCTCCTTTTTGGGGCCGGCTTCGCAGCTGCTCCGATAGACGTAGCGTCTCACCAGTTAGAGCCGCTGACGCGCCGTAACGCAGAGCAAGATGCGTTTCGGCGCCGTTTCGTGTTTATCGGAAGGCGCGAACACCGGCTTCATTGCCACTGGACGAAAGCCGAAGAGTTCGAATGCCGACGGTCAACCAGTTGATCCGCAAGCCGCGCGCCAACAAGGTCGCGCGCAACAAGGTGCCGGCCCTGAAGGGCTCGCCGCAACGCCGGGGCGTCTGCACCCGCGTCTATACGGTGACCCCGAAGAAGCCGAACTCGGCGCTTCGTAAGGTCGCCAAGGTGCGCCTGACTTCGGGCATCGAGGCGGTGTGCTACATCCCCGGCGAAGGCCACAATCTGCAGGAGCACTCGGTGGTCCTGATCCGCGGCGGCCGCGTGAAGGACCTTCCCGGCGTCCGCTACCACATCCTGCGCGGCGTCCTCGACACCCAGGGCGTCAAAGACCGCCGCCAGCGCCGCTCGCTGTACGGCGCGAAACGACCGAAGTAGGCCAGAACAAGCATGTCCCGTCGCCGTAGAGCAGAAACCCGTAAAGTCCTGCCGGACCCCAAGTTCGGCGACCTCGTCGTCACCAAGTTCATGAACTACGTGATGTACGAAGGTAAGAAAGCCGTCGCCGAGAGCATCATCTACGGCGCCTTCGACATCATGGAAGCCAAGCGCCGCGACGTCGGCCCGCTGGAAGCTTTCCACGCCGCGCTCGACAACGTCGCGCCGAGCGTCGAAGTGCGCTCGCGCCGCGTCGGCGGGGCTACCTATCAGGTGCCGGTGGAAGTGCGTCCGGAGCGCCGGCGCGCTCTGGCGATCCGCTGGCTGGTGGGCGCCGCCCGCTCGCGCGGCGAAAACACCATGACCGAGAAGCTCGCCGGCGAACTTCTCGACGCCTCCAACAACCGTGGCGCGGCCGTCAAGAAGCGTGAAGACACGCACAAGATGGCCGAAGCCAACCGCGCCTTCTCGCATTATCGCTGGTGAGCCCCATATAGGGTCGTCCCCCAACGCCTACGTCTAACGCCTTACCCTTTCGCGCGCGGGCGGTTTGCGCTAAGCCGCCCGCGCCGTTCGTTTCCGACCCCCTTACATACGTTTTCGGCAGAGCCACCCCATGCCCCGCGCCCACAAGATCGAGGACTACCGTAACTTCGGCATCATGGCCCACATTGATGCCGGGAAGACGACGACCACGGAGCGGATCCTCTACTACACCGGCAAGAGCCATAAGATCGGCGAAGTCCACGACGGCGCCGCGACCATGGACTGGATGGAGCAGGAGCAGGAGCGGGGGATCACCATCACCTCCGCCGCCACGACCGCGTTCTGGAACGGCAAGCGCCTCAACATCATCGACACCCCCGGGCACGTCGACTTCACCATCGAAGTTGAGCGCTCGCTGCGCGTGCTCGACGGCTGCGTCGCCGTGCTCGATGGCAACCAGGGCGTCGAACCGCAGACTGAGACCGTTTGGCGCCAGGCCGATCGGTACGACGTGCCGCGCATCGTGTTCGTCAACAAGATGGACAAGATTGGCGCCGACTTCGAATTCTGCGTGCGCACCATCCGCGAGCGCCTGGGCGTCAAGGCGGTGCCGATCCAACTGCCGATCGGCGCTGAATCGACCTTCAAGGGTCTGATCGACCTGGTGCGCATGAAGGCGGTGATCTGGGACAGCGAAGGCCTTGGCGCGAACTATCACGACGAGGACATCCCGGCCGACATGCTGGAGGCCGCCGAAACCGCGCGCAGCTACATGATCGAAAACTCGGTCGAGCTCGACGACGAGGCGATGGAGACCTACCTCAACGGCGACGAAGTCACCAACGAGGTGATCAACAGCTGCCTGCGCAAGGCCGTGCTGACCGGCGCCTTCTATCCGATCCTGTGCGGCTCGGCGTTCAAGAACAAAGGCGTCCAGCCGCTGCTCGACGCGGTGGTCGAATATCTGCCCTCGCCGGTGGACATCCCGCCGACCAAGGGCATCGACTACCGTACCGGCGAAGAGGTCGAACGCCTTCCGCTCGACAACGCGCCGCTCTCGGTGCTGGCGTTCAAGATCATGGACGACCCGTTCGTGGGCTCGCTCACCTTCTGCCGCATCTATTCGGGCTGCCTCGAGAGCGGCATGGGCCTGATCAATTCGACGCGCGACCGGCGCGAGCGGGTCGGCCGGATGCTGCTGATGCACTCGAACAACCGCGAGGACGTCAAGGAAGCCTTCGCCGGCGACATCGTGGCGCTCGCGGGCCTGAAGGAGACCCGCACGGGCGACACCTTGTGCGATCCCAGCAAGAGCCCGGTGATCCTGGAGAAGATGGACTTCCCCGATCCGGTGATCGAGATCGCCATCGAGCCGAAGTCGAAGGCCGACCAGGAGAAGCTGGGCGTCGCGCTGCAGAAGCTCGCCGCCGAGGATCCGACGCTGCGCGTCTCAACCGACCCCGAGTCCGGCCAGATCCGGCTGAAGGGGATGGGCGAACTGCACCTCGACATCAAGGTCGACATCCTGAAGCGCACCTACAAGGTGGAAGCCAACATCGGCGCGCCGCAGGTGGCCTACCGTGAGACGCTCGGGCGCAAAGTGGAGATCGACTACACCCACAAGAAGCAGACGGGCGGCTCCGGCCAGTTCGCGCGCATCAAGGTGGTGTTCGAGCCGGTCGAGCCGGGTGTCGGCTACTCGTTCGACAGCAAGATCGTCGGCGGCAACGTGCCCAAGGAATATGTGCCCGGCGTCGAGAAGGGCCTGGAATCGGTCAAGGAAAACGGCCTGCTGGCCGGCTTCCCGGTGATCGACTTCAAGGCGACCCTGATCGACGGCGCCTACCACGACGTCGACTCCAGCGTGTTGGCGTTCGAGATCGCGGCGCGCGCGGCCTTCCGCGAGCTTCGCGAAAAGGGCGCGCCGAAGCTGCTCGAGCCGATCATGAAGGTCGAGGTGACGGTGCCGGAAGACTGGGTCGGCGACGTCATCGGCGACCTGAACTCGCGGCGTGGCCAGATTCAGGGCCAGGACCAGCGCGGCAACGCCGCGGTGGTGGTGGCCATGGTGCCGCTCGCCAACATGTTCGGCTACATCAACACCCTGCGGTCGATGACCCAAGGGCGTGGCAACTACCACATGGAGTACGACCACTACGAGGCCGTGCCCCAGGCGGTGGCCGATGAAGTCGTGAAGAAGTACGCTTGAAAAAACTCGCCAGCGTCCCCAAAAGACCCTGATAACCCTAAGAAGTAGCCCGACAAACTGGGCTGGAGCTTAAGAGAATGGCTAAGGAAAAGTTCGCTCGTAATAAGCCGCACTGCAACATCGGCACGATCGGCCACGTCGACCATGGCAAGACGACGCTGACGGCAGCGATCACGATCGTTCTGGCCAAGAGCGGCGGCGCGGCGGCGAGAAGCTACGCGAGCATCGACGCGGCGCCGGAAGAAAAGGCGCGCGGCATCACGATCAACACGGCGCACGTCGAGTACGAGACGAAGAACCGTCACTACGCGCACGTCGACTGCCCTGGGCACGCCGACTACGTGAAGAACATGATCACCGGCGCAGCGCAGATGGACGGCGCCATCCTGGTGGTCTCCGCCGCCGACGGCCCGATGCCCCAGACCCGCGAACACATCGTGCTCGCCCGTCAGGTCGGCGTGCCGGCGCTGGTGGTGTTCCTTAACAAGGTCGACATGGTCGACGACGAGGAACTGCTCGAGCTGGTCGAGATGGAAGTGCGCGAGCTGCTCTCCACCTACGAATTCCCCGGCGACGACATTCCGATCGTCAAGGGTTCGGCGCTGGCGGCGGTCGAAGGTCGTGACGCGACCATCGGCGAAGACGCGATCAACGAGCTGATGACCCAGGTCGACGCCTACATCCCGCAGCCGGCCCGCGCCAAGGACCAGCCGTTCATGATGGCGGTGGAAGACGTGTTCTCGATCTCTGGCCGCGGCACCGTCGTGACCGGCCGGATCGACCGCGGCGTGATCAAGGTGGGCGAGGAAGTCGAAATCGTCGGCCTGCGTCCGACGCAGAAGACCACCTGCACCGGCGTCGAAATGTTCCGCAAACTGCTCGACCAGGGTGAAGCCGGCGACAACGTCGGCGTGCTGCTGCGCGGCACCAAGCGCGAAGACGTCGAACGTGGCCAGGTGCTCTGCAAGCCGGGTTCGATCACCCCGCACACCAAGTTCACCGCCGAGGCCTACATCCTGACGAAGGAAGAGGGCGGGCGTCACACCCCGTTCTTCACCAACTATCGCCCGCAGTTCTACTTCCGCACGACGGACGTGACCGGAGTGATCTCGCTGAAGGAAGGCGTCGAGATGATCATGCCCGGCGACAATGCCGAGCTGAACGTCGAGCTGATCACGCCGATCGCGATGGAAGAGCGCCTGCGCTTCGCCATCCGCGAAGGCGGCCGCACGGTCGGCTCGGGCGTGGTGACCAAGATCGTCGAATAGTCGGCCGTCAGGTCGGGACTAACGAGCGGCCGCCGGAGCAATCCGGCGGCCGCCTTCGTTTTCAGGCGCGCTGTCCCTCCCCTTCATGGGGAGGGAAGATCGCGCAGCGATCGGGTGGGGGAGTCTGGTGTGATCCGCCAATCCGCCGATTGGCGTTGTCACGTCAGACATCCCCACCCGTCCTCACTTCGTTCGCACTCCCTCCCCATGAAGGGGAGGGTCGGCTGGGTGTCACTGCTGCTGATGGCGCTGCTGGTCGACGAGGCCGGTGAGGGAGGTGCGGCGGCGGGGTTGGGCGCCGGCGAAGGCGGGCCTGGCCATGCGCATAAACTCCGGCTCGGCGACGGCGGCGCGGGCGCGGCGGACCGAGACGCCGACCGCGAGCTGGCTTTCCGACTCGCCCTTGAAGACGCCGCGCGAGGGCGGCACGTCGGCGTAGTCGCGGCCGACGGCGACCTGCACGTGGCGCTCGCCAGCGATCAGGTTGTTGGTCGGATCGAGCCCAACCCAGCGCAGCGACGGCAGGAACACCTCGACCCACGCGTGGCTGGCGTCGGGGTCGGACCGGTCGTGGCCATCCGTGCGGTTGGTGAACAGGTAGCCGGAGACGTAGCGCGCCGGCATGCCCCACTCGCGGCAGATCGCGATCATGATGTGGGCGAAGTCCTGGCAGACGCCGCGTTTCTCTTTGAGCGCGAGGTCGATCGGGCTGTCGGCCTCGGTGACGCCGGCGGCGTACTCGAACGCGCCGTAGATGACGCTGCTGAGCTCGCGCGCGGCGGTGAGGGGATCCAGCCGGCGCAGATCGTCTATCTTGTGCGCTTCAACGAAGGCTGCCAGCGCCTCGGTGCGGATCGCATAGCCCCACGGGTTCAGGTAGTCGAAGCACTCGCCGCGCACGAAGTCGCTGCGCAGTCGGTCCCATTCGCCGCGGTCCAGCGCCTCGGGCAGAGGCGTCGGCTCCTGGGTTTCGACGGCTGAGCGGGCGACGATCTCTAACCGGTCGTGCGGTTGCGGTACGTCGAAGTGGTAGACGGCGTTACCGAAGCTGTCGGCGTAGGAGAACAACTGCGCGGCCGGATCGAGCTCCAGCTCGAAGCTTAGCAGCCGCTGGGTCACCGACTTCTGCGGCTGCATCCACAGCTCCATCACGCTTTCGCGGATCGGCTGGGCGTAGTGGTATTGGGTGACGTGTCGAACTTCGAGCAACACTAGCTGGGTTCTCTCAATGGCTCACGCGGGCAGGCTGAGTTCGAGGGGGTAGGAGACGAAGGTTTCGAAGATCGCCTCGTGGATGCCGGCGCACTCACGGGCGACTGCGGCCAGCAAGGCGCCGGCGCCCGTGGCCTCAACCTCTTCGACGTCGGCGTACTTCAGTCGCGCGTCCAGCCGGCCGGCCAGGCGCAGCGCGTCGGACCGCACCGCGCCGGCATCGCTGCAAAGCTGGTTCAGATAGTCCTGCATCCGCGCGGTGCAGAAGCGGATCGAGCGGGGGAAATCCTCGTCGAACAGCAAGAATTCCAGGATGAAGCGCGGGTTGATGTCGGCGGTGTAGACCCGCAGGTACGGCTCCAGCGCGCAGGCCATGCGCAGCACGCTCATCAGCGCGATCGGCTCGGTCACCGCCGGGGTCTTGCCGTCGCTGAAGCACACCTCGAGCAGGCGCGCGATCAGCTGGGCGCGCTCGATGTAGACCCCGAGCTGGAGGAACCGCCAGCCCTCGCCGTGGCTGAGCGTGGTGTCGGCCGCGCCCTTGAAGAGGTGCAGGTCGGCGATGATCTCATTCAGGAATCCGGAGGGGTCGTCGTCGAACGCCTCCTCGACGCCGGGGGACGTGACCCGCAGGTAGAGGAAGTTCAGCCGCTCCCAGGTCTCGGTGGTGATCTGGTCGCGCACCTGGCGGGCGTTCTCGCGGGCTCTGGCCAGCGAGACCACGACCGAACCGGAGTCGGTGCGGTCGAGGGCGAGGTCGTGAGCGGCCTCGTAGGTCTGGTTGGCGCGGCCGCTGTCAGGTTCGCCGAGGGCGGCCAGGCCGATGCGCCCGGTCTGCACCGCGCCCACGGTCGAATCGAGGGTGGCGTTGAGCATCACCGCCGAGAGCCGGCTGACGTGCTCGGCGCGTTCGATGTAGCGGCCGACCCAGTAGAGGCTGTCGGCGACCCGGGCGAGCATCATGGGCGGGCCAGCCTCATGCGTGCGCCTCCTCGGCCAGCACCCAGGTGTCCTTCGATCCGCCGCCCTGACTGGAGTTCACCACCAGCGACCCCCGGCGCAGCGCGACGCGGGTCAGAGCGCCTGGCGTCACCACCACCTTGTCGCCGGAGAGGATGAAGGGGCGCAGGTCGACGTGGCGCGGCTCGATCCGGCTGTCGATCAGGCAAGGCGCGGTGGAGAGCTGGATCACCGGCTGGGCGATGTAGTTGTCCGGATCGGCCCTGAGCGCATCTGCGAAGTCCTCGCGCTCCTTCTGGCTCGCGTGCGGTCCGACCAGCATGCCGTAGCCGCCTGACGCGCCGACCGCCTTGACCACCAGGTTTTCTAGGTTGGCCAGGACGTAGGAAAGCTGGCTGGCTTCCCGGCAGAGGAACGTCTCGACATTGGGCAGGATCGGCTCTTCGCCGAGGTAGTAGCGGATGATGTCGGGCACATAGGCGTAGATCGCCTTGTCGTCGGCGACGCCGGTGCCGGGCGCATTGCAGATCATCACATTGCCGGCGCGGTAGGCGTTGAAGAGCCCGGCCGAGCCCAGCGAGGAGTCGCGTCGGAAGGTGAGGGGATCGATGAAGTCGTCGTCGACCCGGCGATAGATCACGTCCACGCGGCGCAGGCCCGAGGTGGTGCGCATGAAGACGCGGTTGTCGTGCATGACGAGGTCGCGGCCCTCGACCAGCGGCACGCCCATCAGCCGCGCCAGGTAGGCGTGCTCGTAGTAGGCCGAGTTGTAGACGCCAGGCGTCAGCACCACGACCTGCGGGTCGCTGCGCCATTCGCTGGCCATGCTCTTCAACGTCGCCAGCAAGAGGTCGGGATAGCGCTCGACCGGCCGCACGTTCGCCTGCCGGAAAACGCCCGGGAACGTGCGCCTCGCCGCCTCGCGGTTGGCCAGCATGTAGCTGACGCCAGAGGGGACGCGCAGGTTGTCCTCCAGCACCACGAACGCGCCGTCCTCGCCGCGGATCAGGTCGCTGCCGCAGACGTTGGCGTAGGCGTTGTGCGGCACGTAGATGTGCTGCATCTCGCGCCGGTAGGACGGCGCGCCCAGCACCAGATCACGTGGCACGACACCGTCCATCAGGATCTTCTGCTCGCCGTAGATATCGCCCAGAAAGGTGTTCAGCGCGGTCAGCCGCTGGGTCAGCCCGGCCTCGATCTTGGCCCACTCTTCGGCCGGCAGGATGCGCGGGAAGAGGTCGGTGGGGATGATCCGCTCGGTCGCGCTCTCGGCGCCGTAGACGGTGAAGGTGATGCCCTGCAGCAGGAACGAGCGCTCCAGCGTCCGCTGGCGCTCGCCCAGCTCCTCGGCGCCCAGGCTGGCGATGCGGCCCTGCAGCAGCTCGTAGTGCGGCCTGACCGCGCCGCCGGGCGCGATCATCTCGTCGTAGGGCCGGCCAGGCAGGTACGCCGCCTGAGTCAGCGGCAGGACGTCTTCCAAACTCGCGTCCCTCGCCACGGTCTCGTCTGAACTCATCCGCCCGGGCCTAGCCCCACCCCCACGTTTTCGACGTCGCCACCCGCGCTCAGCAAGCGCCGCCTACGCCCCAGTCGACGCAAGCACGTCGTCGCTCATCATTTGTGCAGGTTTGGCCGCTGGGGGAAACCCGCCAGCGCCGGTCGACTGGCGCGCGGTCCTTCGCGTTCTGTCGCCGCGCTTTGGTCGATCACGCGTGTTCGCCTCGGAAAGCCGGCTGAAACGCCGAAATCCGGACGGGTTTGGCGATTTAATGGGTGGCGCGATGTCGGTTCCGCGACGGCGTGCGCGTCCTTCGGATCGCAACGCGGAGAGAAGGCCCCTTATGCTGAAAGTCAGTCCGTTCCTTTGGTTCGACACCGAGGCCGAGCAGGCCGCCGAGCTCTACGTCTCGCTGTTCAAGAACTCCAAGGTGGGCGCTGTCTCGCGCTACGGCGAGAGCGGGCCGGGGCCGAAGGGGCAGGCGATGACGGTCGAGTTCGAGCTCGACGGGTTGCCGGTGACGGCGCTGAACGGCGGGCCGATGTTCAAGTTCACCGAGGCGATGTCGCTGAAGGTCGACTGCGCGGACCAGGCCGAGATCGACTTCCTTTGGGGGAAACTTATCGAGGGCGGCGGCGCGCCCAGCCAGTGCGGCTGGCTCAAGGACCGCTTCGGCCTCTCCTGGCAGATCGTGCCGCACAACATGGGCACCCTGATCGGCGGCCCGGATCCGGCCAAGTCCGGCCGCGCGATGCAAGCGATGATGCAGATGAAGAAGCTCGACATCGCCGCGCTGGAGCGGGCGCGCGCAGGCTAGGCGTTTCGCCGTCTTCTTGCCGCCGCGCGCCGATCCGTCGCAGCGGCCGGGTCCCCCAAATGTCCAAGGGCGGTGACAGCCTAAGCGGCTCGCTCTAAACGAAAACCTCGGGGGGACGAGAAGAAAGTCGGTGCGTGAGGCGAGCTCTGGTCGCAGCCCTTGTCTCGACGGCGATCAGCCTCGTCATCGCGGCGCCTGGCCTGGCCCTCGCCGCCGAGCCGAAGGCGCAGGTGCAAGGCGAGTTAGACCGTGGCCTGCGCGCCGCCATCCAGCGCGCCGTCGGCGTGTCCAAGGCCAAGCCCGAGAGCCGCGTCGACGCCCGCCGGCGGGCGCGGGAAGCTGGCGAGTCGGCGATCGCGGTGCTCCGCTCCGAGGGCTACTACGACTATGTGATCGAGACGGATGTCGGCGAGGGCGACACCCCAGCAGCGATCGTGCGGATCACGCCCGGGCCCCGCTCGATCATCGGCAAGGTGGTGGTGACATGGGACGGACCCTCGCCTGACCCCGCGACGGCGATGGCGGCCACGAAGGCGCTGGCCCTCGCCAGCGGCGCGCCCGGCCGTTCCGCCGATGTGCTGGCTGCCGAGGGGCGGGTGGAGGCGACGCTGCGCACCCGCGGCTACGCCGACGCGGCGACCCATCCGCGCCAGGTGGTGGTCGACCACATCGCCCACACGCTGACGCCGACCTATCACTTCTCCGCGGGAGAGCTGGTTCATCTGGGCGGCCTGAACGTGGTGAGCCAGGGGCGCACCAAGCAGAGCTGGATCGCCAGCTTGGCGCCATGGAAGAAGGGCGATGTCTACGATCCGGCCAAGGTCGCCAAGCTGGAGCAGCGCCTCCGTGACGCCGGGGTGTTCAACTCAGTCACCGTGGCGCTGGCGCCGGCGGACCAGTCGGCAGGTGGGTTGCGCCCCGTAGTGGTCAGCCTGGGCGACCGGCCGCCGCACACCATCGAGCTTGGGGCCGGCTATTCCAGCGGCAGCTATCCGACCACCCAGACCGGGGCCGGGATCGAATATTCGACCGGCGGGGGCGGTGCCGGGATCGACGCCAAATGGATCCTCTACAATCGCCTCGGCCAGGCCGACAGCATCACCGTGACCGGCCGCCTGGCGCAGATCCAACAGAAGCTAGACGGCGAACTCGATCTGCCGGACTGGAAGCGGGCGGACCAGATCCTTCGCGTCGGCGCCGATGTGTTCGCCGACGACACCAACGCCTATGACGACGACGGGATCGGCGCCCGCGCGTCGGTCGAGCGCCACTACACCAAGACAACCTACATCACCTACGGCGGCGCCATCGACGTGGTCGACACCCGCGAGAGCACCGCGATCAACGCCAACGGCATCGCGGTCGGCGAGAACCTGAAGCTGGCGATCTTCTCGCTGATCGGCCAGTTCGCGCTCGATCGCTCCGACGACCCGCTGAACCCGACCCGCGGCTGGCGGGCGACGCTGGAAGCCGACCCAACCTACGTCACCGGCGATCGCATGCTGCCCTACCTGAAGCTCACCGGGCAGGTGAGCGGCTACCTGCCACTGGGCCAGGACGCCTCGACGGTACTCGCCGCGCGGGTGAAGCTGGGCTCGATCGTCGGCGGCGACATCCCTGACGTGCCCGCCGATCGGCGCTTCTTCGCCGGTGGCGGCGGGTCGGTGCGCGGCTTCAACTACCAAGGCATTGGGCCGCAACTGGCTGATGGCACGCCGCTGGGCGGGGTCTCGCTGTTCGAAACCTCGTTCGAGGTGCGCCAGCGGCTCAACGGCCCCTTGAGCCTGGCCGGCTTCGTCGATGCCGGCTCGCTCGGGCCGACGCCCGCGCCCGACTTCAGCCACCCTGAGGTCGGCGTTGGTGTCGGCGTGCGCTACGACCTCGGCTTTGGCCCGATCCGGCTCGACATCGCCACGCCCGTCACCCGCCGCAAGGGCGATCCGCTGCTGCAGCTCTACATCTCGATCGGGCAGAGCTTTTGACGGCGGCGCCGCCAGAGCCTGAGCCGCCGCCCACGCCCCCAGTCGTGCGACGCCGGCGCGGGCCGGGCGTGGTGATGGTGCTGGCGGTCATGCTGGTCGCGCTGATCGGGCTGGCCGTCGGGCTGCGCTATGGGCCGTCGACCGGCTTCGGCCGCGGCTTCGTCGAGCGCACGCTCAACGGCATGAAACTGGGCGGCTACGGCCGGCTCCACGTCGAGGGCCTTTCAGGCGACGTCTGGAGCGATTTCACCGTTCGTAGGCTGACGGTCAACGACGTACACGGAGCATGGCTTGACGCGCGCCAAGCCCGCATTCGCTGGGACTGGACTCAGCTGCTGAGCAATCGGCTCTCGGTCGACGAAGTGGACGCGCGGCTGGTCACGGTGCTGCGACGGCCCGAGGTCGAACGCACTGCGCCGGGCGCCAAGTCCCAGCTTTCGGTGCACCTTGGCAAGGTCGTCACCGAGCTCGAGCTGCTGCCAGCATTCAGCAGCCGCTACGGGCTCTACAACGTCAACGGCGGCTTCGACCTGCGCGGCGCCGGCGGTATGGCCGGGCACGCCCGGGTCGCCAGCCTGACCCACGTGGGCGACCACGCCGACGCCGATTTCGATCTCGGCCGCGACAAGACTATCCGGCTCAAACTGACCGCCGAGGAGGCCGACGGCGGGGCGCTGGCCGGGTCGCTGGGGCTAGCCGCCGACCAGCCGTTCGGCGTCGTCGCCAGCGCTGACGGGACCACCAGCCAGGGGCGGTTCCAGGTGACCAGCCGTAGCGGGCAGATCGTGCCGATCAACGGCGCCGGCGCCTGGAACCCAAACGGTGGCCAAGCGTCGGGCCACATCGCGCTGGCCTCGTCCAAGTACCTGACCGGCTATCGGCAGATGCTGGGTCCGGAGGTGGCGGTGGATATCTCCGGGCAGAAGGCGGCGGATGGGCTTAGCGCTATCGCCTTCCACGGAAGCTCGGAGAACGCGGACCTCACGTTACAGGGCGAGGCCGACCTTGGCCGTCAGATCATCGGTCCAAAGGGCGTGCAGACCGCCATGACCTTGCGCGACGCCAAGCGGGTGATGGGCTGGCCGCAGGTCGGCGGCGCGCGGTTCGTGGGGCTGCTGACCGGCAATCTCCAACGCTGGAGCGCGGCGGGGTCATTCGCCGCCGATGCGCCGGAGGCGTTCGACTACCGGCTGACGCGGATGTCCGGGCCCACCCGGATCGATGTCGGCGACGGCCTGATCCAGGTGCAGTCGACGATGGACGGGGAGGGCGGCGCCGGGAGAGGCGTGGTCGCCGCCCTGCTCGGCGGTCGGCCCCACGCCTCGGCGCAGTTGGTCTGGCTGCCGGACGGGCGGATCCTGATCAAGGCGCTGAACGTGATCGGGCCGGGGCTGAAGGTGGCCGCCGACGGCTCGCGCAGCCTCTTCGGCGGGCTCTCGTTCAAAGGCCAGGCGACCTTCACCAACTTCCAGGTCGCCCACGCTGGCGCCAAGGGGGTGATGACCGCCAGCTGGGACGCCGGCCAGTCGGGAACGGGGCCGTGGAAGTTCGGCTTCGACGCCGGCGCCAAGGGCTTCGCCAGCGGACTTGGCGAGGCGGACCGGCTGCTGGGCGAAGCGCCGCGGCTGAAGGCGCAGGGCGACTGGAATGGCCACGCGTTCGAGATCAGTCAGGCGGACCTGACCGGCGCGGCCGGCTCGGCGAGCGCAACGGGTCTGCTCGGCGGGGATGGGTCGCTGGCGCTCAAGCTGGGGTGGAAGGCCAAGGGGCCGTTCGAGGTCGGTCCGCTGGAGATCGTGGGCGAGGGTACGGGCGGCGGCGCGCTCACCGGCACGCTCGGCAATCCGCGCGCCGACCTGATCGCTGACTTCGCCTCCGTCGGTTTGCCTGAGCTGACCCTGACCCAAGCTCACATGACGTTGACGTTCCTGAAGGGGCCGGCCGACACCAACGGCGCCTTCGCGCTGACCGCGGCCAGTCAGTATGGCCCGGCGCGGGCGGTCACCGGCTTCCGGTTCGTGGGCGACGGCGTCGAGTTGAGCGGACTGTCGGCAGACGCCGGCGGCGCCCACGCGTCCGGCTCGGTGGCGTTGCTGCGCGGCGCGCCGTCGTCGGCCGACCTCAGCGTCAGCGTCGGGCCGGGCGCGTTCCTCTCCCGCGGCCAGGCCTCGGGCCACCTGGGGATCGTCCAGGGCAAGGACGGCGCGCACGCCACCTTGAACCTCGCGGCCAACAACGCGCTGATCCGCGCCGGCGAGCTGCTGATCCAGAACGCCAGCCTCACCGCTACCGGCCCGCTCGAGAAGATCGCCTACCGCTTCGTCGGCGACGGCTACAGCCCGCACGGCAGCTGGCGAGCCAACGGCGCCGGGGCGCTGAACGGCGTCGGCGGCGCCTATGCGGCGACGTTCTCGGGCGAAGGCCGACTGCGCAACGCCGACTTCAAGACGATCCAGCCGGCGGTGATCAAGTTCGGCGAGCACGGCCAGTCGATCAGCCTGTTGGCCGACGTCGGCGGCGGCAAGGCGATGATCGACGCCAGCCAGTCGGGCGACGCGATGCGCGCCACCGCCAACCTTTCCGGCGTCAGCCTGGCGCTGCTCGACCAGGATTTCGTCGGCCGGTTCGACGCCGAAATCAGTCTGCAGGGCCAGGGTCAGCGGCTAGACGGGGTGATGCAGGCCAAGCTCGCCGGCGCCGGCGAGAAAGGCGCGTCGAGCGAGCCGAAGCTGGACGGCGCCATCAACGCGGCGCTGGCCGGGGGCTCTGTGACCATCGACGGTCAACTCGGCAACGACCAGGGCCTCTCCAGTCACGCGCACCTGGTGCTGCCGACCGTGGCCACGGCCGCGCCGTTCCGCATCGCCATCGTGCGCACCCAGCCGATGAAGGGCGAGTTCTCGGCGGACGGCGAGGTCAAGCCGCTGTGGGACCTGCTGATGGGGGGCGAGCGCAGCCTGGCTGGCAAGGTGCATGCGGTGGGCACGCTGGGCGGCACCATCGCCGATCCGCAGGCGCGCGGCGAGGCGACCATCGCCGCCGGCCGGTTCAGCGATTCGGCGACCGGGCTGAAGCTGACCAACGTCACCCTCGTGGCCAAGCTCGACCAGAGCGCCATCGACGTCTCGCAATTCGCTGGCCAGGACGGCGCCAGCGGCACGGTCAGCGGCTCGGGGCGGGTCAGCTTGGAGCGGGCCGGCGACAGCAGCTTCCGGATCGACCTCAACCGCTTCCGGTTGATCGACAACGACATCGCCACCGCCGTCGCGTCCGGCCAGGCGACGATCGATCGCGGCGCCGACGGCTCGGTGAAGCTGATCGGCGCGCTCACCGTCGACCGGGCGGACGTGGCGGCCAACCCGCCGACGCCGTCGGGGGTGACGCCGATGGAGGTGGTCGAGATCAACCGCCAGATCGGCACAGGCGGACACCTGCAGAAGGTCGACACCCACGCCCCCTCGGTGGGCCTCGACGTGGCGCTGAAGGCCGGGAAGGGCGTCTTCTTGAAAGGCCGCGGACTCAATGTCGAACTGTCGCTGGACGCCCATGTCGGCGGCAACACCGAACAGCCGGCGCTGAGCGGCAAGGCCAGCGTGGTGCGCGGCGACTACGATTTCGCCGGCAAGCGGTTCCAGTTCGACAATCGCGGGGTCGTCTATCTGGCGACGGCGCCCGAGGGGATCCGGCTTGACCTGACCGCGACGCGGGACGACCCGTCGCTGACTGCGGTGATTCGGATCGAAGGCACCGCGGCCAAGCCCAAGATCACCCTCACGTCGACGCCGGTGCTGCCCAACGATGAGGTGTTGTCGCAAGTGCTGTTCGGGGCTTCGGCCTCACAACTCTCGGCCCTCGACGCGGCGGAACTAGCCTCGGCGATGACTTCGCTGGCTGGTGGCGGAGGCTTCGACGTGGTCGGCAACCTGCGCTCGTTCGCCCACCTCGATCGGCTGGCGCTCGGCGGCGACACGCCAGGCGCGGTGGTCTCCGGCGGCAAGTACATCACCGACAACGTCTATCTGGAGATCACCGGCGGCTCGACCGGTCCGACCGGCGAGGTGGAGTGGAGGGTGCGCAAGGACCTCTCCGTGGTCGGCCGCGCCGCCGGCTCGCAGGGCGACTCGCAGGTCGAGGTGCGCTGGCGGAAGGACTACTGAGGGCGTCACCGTTCGAGGCTGGGACTCGTTGCTGGCTCTTTCAACGCCGCTTCCACTGCCAGGCCAATAGCCGGCGATATGCTGTAAGTGGCTTTCGGGGCCGCAATGGACGGCGCCGGCTTGACGGCGGCTTCCCTGATCGCGCCGTCTCCGTTGCTTCCAACGACACGGAGGGAATTGGCGGGGATGGCTGAGTGGAGAAACCCGGAGGTCGCGGCGATGGCGGCCTTCATCGCCTCGCTCGCCCCGCCAGCGGACGCGCCCGAGCCGCCCTGGTCGGAGCGCCGCGCGGGCTACGCCGCCATGGGCGCAGCAGGCTCCGTTCCGGAAGGCGTGACAGCGATCCCGCTCAGCCTGGGCGGCGTTCCGGCCGAGCAGATCACGCCTGCCGGCGCCGACGCCACCCGGACGATTTTCTACCTGCACGGCGGCGGTTATTGCATCGGCGGCATGGCGAGCCACCGGACCATGGTCGCCAAGGTGGCCCTGGCCGCCGGAGCGACCGCGTTCAACATCGACTACCCCCTGGCGCCCGAGCATCCCTTCCCGGCGGCCGTCGACGATGCTGTGGCGGCCTGGCACGCCCTCGTGGCCATGGGCCGTGACCCAGCGCGGACGGTGATCGCGGGCGACAGCGCCGGCGGCGGGCTATCGGTCGCCTGCAGCGTGGCCGCGCGGGACGTTGGCCTGCCCTTGCCAGCCGGCCTGCACCTGATCAGCCCATGGGCGAATCTGATGAACGCCAGCCCGTCCTACGAGGCCAAGCGCGCGACCGACTTCCTCGCCACCCAAAGGGTCGTAGACGGGTTCAAGAGCGCCTATCTCGTCGATCGCGACCCGAAAGAACCCTTGGCGTCGCCCGTGTTCGCTAACTTGGCGGACTTGCCGCCGATGCTGATTCAGGTGGGCTCGGAGGAGGTGCTAATGAGCGACTCCATCCAACTGGCCGAGGCCGCCGGCCTCGCACAGGTGGATGTCACCCTACGAATCTGGCCAGACATGATTCACGTCTGGCCGTTCTTCGCCCAGCTGAGCACCGGCGGCGCGGCGATCGCGGAGTCGTCCGCTTGGATCAAGGCGCGAGTGACTTAGCGCCCTTTGGCCCTGGCGAGGCGCTCAGCGGGCCTCGCTCGTGGTCGCGGCGGTGTCCGAACCGCGGCGCGGCTGGGGTTTCGTTACTGGAGCGGCGGGACCGCCCGCGGTTGCGATCGCCGCAGCCATGTCTGCCTGCCACCGGTCGAGCATCTCTGGCGAAGCGAGCACGAGCGGCGCCTCTGAAACCAGCCGATCGACGAACGTGACGTACCCGTCATCGTACATGACCCGGTGCCGCTCCCAGGCCAATCTGAGCTGGGGCGACTGCAAGCCCCAGCGCAAACCCTTCTCGAAGCTGGTGAAATCAGCCTCGCTTACCAGGCCGCGGCGACGCTGCGCGAAGGTGTCCTCGCCGTTCTGGAACACCGCGCGGGCGTGAGCCGAGAAACGCATCACATCGAGAACACTGAGGTCTTTGTCGTTCCGGCTGATCCTAAGGTCCATCTGCGCGAACGACTCGCTCGCCATGCGCGCATTGACCTCCATGACCCGGGTGGTGCGCGCGAGTTTCATCATCGCTTGCTGACTGATCGCTGCATGCTTTGCCTGCGCGTTCAGTTGTCTGACCTGGAAATAGAGGAACACGAGTGACACCACGACCGCAACGCCGCTGACGAAGCTGCCAATCGCTGCGAGATCCGACAGACTCATCGGGCGCCTCCGAAGGGTGTTGCCCGGACGATACCCATTGGCTGATCCGAGCACATCCCGCCATGTCCACCTTCGAACGATATGGACGGAGTGGTCATGTCGCCTCGATCATAGCGTCGCGACGCGCGCTTCTCGGACGTTCAGAGAGCCCGCTTGGGCCGGAACGGCCCCCGATCCGCTAGTGCGTGATGCGCGGGCGCAGGTGGTACTGGCCTTGGCGGAAGCCGTCGAAGATCAGCGAGGTGTTCGGGTTGCCGACCGGCTCGCCGGTGGTGTCGGCCACCAGGTTCTGCTCGGAGACATAGGCGACGTAGCCGCCTTCGTCGTTCTCCGCCAGCAGATGGTAGAACGGCTGATCCTTGTGCGGTCGCACCTCAGCGGGGATCGCCGTCCACCATTCATCGGTGTTGGCGAACACCGGGTCGACGTCGAAGATCACGCCGCGGAACGAATAGACGCGGTGGTGAACCACCTGGCCGATCCCGAACTTGGCGAGGCGGATCGAGGACGGCTGCGGCGCATCGCCGAGCTCGGCCGGCATGTCCGGCGCTGGGACCGACGGCGCGCCACCAGGCGCCCACGTGGAAGGTGTGGATCGCGTAATCATGACTGAATTTTTACACCCAATCCCCTGACCAGGAGATGAACGTAGAGGGTTCGGCGGCGGGAGCAAGGGTGCGTCTTCCGGTCACGGCCGGGGGTTGCTAAGTTGCCGCATGAACGGGCGAAGGCTGGCCGGCAGGGCGCTTCATCGAGATCCGGATCGCGCCCTCCATGGCTGAGGCGTTCGCACAAGCGCAAGGCGCTGGCGGCCGCTCAGCGCGCGGTCCGGGGGCGCCGACTCACTTCGCCGCCCTCGATCTCGGCACCAACAACTGCCGGCTGCTGATCGCCGCGCCGACCAGCCGCGGCTTTCGCATCGTCGACGCCTATTCGCGAATCGTGCGGCTGGGGGAGGGGCTGAGCCAGTCGGGGCGGCTCTCGGATGCGGCGATGGAGCGGGCGCTGGCGGCGCTGCGGATCTGCGCCGACAAGGTGCGTCGCCACGAGCCCGTGCGGCTGCGCGCCATCGCCACCCAGGCCTGCCGCTCAGCCGAGAACGGGGCGGAGTTCCTGGCCCGGGTCGAGGAGCGCACCGGCATCGCGCTCAACATCATCAGCCCGCGCGAGGAAGCTCAGCTCTCGGTGGCGGGGTGCTCGAACCTGATCGACGCGTCGTCCAACGCCGCGCTGGTGCTGGACGTCGGCGGCGGCTCGACCGAGCTGGCCTGGCTCGACCTGCGCGATTGGCGCCCGGACGCCGGCCTGCCGAAGATCGCCGCGTGGCTCTCGATCCCGATCGGCGTCGTCACCCTGGCCGAGCGCTTTCCGGAGGCAGAGACGTCATGCGGCGTCGGGTTCGACGACATGGTGGCGGCCGTGCGCTCGCCGCTGGCCGGGTTTACCAACGCCGAGCCGCTTCGTGAGCTGTTCGCCGACGGCAAGTGCCATCTGATCGGCACCTCGGGGGCGATCACCAGCCTGGCCGGGCTACACCTACAGCTGCCGCGCTACGATCGCTCAAAAGTCGACGGCCTCTGGATGACCCGGAGCGAGTGCGAGGCGGTGCGAGTACGGCTCGCCGCCCTCACCACCAAGGAGCGCGGCGCGCAGCCCTGCATCGGCCCCGACCGCGCCGACCTCGTACTGGCGGGTGCGGCGATCCTCGAGGCCGTGCAGGCGGTCTGGCCGTGCGAGCGGGTGCGGGTTGCCGACCGGGGCCTGCGCGAGGGAGTGCTGATCTCGCTGATGAACGAGCGCCGGCGTCGCGGACGCCGGCGCCGTCGGCGCGGCGGGCGCTGAGATGGACGAGCCTCCGCGCAAACGCATGGTCCGCCTGCCGGGCGGCGGCAGCGATGGCCGTACCCCGGCCACGCGGCTGAAGACCGCCAAGCAGCGCACGCCATCTTCGCAAGCCTGGCTGAAGCGGCAGCTGAACGATCCGTTCGTCGCCGAGGCCAAGGCCAAGGGCTACCGCTCGCGGGCCGCGTTCAAGCTCACCGAGATCGACGACCGGCTGCATCTGATCCGGCGTGGCGCGCGAGTGATCGACCTCGGCTGCGCGCCGGGCGGATGGCTGCAGATCCTGCAGGCGCGCGGCGCCGGCGCCGTGGTCGGCGTCGATCTGCTGGAGGTCGACCCCGCGCCGCCGGCGGCGATCGTCCAGGCCGACTTCACCGAGGCCGGCTGCGGCGCGCGGCTCATCGAGCTGCTGGGAGGGCCGCCGGACCTGATCGTCTCCGACATGGCCCCCAACACCACCGGCCACCGCCAGACCGACCACCTGCGCATCGTCGGCCTGATCGAGGCGGCGGCGGAGTTCGCCGAAGAAACGCTCAAGCCCGGCGGAGACTTCGTCGCCAAAGCGTTCCAGGGCGGCGAGACCGCGGCGGTGATCGCCCTCCTGAAGCGCCTCTTCACCGAGGTGAGGACGATCAAGCCCAAGGCCAGCCGCGCGGAGAGCTCGGAAGTCTACTTCGTGGGGCTGGGTAAGCGGGATCGGGCCTGACTCCCCTTCCCCTTGCGGGAAGGGGTTGGGGGATGGGGTGTCGGCTCGAACTGCGTCGTTGATCCAAGGCCGATCGCTACCCGTCCCGCTTTGCGGCTAACACCCCCACCCCTAACCCCGCCCCGCAAGGGGGCGGGGAATACCACTGGGGCAGGTGGATAGGCGTGCTCCGCCCCCCACGGGTCTTCGACGCTGACGCAGGCGTCGAGGTCGCCGGCGAGGTAGGTCGGGCCGACCGGGACCTTGCCGTGGCCGCCGGGGAGGTCCAGCACGTAGGTCGGCTGGGCGAGGCCGGAGAGGTCGCCGCGCAAGGCCTTCATCAACGCCTGGCCCGTCGCCAGGCTGGTGCGGAAGTGGCCGGCGCCCGGCGCGAGGTCGCCGTGATGCAGGTAGTAGGGTTTGATCCGGGTCTCGACGAAGGCGCGCATCAGGGCGGCTAGGGTCGCGGGGTCGTCGTTGACCCCGGCCAGCAGCACGGTCTGGCTGACCATCGGCAGGCCGGCGTCGACGATGCGGGCGCAGGCGGCGCGGGCGGCGGGAGTCAGTTCGCGCGGATGGTTAGCGTGCAACGCGACGTAGGTCGTCTGGCGCGGGCTCTTCATCGCCGCCACCAGCGCGGGCCTCACCTTGGCCGGGTCGGCGACCGGCACGCGGGTGTGGAAGCGGACGATCTTGACGTGCTCGATTGCGGCCAGCCGCGCCATCAGCGCCGAGAGCCGGCGCGGCGACAGCATCAGCGGATCGCCGCCGGTGAGGATCACCTCCC
The DNA here is from genome assembly GCA_036494265.1 of Caulobacteraceae bacterium. Taxonomy (GTDB): domain Bacteria; phylum Pseudomonadota; class Alphaproteobacteria; order Caulobacterales; family Caulobacteraceae; genus Acaudatibacter. The sequence goes on along the minus strand of DASXOP010000086.1, from coordinate 13,490 downwards.
AGATCGCGGGCGTGGCGGCGATGTAGTCGAGGGCGCCGTCGAGCTCGGCCGGGGTCAGCGCCGCGGTCTTGCCGGGCCCGACCATCTCGCGGCGAAAGCAGAAGCGACAGTAGACCGCGCAGGTGTGGGTCACCTTCAGCAACACCCGGTCCGGGTAGCGGTGGACGATGCCACGGACCGGCGTATGGGCGTCGTCGCCGATCGGGTCGGCGCGCTCGCCAGGCGTGGCGATCAGCTCGGCTTCGTTGGGCAGGAACTGGCGCGCGATCGGGTCGGCGGGAGCGGCGGGGTCGATCAACTCGGCCAGCGCCGGCGTCACCGCGACGGCGTAGCGGGCGGCGACCTCGGCCAGGGCCGGCAGTCGCTCGCGGGGCAAGAGGCCGGCGTCGGCGAGCGCCTCGGCGCTGCGCAGGGTAAGCGTGGTCATCGCCCGCCTATGCGCCAGGCTCGGAGGGCGGTGCAACCGGGGTCCAGATGACGTCGTCGATCTTGGCCGCCCCGGTCGCCAGCATCACCAGCCGGTCGAAGCCGAGCGCGGCGCCGCTGGCGGCCGGCATTTCGGCGAGGGCGGCGAGGAAGTCTTCGTCGATCGGATAGCGCTCGCCGTAGACGCGCTCCTTCTCTGCCATGTCGGCTTCGAACCGGCGGCGCTGCTCGGCCGGGTCGGTCAGCTCGCCGAACGCATTGGCCAGCTCGACGCCGCAGACGTAGAGCTCGAACCGCTCGGCGACGCGGGGATCGCCCGGCTTGGGCCGCGCCAGCGCCGCCTCGCCGATCGGATACTCACAGAGGACGGTCGGCCGGCCGAGGCCGAGCCGCGGTTCGATCTTCTGGGTGACGATGCGACTGAAGATGTCGGACCAGGTGTCGTCGGGCGCGGTGCGCACGCCAGCGGCGGCGGCGGCCACGGCCAGGCCCAGCCGGTTATCCGCGCGGCCGGTGGGCAGGGTAGCGAAGAGGTCGATCCCGGCGAACTGGTCGAACGCCTCGGCGACGGTGATCCGGATCGGCGCAGCGAAGGGATCGCAGGAACGGCCGCGGTATTCAAACCGGCGCGCGCCGGCCGCCTCCGCCGCCAAGCCTAGCAGGGCGACGCAGTCCGACATCAGCGCGCTGTAGGGCTCGCCGGCGCGATACCACTCCAGCATGGTGAACTCGGGGTGGTGCAGCGGACCGCGCTCACGGCCGCGCCAGACCCGGGCGAATTCGAAGATGCGGCGCTCGCCAGCCGTCAGCAGCTTCTTGCAGGCGAACTCCGGCGAGGTGCGCAGGTAGCGTTGCTCGGCTGCCCCGTCCGGGCCGGTCAGCTCGGCGGCGAGCGCATGCAGGTGGGTCTCGTTGCCGGGCGAGACCTGCAGCGCGGCGGTCTCGACCTCGACGAACTCCTTGGCCTCGAACCAACCGCGCACCGCCGCCGCGATCCGGCCGCGCGCGATCAGCCGCGGCCGGCGGTCTTCATGGATATCGGGGCGCCACCAAGGGGAGCGGGGAGTTGCCGGCATCGACAGAGTTTCTAGCACAGCTGCGCGGGCATCGCGTCGCTGGACAAGATTCGATCCGATAACTCAGGATTGCGGCCTATCCTGCGCCAGCACTGAGGTTGGGCTGGTCTTGCGCCATTCGATTGTGACCCTGCTGGTGACGGCCGCGCTCGTCGGCGGGACGCGCGCTGCCAGCGAGCCCTTGTCGCTCGCCGAGGTCGCCCGGGTCGACGCCGCGGCGACCGCTGCCCTGGCCAAGACCGGCGCGCCGTCCGTGTCGATCGCGGTGGTCCGGGATGGCCGGATCGCCTTCGCGAGGGCCTACGGCCAGCAGCGGCTGTCACCGGCGGCGGCCGCAACGCCTGACACCCGCTACGACATCGGTTCGGTCGCCAAGCAATTCACTGCCGCGGCTGTTCTGATGTTGCAGGAGGACCGGCGCCTCTCGTTGGACGACCACGTTGGTCGCTTCGTCGCTAACGTGTCAGGCGCTGGCAAGGTCACGCTGCGCCAGCTGCTTTCGCACACCGCTGGATATCGCAGCTACTGGACGGTCGACTATCTGCCAGCCGCGATGCACCGGCCGGTCGATCCGCAGCAGATTGTCGACCGGTGGGGGCGGATGCCGCTGGGCTTCGCGCCCGGTTCTCAATGGCGCTACTCCAACACCGATTACACGATCGCAGGCCTGATCGTCGAACGACTGTCTGGCGAACCTCTGGCGGCGTTCTTGAGGCAGCGAATATTCCGCCCGCTGCAGATGACCTCGGCTCGGCCTGCCTCCGAGGAACGAGGGGACCAAAACTACGCGACGGGCTACACCCAGTACGCGCTGGGTCCGCTGCGGCCGGCGCCGGTCATTCCGAGCGGCTGGGAGTTCGCGGCCGGCGGGCTTTCGATGACGCCCAGCGATCTGGCGCGCTGGGACATCAGCATCATCGATCGGTCGATCCTGCGCGGGCGGTCCTACGACGCGCAGCAAACCGATGTCACGCTGAGCGACGGCACGTCCAGCGGCTACGGCCTTGGGGTCTACGTCGACAGCGTGGCCGGCCATCGCCGCCTCCGCCACGACGGCGGCTCGGAGGGCTTTCTGACTGAGAACCGGGTCTACCCCGACGACCGCGCCGCCATCGTCGTGGCGACGAATACCGACGGTGTCGGGTTTCCGCTGTCGGGCATAGCCGACGAGATCGAGGGCATGCTGCTCTCGCACTCGGCCGCCGCGCCGACCGTCCGGTCGTCACGGCCGCCACCGCTCAAGCCGATGCCGGGGCCAGATCCGACGCCGCTGGCGAGATCGCTGGTGGCCCAACTCAGCGCCGGCCGCCTGGATCGAAGCCGCCTGACCTCGAACGCCAATGGGTACTTCTCCCCGACGGTGCTGTCGGACTACCGCAGGAGCCTCTCGGCGCTGGGCGAGCCAGTTGCCGTCACCTTGAGGCAGCGCGACGTTATCGATGGGTTGGACGCGAGCCTTTTCGCCGTCACCTGGGCGCATACGAAGCTGATCGCGATCCTGCGCACGCAACCCGACGGCCTGGTCGAGGAGTTCACGATGTTTCCGCCCGGCTGAGCGGCGGCGATGCCGTGCTGCGGCTGCCGCCTTGCGGCCCCAACCCGCAATGCTGGCGAAGGCGCACCGATTGCTATACGTCGGCGCCCCATGTTTGGACCTGCGCAGGTCCGCCGATTCCAAGGAGCGTTCGTGAAGGTAGCCGCCAGCCAGCTCAGGAAGGGCAGCGTCGTCGACTTGGCGGGCAAGCTCTACGTCGTGCTCACCGCCCAGAACATCCACCCCGGCAAGGGCACCCCCGTGACCCAGCTGGACATGCGCCGCATCTCCGACGGGGTGAAGGTGTCGGAACGCTATCGCACCACCGAGCAGGTCGAGCGCGCCTTCGTCGACGAGCGCGAGTACCAGTTCCTCTACCAGGACGGCGATGGCTACCACTTCATGGAGCCGATCTCGTACGACCAGATCGCGGTGCCGCCCGACATCGTCGGCGACATGCAGGTCTATCTGCAGGACGGCATGCTGGTGCACATCTCGACCCACGAGGACGTGCCGATCTCGATGGAGCTGCCGGCGCGGGTGACGCTGGAGATCGTCGAAACCGAGCCGGTGGTGAAGGGCCAGACCGCGTCCGGCTCTTACAAGCCTGCGATGCTCTCCAACGGCCTGCGGATCATGATCCCAACCTACATCACCGCCGGCACCAAGGTCGTCGTCCACACCGAAGACGGCAGCTACATGGAACGCGCGAAGGACTGAGGGCCAGTCGGTGGCTATCTCGCCACCTTAGCCTTGACTCCCCGACCGCCCCGGCCCGACGCTGCCCGTGCATCGTCAACGGATCGGGGGGTTCGGTGAAAGCTTTCAGACATTGGACGGGCGCCGTGCTGGGCGCCCTGTTGTTGACCGGGTTCGCCGCCGGCGCCGCCCACGCCCAGGCCGCGCCGCCGTTCGGCTTCTGGGCCACGGCCGACGGGTCGGAACAGCTGATGGTCACCCAAAGCGGCATGTGCTCGCTCGCCGATCGCAACGGCCGCCCCACCACTTCGGGCAGCTGCAGCTGGAACGCCACCTACGCCGGCGGCATCCTGACCATCATGAGCAGTCAACTCTACCGCCCGGCGCCGATCTACTTCAGCGTGATCTGGGTCAACCAGAACACCATCAAGGTCCAAGGCGACGTGTTTTACCGGCGGGGGTAGGCGGCCCTGCCTCCTCAGGGGGAGCGGGCCGCGGACGAAGACTGCGGCCGTGGGGCAAGCATGACTGGATTGCTATCAAATTTCGCTTGCATTTTCGATGCTCAGCTGAATGATGTGCTTGCATGAACCGCAAGCAGTCGGCGACGCTGCGGCAAGTTTTCACCGATCCTGCGCCAGCGAATGTGCGCTGGACCAATATCGAAAGCCTGCTGAGGTCGGTCATCAAGGGCGCCGGCTCAGCGATTCAGTTCGAATGCAATGGAGTCATCGCCCGGTTTCATCGGCCGCATCCGGGCAACGAAGCCAAACGATATCAGGTCCGCGACGCCCGCGAGTTCCTGACCAAGGTTGGAGTGAAGCCGTGAGCGCGATGACTTACCGAGGGTATCAAGCCCGAGTCGAATACGATGCCGATGACGAAATCTTCGTCGGACACCTGGCCGGGATCAACGACGTGATCGGCTTTCATGCCGAGAGCGTCGCCGAGCTGAAACAGGTATTCCACGAGGCTGTCGACGACTACATCGCCATCTGCGCCAAGGTCGGTAAGCCGCCGCAGAAGCCCTATTCGGGCCAGATTATGGTTCGGGTCGATCCGCAGGTGCATGCTCGCGCCGCGCAGGCCGCTGAACTGGCCGGTAAATCCCTGGCCAAGTGGACCGAAGAGCGCCTCCGCGAAGACGCCGATCGCGAGCTTGGAGCGGTGATTGGGGAGTCGACGTAGCCAGCGCAAGGCCGATCCCTCCGGAGGTGCGGCCCGTTCGGGCGCGTCCACCGCAGGAGCGACTAGGGAGGGCTAGGCTCTCAAAGCCCCCGCGAAATCCGCTCTGTTGGTGATGGCGCCGGTGAAGTTCGCGGGGTGGGGGCGGCCGTCTTGCAGGATCAGCGGGGCGAGGTTGGCGGCGGCGAAGTGGGCGTGGGCGAGGTTGGCGTTCTGGAACGAGGCGCCGCGCAGGTCGGCGCGCTCGAAGTTGGCCTCGCGCAGGTCGGCGCCGTCGAAGATCGCGCCTTGCAGCGAACTGCCGGAGAAGTCGGCGTGGATGGCGCGGGCGTTGCGGGCGGAAAGCGCGGTGAAGGCGCGGCCGTGCAGGGCGCCGTGGAGGGGGCGCAGGTCCTCGTCATCAAGGTTGGCGGGCGCGCCGCGGGCGCCCTCGGTCGAGGTCCAGTCCTCGGCGCGTTGCAGCCGGTCCAACAGCTCCGCGACGCGTGAGAGCGCGGTCGGCGAAGGGCCGGTGACGCAGCCGAGCAGTTGCTCGGGCGAGAGGGCCAGCTTCTCCAGGTCAACGCCGTCCATCACGGTGTCCTTGAAGATCGCCTGGGTCAGCTTGGCGCCGTTGAAATCGGCGGCCTCGAGCACGGCGCCGGTGAAGTTGGCGCCCTTCAGGTTGGTGGCGCACAGGCGCACGCCGCGCATCGCGCAGTTGGTGAAGTCGGCGCCGAAGCCGCCGGGGCCGGGGTTGGCGGCGGTGTTGACGCCGTGACGCAGGACGAAGAGGCCGTCGTCGCCGCTGGGGTAGGAGATGTAGGCCGCGCGCATGTCGGCCCCGTCCATCACCGCGCCGCTGAGCACGGCGCCGGCGAGGCGGGCGCCGCGGAGGTCGGCGCGGCGCAGGTTGGCTGAGCGCAGATCGCAGCCTTCGAGGTTGGCGCAGTAGAGCGCGGCGCGCTCGAAGTGGCTGCCGGTGAGAACCGAGCCGGCGAGGTTGGCGCCGGTGAAGTCGACGTCGTTGAGCAGGCGGCGGCGGACATCGATATCCGGGGCGTCGACGAACTGCAGCGTTGCGCGCCGCCCGCCGGCCGCGCCGCGCAGGTAGCGTTCGTGCAACGTCACGATCCGCTCCATCACAGGCTGGGGCAGCGGACCGAAACGGGTGGCGAGGAGGGCAGGGGTGGCCATGCCGCCTGGGTAGACGGTCGGGGTTGCAGAGGGGTTTAGAAACCCGGTTAAACGGTGGAAACCATGTGGGTTTTGGGCGGGGGATTTGATGGGGAGAGAGGGGCGCTGAGGGAGCTTTTCTGACCACGAACCACACGAAAAGCACGAACGGATTGGCACAACGCGGTGTGGACGCCCCCAACCATTGTCATCCCGGACGGCGCGCAGCGACGAGCCGGATATCCCTCAGCACTATCGAGCCAGGAGGTCCCGGATCTCCGCCGCTTCGCGGCTGCGTCCGGGATGACAATTGTAGGGTGCTAAGATGGGCTGCCCACCAAGCGTTCGTGCTTTTCGCGTGGTTCGTGGTCAAAAAGAACCGCTCCGTTGACGCTGCGCAAAGAGGGTAGCCTCGTGTTCGGGGCGACGAGGAGGAAGGCCAAATGAACGCGAGCGGGTTTGTGGCGCGGGGTTACGAGGAGGTGCGGGACGCGTTTGCGAGCGCTCAGGAAGCCGACGAGGGCGGCGGGCAGCTCTGTGTCTACCGGCACGGCGAGAAGGTGGTCGACCTCTGGGCCGGGCGGGACAAGGTCAACGACCGGCCTTACGGCGAGGACACGCTCACCATCATCATGTCGTGCACCAAGGGCGCGAGCGCGGCGGTGATCCATCGCCTGGCCGAGCGCGGCCTGATCGACTACGAGGCGCGCGTCGCCGACTACTGGCCGGCGTTCGCTGCTGGCGGCAAGGGCGAGGCGCGGGTCTGGCAGCTGATGAGCCACTCGGTCGGGCTGCCGGGGGTGGACCCCGAGGCCGGGCTGAAGTCGGCCGACCTGATGGTGCTGGAGCGCCACCTGGCGTCGCTGGAAGCGATGGCGCCAGTGTGGACGCCAGGCGCGTCGTGCCACTACCACCCGATCACCTACGGCTCGCTACTGGACGGGCTGGCGCGGCAGGTGACGGGCAAGCGGATGGCGCAGCTGTTCGCCGACGAGATCGCCGGGCCGCTCGGATTGGATTTCTGGATCGGGCTGCCGGAGGCGGAGGACGCGCGGGTGGCGCCGCACTTCCAGTCCGGGCCGGGGCTGAACGGCGAGCAACTGGCGGCGCTGGTGGCCGGCATGGGCGTCGATGTGACGACCCGGTTGGCGCAGGTGGTGCTGCTGTCGTTCCAGCACACCGGCGAGCTGATCGACGACATGAACAACCGCGCGGGACGGGCGGCCGAGGTGCCCGCCGGCAACGGCGTCGCCAACGCCGCCTCGCTGGCCAAGATGTACGCGGCCATGATCGGCGAGGTGGACGGGGTGCGGCTGGTCTCACCGGAAACGGTGGAGAAGGCGCGCACGCTGCGCACCGGGGCGATGTCGCCAGCGGGCGACCTCGGCAAGCTGCAGTTCGGCATGCCGGTGCAATATGGCCTCGGCTACGAGTTCGCGCGCGACGTGCTGCCGATGATGGGTCCGGGGTCGTTCGGACACGCGGGGGCTGGTGGCCGGATCGGCTTTGCCCACCCGGAGAGCGGGATCGCGGCGGCGTTCGTGGCCAACACCATGCTCACCGTGCCGGCCGGGCCGGATCCGCGGTGGACCTGGATGGAGGCGCTGCGGACGGCGGTGGGGTGAGCGAGGTGGGGTGAAGAAGGTTTGACCACGAACCACACGAAAAGCACGAACGGATTGACTCGAACTCGGTGCGAACTCCCCAATGCTGTCGTCCCGGACGGCGCGTAGCGACGAGCCGGGATCTCCTCAGCACGATCGAGCCGGGAGGTCCCGGATCTGCGCCGCTGGCGCGGCTTGTCCGGGATGACATTGATAGGGAAGTCACGATGGGCGGGGCTAGGGAGCGTTCGTGCTTTTCGTGTGGTTCGTGCTCAATGAACCTCTCCGCTTTCTCGGCGCCGCTCACCTCCCCGCCAGGAACTCCAGCATCTCGACATTGAACCGCTCCGGCTGTTGCAGGAAGGCGAAGTGGCTGGCGTCGGGCAGGATGATCAGCTTCGCGCCGGGGATCGCGCCGGCGAGATAGCGGGTGTGTTCGGGCTTGATCGCCTCGTCGTGGTCGCCGTCGACGATGGCGACCGGGGTCGCGATCTTGGCGAGGTCAGCGGCGGTATAGTTGGGCTCCTGGTCCCACATCCGGCTGATCGCCTGGTGAAAGTCGGGGAAGTCGTGCGGGGTGGGGGAGAGTTTAGCGTAGGCGTCGGCGGCCTCGGCCTCGAACCTTGCGAAGGTTGGGTCGGTCTCGGTGTCGTCCTTGACCCCGCTGGGGTCCATGTTGGCGGCGAAAGCGAAGACGCGGGTCAGGCGCTCGGGATGCTTCAGCGCCATCACCAACCCGACAATCGCCCCGTCGCTCCAGCCGACGACAGCGGCTCTGGGGACATGCAGCTCGTCCATCACGGCGACGACGTCGGAGGCCATCAGCTCGTAGGTGAAGGGCCGCGCATCGCGGCTCGAGCGGCCATGTCCCCGGCTGTCGATCAGGATCACCCGGTAGTGGGCGCCGGTGAGCGCCGGGACCTGGTCGCCCCAGTAGCGCTGGTTGGCGAGGCCGCCGTGCAGGAGGATCACCGGAGCGCCCTTGCCGTAGGTCGAATAGTAGATGCGCGCGCCGTCGTGGACGACGTAGCCGCTGGCGGCGGCATGGGGCAGGGGTTTGGGGGCCGGCAGGGTCTGCCAAACCGCCTGCGCCGACGCCGGCGCCGCGACGACGAGGATCAGGGTAGCCAAAACCCAGGCGCCCAGGGCAAGACGGCGGGACATGGGCATAAACCTCAGCAACCTCTTCGGCCGAATAGCGAGCCTGAGCGAGCGCGATGTCAAACGTGCCGGCGTGACTCTGGGCCTTCTCGCGCTCGCCGGCTGTGGCGGCCGCGCCGATCCTGTCCCGGCGCCCGGCCCGGCGACCATCCCGGACCTGACCACCTATCTGGTCCAGGATCGCTGCCCGGACGGTAAGCTTGAGGTCGCCGAGCCGATGTGCCCTGGCAGGGCGCCGCAGCGCGCGGCCGATCCCATGCTCATGCGCCGCTTCGACTGGCCGCCGCCCGCGGGCTACGTGGCCCAGGACGCGATCCTCGGGCCGGATGGGCCGGAGACCCTGTGGTCGTTCGCGCCGGCGATGCGGTTCACCCCGGCGCGCGGCGATGGCGGCGAGATCTACCGGGTCGCGGATCGCACCGTGCGGATCATCGCCACCCAGGACGGCGGCAAGCCCTACCTGCAGGGCTTCTACGGCGCCGGCTGCCGCGGGACCGGCTGGGTCGCCTTCCGTGACGACGCGCCGACTGGTCGCTGGGCCAGCCTGGTCGCGACGCTCAGCGACCGGCGTGTGCCCTCGTCCTGCGCGGCCTGGAGCGCGGCGCTCACGCGATATCGGCTGGAGTCGGTCGCCGCGCCGTGGATCGTGGCCGGCGCTGGTCGGCCGATTACGCGCCCGACGGTGATCGCCGAGCACTACGACCATGCCACCCTCGCGGACTCCAAGTCGATGGAGCGCTCGTTCTTCGCCAAGGGGATCGGCCGGATCATCTGGGAGGCCTGGACGACGGGCGTGCCGGCGTCCAGCGACCTCGCCGCCCGCTGTCCGGGCACCGCCTGGTCCGATCCGCCGGCGCCCGGCTGGCGCCTCAGCGACTGCCGCTACGCCACCAACCTCGTCGCGACGGACGGCTCGGTGACCGGCGCAAGCTTCGGCTGGCCCCCGGCAATGGATGCCCCGCCGTGATGATGTGACACCGCCGTGGCCTTGATCGCCGCCTCGCTGCTCACGATCTCACGCGCCCAGAGCGACGCCCTTGCCCTAGCCCCCCTGCTCAGGCATACGCGGCTCGCAAAACGGAGACTCCTCATGGAGATTCGCGAAGGGCTTACCTTCGACGATGTTTTGCTCGAACCGGGTCCGTCCGAAGTGATGCCGACCCAGGTCAGTACGGCGACCAGGTTCACCCGCGCCATCGCGCTCAATATCCCGCTGGTGTCCGCCGCCATGGACACAGTGACCGAGAGCCGGCTGGCGATCGCCATGGCCCAGGCCGGCGGGCTCGGCATATTGCACCGCAACCTGACCATCGCCGAGCAGGCCGATCAGGTGCGCGAGGTGAAGCGGTTCGAAAGCGGGATGGTGATCAACCCGCTGACCATCCACCCCGACACCACCCTGCGCGAAGTGCGCCAGATCAAGGCGCAGCGGCGGATTTCCGGGTTCCCGGTGGTGGAACGTGGCTCTGGCCGGCTGGTCGGCATCCTCACCAACCGCGACATGCGTTTCGAGTCCTCGGACGACGTGCCGGCATCGTCAGTGATGACCAGCGAGGGGCTGGTGACGGTGCGCGAAGGCGTCGGCCAAGGCGAGGCGCGGGCGCTGCTGCGGCGGCATAAGATCGAACGCCTGATCGTGGTCGACGAGGACTACCGCGCGGTCGGCCTGATCACGGTCAAGGACATGGAGAAGGCCGAGGCCCATCCTTACGCGGCCAAAGACGGTCAGGGGCGACTGCTGGTGGGCGCGGCGTCCACCGTCGGCGATGTCGGCTTCGAGCGTTCGCTGGCGCTGATGGAGGCGGGGGTCGACGTGGTGGTGGTGGACACCGCCCACGGCCACTCCAAGCAGGTCGCCGACGCGGTGCGCCGCTTGGCGCGGGAGACCAACCGGGTCCAGATCGTCGCCGGCAACGTCGCCACCTACGAGGCCGCCAAGGCGCTGATCGACGCGGGCGCCGATGCGATCAAGGTAGGCATCGGGCCAGGCTCGATCTGCACCACCCGGATCGTCGCCGGTGTCGGCGTGCCGCAGCTGACGGCGGTGGCCGAGGCGGTGCGTGCGGCGGAGGGCTCCGGCGCTCCGGTGATCGCCGACGGCGGGATCAAGTACTCCGGCGACCTGGCTAAGGCGATCGCAGTGGGCGCGTCCACGGCCATGCTGGGCTCGATGTTCGCCGGCACCGACGAGGCGCCGGGCGAGGTGTTCCTCTACCAGGGCCGCTCGTACAAATCGTATCGCGGCATGGGCTCGGTGGGCGCGATGGCGAGCGGCTCGGCGGATCGCTACTTCCAGAAGGACGTCGCCGACACGCTGAAGCTGGTGCCGGAAGGCATCGAGGGCCAGACCGCCTACAAAGGGCCGGTGGGGCCGGTGATCCACCAGCTGGTCGGCGGCCTGAGGGCGGCGATGGGTTACGTCGGCGCGCCGGACATCGAGGAGTTCCAGCAGCGTGCGCGCTTCATCCGCATCACCGGCGCGGGCCTGCGCGAAAGCCACGTCCACGACGTGATGATCACCCGCGAGGCCCCGAACTACCCGAGCCAGGTGTGACACAGCCCGTGCCGGGCGAGCTGCAGCTGCTCGGCCTGAGCGGGATCTTCGCGATCGTGCAGATCGCGCTCGTCGCACAGCTAGGCAACCGCCAGTACGGCCTGAGGTGGGCGGCCAGCCCGCGCGACGAAGAGATGCCCGCGCCAGGCGTCTTGCTGGGCCGTACGCGGCGGGCCCTCGCGAACTACCTGGAGACCTACCCGGTGTTCGTGGCTGCGGTGCTGGCGGTGGCGGTGGCTCACCGGTTCGACAACCTGTCGCTCATCGGCGCCCACCTCTATCTCTGGGGTCGCGTCGCATACTTGGCGCTATACATGACCGGCGTTGTGCTGGTGCGGTCGCTGTTCTGGAATGTCGCCTTAGTCGGGATCGTGATGATCTTGTGGCGACTGGTCTAGGCGGCGAGGATGCGTGACGGCGGGCGGCTGGCGGCCGCGATCGAGGTGCTCGGCCAGATCGAGACGCGGCACAGGCCGGCGCATCTGGCGCTGAAGGCGTGGGGCGGCGACGCCCGTTACGCCGGCGCCAAGGACCGGGCGTTCGTATCCGGGCTGGTGCTGGATGTGCTGCGCCATCGGCGGTCGGCGGCTTGGCGGATGGGCGAGGAGAGCGACCGGGCGCGGACGCTGGGTGTTTTGCGGTTCATCTGGGACTGGCCGATCGACCGCATCGAGGCGGCTGCCGCCGAGACCCATGGGCCCGGCGCGCTGACAGATGTCGAGCGTGAGCGCCTGGCGCGACCGGCGTCGCTCGACGGCGCGCCGGCGCCCGTGGCCGGCGACTACCCGGACTGGCTGGACGAGCTGTTGGCGCGCGTCTTCGGCGAAGATCGAGCGCTCGAGGGCGCGGCGATGGCCGCCCGCGCCCCGGTCGACCTGCGGGTCAATACGCTGAAATCCGACGCCGACCACGTGCTGAAGTCATTGGCGTCGTTCCGTCCCGAGCCGCTGGCGTTCCCGCCCAACGCCATCCGCGTCGCGGCCCCCGCTGCCGCCGAGCGCGCCGCGCCGGTCGAGGTCGCGCCGGCGTTCGAGCGCGGCGCCTTCGAGGTGCAGGACGCCGGCTCGCAGATCGCCGCCCTGGTCGCCGGCGATGTGAAGGGCAAGCAGGTGCTCGACTTCTGCGCCGGCGGCGGCGGCAAGACGCTCGCCCTGGCCGCCGCGATGGGCAACACCGGCCAGCTTTACGCCTACGACAGCGACGCACGCCGGTTGGCCGAGACGGTCAAGCGCGAACAGCGTGCGGGGGTGCGCAACCTGCAGGTCCGCTCGCCGATCGAGGCGAACCCGTTGGGTGGCCTGGAAGGTCGCATGGACCTGGTGTTCGTCGACGCGCCCTGCACCGGTTCCGGCACCTGGCGCCGCCATGTGCCCGAGCCAGTGCAGGGGCTGTCGACGAACACGAGATCCATGCGGGCTTCGAGGCCCGCGAGCGCCTTGGGATCGATCGGCGAGCGGACCTGCAGGTTGCGCACCCCGGCCCGCTGGGCGCGCTTCACGGTCTCGGCGAGGCGGCGCGCGTCGGCGTCGTAGGCGTAGAGCTGGCCGGTGTTCTGCATCGCGGCGGCCAGCGCCAGGGTCTTGCCGCCGCCGCCGGCGCAGAAGTCGAGCACCTGTCGGTGCGCGATCTCGCCGGCCACCAGCGCCGCGACCTGCGAGCCGGCGTCCTGCACCTCGAACCAGCCGCGCTCGAACGCCGGCGCCGCTTCCACCGGCGCGGCGCGCTCGCTGGCGGCCGGCGCGGCGATGCGCACCGCGTTGGCGGGGAAACCGAGGGCCGTCGCGCCGAACGGGTCCAGCGCCTTCAGCACGTGCTCGCCATCGCTTTTCAGCGTGTTGACCCGCACGTCCACCGGCGCCCGCGCCGCCATCGCTGCGCCCTCGTCCGCCCGCTCATCGCCGAACACCCGCGCCAGCGACGCGTCGAGCCAGTCGGGATAGTCGCCGCGCACCGGCGCCGGCGCCTCGTCCAGCGAGGCGGGCGCCGCAAGGCGGGCGAGTTCGGGTGCGGTCAGCGCGCCGGGGCCGTGCGGCTCCTCGGCCGCTGCGGCGATGCGCTCGGGCGCCCAGCCCCAGTCGAAGGCGAGCGCGGCCAGG
>DASXOP010000085.1:0-7586 GCA_036494265.1 Caulobacteraceae bacterium | reverse complement strand
TGATATTGCTGGCAAGAGCGGTGGGGTTCCAAGCCGGCTTTCCCTAGCTCCTCCCATGCGAGCGAAGCGATGCGGGGGAGGTGTCGCGGCGCGATGTAATCGCGACGTGACGGAGGGGGCGCGGCGGCGCCGGCTAACTGCTCCCCGCTCCCTTCACCCAGCGCACGCGGGGGTCGTTGAAATCGACGGCGTCAGCGAGTTCGTAGACATTGGCGAAGCCGTAGCCGTGCAGGTTGATGAAGGTCTGCACGTTCAGCGCCAGGCGGGGCTGCTTGGTCATCACCGGGTCGGCGTTGTTGACGAAGTTGTTGTTGCAGTAGATCAGCACCCGCCGGTTCGGATCGCCGATCGTGTGCGCGAGGCTGGCGGCGGTGAAGTCGGTGAACGGCAGGTTCACCGCGCCAGCGATGTGGCCGCGCTCGAAGGCGTCGGCAGAGCGGGCGTCGAGGATCAACGTGGGCGCCTCGCCCGCCATCGCCCAGAAGCGATCGAGACTGACCAAATGGGCGGTGCGGACGGCGGCGAGGTCGCTGGTGAGCGCGGCGAACCCGCCGTAGTCCACCAGGCTGGGCGGCAAAGAGGCGGCGAGGCTGGCGGCGGGCGCGCAGAGGAGCGCGAGCGAGAGCATAGCGGCGCGGATCATGATCGGCTCCGGCAGTCAGGCGTCCCAGCGCACAGCTAAGCTCGCGAGCGCGGCCTGATTGTGGCGGCCAGGTACACGCAATGGTGCGCCGCGCCCCCTATGCGCCCGCGCCGGTTAGGTACAGGCTCGCGGCCACCACAAGGGAGGGCGGGACCATGATCCGCAAACTGGCGGCTGAGTTTATCGGCACGGCCTGGCTGGTGCTGGGCGGATGCGGCGCGGCGGTGCTGGCGGCGGCGTTTCCGGCGCTCGGGATCGGTTTCCTGGGCGTCGCGCTGGCGTTCGGCCTGACCGTGCTGACGATGGCGTTCGCGATCGGGCATGTGTCCGGCTGTCACCTCAATCCGGCGGTCTCGGTCGGGCTCTGGGCCGGGGGACGGTTCAGCCTGATGGAGCTGCCGTTCTATGTCGTGGCGCAGGTGGCGGGCGCCATCGCCGGCGCGGGACTGCTCTACGTCATCGCCAGCGGTCACGCCGGCTTCGACGTTCATGGCGGGTTCGCCAGCAACGGCTACGGCGATCACTCGCCGGGCGGCTACTCGATGGTGGCCTGCTTCGTCTGCGAAGTGGCGATGACCTTCGCCTTCCTGTTCGTGATCCTGGGCTCGACCCACGGCAGCGCGCCGAAGGGCTTCGCGCCGATCGCCATCGGCCTATGCCTGACGCTGATCCACCTGATCAGCATCCCGGTGACCAACACCTCGGTGAATCCGGCCCGCAGCACCGGCCCAGCGATCTTCGCAGGCGGCTGGGCGCTGCAGCAGCTGTGGCTGTTCTGGGCCGCGCCGATCGTTGGGGCGCTGATCGCAGGCGCTGTCTACCGCTGGGTCGGGGGCGGCGAGCCGACGCCGGTCGAGGTGTCGGGCAACGCCTGAGGCGCTAGCGCCGGGCCGCTAGGATCAGCTCCGACGCCTTCTCGCCGATCATGATCGCCGGCGCGTTGGTGTTGCCCGAGATGATCGCCGGCATGATCGAGGCGTCGGCGACCCGTAGGCCTTCGACGCCGTGCACTTTGAGATCCGCGCCCACGACCGCCATCGGGTCCGGCCCCATCCGGCACGTGCCGACCGGGTGATAGACCGGGCCGGTGACGCCGCGCAGGTAGGCCAGCAGCCCGGCGTCGTCATCCGGCACATCGTAGACCGGCTCGAAGCCCTGATCCTGGATCAGCGGCCGGGCCATGATCTTCTGCGCGAGCCGCACCCCCGCTGTCAGCACCTGCTGGTCGACGGTGCTCTCGAAGTAGTGCGGCTCGATCTTCGGCGCGTCGGCGATGTCGGCGGTCCTCAGGGTGATCCGGCCGCGCGACTCCGGGCGCAGCTGGCAGATCGAGACGGTGACAGTCGGCTCGGGCCGCACCGCGATGCCGCCGCCGGGGATCGGGGCGAAGCTGAGCGGGCGGGTGTTGATCTGCACGTCGGGCTGCTCGGCGCCGGGCGTCACCCGGGCGAAGAGGCTGGTCTGCGAGGTGCCGTTGGTGAGCACGCCGGTGCGGGTGGCGAGGTACCGCGCGCCCTCGAGATAGGCCCTGGCGCCGGTGATCTTGTGGTTCACCGAGTGCCGGCGCGGGGCGCGGTAGACCAGGTTGGCGTACATATGGTCGTGCAGGTTCTCGCCAACGCCGGGCAAATCGCGCACCACGTCGATGCCAAGCCCCTGCAGGTGCGCCGCCGGGCCGACGCCGGAGAGCATTAGGAGCTGCGGCGAGTTGATCGTCCCACCGGCGAGGATCACCTCGCCGCGGCACTCGGCAAGATGCCGTCCGCCGCCGTGGCGCAGCCAGACGCCGGTCGCTCGGCCATGCTCGATCACCACCCGCTCGGCCGCGGCGTCGGTGAGGATCATCAGGTTCGGCCGCCCGCGCACCGGCTTAACGAACGCTTCGTAGGCCGAGCAGCGCTGGCCGTTCTTGATGGTGAACTGCAGGAAGCCGACGCCGTCCTGGTCGCCGCCGTTGAAGTCGTCGGTCTCGGCGAAGCCTTCCTCGACCGAGGCCTGGATGAAGAGCTTGGGGAAGCTGTGGCGCATGACCGGATCGCTGACCGCCAGCTCGCCGCCGCCACCGCGGGTGGCGCTCTCGCCGCGCTGGTTGCGCTCGCTCTTCCTGAACAGCGGCAGCACGTCGTCCCACCCCCAGCCGGGATTGCCGAGCTGGCGCCAGTGCTCGAAGTCGAGCGGGTGGCCACGCACGTAGAGCATGCCGTTGATCGCGCTCGATCCCCCGAGCCCCCGGCCCCGCGGCCAGTAGACCCGCCGCCCGGCGAGGTGCGGCTCCGGCTCGGTGAGGTAGGCGAAGTTGCGCGGGCCGGGCGCGAAGAGCTTGGCCATGCCGGCGGGGATCTTTATCCACGGATCGGTCGGCTCTGGCCCCGCCTCGATCACCAACACCCGGTGCTTGGGATCGGCCGAGAGCCGGTTGGCCAGCACGCACCCCGCCGACCCAGCCCCGACGATGACGTAGTCGAACGGTCCCATCGGGATCACAGTGCAGCACGGGGGTCGCGACGCAAGCCGGATTGGCGTAGTTGGTCGTTCGGGGATGGCGACCGCGGGGGCTTCGATGATCGTGAAATTTGCGCCGCAGGAGAATCGCAGCGGCGATGCCGCGGTGGCGACGCAAGGGTTCGGCCGGGTCAGCCGCGAGACCCCGCCGGCGTTCGATCCGGAGCGCGATTTCGATGCGGCCTGCGCCTTCTTCGCTGACAACGGCTATGTGGTGCTGTCGGATTGCCTGAGCGCCGACGAGGTCGCCCACCTCAACGAGTTCTGCGACCGAAGCCAGGCCGAACGGCCGCTGGCCTGGGGCCTGACCGAGAAGCGCAAGCCACACCATCGCAACCAGGGCCTGATCTACTCGCAGCCGCTGCTCGACTACCCGGAACTCGATCCCTACACGCGCCACCCGCGCTCATTCCCGGTGGCGGAACACCTGCTCGGCGGCGAGGGGCACGCCCGCTTTGCCGAGTTCAATCTTCGCGAGACGCCCGAAGGCGCGGGGCCAGGGGCGATGAATTTCCACCACGACGCGGTGACCGAGGATCGCTTCACCCGCACGCCCTACATGCCGTGCGACTGGCTGTGCGCGATCCACTACCTGACCGACGTCACGCCGGGCTCGCCCTGCTTCTGCGTCGTGCCCGGCAGCGGCCGGTACGAGACGCTGCAGGCGGCGCTGACCGGGCTGGGTAACCAATATCGCGAGGTTCCGCTCTACGGCGCGGCGGGAACCTGCGTGCTCTATGACACCGCCACCTACCACACCCGGCTCGACGGCGATGGCGAGCAGATGCGGCGGACCTGGCACCAATACTACGCCCGCGGCGGCTGGCTGCGCAGCGCGCTGCCCGCCACCGACCGGTACGTGCGCCCGCCCTCGCCGGTGCTGACCGACTGGAACCTCTTCCCCGAGCGCCTGGCCCAAAGCCCGGACCCGCAGACCCGCCTCTTCTTCTCGCACTGGAACACCGCCATGGGCGAATGGGCCGCCAGCGGCTTCGACCCCGAGGTTCGGGCCGCCATGCCGCGCGGAGAGCAGTAGGGAGCGATGCGTATTGGAGCAATCACGGCGATCCTGCTCGGGTCGCTGAGCGCCAGTTTGAGCGCTGAACCGACGGCGGCCCAGCCGAGCGGTGGGATCGGCTACCCGAGCGTCCAAGCTGCACTGGAAGCTCTCCGCGCGAAGCAGGGCGTGATTTTCTCCACGGCGAAGGGCTGGACGGTCGCAAAGGACGACGCCGAGCCCGCAGTCTGGCTGTTCGCCCCTTCCGGCGACCCGGCCTACCCAACAGCCGTGAAGCGACACATCTCCAATGACGCGGACGGCTCCCACGCGGTTACAGATATCCATTGTGAAGTTGCGCGGGCAGCGTGTGACGAACTTGCTCGGCAACTTGAGGGCGCTACTGGGCCGCCTCGCTAGGCCGTCTCCTCCAGCTAAGCGGAGCCATTGAATTTCCGCAACGGCGCAAACAGCCATTCCGCTCCGATCGTTCGCTCCTGGCGGCTAGCAGACCTTCGGAAGGGTATGTTCGGCGTTACATGCGCTCGATCCAGCAGCCGCGACGGGTAAAGGCTGGATAGTGGGTCCGATACTCGCGGCTGCGCCAGCTTCACACCAACTCCGAGCCGACAGCGCGGGCGATCAGGGCGATGAGAGCTGCCTGGCGGTTGACGCCCGCTTTCTCGAAAATACGGCCGAGATGCACGCTGGCCGTATTGGCGCTGATCCCAAGCGTTTCGGCAGCCTCGGCCGTGCGGGCCCCTTTGAAGAGCGCGAGCGCCAGGCGAACTTCTGCCTTGGTCAGGCCAAAGAGGTCCCTCAGCTTCTGCTCCGGCAGTTCAATCTCCGCGTCGAGTTCCGTGGCGCACAGAAGGACAGCGCCATCGCCACGGAACACCTCGTCCTCGGCGGTTCGCAGCGGGACCACTGTCAGAGATAGCGGCTTGGCCCGCTCAGGCCGGCTCACGGCCATGGAGGCGCCGGACCGAAGGTCGGCCTCCGTCGAGGCAGCGCCCGCGACGATCGCCTCGAGCCGACGGCAAGCCTCCACGGAGGTGGTGGCGACGAGACGTCCCGCGACAACGTTGAGGCCGCAGCGCGAAGCCAGCGACCGTTCGGCCGCGGCATTCAAATTCAGAATCCGCGCGCGGTGGTCGAGGACGAAGAGCGCGTGGGTCGACCGATGGAACAGGTCGCCGAGCCGCCCTTCGAATTCTTTCCTGGCGACGAGTTTACGGCTCAGATTGAACGCCCGAACCAGGTCCTGGTGGAAGTAGGCGGCGACCTCGAGGTCCTGGCGGCTGAACTGCCCTTTCGCCATCGGCCTTTGGATGTTGAGAACACACAACTCTTCACCGACCAGGCCTAGCCGGATCATCAGATGCGAGTACATATTCTGCGGCTTCAGGAAGTCGTTGTAGAACTCCGACCTCAGCAGCGTCTCCTTCGGCATCCAATCTTCGTCGGTGAGAATGCTTAGGCCCCAGGTGCGCCGGTACTCATCTACGTCCGGCACCTTATGGAGCGGGTTTTTGTCTGCGAAATAGTCGGTGTAGACCTTCCGCATGGCTGGGTCGGCACGAACCCTCAACGATGATCCGCTACCGTCGATGATGCTGAATCTGGTCAGTAACGCACTCGTCCCGCCGACGAGGTCGGTGAACAGCTCCATGGCCGAAGACCATGACACCGGATCCACAGCAGCGCCGTAGAGCGAATCGAGAAACGATGGGTTCGTTGTCTCGCTCGTTCCCATCATCCGGCCCCGGACGAAGCCGACGTGTATTTGGGCCTACCCAAAATCTCAGCCCCTCAAGATCAAAGGATCGTCAGCTGTCTGTCCGTCCCTGCTATCACGCTGGACCGACAGATCAGATACCCCGCTCAACAGACATTGAGCGTTGATTCAATCGCTCGCAACCACGCTCAACTGATGAGCGAATATCGAAATCCACGCCTCTCAAGATCATCGCCCTGGGCCTCATGGAAAAATCGACGTTTGCGGACTCCACGAGCCCGCGCAGCGAAAATAACAGCCAGAAAAACGACAGTCATAGTGCAAACGCATTACGCGCCGCCCGCGGTGGGCCGTTAACACTTCGGTAAGGCGCTGGACAAGCGGCCGGCGTTTGGCCGGTCTCGGACGGCGCTTCGGGCCGCCCCTCGTGGCGGCGCTAGTGGGCGGGGTCGGGTGAATGTCTTCTAAGTCGTTGTCTTCCAGGTCGTTCCTTTCGGCGTCAGTGTCAGCCCTTGCGGTCATCGCGGCGACACTTGCTGGAGCGCCCGCCGCGTCAGCCGCGCCGTGCGTGTGGAACGGCGGAACGGGCGCCTGGTCGCTCGGCAGCAACTGGAGCTGCAACGCGGTGCCGGGCGCCACCGACAGCGCGACGATCAGCGTGGCGAATTCAGAGGTCGATCTGACCAGCGTCGGCGAAAGCATCGGCGCTCTGGACCTTAGCTCCACCACGAAGCTGAACCTGACCGCGAGCACCCTCAATCTCGACGGCGCGGTCACCAACGACGGCGTGATCACCGTGGCGGCCGGCTCCATTCTGGCAAACCAGGCCGGCAATCTGTCCATCGGCGGCGCCGGCACGATCACCCTCGACAACAGCGCCGGCCTCGCTCAGATTTACCTCGGAAACATCACGCTGGGCGCCAATGAGACCATCAACGGCTCGGGCACTATCGGCGCCAATCAGCTCGTGTTCACCAACAACGGCCTGGTCGAGGCCAACGTCTCCACCGGGCGGATCGTCATCGACGTGACTGGCGGGAACGGCGGGGCCGCCGGCGGGGTCGGCACAGGCAGCAATTCGGGGCTGCTGAACAACGCCACGCTGGAGGCGAACAACAGCACGCTCCAACTCAACGGCGGGCTCTACGAGAACGGCGTCGGCGGCGTCATGGAGGCGGCCAATCACGGCACGCTGCTGATCGGCAACGATGTGCGCATCCTGAACGGCAACCTCTCGTCGGACGCCACCAGCACTGTCCTCGCCCAGAGCGCCACGAACTATCTCACCGATGTGACGCTGACCGGCGGCTCGAAGCTCGACGTCGATAACGACACCCTCGAGGTGAACGGGACCCTGACCAACAACGGCGCGATCACGGTCGGCGGGCCCACCGGCGGCGCGATCCTGCGCGGGGAGACCAGCGGCGCCTGGTCGCTTGCTGGGACCGGATCGGTCGTGCTGGATAACAGCAAGAACGCCGCCCAGATCTACGTCGGCAACCTGACCATCGGCTCAGGTCAGACCATCAGCGGCTCGGGCTTGATCGGGGCCAACCAACTGGTGTTCACCAACAACGGCCTTGTCGAGGCCAACGTCTCCACCGGACGGATCGAAATCGACGTGACAGGCGGCAGTGGCGGCACCGGCGCCGGCGGGGTCGGCACAGGCAGCAATTCGGGGCTGCTGAACAACGCCACGCTGGAGG
>DASXOP010000084.1:0-3370 GCA_036494265.1 Caulobacteraceae bacterium | reverse complement strand
AGTCTGACAGCGCCCTCCGCGGTGGGGCCCGCCACGGTTCGCGTTCACGCCGCCTTCGTCGGGGTCAGCCGCCGGAACACCACCATCGAAGCCCACCAAATGTCGGGTCGCTTGAGTGACTTCAGGATCGCGTCGTGAATGGCGATGCTGGTGTCCCCCTCGGCGATCCGCTTCTGGCCGCCGCGCGTCTCACCACGTTCGGTTCCAGCCACCGCCTAGACTAGGCTGCGACGAACGGCAGGCTCGTCGTCGCCTTGCCTGTTAGGGCTAGCAGGGCATTGGCGACCGCTGGGGCGATTACCGGGGTGCCGGGTTCGCCAGCCCCGGAGGGGCGGTTCAGCGAACGGACGATGTAGGTCTCGACCTGTGGCGCCTCGCTCATCCGCAGCACCTGATAGCCATCGAAGTTGCGCTGCTGCACGACCCCGCCCTTCAGTTCGATCTTGCCGTAGAGCGCCGCAGCGAGGCCGAGGCACGTGCCACCCTCCATCTGCGCGGCTATCTGGTCGGGCGAGATCGCGATGCCGCAGTCGATCGCCGTGACTACTCGGCCCACCCTCGGCCTGCCGCCGTCCAGCTTCACCTCTGCAATCTGGCCGACAACGGTGCCGAAGCTTTCGTGCACCGCGACGCCTTGGGTCCAGCCATTGGCGGGCTTGCCCCAGGGCGCCTTCTCGGCGGCGAGGTTCAGCACCGCCAGATGCCGTGCGCCGGCGGCGCCGGCTTTCGTGTAGAGCGCTCGGCGATAGTCCACCGGGTCCTTGCCGGCGAGGCGCGCTATCTGGTCGACCGTGTGCTCCATCACGAAGGCGGTATGGGTCGCACCCACCGAGCGCCACCACAGCACCGGCACGCCGACGTCGACGAAGGTCAGCTGGCCGTCTACGAACGGTGTCACCTTCAGATAGGGCGAGCCCATCGCGCCTTCGACCGACGAAGTGTCCATGCCGCCCGGGATCGGCGAGCCCTTCATCACGGATTGGCTTACCACACGATGGATCCAGCTGACCGGCATCCCGTCGGCGCCGATACCCACCTTGAGGCGATGATGCGTCAGCGGCCGATAGTAACCGCCCGTCATGTCATCCTCGCGGGCCCAGACCAGCTTCACCGGTCGCCCGCCCCCGACATGCTTGGCGATGTGCACGCACTCGGCGACGTAGTCCGACTGGAAGTTGGCACGGCGGCCGAACGAGCCGCCGGCGTAGAGCTGTTCGATCTCCACCGAGCCCGGCAGCGCGCCGACGATCATCGCGGTATTGAGCTGATCGATGGTCGGGATCTGCGAGCCCACGGTCAGCTTCAGCTTGCCGCCGCCGATCTCGGCCACACAGTTCATTGGCTCCATCGGCGCGTGGGCGAGGAACGGGAAGTCGTACGTGAGGTCGAGGGACTTCGCCGCCGCTGGCGCAACACCTCCGCCCTTCGGCTGCTGCTCGAAGACCTGCCAGTTGGTGGCGCCGCCCGTCGCGGCGGGGTCGGAAGTCGAGTGATACTGCGTGAGCAGATCGTCGGAGCCGCGGGTTTCAGCCTTGGATTCGTCCCACTGCACCTTCAGCGCATCACGGCCCTGCCGGGCGGCGAAGGTGTTGGCCGCCACCACGGCGACACCGCTTGGCACCTTGAACACGTCCACCACGCCGGGAACCTTGCGGGCCGCGGAGTCGTCGAAACTCGCGACCTGGCCGCCAAACCGCGGCGGGTGAGCCACCATCGCGGTGAGCATGTTCGGCAGGTGGACGTCCTGGGTGAACCTGGCCGTGCCGGTGGACTTGGCGACGGCGTCCTTGCGGCGAACCCGGTCGGTTCCAATCAGGGTGAAGGCTTTCGGGTCCTTCAGCGGCGGCGACTGCGGCGGCGTTACCTTTGCGGCGTCTGGCAACAGCTCGGCGAACGAGGCCGACTTGCCCGAGGGATGGGAGATTACGCTGTCCTTGACTGTCAGCTGCGCCGCCGGGACGCCGAACTTGGTGGCGGCCGCCTCGATGAACATCGCCCGCGCCGCCGCGCCGGCTGTGCGGAACTGATCCCAGGAGTTGGCGATCGCGGTGGAGCCCCCCGTCCCTTGAGCGCCGACGCTGAGGTTGGCGTAAATGCGGGCGTTGGCCGGGGCCTGGGCGATCTGCACCTTGTCCCAATCGGCATCCAACTCCTCAGCAACCATGGCGGCGAGGCCCACATGCGAGCCCTGGCCAAACTCGATGTGCTTGTTGACCACCGTCACCGCACCATCGGGATCGAAACGGATGAACGGACCGAAGGGCCCGATCGGGGTGTTGGCGCCCAGCGAGAGCACATCGGTCGGCTTCACGCCCACCAGCAGCGCACCACCGCCCACGACCAGCGCTCCGACAACGAACGCTCGGCGGGTAGTGATCAGTCTCTTCTTCGGCTTGGCCGCCGTGGCCGGCATCGAATGGGACGCGTCCATGTACGCCTCCTCAGGCTGTCGCGACGCCGGCGGCGTCTTTAATCGCCGCGCGGATGCGTTGGTAGGTGCCGCAGCGGCAAATGTTGCCATTCATCGCCGCGTCGATGTCTGCATCGTTGGGCTTCGGCGTCTTAGCCAGAAGGGCGACGGCGCTCATGATCTGACCCGACTGGCAATAGCCGCATTGCGGAACGTCATGCTTCACCCAGGCGGCCTGGATCGGATGGGTTCCGCCGAGGCTCTCGATGGTGAGGATCTTCACCCCCGCCAGCGAACCAATCGGCGCCTGGCACGAGCGCATCGGCTGGCCGTCCAGGTGCACTGTGCAAGCGCCGCACTGGGCGATGCCGCAGCCGTACTTAGTGCCGGTCAGCTGCAGATCGTCCCGCAAGACCCACAACAGCGGCGTGTCGGCGCTCGCGTCCACGCTCACATCCTTGCCGTTGATATTGAGGGGGATTGCCATGGCGCAGCTCCTGCCTGACGAGGCTGAACGATGCTAGGCTGCTTGACCCCGGCGGGGAAGGCGGTCGCACCCTGGGAAGCTTGGGTTGAGGCACGCTTTGACCGTCGGAGACGAGTTGCTGTTGGTCTGACAGCACCGCCACGCAGTCGGCCGTCTCTAGACAACCTGTTCTCAAGAAAGCCGGAGTTTTTGCGGAGCTGATCGACACCCGCCAATCCAGCGAACGCCAACATCCGTAACTTCGATGTCGACGTCGCCGAGAGCCGAGGCGAAGGGGCCCTCCAAGCCGTCTATTGCGGCGGCGCCTCCGTAAAGACGGCATCGATCGTGGTGTCGTCGAGGGGAACTCTGCCGTCCAGGATGAGCATCGCCAGGCCGTGGACCATGGACCAGGCCTGCAGCGTGAAAATCGAGCTATCGACGCCCGGCGGAGCGAACTGAGCCGCATTCGCGCGCAAGAACCTCATCGCATC
>DASXOP010000083.1:0-35500 GCA_036494265.1 Caulobacteraceae bacterium | reverse complement strand
CCACTTCGCCCTCAACCTCGTGCGCGGCGCAAACGACAAACACAGCCTCAAAACAAGGCGCAAGCTCGCCGGATGGTGCGAAGACTACCTCGCCTCACTCCTCAACACCCAAACCCGTTAACCCCGATTCGTTGCCCTGCGCACGCACCGCCCTACTCGGTTTGGTTTCGCCACAATTCGGGCGCCGTAATTATCGGAATTTCTGCGGACGGAACGGTGCTCGGCGGACGACTTGTTGCGCGATTGTTGCAAAGGGGCGCGCCTGCCCGCGGCGTGCGATCCAGGCTCGTGTCGCCCAGCTCGACACGGCGCGCGCGGCTTTTGCCGGCGTTTAACTATTGGCGTCTAGGTTTGTGGGGATGGGCCAGCCAGCCATGTCGCCGCGCGACCGACGCGCCGCCGAAAGGGTGCCAACCTCGCTGCGCGGGAAGGTCTTTCCTGGCGCGATCGATGTGGTGATCGCCGACTTCAGCAAGATAGGCGCACGCGTGCGCTTTGCCGCGCCGCCGCCCGAGGGCGAGCGGATGACCGTGGTGGTGTGGTCGAGCGGACTGGCGTTCGACGCCCAGATCCGCTGGCGTCGCGGCCTGGAGCTGGGGCTGCAGTTCGCCTCCAGCCGCGACCTGCGCCGACCGGCGCCGCCGCATCTGGCCGAGATCCAGGCGCTGTGGATGAAGCGTCGCCCCCGGCTGGGTCGGCGGGCTCTGGTCGCTAGCCCGGTGATCCTGCAGCGCTCGCGCCTGCCGCGCCGGCTGCAACTGACGCCCTGAGGCGTTCAACCCACCGCTGACGCGCCGAGTCAGGCCTGCCAGTGATCGTCGATCCAGGGGGTGGGCCGAAAGGTCTGGATCAAACCCGGACGTCCGACCAGCGCTTCCGGTGGCTTGGGTTCGCCGTGGAAGACCAGCACGCGGCAATCGCTCGGCTGGCGCGGGGTCTGCCAGGCGCGCAGCGGCCAGGGCGCGAGGCAGCTGACCCGGAAGCTCTGGCACCAGCTCTTCGGCCAGAACGAGAGTTCGCCGCGCGCTTCCAGGTACTCGCTGAGGAACTCCTGCTCGTTGCGGATCCGGCCGACGATGGCGTCGGTGTCCTGGCAGAACGCCTCGAAGAGGGCGTGCCGCTCGGCGGGGCGGTAGCGATAGACCGACGAGTTCCCGACCAGGCGCACCGGGTGGTACCAGTCGCGGATCAGCGGGAACGCGCCGGGGTGGTCGAAGAGCGGATCGAGCGCATCCATGATCACGACGTCGAGGTCGAGGTAGAGCACCGTGTCGCCCAGGAGCGGGGCCAGGTCGGGCGAGAACGAGGCCAGCTTCAGCCAGCCGCGTTCCCTCGGCTGGGCGATCGGCGGCAGCGTCGGGATCGGCGCACAGGTGACGGCGGCCTCGATGCCGTCCGGCTCGCCTGTCAGGCAGACGAGGCGGTGCGGGCGCTGCAGATGGCGGCGCACCATGCCGGCGAGGCGGTTGACGTAGTCCGGCCCGTACTTGGTCCCCCACTTCATGCAGAGGACGGTGACGGGCGCCGGGCTCGTCGCCCCGCTCACGCCGCGGCGCTGGCGATGAAGCCGCCGCCGAGCACCCGGCTGGGCCGGACCGGATCGTAAAGCACGCAGGCCTGGCCGGGAGCGACGCCCTCTTCCGCCCCGTCGAACGCTACCCCGACGCCCGCGCCCGATCGGGTCAGGCGGCCAGGAACCGGCTCGCGGGTGGAGCGCACCCGGACCAGCACCGGGACGTTCGCCTCGGCGGCGGCTTCGATCGTGGCCTGGTCGCCCAGCCAGTTGGTTTCCTTCAGCGCCAGGCTCGACATCAAGAGCGCCTCGCGCGGCCCGACGATCACCTCGCGGCGTTCGGCGTCGACACGAACGACGAACAGCGGCTCACCCACGGCGACGTTGAGGCCGCGGCGTTGGCCAACGGTGTAGCGGGTCACTCCCTCATGACGACCCAGCACGCGGCCGTCGAGGTGCACGATGTCGCCCGCCAACGCGCCGTGCGGGCGCAGGCGGTCGACGATGGTGGTGTAGCGGCCCTCGGGGACGAAGCAGATGTCCTGGCTGTCGGGCTTTTCGGCCGCCGCGAGGCCAAGCTCGGCGGCAAGACGGCGGACTTGAGGCTTCTCCAACCCGCCAAGGGGGAAGCGCAGGAAGTCCAGTTGCTCGCGGGTGGTCGCGAAGAGGAAGTAGCTCTGGTCGCGCGCCGGATCGACCGCGCGGTGCAGCTCGGGACCTGCGTAGCCCGCGAGGCGGCGCACGTAGTGGCCGGTCGCCATCGCTTCGGCGCCGAGGTCGCGGGCGACGTCGATCAGGTCGCGGAACTTGACCGTCTGGTTGCAGCGAATGCAGGGCACCGGGGTCTCGCCGCGCAGATAGGCGTCGGCGAAGTCGTCCATCACCTCGGCGCGGAAGCGGCTCTCGTAGTCGAGCACATAGTGCGGGACGCCGAGAGCTTCGGCGGCGCTGCGCGCATCGTGGATGTCCTGCCCAGCGCAGCAGGCGCCCTTGCGGCTGACCGCGGCGCCGTGGTCGTAGAGCTGCAGGGTGACGCCGACCACCTCGTAGCCGGCGCGGGCCAGGAGCGCAGCGGTGACCGTGGAATCGACCCCGCCCGACATCGCCGCCAACACGCGCGCGGCCTTGGGCAGACCCACGGCTTCGCGGGTGACGCGGGCGGCGTTCTCGGCGTCGATGTGGGCGATGGTCGTGATCGGGCTCATGATGCGGAGCGCATGTAGCCCCGCGCCGCCGCAAATGCGAGCCGGCCCAGTCGGCGCCTCGCGCTAGGCGATGCCGCCCGAAGGGGCCAGCGTGTTGAGCAGCGAGGACGCGTTCAGCGCCTGGAACACCTGGCCGGCGGCCTGGATCGAGAGCTGAGCCTGCTGCAGGTTGGCATCGGCCTGGGCGAGGTCCGCCTGGGTGACGTTGCCGATCAGCCCGGCCAGCATCGTCTGGCGCGAGGTGAGGTCGGACTGCATGTTGGTCACCTGGTCCTGCGCCTGCCCGTTCTGGCCGACCACGGTGTTGAGTCCGGCCTGGACAGTGTTCAGCGTCGCGATCTGTTGAGTCAGGAACGCCTGCTGGGTGGTGGTCAGCTGCCCGGTCAGCGGGCCGGTGGGCGGCTGGTTGTAGGCCTCGATCGCTTGAAACGCGTTGAAGAGCGGCGTGCCTACCTTGTCGGCGAGGAAGCCGGTGGCGACGGTGGTGTTGGCGTCGACCTGAGTGGTGATCTGGCGCTGATCGTTGTGGAACGAGCTGGCCACCGGCTGGGCGGTCAGATCGGACAGTTGAGTGGCGCTGACCGGCTGCGTGTTCACCTGCCCCCCAGAAAAGAGGTATTCGCCGTTGTAGGTCGTGTTCAGGCCCTCGACCGCGGAACCGAAGGCGTTCTGCAGCTGCTGCATCAGCCCGGTCGAGTTGCCGACGGCGATGGCCTGGGTGATCGACGCCACGGCGCTGTCCGCTGCGCCGGAGACCTGGCTGAGCGCGCTGTCCTGGGTCGACAGTTTGGCCGAGATCAGCTGGGTGTTGTTCAGGTAGCCGGTCACCTGGGTGCTGGTGGCCTGCATCGCCGTCAACGACTCCGCGCCGGTGCCGTAGCCCTTCAGGTCGGTGGCTTTCTCGGTCGACGAGATCTGGTTGCCGGCGTTGCTCTGCGCAATCTCGGCGTTCATGATATTGGAGAGCACCGCATTGTAGGCGCTGTTCGTCGCGATCCGGTCCATCAGGGCACCATATCGAGCAAGGTGTTGGTCATGTCTTTCGCTGCCTGCACGAGGCGCGCTGAGGCGCTGTAGGCCTGCTGGAACGTGGTCAGGTTGACCAGTTCCTCGTCGAGATTGACGCCCTCGACCGATTGCATCCGCGTGGTGGCTTCGGTCTGCACGGCGGTCGCGCTGGTCTTGGCGGTGTCGGCCGCGCTCGACTTCTGACCGAGGTCGCCGCCGAGCCGCGCCGCATACTGGGTGATGCTGGTCGACATCGCCGGCAAGTCTCCGGCGGCGGCGAAGGTCGTCGCGCTGTTCGCGGCGGCGGCAAGCGCCGTTGCGCCCGAACTGTCTCCGAGCGCGACGACCGACGTCCCCACCGTGGCCGGCAGATCGAGCTTAGCCAGCGACAGGTTCATCGGGTTGGCGTCGATGTCCGCACGAACCTGGAAGGTGGTGGCGCGGCTGGCCTGCTGGGTTACGCCGACCCCGAACAGCTGGCTTATCGAGGGCCCGTTGACGCCGCGCTTGGTGGTGTCCTGGACCACCGAGAGGGTCGAGCCCGGCGTGCTGGGGGTGAAGGTCATCGCCCCCTTGGCGTCGAGGCTGAACGAGCCGTAGTTGCCGACGCCGCCGATCGGCGCGTTCAGCGAGTTCAGCAGGTCCTGCATCGTCGGCGACCCGGCCGCGGGCACGGCGACGGTGATGGTGTTGGTCGGCAGGCCGGCGGACGTGGCGATCTGCAAAGTGATCGTCGAGCCCGGCGCGAAGCCGTTGGCGTCGGTCGTCTTCAGCCCGGTATTGTAGTTGGTGATCTCGCTCGAAGTGAGCAGGTCGTTCATCCCGAAGAACTGGCTGAAGCCTTGACCGCCATCCGACGATGGGGTGGTTGGATCGTCGGCGATGGCGACGCCCGAAGTGGCGGCGCTGGCGCCGATGCTGAGCACACCGTTGGTGAAGCTGGCGCTCCCGCTCGCCCCGAGCGCCGTGTTCAGCGCGGTCAGGAACGTCGACGGCGTGAATGCAACGCCTGCGCCGCCGTTGACGCTCATGCTGGGGCCCGAGAAATCGACCGTCACCTGCTTGGTGAGGTTGCCGCTGGAATCGACGATCGCGATGTTGGTCTTGCCAGTGAAGTCGCCCGCGATGGTCGTCAGGTCGAGGCCGGTGTTGCGGCCGGTCAGCGTCTGCGGCGGCGGCGCAGCGGTGTTGGCGTTGTGCGCCGCATTCAGCGTCGCCGCGGCTTGGCTGACGTAGCCCGACAGCTGCTGCTGAAGCCCTGGAATGATGTTGTTGCGCAGCGCGATCAGCCCGGACAATTCGCCGTCCCCGACCTGCAGCGTCGTCGGTTGAGTCATGCCCGCGGTGACCACCGAAAGCGTGCCAATGCCGGAGACCGACGGGGTGTAGCTGAGGGTCGCCGCCTGGGCGCCGTTGGTCAGCAGCTGTCCGTTCGACGAGCGCACGACGACCGTCCCGTCGGGCTGGGTGTTCACGTTGATCTGCATCAGCGAGGAAAGCTGGCCGAGCAGTTGGCTCTGAGCGTCCTGCGAGCCCGAGGCGTTGCCGCCGTTGCCATTGCTGTGCTGGATTTGGGTGTTGAGCGCGGCGATCTGCGACAGCAGCTGGTTGGCCTGGCTGACGTCGCTGGTGATCTGACCATCAGCCTGGGTGTTCAGGCCGCTGAGCGTCCCGGCCACGGTCTGGGTGGTGTCGAGGAAACTGGTCATGTCGTCGAGTGTCTGACTGCGCGGCAGGCTCGAGGCGGGGTCGTTGGCCGCGGCGGTGAAGTCGCTGAAGACGCTGCTCAGCTGATTGAGATAGCTGCCGGCCTGGGTCGGGTCGCCGAACGCCGCCTGCGCTTGGTCGAGCAAGTTCGAGATGATGCCGGCGGAGCCCGCGGCCGAACCGGCATTGTAGTTGGCCGACTCCAGGTAGCTGCTGGTGACCCGGCGCACGTCGTCGACGGTGACGCCATCGCCCACGCCGCCCGCGACCAGGGGGCTTTGATCCACGATCTCGCGGGCGTACCCGGGCGTGTTGACGTTGGTGATGTTGTTGGAGACCGTCGTCAGCGAGGTCTGGGCGGTTTGAAGACCCGAGAGGGCTGACGCCATGATGCTGTTGAGCGCCATCGGACCTACCTCAGCCCGGCAAGCGCGGGCAGATTCGTAGGCAGATTTTGCCCACGCGCCGCATCTGTGGCCAGGCCTTCTAGACCTAACTCATTGATCCAAAACATAATCATCTCGTCGCCGACTCCTTGGCCAACGAACTTTCGCAAGACCGGCGCCAGTCGGAGGCGGCTGCGGCGATGGGTGGCGGTCCTTGCCTATCGGTGCCCGGCAATTTCCGCCGCACACGGTGCGCGCCGGTCGGTGCCCTCCGACAAATATCTCCATATTATCAGATATTTAGATCGTCATCTCGCTCCTGGCGCGAGGGTTGCTTGAGCCGGCCGAATGTTTTGGCGCAGCACGCGCCGCTCCCCGACAACCCCGATTTTAGTGGGCGCCATGCTGGCTGCTTCGGCCGTGCACTCGACTGCGAACTCCCGCGCTCCCGTCAGTGACGGCGCCTCCGCGCCCGCGAAGACGAAGAGCGACGGTTTCTCGTCGGCGCTCGCCGGCCTGATGGCGCAGCTCGGCCCACCTCCCCCGGTCACCGCGCCGAGCGCGCCGACATCGCCGCCCGACACCCAGTCCACGGCTCCGACGAGCGACGCCTCGAGCGCGAAGTTCGCGCCGACGTCGCCCTCCAGCGCCACCGCTAACGCGACCAGCGCTTCGGGCCCGGACGACGCATCCGGCGACACCGACGCTTCGGACGCGGCGGCCGCGTCGACTACCGCTCAGGCTGGGGCCGCGGATCCGTCGGTCGCGGACCCATCGGCCGCCGGCGCAGGCCAGAGTTCGACGCCAACCTCGCCCGGTGCTTCCGATCCCACGGCGGGTGCATCGATCGATCCCCGGCTGATTCCGTTCGTCGCCAAGAACGCCGCGACGGCGTCGCAGGCCGGCGGCCCGGCAGCCGCTTCGGTCTCCGGCGCGACGGCGATCGTGGCCCAATCCGATGGTGCGGATGGCGCCCCCGCCCCTACTGCCGATCCCACTCAAGGGGATGCTCAAGCGGCGGCTGGCGCCGCGCAGGACGCCGCGGCGACGGCAACAACGGCGGCGGCGACGCCCCCGGCCGCGGCCCCCCTCGCCACGGGCCTGGTCGCCCTTCCGACCGCGCCCGCAGCGGCTCAGCCAGCCCCACCTGCGAGCGCCACCAGTCAGACCGGCGACCGCGCCAAGGCGATCAAGGCGGCGGCGCAAAGCCAGGCAACGAGCCCTGGCGCGCCGGTCGCGCCGACGCCGACCACAACCGACCCCCGAGCCGAGATCGCCGCAGTCGCAGCCGATCAGACCGACCCTGCGTTCACCGCACCTCACGCCGACGATGCCGGCAAGCCAGCTGACGGCGCGCCCCCATCCGCACCCGACGCCGCAGGCTTGGCGCCGGTCGCGGGACAGGCTGACGCCATGACCACGGCCGCCAGCAACGCGCCCCCTGCCTCAGCGGCGATGGCATCCAGCCACGGCGCCGAGATCGCCGCGCAACTGGCCTCGCAGATCGTCAGCAAGGCCAGCGCGGCGCGGACCGCCTTCGATTTCGCGCTGGAGCCGCAAGGGCTCGGCCGCGTCGACGTGAGTCTGAAGATCGACCCGCAGGGCCAGCTCTCCGCCGTGCTCTCGTTCGACAATCCGAACGCGGCGGCAGAGGCGAAGGGCCGAGCCGCCGACCTGCAGCAGGTGCTGCAGCAGGCCGGTTTCGACGTCGGTCAGAGCGGGCTCAGCTTTACGTTCAGCGGCGGTGGCCAGGGCCAGAACGCCGCCTGGCAGGGCCCGACCGCCGCTAGCTCGGCAAGCCTCGACCTCGCCGCCGCGACGCCCGAAGCCGCCGCTACCCCCATCAATCGCCTCGCTGGGTCCAGCGGCGGCGGCCTCGACATCACGGTCTGAAGGAACGGCCATGACCAGCACCGCCGTCGCACCCAACAACGCCGCCCAGGCCGCCTACTCGTCCAGCGGCGCGTCCTCGACCGGCAGTTCGTCGAACACGAGCTCGACCAGCACGGCCGCTGCCTCGGCGCTCAGCGTCAACAATGGCCTGGCCTCGCTGGCGAACAACTTCCAGGGCTTCCTCACCCTGCTGACCACGCAGCTGAAGAACCAGGACCCGACGTCGCCGCTCGACACCAACCAGTTCACCCAGCAGATCACCCAGATGACCGGGGTGGAGCAGCAACTGCTCTCGAACCAACTGCTGCAACAGCTGGTGACCGCGCAAAGCGGCGTCGCTTCGGCCGCCAACCTGATCGGCGAAACCATCACCGCCCCCGGCGCCACCACGTCCGATCCCGCGATCAGCGGCGTGGTCACCGCCATCCAGCAGGTGAACGGAACCACGATGCTCACTGTCGGCAAGAACCAGGTGCCGCTGAGCTCCATCACCGGTGTCTCGGACACCACCACCAACAGCTCCGCCACGTGATGGCGGCCGAACACTCAGTGAGAAGGATCGGGCGATGAGCCTCAACAGTGCAATGCAGACCGGGGTCTCGGGCCTCAGCGCCAACTCCCAGGCGCTGTCCGCGATCTCCAACAACATCGCGAACGTAAACACGGTCGGCTACAAGCAAAGCGACACCGAGTTCGAAACGCTGGTCACCGGCACCGGCGCTGAAGCCGGCGGCGAGTCCGGCGGCGTGCTGGCCGACAATCGCCTGCTGATCGGCGACCAGGGACAGCTTACCCAGACCACATCGCCGCTCGACCTGGCGATTTCCGGCCAGGGCTTCTTCGTCACCACCACCCAGGCGACCAACGTCACCCCGACAGACCCGCGTCTATTCACCCGCGCTGGCTCGTTCACGGTCAACAACCAAGGCTACCTCGTGAACAGCGCCGGCCTAGTGCTGCAGGGCTGGCCGGCTGACGCCCAGGGGACGATCACGCCCAATCCGTCGAACCTTACCAGCCTGCAGTCGATCAACGTCTCGCAGGTCGGCGGCGCCGTCTCCCCCACGACGTCGATCGGGATCAACGCCAACGTCGACGCCGCCCAGACCGAGTCCGCCGCCGCCACCGCCGCAGGCACGTCGCCGGTCGGCGCCGGCGCCTACGATCCAGCCGCCAACAGCATGGCCATGTGGCAGACCAACAATGCCACCGGCGTCCAGCCCGACTACAGCATCCAGGTGCCGATCTCGGACTCGCAAGGCGGGCAGCACAACGTGCAGCTCGACCTGTTGAAGAGCAGCACGCCGAACCAATGGTACGCCGAGCTGGTCGCGGTGCCGGCGTCGGATGTCACCACCGGCGCTGGGCTTTCGGGCGGTCAGATCGCGACCGGCATGATCGCCTTCACCCCCACCGGCACCATCGACGCGGCCAACACCACGATCTTCAACGCGGCCAGCCCGACGATCGCCCTCGGCGCCTCAGCGGCCGGGGCCCCTGGGGCGGGCCAGGTGAACTGGTCCTCAGGGCTCGGCATCGCCGCCCAGAACGTGACCCTGAATCTCACCGGCGGTTCGGGCAGCACCGGTGGCCTCACCCAGCTCGATAGCCAGTCGAACACTCAGTCGATCACCACCAACGGCACCCAGTTCGGCAACCTCACCAACGTCGAGATCGACAAGAACGGCATCGTCACCGCGGTGTTCTCCAACGGCGTCACCCACGCCTTGGCGCAGGTCGCCATCGCCACCTTCCCCGACCCCGACGGTCTGACCCCGGTCAGCGGCAACGCGTTCCAAGTCTCCCAGAACAGCGGCACCTTTACCTTGGAGCAGCCCAACGAAGGCGGCGCCGGCGCGATCGACCCCTCGACGCTCGAGTCCTCGACCGTCGATCTCTCGTTTCAGCTCACCCAGCTCATCACCAGCCAGAGCGCCTACTCCGCGTCTTCGAAGATCATCACCACCGCTAACCAGATGATGCAGTCACTACTCAATGTGATCCAATAGAGGCCGTAATTCAGACGCAATTAATTAAAGTGTACGAATTCCTCATACACTATTCGTTAAAGGAGGTCGCGCTGGTTAGACCATTTTTAACTATCGCGATTAAGCGGCCGTTATTTCCATCGCCTTATTGTCCGGCGCTGTGGTGATGGTGAGAAAGGCGTAAAGCCATGTTGCAACAGCAGCGCACGAACAGCCGCGGCGAACGCTACGTGATCGGGCCGACAGGCGCGCCGCTCACGCTGTCCGACTTGCCGCCGGCGAATACCCAGCGCTGGGTGATCCGTCGCAAGGCGGAAGTGGTCGCCGCCGTGCGCGGTGGCTTGCTCACGCTGGATGAGGCCTGCGATCGTTATTCGCTGACCAATGAAGAGTTTCTGGGCTGGCAGCAGTCGATCGACCGTCATGGGTTGGCCGGCCTGCGCACCACCCGTCTTCAACAATATCGCTAAGACCCTCCCCCAAGGTCCAACAGCGATCTTAGCGGCCGCGCCTTCCCCCGAAGGCGCGGCCGCCCTCTATTTGGGCCTGCGCTAACTCGGCCAGCCGGCTTCGAGCAGCGCGCGGATCTCACGCTCGCCGTCCTCAGTGATCGGATAGTCGACGTCCAGGGCGGCGCAGGCGGCGCGGCCCTCGCGGACCAGCGCATCCAGCAAGCGCAGGTGAACCTGCTTGAGCGCGCCGCTGTCCTCGGCCGCCAGGGCCTCGAGGGCGCGGGTGGTGAGGTCGTCAAGCTCCGCGCGTTCCGCCTCGGTGAGCACGGCCGGCAGCGAGAAGCTGTTGCGATAGAAGTTGGCCGCGTCGTGGCACACCGCCATCAACTGGGCGAGCTGGGCGTTGATCAGGTCGAGCTCCATCATCGCCAGTGTCGACCACTGACCCCGGCCCAGCACCCTGAGCGGCCAGGTGGCGCCCTGGCGGGTCATGCGGATGATGGTCTGGACAATCCGCGCCACCATCGGAGCCGGCGCCTGCCAGTCGGTCTTCAGCAGCGCGGACAACCCCGCTTTGTCGACCAGGGCTTTCACGAACGGGCGCGAGGCGTTGGGGGCGGCCAAGGCTTTCTCGAAGAAGAGGTCGAGCCGCGCGCCGCCGGTCATCAGCGCATGGACCGCGGTCAGGCCAGGGGTGGTCGCGTTCGACCAGGCGAGCGTGCCGCCCAGCCGTTCCAGCACGGTCTCGCGGGCCGCCCACAGCGATTCGAACGCGTCGTCCTTCACCGCCAGATAGGCGTCGATGTCGGAGAACGGATCGGCCTGGCCGCTGGCGAGACTGCCCTGCAGCCAGAGCGCCACGATGCGCGGATCCTCCTCCGCGAAGCGGGTCAGCGCGTCCAGTAAGTGGGCGCGGGCGATCTCGAACGAACTCGGCATCTGCGACGTTTGGTACCCCTACCTAAGCCAATTCTAAACTCGGCGTTTACCTTGCACTGGGTAAATCCTGCCTAGCGACGGGCGCCTAGAAGGCCGAGCCGCATACCAGGTTTGGCTATCGGGACGGCAGGCGCCTTCAGGTGAATTCCTTCTTTGCGTCATTGCAGCGGTTCGGCATCGGCCGGCTGGCCGTGCTCCTCGGAGTGGGCGGCGGCGGCGCGGCGCTGATGATTGCGATCGCGCTCAATTTGACCGCCCCGCCAATGAGCCTGCTTTATTCCAACCTCGATCTGCACGAAGCCGGCTCGATCACCCAGGCGCTCGACGCTGGTGGCATCAAATACCAGATCCAGGGCGACGGCTCGACCATCCTGGTGCCCCGCGACAAGGTCGCCTCGGCCCGGATGATGCTGGCCGGGAAGGGCCTGCCGACCGCGGGGTCGGTCGGCTACGAGATCTTCGACACCCAGAGCGCGCTCGGCCAGACCGACTTCGTGCAGCAGCTGAACATGAAGCGCGCGACCGAAGGCGAGCTTGCCCGCACGATCCGCGCCTGGGACGGCGTCACCTTCGCCCGCGTCCATCTGGTGCTGCCCGAGCGGCAGCTGTTCCAGGACACCGCCGACCAGGCGTCGGCCTCGGTGACCATCGGCATCGGCTCGCGTGAACCCTCCACCGATCAGGTGCGCGCTGTGCAGAACCTGATCGCGGGCGCGGTGCCGAACCTGAAGCCGGAACGCGTCACCGTGATCGACCAGCACGGCAAGACCCTCTCGGCCGATGCGGATGGCGGCATCGGCGGCAAGGCCGCGGCGGACGCGAAGGCCTCGATCGAAGACGGCATCCAGGATCGTATTCGCGGTCTGGTCGAAGGCGTGGTCGGCGTCGGCAAAGCCCGCGTCGATGTCAGCGCGGACGTCGACATGGCGCAAGTGACGACCCAGCAGGAGAAGTACGATCCGGATGGACAGGTCGTGCGGTCGCAACAGACCAACGAGACCTCGGCGAAGGAAAACCAGGGCGGCACAGGCCCGAACCTCGCCGCCACCGCCTCGAGCAACATTCCCGGCGGCACCCCGATCGCTCCCAGCAGCTCATCGAGCGGCAACGAGAACACCGGCACGGAGTCGACCACCAACTACGAAATCTCCAAGACTGTCACCACTCAGGTGCAGCAACCGGGGACGATCAAGCGCCTCTCGGTTGCCGTCGCCGTCGACGGGACCACCGCGCCAGGCAAGGACGGCAAGCCCGGGCCCTACACGCCGCGCACCCCCGAGGAGATGCAGCACATCAACGACCTGGTGAAGGCGGCGATGGGGTTCTCCAACGACCGCGGCGGCCTTGGGCCCGACCAGGTGCAGGTGGTGAACGTGCGCTTCCCCAACGCCGAGGACGGCGAGGGAGTCGCCGCCTCCAGCCCGCTGATGGGCTTTGACAAGAACGACATCATGCGCGGCGCCGAGCTCGGCATCCTGGCGCTGGTCGCCTGCCTGATCCTGTTCTTCGTGATCCGCCCATTGATCCGCAGCACCGCCGCCGGCGCGGCCTTGGCGGGCGGTGGCGGGGCGCTGGTGCCGTCCGGCGGCGGTGGCACGACCGTGCGCGTCGTGACCACACCGGACGGCCAGACCCATCAGATCGACGCCTCGACCGGTCAGCCCCTGGCCCTCCCCGGCCCCGACATCGAGCACAAGATCGACATCGCCCGCATCGAGGGCCAGGTGAAAGCCTCGTCGATCAAGGCGATCTCGGAGTTCGTCGACAAGCATCCGGACGAGTCGGTCTCGATTCTCCGCAGCTGGCTGCACGAGTCGGTATGATCCAGATGCGCCAAGCCTTTGCAGCATTCCCAGGATTGTCCGCCCCAGCTCCCCAGGGAGCGCGTTAGGATGGCCGTTCCGCCGCGCACCAAATCCAAGTCGATCGTCGATGCTTCGCGCCTGACTGGGCCCGAGAAGGCGGCGGTGATCCTGCTGTCGCTCGGCGAGGATCACGCCACGATCTGGCGCGCGCTTGACGAAGAAGAGATCAAGGAAGTCTCCCAGGCGATGGCCGGGCTCGGCAACGTCTCGGCTTCGGTGGTCGAAGAGCTGCTGATGGAGTTCGTGTCCGGTATGTCCGGCGCCGGCGCGATCATGGGCTCCTACGAGCAGACCCAGCGCCTGCTCGCCGCCTTCATGCCGACCGACAAGGTCGACAACCTGATGGAAGAGATCCGCGGACCCGCGGGTCGGACCATGTGGGACAAGCTCGGCAACGTGAACGAAGCCGTGCTCGCCAACTATCTGAAGAACGAGTACCCTCAGACCGTTGCGGTGATCCTATCGAAGATCAAGTCCGAGCACGCCGCACGGGTGCTGGGTGCGCTGCCGGAAGACTTCGCGCTCGAGTGCGTGATGCGGATGCTGCGCATGGAGCCGGTGCAGCGCGAGATCCTCGACAAGATCGAGCAAACCCTGCGCACCGAGTTCATGTCCAACCTGGCGCGCACCTCCAAGCGCGACAGTCACGAGATGATGGCCGAGATCTTCAACTCGTTCGACCGCCAGACCGAGAGCCGCTTCATCGCCGCGCTGGAAGAGCGCAATCGCGAGAGCGCCGAGCGGATCCGGGCGCTGATGTTCGTGTTCGAGGATCTCTCCAAGCTCGACCCCGGCGGCGTGCAGACGCTGCTTCGTGGCGTCGAGAAGGACCAGCTCGGCCTCGCCCTCAAGGGCGCGTCGGATGCGCTGCGCGAGATGTTCTTCTCCAACATGTCCGAACGCGCCGCCAAGATCATGCGCGAGGACATGGAAAGCATGGGACCGGTGCGCCTACGCGACGTCGACTCCGCGCAAATGACCATGGTCCAGGTCGCCAAGGATCTCGCCGCCAAGGGCGAGATCATGCTCGCCGGGTCCGGCGGCGATGACGAGCTGATCTACTGATGTCGGAAGCTCGCAAATTCACCTTCGACAACGAGTTCGACGGCGACCGGCCGGCGAGCGCCAGCCCCTACAAGCGGCTCTACTCCGCCGACGAGGTCGCCGCACAGGTCGCTAAGGCCAGAGCCGAGGGCGACGCCGACGCCATGCAGCGGATCGAGGCCCAGACGGCGCGCGCCCTGGCCGACCTCGCCGAGGCGGCCCGCGCCGCCTTGCCCAGCCTCGCCGCAGCCGCGCACCAGCATCGCACCGGCGCCGCCGAGCTCGCGCTGGCCTGCGGCCGCCAGATCGCCGACGCCGCTTACGAACGCTTCCCCGAGGCGCCGCTGCAGGCCGCGCTCGCCGCCCTCGCCCGCGAAGTTGAAGCGACGCCGCGTCTGACGCTGCGCGCGCCAGGCGCGCTGCTCGAGCGCCTGCAGGCGGCGCTGACCGAGACCGCCGAGGCGATCGGCTACCCCGGTCAGATCCTCGCCCGCGCCGACGCTTCTCTGGCCGCCGCCGCCTTCGTGCTCGACTGGGGCGACGGCTCCGCTGCGTTCGATCCGGCCAGCGCCGCCGCCCGTGTCGCCGAGGCGCTCGAAGGCGCGCTCGCCGCTGAGGGGATGCACGCCGAAGCGCTGCCAGGCCCAACCCAATCCGCCGACGAGGACCCCAATGGCTGAAGACACCGACCTGAAGCTCGACGAGTTCGGTCCCGGCGGCCCCGAGACTTCCGCCGTCGAGATGGAAGAAAAGACCGCCAGCGATCTGGCGCCGGTGTTCGACGTGCCGGTGAATATTTCCGCCGTGCTCGGCCGCGCGCATCTCTCAGTCGCGCAGCTGCTGCAGCTTGGCCAAGGCAGTGTGCTGGAACTCGACCGCAAGGTCGGCGAGGCCATCGATATCTACGTCAACAACCGCCTCGTCGCCCGCGGCGAGGTGGTGGTGGTCGAAGACCGCCTGGGCGTGACCATGACTGAAATCATCAAAGACGGGGACGCCGTCACTTAAGGGACGGCCGGCTTTGGGTAAGGGAGAATGAAATGCGGCTGCTAGTCGTCGGACGCCTGAGCGGACAGCTCGCGAGCGCTGTGAAGCTGGCGATGTCCGCCGGAGCCAAGGTGGCGCACGTGGAAACCTGCGATGCGGCGACCTACGCGCTGCGGGCGGGCCAGGGCGCTGACCTGTTGATGGTCGACTACGACCTCGACATCGCCGGCCTGATCGCGGCCAACGAGGCCGAGCGTATCCGGGTGCCGGTGGTGGCCTGCGGCGTGGGGGCCGACCCCAAGCGCGCGGCCGACGCCATCCGCGCCGGGGCCAAGGAGTTCATCCCCCTCCCCCCCGACGCCGAACTGATCGCCGCCGTGCTGGCCGCCGTCTCCGACGATGACCGGCCGATGGTGGCGCGCGATCCGGCGATGCAGCAGGTGATTTCGCTGGCCGACCAGATCGCGGCCTCCGAGGCGTCGATCCTGATCACCGGCGAAAGCGGAGTCGGCAAGGAGGTGATGGCCCGGTACGTCCACACCAAGTCACGCCGCGCCCAGCGTCCGTTCATCTCAGTCAACTGCGCCGCCATCCCGGAGAACCTGCTGGAGAGTGAACTCTTCGGCCACGAGAAGGGCGCCTTCACCGGCGCGGTCGCGCGGCGGATCGGCAAGTTCGAGGAGGCCAGCGGTGGCACGCTCCTGCTGGACGAAATCTCCGAAATGGACTCGCGCCTGCAGGCCAAGCTGCTGCGTGCGCTGCAGGAGCGCGAGATCGACCGGGTCGGCGGTGGCAAGCCGGTAAAGGTCGATATCCGGGTGATCGCCACGTCCAACCGCGACCTGGCCCAGGGCGTGCGCGACGGGACGTTCCGCGAGGACCTGCTCTACCGCCTCAACGTCGTGAACCTTTGCCTGCCGCCGCTGCGCGAACGGCCGGGTGACATCGTCGCGCTCTCCGAGCACTTCGTGAAGAAGTACGCGGCCGCCAATGCCATCGCGGAGCGCCCGCTGTCGGCCCTGGCGCGGCAACGGCTGATCTCTCACCGCTGGCCCGGCAACGTGCGCGAGCTCGAGAACGCCATGCACCGCGCGGTGCTGCTGGCGACCGGTCCGGAGATCGAGGAGTTCGCCATCCGCTTGCCGGACGGCGCGCCGATGCCGGCCTCGCCTGCCGCCGAGACTGCACGCGCCGCCTCGATGGCGGCCGAGGCGGTCAACCGCACCTTCGTCGGCCAGACGGTGGCGGCGGTCGAGCAGCAGCTGATCATCGACACGCTGGGCCACTGCCTCGGCAACCGGACGCACGCGGCCAACATCCTCGGTATCTCGATCCGTACGCTGCGCAACAAGCTGAAGGAATATTCCGACTCCGGCATCGCGGTGCCGCCGCCGCAGCAAGGCGCGGCGAGCGCCGCTTAAGTCCGATGTCCCCGCTCGCTTCCCGCCGCACGCTGATCGCCGGCGCCGCCGCAAGCCTGTGCTCCGGGCTGGCCGCCGCGCGGAACCCGTTCGCCGCGATCGAGGCGAAGGTGGGCGGCCGGCTGGGTGTCTTCGCGCTCGACACGGCCACGGGCGCCAAGCTGGCGTACCGGGCGGACGAGCGCTTCCCGATGTGCAGCACGTTCAAGGCGATGGCCGTCGCGGCGCTGCTGAAGCGGGTCGACGCCGGCAAGGAGCGCTTGGACCGGTTCGTACCGTTTGGGCAGGCCGACTTGCTGAGCTACGCGCCGGTGAGCAAGGCTCACATCGCAGCAGGCGGCATGAAACTCGCCGAGCTCTGCGCCGCCGCCATCGAGTTCAGCGACAACACCGCGGCCAACCTGATCCTGAAATCCATTGGTGGGCCTGCTGGCTGGACCAAGTTCGTGCGTTCGCTGGGCGATGGCGCCAGCCGCCTCGATCGCAACGAGCCGACCCTCAACACCTCGATCCCCGGCGATCCGCGCGACACCACGACGCCTGCGGCGATGGCGCATGACCTGTCGGCAACCTTGCTCGGCCAAGCCCTGTCACCGGCGTCTCGCGACCAGCTGAAGACCTGGATGTTGGCCACTCAGACCGGTTTAGCGCGACTGCGCGCCGGCTTTCCCACCGCCTGGCAGGTTGGCGACAAGACCGGCACCGGCGATCACGCCTCCACCAACGACATCGCCGTCGCCTGGAC
Source organism: Caulobacteraceae bacterium (assembly GCA_036494265.1). Classification (GTDB taxonomy): domain Bacteria; phylum Pseudomonadota; class Alphaproteobacteria; order Caulobacterales; family Caulobacteraceae; genus Acaudatibacter. The sequence continues at coordinate 18,347 of DASXOP010000083.1, read as the reverse complement.
GCCGCGCGGTCCGATCGTCGTCGCCTGCTACCTGACCGGCCCAGAAGCCGCGACATCCGCAGCGCGTGAAGCGGCAATCGCCGACGTCGGTCGCGTCGTCGCCGAGACGTTCCGGCCGCATGGCTGACCTTTCGCTCCCCTCGACTGGCGGCGGCGCGCCGACGGCGCGGGAGATCTTTGGCTGGGTAGCCAGAGGCGAGGTCGCGCTTGCGGTCGGCATCGTCGGGATCATCGTCCTGCTGATCCTGCCGATCCCGGCGTTCATGCTCGACATGCTGCTGGCGATCTCGATCACGACCTCGGTCCTGATCCTTATGACTTCGCTGCTGATCAAGAAGCCGCTCGAGTTCACTGCCTTTCCGACCGTGCTGCTGGTCGCCACCCTGTTCCGCCTCGGCCTCAACGTCGCCTCGACCCGGCTGATCCTGGGTCACGGCCACGAGGGCACCGACGGCGCCGGCCACATCATCCAGGCTTTCGGCGAGCTGATGATGCACGGCAACTTCGTGATCGGGGTGATCATCTTTGCGATCCTGGTGATCGTGAACTTCGTCGTCGTCACCCGCGGCTCGTCGCGGATCGCCGAAGTCGCCGCCCGTTTCACCTTGGACTCGATGCCCGGAAAGCAGATGGCGATCGACGCCGACCTTTCGTCGGGCCTGATCGATCAGGAAGAGGCCAAGCGACGGCGCAAGGACCTGGAGCAGGAGTCGACCTTCTTCGGGGCCATGGACGGCGCCTCGAAGTTCGTACGCGGCGACGCCATGGCCGGCCTCCTGATCGTCGCGATCAACGTGGTCGGCGGGGTCATCGTCGGCGTCGTGCAGCACAAGCTGCCGCTCGACCAGGCGTTCTCCAGCTACACGATCATGACGATCGGCGATGGCCTGGTCAGCCAGATCCCGTCGCTGGTGATCTCGATCGCCGCCGGCCTGCTCGTCTCCAAGTCCGGCGTCGAAGGCTCCGCCGACAAAGCCCTCGTCACCCAGCTGGCGATGAACCCGGTCAGCCTCGGCATGGTCGCGGCCGCCGCCGGTGTGATCGCGCTGATCCCAGGCATGCCGATTATCCCGTTCGCGGCGCTCTCGATCGGCTCTGGCGTGTTGGCGTGGCGTCGGGCTCAGGCGGCGGCGAAGCCAATCGTCGAGCCGCCGAGAGTCGAGACCGAGCCGCGCGAGGAGCCGATCTCAGCCAGCCTGGCGATCGACGACGTCAAGATCGAACTCGGCTATGGCCTTTTGCACCTGATCAACGACCTGGAAGGCCGCCGGCTCACCGACCAGATCAAGGCGCTGCGCAAGACGCTGGCCGGCGAGTACGGCTTCGTGATGCCGCCGGTGCGCATCCTCGACAATATGCGCCTGCCGAACCAGGGCTATGCGCTGCGCATCAAGGAGATGGAAATCGGCTCCGGCGAAGTGCGCCTCGGCAAGCTGATGGCGATGGACCCGCGCGGCGGCCAGGTCGACCTGCCGGGCGAACATGTGCGCGAGCCGGCGTTCGGGCTTCCCGCCACCTGGATCGAAGACTCGTTGCGCGAGGAAGCCGCCTTCCGCGGCTACACCACGGTCGATCCGGCCACAGTGCTGACCACGCACCTGACAGAGATCCTCAAGGAAAACATGGCGGATCTGCTCTCCTACGGCGAGACGCAGAAGCTGCTGAAAGACCTCGGCGCCGACGAGAAGAAGCTGGTCGAGGACATGATCCCCTCGGTCGCCACCGCCAGCACCGTGCAGCGGGTGCTGCAGGCGCTGCTGCGCGAGCGCGTCTCGATCCGGGACCTGCCGACCATCCTGGAAGGCATCGCCGAGGCCGCGCAGCACACCGGCTCGATCGTCAACCTGGTCGAGCAAGTCCGCGCCCGCCTCGGCCGTCAGATCTGCTGGGCCAACCGGTCGGAAGACGGCTCGCTGCCGATCATCACCCTCTCGCCTGACTGGGAGACCAACTTCGGCGAAGCCCTGATCGGCCAGGGCGACGACAAGCAGCTCGCGCTGGCGCCGTCCAAGCTGCAGGAGTTCATCCGCGGCGTACGCGAGACCTTCGAGCGCGCCGCGCTGCAAGGCGAAAGCCCGGTGCTGCTCACCAGTCCCACCGTGCGACCCTATATCCGCTCGATCGTCGAGCGGTTCCGCGGCCAGACCGTGGTGCTTAGCCAGAACGAGATCCACCCGAAGGCACGGCTGAAGACTCTGGGTACGATCTGATCTGGTTGCATCACGCCTCGACGCCCGCGCCGCGGGTTTCATTTCAGCGCCGCATTAATTCGGAACGATCTTGGCAGCGAGCGGTTGTCAGACCTGTGGGTGGGCTGACCCAGGGAGACCTCAAGATGCGCTCATTAATGCCCCTCATCGCCGCCGGCCTCGCGGTGGCCATGGCCGGCCAGGCCATGGCGGCCAGCCAGCCCGCCAGCAAAACCAGCACCGGCCCGGCCAGCACCGGCTCGTCCAACATGCCCTCGACCGACGCACCGATGCAGTCGACCGCGCCCAGCTCGTCGTCGAGCACGGCGGCCACGCCGCCCGCGACGTCGTCCCCGGCGCCCGCCACATCGAATGCCGCCGGCGGCTCTGCGGCCGACACCAGCGCTACCGCGGGTTCGACCGCGGCCCCGGCCGCGCTCTCGGTTGGCGAGCCGGTGAAGGACAATACCGGCGCGACGATTGGCGCGATCTCTTCGATCGCCCCAGGTTCGAACGGTCAGCAGATGGCGGTGATCAAGATGGGCAACGACAGCTTCCAGGTGTCGAGCGACAAGCTGGGCGCTGACAGCAACGCGGCGACGATCAATCTCTCGCAAGCCCAGATCAAGACCATGTTGCACCCGGCGGCCGGCGGCAAATGAGCCGCAGCGGCGTCGCGCTCTTAGCGATGCTCGGCGCCGCGGCTCTGGCCTGCGCCGGGGCCGCGGCAAAGTCGGCGGTGACAGCGATCGCCGTCGCGGCGGAGCCGGCGCGTCCCGCCGAGAGCGGTGCGCGTGATTCGGCAGCGACACAGGGACCGCTCGCGATCGGCGCGACGGTCTACGATGCGGCCGGCGCGAAAGTGGGTCAGATCACCCGCCTTACCACCGACAAGCACGGCCGCTCGGTGGCTGAGATTCGCAACAACGAAGACCTCTATTCGATCCCGGTCGAGGTGCTCTATTCGCGTGGCGGCGACGCCTTCAGCACCGAAACGCTGGAAGAGTTGCGGCGCGGCGGCGCGGCTCATTAGGCAGCGACACCGACGGCGGGCCAACGTTGCCCCAGCGCCATTGCCGTGCCGGCCCGGCGCTGGTAGCCATGCCCACAAGACAGCGGCCGAAGCCGTGCGGGGAACTTATCGGTCATGGGACCAGCCAGGGGTGCAGCGCCGCGCAGGTCTCGGGGCATTTTCTCGATCCTGACCTTCGAGACGATGATCACCGGGCCGGTGATCCATCTGGTCTATTGGGCTGGCCTCGGCGTGATCGTGGTGGCGGCGTTCGGCGTCATTGGCGCGTCGCTTGGCGTGGGCCTCCGGGCGGTGATGGAGCGCAGCTGGGAGACCCTGCTTGTGGTCATCCCCGGGTTCATCGGCGGGCTCTTGATCGTCATCGCCGGCGGTCTGCTCTGGCGGGCATTCTGCGAGTTCTACGTGGTCATCTTCCGCATCGGCGACGACCTGGCCGCCCTGCGCCGCGCGGCTGAAGCCGAACAGTCCCGCACCCAGATTCCCCACTAGCTAGCGCCGGAGCGCAGCTTCCCAGGCAGCGACGGCTGGCTTTGGCTTGCCCGCGTTGTCGAACAGCAGCGGCGCGTCGGCGGCGTTCTCGCGAATCAGCCACGACTGCCCGTCCTTCAGGCCCCAGAAGGTGAAGTCGAAACGTTGATGCGCCGGCAGCGCCGAGAACGCTTCGGCCGCTTCGGCGAAGAGCGCAGCCTGGCGCTTCTCCAGGTCGGCCCGCGCATTGACCAAGCCCTTGGCGCGCGCCAGCGAGACGTCCATCTCGGAGACCCGCACCTTCAAGCCGAGGCTGGCCAGATCCTTGATCGCCGCGGTGATCGCGCCAGGGGGCAGGTCAGCGGGAACGTGGGTCTGGGTGCCAAGCCCGGTCAGGGGCGCACCCGCCTTCAGCAACGCCTCTGCGAGTTCCATGAAGGCGGAGCGCTTTTTCGGATTCAGCTCGAGGAAGTAGTCGTTGAGGAAGAGCTCGGCAGCTGGGTCGGCGGCGTGGGCGAGCTCATAGGCGAAGCGCATATGCTCCAGCCGTCCGAGCCCTTGGCTCCAGAGGCTGTCGCGCCAATCGTTGGCATCGTCCGTGATCTGCTCGTTGACGACGTCCCAGGCGACGATGCGGCCCTTGTAGCGTCCGACGACGGCGGAGATGTAGGCGGCGTAGGCCTGCCGGAACGCGGCCTTGTCGGGGTCGCTCAGCAGGCGCTGGAAGAAGTCGGGTTTCTCGTAATACCAGACCAGCGTATGGCCGAAGAAGCGCATGCCGTGGTCGGCGGCGAAGGCGGCGAGGCGGTCGGGGGCGTCGAAGCGGTACGAGCCGTCCGGCTGGACGACGTACTCCATCTTCAACTCCCACTCCGGCGTCATCTGCGAGCACTGGGTGGCGACGAGGTCGGCGAACGCCGGATCGTCGAGCTGGGCGGCCTGAATGCAGGTGCCGATCGGGAATGGCGCGACTGACTTCAGCGGCGGCATCGGCTTCGGCGGCCCGCCGCGCGCAGTCGGACCGCAGGCGGCAAGCGCCAGGCTTGAGCCAATCACCGCCCGGCGCGAGATGTCGCCGTCGGACGCGCTCGACGTCATCGCCGGCCGGCGACGGCGCGGCGCAGGCCCATCTCATCGAGCACCGCCGTCTCGCGACGCGCGGTCTCGCGGGCGACGGCGACGCGGCTGCTCTCGGCCACGTGCTCGTACTTCTTCAGCGTCTCGAACGCCTCGCCCAACGCGTCGCGGGCCCCGGCTTCCTCGGCGGCCGCGAGGTCGATGTCGCGCTGTACCGCGGCCTTGCGCAGCTTCAGGCCTTCATTGAACGCCTGCAGCGGCCGCGCCGCTTCCGGATCGGTGCGGGCGAGCGCGGTCTCCGCTTCCCCTTCCGCCGTCAGCACCACCAGCCGCATTTCGAGGCCCTGCCGGCGCTCGACGATATCCGCCAGGCGCGTCTGCAGGAGTTCCAGCTCGAAGTTGGAGAGCTTGATCAGCTGATCGGCCCACCTCATGCGGATTCACGCTCCAGGATGCCGTCGAGCCGATCGAACGCCTCGCCGAGGCTGGTGTAGTCGTCCTTGTCCTGCGACAGGAAACCCTCGAGCGCCGGGTTCAGCAGGATCGCGCGATCGATCTGGGCGTCGGCGCCGGCGCGATAGGCGCCGATGCGGATCAGCTCTTCCATGTTGGCGTAGGCCGAGAGGCTGGTGCGCGCCTGCGACACCGTCTCCCGTTCGAGCGGCGTCTGGCAGCCCGGCATGGTGCGGCTGATCGACTTCAAGACGTTGATCGCTGGGAACCGTCCGCGTTCGGCGATCGCCCGCTCCATCACGATGTGGCCGTCGAGGATCCCGCGCACGGCGTCGGCGATCGGCTCGTTGTGGTCGTCGCCGTCGACGAGCACGGTGAAGAGCCCCGTGATCGGCCCGGCGACCGCGCCGTCGGGACGCACGGGACCTGGCCCGGCGCGCTCCAGCAGCTTCGGCAGTTCGGAGAAGACAGTCGGCGTGTAGCCCCGCGTCGTCGGCGGCTCGCCGGCGGCAAGGCCGATCTCGCGCTGGGCCATGGCGAAGCGGGTGACGCTGTCCATCAGGCACAGCACTTCCTGGTCCTGGTCTCGCAGGTATTCAGCGATGGCGAGGGTCATGTAGGCGGCCTGGCGTCGCTTTAGCGCCGGCTCGTCCGAGGTGGCGACCACGACGACCGCGCGGCGGAGACCTTCAGGCCCTAGCGTCTCTTCGATAAACTCGCGCACTTCCCGGCCCCGTTCGCCGATCAGGCCGACGACGACGGCATCGCAGGTCGCGTGCCGGGCCAGCATCGAGAGCAGCACCGACTTGCCGACGCCGGAACCGGCGAAGACGCCGAGGCGCTGGCCGCGGCAGCAGGTGGTGAAGACGTCCATGGCGCGCACGCCCAGCTCCAGCCGCTCGCCGACCCGGCCGCGGGAATGGGCGGCCGGCGGCGCGGCGCGCAGCGGATAGGCGGCCAGACCCTGCGGCAGCGGGCCTTTGCCGTCGATCGGGGCTCCGAACGCATCGACGATGCGCCCCAGCCAGCCCATCGTCGGGCGCACCGCGGCGCCTTCCGGGCGGATCCGAATCTCGGCCCCCGGCGCGACGCCTTCCAGCGGGCCGAACGGCATCAGGAGGGCGCGGGTCTCGCGGAAGCCAACCACCTCGGCGGCGAGCGGCGGCGCGCCGCGACGGGCGACTTCGGTGCGGGCGCCGATCGACAGCCGGGTGAGGCCACCGCGCGCCTCGATCAAGAGGCCGTTCACAGCCGCGACCCGCCCTGAAACGATCAGGGGATCGACACGCTCAACCGCCTCGATGAGATTGCGCAAAATGAAGGGCGCCCGCGCTGGGAAATCAGCCGCCCGATGGTCGCCCGCGGGCCCTTAAGCATTGGCTAATCCTGGCGGTCTGGAGACAGAATGATCACGCTCTGGGGCCGACCGAGTTCGGTCAACGTGCAGAAGGTGCTCTGGACGCTCGCCGAACTGGAGCTGCCGTTCGAGCACATCGACGCGGGCGGCGACGCGGGCGGCCTGGATGACGCGTCGTTCCGCGCCATGAACCCGCATGGCCGGATACCGGTGCTGAAGGACGGCGAGGCGGCGCTGTGGGAGTCGAACACGATCATCCGCTACCTCTGCGCCACTTACGCGCCGGGCGGCCTCTGCCCGATCACGGCGGACCGAACGCTGGAGGCTCAGCGCGACGCGACGAACAATCTGGAATGCGCCGCGGCGGCCAAGTCCGGAGTCGGCGTTCTCGACAACTGGCTGGCGAAGCGACCGTTCGTCGCGGGCGCCGGTTTTTCGATGGCCGATATCCCGGTCGGAACGCTGATGTTTCGCTATTTCGGCATGGGATATCCGGTCGCCGAGGCGCCGCATGTGGCGGCCTGGCGAGGGCGTCTCGCAGAGCGAAATGGTTACCGATTGCACGTCATGCGACCGTTCGGCGACCTGTTCGGCCGCCTGGCCTATTAGCCATTTCAACTCACAAAAGAGTCATTCGGTCGCACCGCTGTGCGCAGGCGTCGCGCTTGCTCGCGATTCGCAAATCAGCTTAACGATTCGGTCCAGCGAGCTTTCACCATTAACCTGTCTTAAATTAACTCGTCGGTAATTTGGTGGACGAGCATTGAGGCAGATTCGAGCCACAAATTATAGATTCCGCGGGAGCCGCGGGGAGGGGTAGATGCGCGTTCTATTGATTGAGGACGATAGCGCGACGGCGCAAGGCATCGAGCTGATGCTGAAGTCGGAAGGCTTTAACGTCTACACCACCGATCTAGGTGAGGAAGGCATAGATCTGGGCAAGATCTATGACTACGACCTCATCCTGCTCGATCTCAACCTGCCGGACATGAGCGGCAGCGAAGTTCTACGCACGCTGCGTGTCGGCAAGGTGAACACGCCGATCATGATCCTTTCGGGGACCAGCGAGATCGACACCAAGGTCAAGACGCTCGGCGGCGGCGCCGACGACTACATGACCAAGCCCTTCCACAAAGAAGAGCTGGTCGCCCGTATCCACGCCGTGGTTCGCCGCTCCAAGGGCCACGCCCAGTCGGTGATCCGCACCGGCGACATCACCGTCAACCTCGACGCCAAGACGGTCGAAGTGAACGGCATCCGCGTGCATCTGACTGGCAAGGAATATCAGATGCTGGAGCTGCTCTCGCTGCGCAAGGGCACGACGCTGACCAAGGAGATGTTCCTCAACCATCTCTATGGCGGCATGGACGAGCCGGAGCTGAAGATCATCGACGTCTTCATCTGCAAGCTGCGCAAGAAGCTGGCGGCCGCGGCCAACGGCAAGCACCACATCGAAACCGTCTGGGGCCGGGGCTACGTGCTGCGCGACCCCCAGGAAGCGATGGTCGCCGCCTAACAGGGGCGACCTTCCTGCCATCCACCTGAACCGCCGCTGCTGCCAAGCCGCGGCGGTTTTGGTTTTAAGGTCCTCGTGCATCGCAAGGCGGAGGACCGCACATGGCTGACGACCAATCCACGCCCTCTATCTGGGACGACGTCTGGGACTCCACCGGCAATCCCTGGAACGACCATGTCCACCACCGCCGCATGGAGCGGGGCAACATCCTGGGCGCGACGCTGCATATGCTGCCGCCGCAGTCCGATGGCGGTCCGCTGCACTTTCACCATGGCAACGAGGAGATGCTGATCGTGCTGCGGGGCCGGCCGACGCTGCGCACACCGCAGGGCGAGCGGCTGCTGTCCGAGGGTGAGATCGTGGTCTTCCCCGTCGGACCCGATCACGCTCACAAATGCCGCAACACCACCGACGAGCAGGTTCGCTATCTCTTCGTCAGTAACCGCGCGTCGCCCGATGCGGTCGAGTACCCAGAGTCCGGCCTGCTCTCCGTCATGGCCGTCACCAACTCCCAATTCGGCCGACCACTCTGGGACATGCGCACCGTCGAGAGGCCTGAGCCGCCGTCCGACGACCGGACCTAGCGCTTTTTGCCCAGTTCGGCGGCGATGTCCTTGGTCAGGCGGCCGACCTTGCGGTGAGCGGCGGTGATCTGGTCGCGGGTCACGCCCCAACGCTTCATCCAGTACTCGACCGCTTTGCGCTCGGTGAGGTCGAGCCGCTCCTTGTCGATGAACCCGCGCTTGTCTTTCAGGCCTGCCATGAGCGGACCATAGCCCGGCGCGTCGACGCCGTCAGCGAAGCAATCGCGGTCAAGACAAGGGCGCGCCGGCCGTTCATTCTGCGCCGATGGACAACGCCTGCGAGCGCCAACCCAGCCTGGACGATCCGCTCGAGCGGGCGCGGGCGTTCGCGCTGCGCAGCGCGCCGGACAATCTGAGCCTGGAGATGCTGGCCGATGTCGCCGGCCTCTCGCCCTACCACTTCGCCCGCCAGTTCAACGCCCGCTTCGGGGTCAGCCCGATGGCGTTCGTGCGTGACCGGCGCATGGCCCTGGCGGCGCGCCGGCTCGTGGACGAGCCGCGTCCCGCCCTCGTCGAACTGGCGTTCGACCTCGGCTTCGAGAGCCAGGAAGGTTTCACCCGCGCCTTCAAGCGCGCCCACGGCGTGAGCCCCGGCCGCTATCGGCGCGAACGCCCCGACACAATCAAGGAGGAGATCGCCGCCATGAGCGAAGCCACCCAGCGCCTGGCGCTGACCATGGAATCCGCCCCGGTGCGCAAGCCCGGCTTCCGCGTCGCCGGCTTCTCTGGCGTGTTCGACGAGGCCAACCGTTCGAAGATCCCGCTGCTGTGGCCGAAGTTGATCGAGCGGCTGCCGCTCGCGGGCCAGGTCGGTGACGACGCCAGTTTCGGGGTGTGCGCCCCAGCGGGCGCCGACGCCTGTTTCAGCTACCTCGCCGGCGTCCCGATCGCCGCTGACGCTCCTGCGCCTGCCGGGATGGAGGTCAAGGAGGTGCCGGCGCAGACCTATCTGGTCTTCCGCCAGCAGACCGACGGAACCGCGCTGCATCCGCAGATGCAGGCCGCCGTGCGCGAGATCTGGGGCGAGCGGCTGCCGGCGTCCGGCTACAAGCTGGCCAACGGCCCAGATATCGAAGCCTACCCGCCCGACTTCTACCCTGACCGCCCCAGCCACGTGGAATGGTGGATTCCGGTCGAGCCCTGACCAAGCTTGACCGCGGCCTCCGCCTAACCTCCGATGGCTCGACGCCATCGGCGTTGTCGGGGAGGGATCATGAGCACGAGCGCACTTCCAGCGCGGACGCGCCGCTACAACGGGGTTGTCGACGACAGCGATCGCTGGAGCGGGTTCCACAACCGGCCGGGCGACATCCTGGTCTGCACCGCGCCGAAGTGTGGGACCACCTGGACGCAGATGATCTGCGCGCTGCTGGTGCACCAATCGCCGACCTTGCCGGAACCCCTGACCCGGTTGTCGCGCTGGGTGGAACGCCATACCGAGCCGATCGAGGTGGTCGACGCCGAGCTGGGCGCCCAACCCTGGCGCCGGGTGCTGAAGACCCACACCCCGCTCGACGGCCTGCCCTACTTCGAGGACGCCTCGTATGTCGTTTGCGGGCGCGACCCGCGCGACGCATTCCTCTCGACCCTCGACCACTTCGCCAACCTCTCGCCCGAGACGATGGCTGACGCCGCTCGCCGGATGGGGATGCCGGAAGGCGCGCCGCTGCCGTTTCCGACCGACCCCAACGAGATGTTCGCCATGAGCCAGACCATGGGCGCCCATCCCTGGATGGAAGACGGCTTTCCGATCGGCTCGCCCGGCTATTACGTGCGGTCGTTCTGGAAACACCGGCATCTGCCGAACCTCTATTTCCTCCACTACGCCGACCTGACCCGCGACCTCGATGGCGAGATGCGCGCGCTGTCGGCCTTCCTCGGCATCTCGGTCGACGAGGAGGTCTGGCCGCAGCTGGTGCAGGCTGCGACCTTCGAAGCGATGAAGGCTGGGGCCGATCAGGCCGCCCCCGGCGCGCACCTGGGCGAGTGGCGCAGCAACGACGACTTCTTCCGCCGCGCGCGCATGGCCGAGTGGCCCAGCGTGCTCTCGGCCGAGAGCCAGGCGCTCTACGACAAACTCAGCGCCGAACGCTTGACGCCCGCGCTGAAGGCCTGGCTCGAAGGCGGGCGACTGGCGGCAGACCCGGCTGCCTGAGGCAGGCGAAGCCGAACTCACCCGGCGGGCTGCCCATCGACCGCCAGGATCGCATGATCGGCGCCTTTGCGGACCACGATGTCGGCCACCGCCCGGCCCTGCACGATGTGCTGTTGCAGGTTGGGCAGGTTGATCGCGCGCCAGACCTGGCCGGCGAAGGCGCGCGTCTCGGCCTCGCTCATGTGCCGGAAGCGGGCGTAGAACGAGCCGGGATCGGCCTCCGCCGCGCGCCAGAATTCGATGAACCGTTCCTCGAACCAGGCCTCGATATGCGTCTCGTCGGCGTCGAGGTAGATCAGCGCATCCAGCCCCAGCGCCGCCGCGCCTTCGTGGAGCCCCAGCCCCTCGACGATCAGCACGTCGGGCGGTTCGAGCTTCACCGCCAGCGCCGGGTCGATGTCGTAGGCCATGTGCGAATAGACCGGCGCCGTGATCGGCCCCGACCGCACCCCGGCCAGCGCCGCGCGCAACCCCTCGACGTCGAAGCTCTCCGGGAAGCCCTTGCGGTTCAGGATGCCGCGGCCCTCCAGCACCGCGTTCGGGTGCAGGAAGCCGTCCGTCGCCACGACCTCCACCGTCAGCTGCTCTGGCCAGGCCTCGATCGCCGCCTTCAGCTCTGCCGCGAAGGTGCTCTTGCCGGCCGCCACGCCCCCGGTGATCCCGAGGATATAGGGGCGCCGCTCGCCCCGCCGGGCGCGGATCATGCCCTCGATGTCAGCCAGCCCAGTCATCCAAGCCGAGCCAAAAGCGCAAGATGGCTTTGCGAAGCAAGAGCCCACGGCGCAGACTGGCCCGAAAGCCTCAAGGGTGGGACGACGATGGCCGACGGTGCGATGACCAAGCAGGACGAGGCGCGGGCGAAAGCCTACGCGACCCCGCTCGACGAGTTCCAGGTGCACGACATCGGGCACTTCACCTCCGACACGCTGTGGCCCTGGTTCGAGCGCCTGCGCAACGAGGACCCGGTCCACTACACCGCCGACAGCGAATACGGCGCCTACTGGTCGATCACTCGCTACGCCGACATCGTCCAGGCCGACGGCGACAACCTGCGGCTCTCGTCCTCGTCTGAGCACGGCGGCATCACCCTCTTCCTGCCGCCGCCGAGCACGCCGCCCGAAGCGTTCTCGGAGGAGCGAACCAGCTTCATCTCGATGGACGCCCCGCGCCACGACGCTCACCGCAAGGCCGTCTCCTCGATCTTCTCCACCGACTCGCTGGCCGAGCTGGAACCGCTGATCCGCTCGCGCGCCGCCCAGATCCTCGACGACCTGCCGATCGGTGAGACCTTCGACTTCGTCGACAAGGTGGCTGTGGAGCTGACCAGCCAGATGCTGGCGACCCTGTTCGACTTCCCGTTCGAGAAACGCCGCCTCTTGCCGCGCTTCTCCGACATGCTGCTCTCCGGCGCGGCCGACGAAGACGGCAAGGTGCCGAACCTGGGCTCGGAGGAGTCGAGCCTCAGCATGGAGCGCCAGGCCGAGATGTTCGGCATCCTGGGCGAATTCGTGCCGCTGTGGAACGACCGCGCCGGCAACCAGACCGGCCGTGACCTGATCTCGCTGCTGGCCAACAACCCGGCCACCAGCTGCGAGAACGATCCGCAGCGCTACTTCAACAACATCATCCTGCTCATCGTCGCCGGCAGCGACACCACCCGCCACTCGATCACCGGTGGCCTGATCGCGCTGAACGAGCACCCGGACGAGTACGCCAAGCTGCGCGCCAACCCGGCGCTGCTGGAGAGCGCCGTGCCCGAGATCGTGCGCTGGCAGAGCCCCGTCGCCTACATGCGCCGCACCGCGCTGGAAGACGTCGAGATCGGCGGCAAGACCATCCCCAAGGGCGACAAGATCGCCATGTGGTACGTCTCCGGCAACCGCGACGAGACCGCCATCGAGCGCGCGAACGAGTTCCTGATCGACCGCGCCCGCCCCCGCCAGCACGCCGGCTTCGGCTTCGGCATCCACCGCTGCCTCGGCCAGCGCCTGGCCGAGATGCAGCTGCGCGTGGTCTGGGAAGAGATCCTGAAGCGCTACCCGGTGATCGAGATCATGGGCGACCCCACCCGCCTGAAATCCAACTTCGTAAAGGGCTACACCGCCCTGCCAGTCCGCATTCCGAGCTGAGGGCGCGGCGGAAACATTACCCGAAGTCTCACGCGAAACCGCCCGCCGACGGCCAACCCGACCGCAGATGCACCGTAAACTACGGTCCTCCGCCCCTCGGAGGGACCGTGGGGTCGAACGATCGAAGACGTGAGGGTGGCCGAGCGCTGACATGCTCCACCCCAGCTACGCACGGTAATATCCGCCGTCAAGCCCCCTGACGCCCCTCCCCCCACCACCCGCTCCTCCCGGCGAAAGCCGGGACCCAGGCAGGCCAAAGGTGTATGAGCGCACGCATGGCGAGAGGCTCCCGATTCCGTATCCTGTCGCCGTGTTCTGACTTCATGTAGGCTCAAGCTTGGTAAAGGCTCGCTCATGCGGTTGATTTACAGCTGAGTTTGAGTGGCGCGTTGGAGCGGAGAACGATGCACCTGCGTGCCAATACACTTGATGACCTGCTCGACGCAGCGTTCCGGCTTCTACTGAAGAGTAAGATGCGCGTCTCTCCTAGCAAGGGGGCTACTGTTGAGGAACACGGGGTCATCCTTGAATTGACGCGTCCACGTTCACGCCTCAGCCGCGCGTCTGAAAAAGGGCACATCTTTAGCTGCATAGGGGAGTTGTTCTGGTACATCTCCTGCAAGCAGGACCTTGCGTCGATCGAGTACTACATCCCGCGCTACAAGAAATACGCAGAGCCTGACGGTACGATCTGGGGTGCCTACGGTCCTCGAATCTTCGGTGGAGAACGCTCTCAATACGAGATCGTGCGCGATTTATTGAGCGCGCGGTCGGCGACCCGAAAAGCAGTCGTTCAGCTTTTCGATCGCGAAGACATCTTAGCAGAATACGAAGACGTCCCGTGCACGTGTACCCTCCAATTTCTCGTTCGCGATGATCTCCTTAATCTTGTCGTCCACATGCGGTCGAACGACGTGTTCATGGGGTTTCCCCATGACGTATTCGCTTTCACCATGATTCAGGAAATTCTCGCCAGCGATCTTGGCGTTAAGTTGGGGTCGTACAAGCATATGGTTGGTAGCTTCCACCTATACGATGACAACCGGGAGCAGGTTGAACGCTACCTACGCGAGGGCTTCCAGCCGACTCGTGAGATGCCCGCCATGCCGACCGGCAATCCGTGGAATGAGATCAAAAAGCTATTCGTAATCGAGGACCAGATTCGAAGAGGCGGAGCGGCTGGCGTCGGCCAAGCACTCCAAGACCTCCACACGATTGACCCCTATTGGGCCGATTTTGGGCGCTTATTCGGTGTGTTCGCCCTTACACGAGGCTTCAAGGGAGGGGCCCGTGATCGTCTCCGTCAAGTGGTCGAATTGCGAAAGGCAATGTCGAGTGAGTTCTACGCCGCCTACGTCCGCAAGAGATCTAAGAAACTGACCCAAGAAGTTGAGCAGCTGGACCTTGAGGCGATGGCAGGCCGTGAGGAGCGAACAGACCAATGAGAATGGAGGACCGTCGGCGGGAGGGTGAACTGCAAGAGGGTTTGGTGTCGTTTTCGCTACACACCCCGCTACAAGGCATAGTTGACGCCTCCGCCAGGACCAGTCTCGCCCGGCAGATGATCGATAGCCTACATCGCATTGAGTTCGTTCGGCGTCTCGGGGAGCGAGATCTCGACCCTCGACGAATGGATCCGGCTAGCGAACTCTTTGACCCGGTGAAGGCGGCGTACCTATACGACCGGTCGGGAAACAAGGATGAAGCGGCATGGCTGGTGTTCCTCTCTACCCACTTCGGGTTCAACCGACGGATCAAGTGGGAGCTAACGCGCCAAGTCTATGGCGCGCTCGGGAAAGGGTCGCCTTGGACTTGGGCCCGCACCACTGGGGATCTGGCCGGCTTCGAGCAGTGGTTCGCGGCGAACGCAAGTCAGCTGGCCGGCCTGCCCTTTGGCAATCACCGAAAGTACGTAAGCCTGCGGCCTGACGCTGAGTACAATCTGGTCGATACCGTCGCGAGCTACGTCGACTGGCTGGGCGCGAACCGGGGGTTTGCGATGCTGGTCGCGGAGATCGACCATCCGCCGACCGATGCCAAGACGCGTTTCGATCGGCTTTACAGAGCGTCTCCGATCATGGGCTTCGGTAGAACGGGAAACTTCGATTTCCTCACCATGATCGGGAAACTTGGCATCGCTGACATCGAGCCGCCGCTTCCCTACCTGCAAGGCTCAACGGGTCCGATTCGGGGTGCCAAGTTGCTCGTCGCGGACGATCCGAAAGCAAGGATTTCGGCTCGTCAGTTGTCCCCTATTGTGGTCGCACTAGGCGCGAACTTAGGACTGGGTATGCAGGTCATGGAAGATGCGTTGTGCAATTGGCAAAAGTCGCAGTTTCGGTACATCCCTTTTAGGGGCTGAGTGCAGCGACATCGACCCAGTCGTACCGTTCTTTTAGGAAGTTCATCTGCTCGTGCCGAAGCAGCCCCCGATATTGCATCTGGCCGACAAGCACCCCCGGCGAGATGTTGATGCGCTTAGCGAGACGCGCATACGCGCGGAAATCACGCTGCAGCGAACCCAACTCGGCCTCAAACTCCTCGGGGACTAGGATCGCGGACGCAAACCGGTTTGCCTCAGACTCCTCTTCGGTCATCTCATAGTCCTGCCCTTCGACGAAGAGAGGCGACGTGGGATGCAGTATGAGATGCCCGATCTCGTGAAAGACCGTGAACCAGAATTGGTCGTCAGCACGATATCGAAAGCTCAGTTGGATGATGGCTTTGTCAACCGCTTCGAAATGGGTCGCGCCGCTCGCCCTGCAGCCGGCTGGTGAACGGACGAAGATGATAGCGACGCCGCAAGCACGGCCGATCTCTACCAACTTGGGAAAGAAATTGATCGGCTTCTTGACGCGGATGAGCGCACGGATCGCGGGGAGCGCAGCTCGCAGCTTTCCCGGGTCCCACGGCGCACATTCGATCCGTCGCGACGCGCGTACCCCCTGCCGCAACCATGCTGCGACAGCAGCAGGGTTTGTCTTGTGGGCGAGTGACGTCCTGAAGCGAACTTGCTCGGCGAGGGCGGGGCCGGACTGGACCCATGTGTCGGGCGCGTCCTCGAAGAACTCCCTGATGGCGTCGTCTTCGGCCCCACCGCGGGAATCGCGCAACCAGCCGAAGCTACGCATATCCTTCAGCGGCAGGGCCGCTTTAAAAGACGCGAAGTCGATCACGTCGTGAGACCCAAGACTCTGATCTAGACGATCGCGATAGAAGGCCTCGCGCCGGAGCCAGAAATGTCGACTACCCCCCAGGACGCTAGCCAAGCCACCAGCAACGGCCGCGTCAATGACAAGTTCGCCCGAGAGCAGACGAGCTACCGATGAGCTGGACAACCGGAGGGCCGAGGCGAGGCCGTCGGCGGTTAGGTTGCGACAGGCGAGCGCGTCTTTGATCGTGTCTCCTGGCGGTGAAGACCAATCGGGAGCGAAGCTGTTCGCCATCGTCATGGGTATCGAATGCCCGTCACCTTGATGCGATCCACGATCATCCAATCGACTTCCGTAGTTCGATCCATGTCAGCGGTTCCCCGAATTGCCAGGATGGTTAGCCAATACCCAGGATAAAATTCGATCGCCGCGTCATCGTCCGCGCCAAACTCGATGTTTAGCCACGGAAGGTCGGTGATCGCTTCGGCCGCCTCGAGGTCGGCGAGTCGGCGCTGAAGCGCGGAAGCGGGTTCGACTCCGAGCTCGTGGCGAGCCCAGGCGTCCTGTTCGCAGGTCCTGCGAAGGCCCTTTGTAGCGAACCCCAATTCCAACAGAACTCACCATGCAGGCCTGCCGAGCAGAATCAGCGGTGCCGATCATTCACATCTCTAACGCGTGTCGGTCACGCCGACAGCATTTTCGAGAGCTGCTGTTCAGAAGTTCGGCGCCGCCGTGAGCGACCCGACGCCCTGCCGCGGTCGACGGCCTTGCGCTACAACTGCGCTATGTACCTTCCCCATGAACTCTACCTGTTGCTCAACGACGCTCTCACCGACGGAGGCGCAGGGGCTCGGGCCAAAGTAGCTGCCGTGGCCCGGGATGGGGATGAGCTGGAGCTAATCTATCCCGCGTACGCAGCGATGCTGACTTGGGGAGATGTTGGAATCAACGAGATCATCGCGATCGCTCTCGCCGGGACCACGGTGAAGATAAAATCCGCCGCTCTGACCCTGCTGGCTGCTGTAGCAGCGACTGGCAGGACCCCCAACCTCGCTTTTCCTGTCAGCGACCCCCGGTTTATGCAGCGGGTGAACGCCGGGCTCAACCCACTGACCGCACAGCGTTCGGCTCGACAGGGACTCCGCCGGTTGCTTCTGGCCATCTCCACTGATGACGTCCTTGGCCCCGTGAACAGTGCCTTCATGTTTCTGTCAATCCAACAGCCTGAATGTCCCGAGATGGGTGAGGAATTGGTAGCGGCGCTTTCGTCCAAATGGTTTCGACTTAGCCCGACCGTTCTCGATAAATTCGAGCAAATGTTCGACACCAACGCGGAAGACGAGCCAGCTTTCCAGAATTTTCTCTGCAGATATCCGCAACTGCTGGATCCGATGGCAATTCACGTCTGGAGTCAGCCGTCGTTCCACGGCGCACTGGTGCCAGACTACCTAATCCGACGAGCGGACGACTCTTATCTTGTGGTAGAGATTGAGACCCCAGCCAAACGCATCATGACGCGGGGCAACCAGCTTGCCTCCGCGGCGATGCAGGCTGAGCGACAAGTACTCGACTACGAGGATTTCCTATCGGAGCGGGTGCAAGAGGCGCGCACCCACTTTCCTGGGTTCAGTCGAGCTGAACGACTTGTAGTCATAGGTAGGGAGGGCTTCCTCAACGAAGCTCAGCGCAAAGGCCTACGCAGGGCGAATGCCGTGCGTCACGGCACTCGAATCGTCGGGTTCGACTGGCTCGCTCAACGCGCTCGCACCGTGATTAACAATATCGCCGAGGGCGACGTTACGGTGGTCGAGCATCATAGGGTCGTATGACTCGACGGTAGGAACGTGAGCGCGCTAAGGCTCGAAGGTGCCGGTCGCGCCGGGGGCAACCCCCGGCGCAGATGCTTCACCTTGCTGTGCCCAGGCTCGGCAATGGCCGCGTTTAGGCTGGCTTCGGACTCGGGGTCCTGCGCGCCGAAGCGGGGTTAGATCATGATCCGGCCCCGGAATGCGAGGCGGCGACTGGCGACCCGAAACGGTCCTCTAAGCTGCCTATTGCATCGGCGCCTCCGTGAAGACGGCGTCGATCGTGGCGTCGTCGAGGGGAACTCTGCCGTCCAGGATGAGCATCGCCAGGCCGTGGACCATGGACCAGGCCTGCAGCGTGAAAATCGAGCTATCGACGCCCGGCGGAGCGAACTGAGCCGCATTCGCGCGCAAGAACCTCATCGCATC
>DASXOP010000082.1:0-19100 GCA_036494265.1 Caulobacteraceae bacterium | reverse complement strand
CACCGTGCTGCTAACGCTCGAGGACGCCGGCTTCTGCGAGAAGGGCCGCGGCCAGCGCTTCGTCGCCGAGCACGATCTCACCTGGCGCGGCGACTTCCCGCTCAACACCCACGGCGGCCAGCTATCATTCGGCCAGGCCGGCATGGCCGGCGGCATGAGCCAGGTGGTCGAGGCGGTGCAGCAGATCCAGGGCCGCTGCGGCGAGCGCCAGCTGAAGCGCCACGACCTAGCCTATGTATCCGGCACGGGTGGGGTGATGAGCGAGCAGGGCGCGCTGATCCTGGAAGGGGCCTGACCATGACCGAAAAGCCGCTGCCTCGCGTCACCCCGAAGTCCGAGCCCTACTGGGCGGCGCTGCGGGACCACCGCATCGACATCCCGCAATGCGACGACTGCGGACACTGGGTGTTCTTCCCCCGCCCGCACTGCCCGAAATGCCTCTCGCAGCGGCTGACCTGGAAGACGGTCTCCGGCGACGGCGAGCTCCTCACCTACACGTTGGCGTTCGCCCCGACCCTGCCGGAGTTCGCCGACGAGCTGCCGCAGAAGCTGGCCGTGGTGCAGCTGGACGAGGGCGTCCACATCAACACGACGCTGACCGGGTTAGGCGAGGGCGAGATAAAGGTCGGGATGCGCGTGCGGCCGGTGTTCGACGACATCGTCCCGGGCGAGACGACGTTGCTGCGGTTTACGGCGGCAAACAACCCGTAAGCACCAGATTTTCCGGCCGTAGCGAAGCTGAGAGCTGAGAATCTCCTCCGCGCGATCAAGCCAGGAGATCCCGGATCAGAGCCACTCGCGCGGCTTGTCCGGCACAATGTCGTTGGGGTTTTCAGAGTGTAGGTGGAGTTCGCGGTGCGGTCCCGGACCGCTCACGACCCGACGCATCATCCCCATGTCTTCCGCACCCGCACGCTGAACTCTGGCCCGAAGCGGGGGCTGCGGTTGTCGACCGAGGCGAGTTCGCCGCCGCCGACGTCCCGGAACGGGGCGTAGAACTGGCGGATGTATTCCAGGCCGTGGGTGGCGATGTTGTCGGCCTCGAACTTCACCCCGAGATCGGGTCGGGGCTTGTACTCGAAGTAGGCGTCCGCCCAGTAGCCCAGCCGCTGCACGTCGACCTCGCTGAAGTAGTACAGCGTCTGGCGCCAGGCCGAGTAGACGTCGAGGCCCCAGCGCGAGTTCCATTTCGGCAGCGCCTGGGTGAAGTGCGCTTCGGCGTCGACCGGGTGCAGGCCGGAAATTTCGCGCGGGAGGTGGGTGCTGGGATCGGTCACCTGTGAGCGGCGCCAGGTCGAGCGGAGGATGAACTGGCCGTCCTTCAGGCCGAGCTTGTCGGTCGGCAGGGTCAGGGCCGCGGTCAGCTCCTCGCGCCAGCCGCTGCCGATGTTGGCCGGGGCGTCGAACTCGTCGGCCGGATTGCAGGTCAGCGGCGCGCCCGGAACCGGCGCGTCGCCGCAGAACGGCGCCCGGTCGATTGCGTCGGTCAGCCAATAGCGCCGCGCGGCGACGCTGATGTCGCCGCCGCCCCAGAACTTCCGGTCGTAGGTCGCCTCGATCACCCAGTCCTGCGGCGGCGTCAGTTGCGGATTGCCGGCGTGCACGCCCGACCCCAGCGAGCCGGAGGCGGCGAAGTCGGCGAAGTCGAGCTGGCTGACCTCGCGCTCGACGCGCAGCTGCAGCTGGTCGTTGGCGTCCGGCGCCCAGGTGGCCACGCCGCGCGGCTTGGGGAACACGTAGGTGTCCGAGCTCACCACATCGCCGGTGGAGGTGATCTGCGACGCCTCCAGCCGTGCGCCCAGCTCCAGCGTTAGCGTCGGCTTCGGGCGCCAGGTCGCGTCGGCGAACGCCTCGCCGCGCTTCTCGCGCACCAGAACGTTGGCGGCGGGCACGAAAAGCGCCGCGCCCTGGTCGGTCTCGGCGGTGCGGCTGGTCTGCCAGTTGTAGTCGCCCTCGGCGCCGGCCTCGAGGGAGAGGTCCGGACGCGCCGCGAACTTCCAGGTTCCGCGCAGTATGCTTTCGCCGCCGCGTTTGCCGAGGGTGAAGGTGGAGGCGTCGCCGGTCGACCAGAAGTCGTCGGCCAGCGCATAGCGATTCAGCTGCTGCAGCGCATAGACCTCAAGCGAGGAGCGCGCGCCCATCTGGCGGTCGTAGCGCAGGCCGATCTCGCCGGCGTCCTGGTCCTGGCGATAGACCTCGACCTGATTGTCCGGCGGGGTCACGAGCGCGTCGTCCTTGAGCGAGAAGTAGGGCGTGCGCAGGTACGAGCCCTCAACCCGCAGCTTGCCACCCAGGACCGGGGTCTCGACCGCGGCGGTGAACTTGTCGGTGCCCTGGTCGCCGAAATAGTGCTCCAGCCCGTGCTGGGTGACGACGCCGGCGGCGTTGGTGATCGTGCGCGGACCGCCACCCGTGCCGTCGTCCGCGCCGGTGGCCAGCAGCATCCCGCCTTCGAACGAAGTGTCGCCGGAGCGCTTCGTGCCCTCGATGCGCAGGCCGTAGTCCCACTTGCCGTTGTAGAGCGACGCGCCCTGGATGGCGGTGGTCAGCTTGAGGCCGTTGTCAGACTTGCGGATCACGTTGGCGATCACCGTGCGGCCCTGCATATCGATCCCGGGCGCGCCGCCGCGGATCAGGTCGATCCGCGCCACCGAGGTAGCGGGGATGCGGTTCAGGATCTCGTCCAGGCTATCGTTCTTGGTCGCCGGCCGCTCGCCGTCGATCAGCACATTGCCCGCGGCGCCGAACCCGCGCGCTCCGCCGCCGCCGTCGAGGGCGAAGCCTGGCAGGGCGACCACCATATCGCGCGCCGTGTTGGGCCGGATGCTGTCGAAGAAGCTGGCCGGGTAGCTGGTGACCGCATCGCTGGCCGAGGGCGGATCGATCGCTGGGATGGCCACGGCGGCGCCGGCCGGCAGGACGGCGACCAGCGCGACGATGACGATCCCAACCCGCACCGCAGCCCCCGCGTCCGAAGACGCAAGCTGCAGCGCGACGCGTCGGCAGCGCCAGTTAATTCCCGGACATGTTGGTTAAGCGGGCGACCGCGGTGTGGTCAGACCTTCGTCCCGCCCACCGTCAGTCCGGTGATCTTCAGCGAGGGTTGGCCGACGCCGACCGGGACGCCCTGGCCGTTCTTGCCGCAGATGCCGATGCCGGGGTCGAAGTCGAAGTCGTCGCCGATCATGGTGACGCGGGTCAGGGCCGATGGGCCGTCGCCGATCAGGGTCGCGCCCTTCACCGGGGCGGTCACCTTGCCGTCCTCGATCAGGTAGGCCTCCGTGCACTGGAAGACGAACTTGCCGTTGGTGATGTCCACCTGGCCGCCGCCCAGCGTCGCGCAGTAGATGCCGTGCTTGGTGGAGGCGATCATGTCCTCCAGCTTGTCCGAGCCGCCGAGCATACCGGTGTTGGTCATCCGCGGCATTGGCATGTGCGCGAACGACTGACGGCGCGCATTGCCGGTGGCGGCGAGGTTCATCAGCCGCGCGCTCTGACGGTCGTGCATGTAGCCGACGAGGATGCCGTCCTCGATCAGGATGGTGCGCTCGGTGGGCGTGCCTTCGTCGTCGACGGTCAGCGAACCGCGGCGGCCGGGCAGCGTGCCGTCGTCGAACACGGTGACGCCCGGAGAAGCGACCCGGTCGCCGATCCGGCCAGAGAAGGCGCTGGTGCCCTTGCGATTGAAGTCACCT
Organism: Caulobacteraceae bacterium; assembly: GCA_036494265.1. GTDB lineage: Bacteria > Pseudomonadota > Alphaproteobacteria > Caulobacterales > Caulobacteraceae > Acaudatibacter. The sequence goes on along the minus strand of DASXOP010000082.1, from coordinate 15,405 downwards.
TCCAGCCCGTGGCCAACCGCTTCGTGCAGCAAGACGCCGTTCCAGCCGGGGCCGAGCACTACGTCCATCTCGCCAGCCGGGCAGGGCACGGCCTCGAGGTTGGTCAGCGCCTGGCCGAGGGCGACGTCGATCTGTTCTTTCCACTTTTCGGGACGGATCCACGCCTCAAAGCTGGCGCGGCCGCCGGCGCCCGACGTGCCGTTCTCGCGCCGCCCGTCCTTCTCGACGGTGATGCTGACGTTCAGCCGCACCAGCGGGCGCACGTCGCGGATCAGCCGGCCGTCGGCGCGCAGGATCTCGACCACGCGGCGCTCGCCGGCCAGCGAGCACATCACCTGGGCGACGCGCGGGTCCTTGGCGCGGGCGAAGCTGTCGATCTCCTGCAGCAGCGCGACCTTCTCGGAGAAACTGGGCGAGGCCAACGGGTCGTCCTCGCCGTAGAGCTTGGCGTTGGTGGCGCGCGGGCCCTCGGCCGAGACGCCGCTGTAGCCGCGCTTGGCCAGCGCCGCCGACTTGCCGGCCCGGGCGATCGCGGCCTCGGAGATCTCGCTGGAATGCGCGTAGCCCGCCGTCTCGCCGGCGACCACCCGCAGGCCGAAACCCTCGGCGCTGTCGTAGGAGGCCGATTTCAGCCGGCCGTCGTCGAACACGAAGGCCTCCGATTCCGAGCGCTCCAGGAAGAGCTCGCCGTCGTCCGCGCCCTGCAACGCCTCGCCGAGTATTTCGCCGGCTCGCGCCGGATCGACGTCGGCGGATTGCAGCAGGGAGTGCGGGAGGACGGAGACGTTCATGGATTCTGGCTCTGTACGGGGCGCCGAAACCTTAGAGATAGGGGTTGGCGCGCCTTCCCGAAACTACAAAACGACACCGCTCGCCGCGCCGACCCTAGCGCCTTGGCAAGGCGGAAGGTTCCGCGTATGCACGCCCGCAAGACCGGGGGCCGGGTGCGACAAAAAGGCTCGCGACGCTGCGCGCATTCTGCGCCCGCCTTTGGTCTAAAGGGGTTGGTCGATGGGCCGCCGCGGCGCTTCAGTTCCTGGGGCGGCGCGGGCGGTCCCATCGGCGGTCAAGGCCGTGAGGGATATGAAGCCGAGTTCTTTCAGCATTGGACGGCTCGCGGCGGGAGCCGGCGCGGCCGTGACGATGGCGGCGCTGAGCGCCCAGGCGTTCGCGGCGGAACCGCTGGTTGGTCAGCCGACTAACGGCGGTCTCGACTTCCAGCCCGGCGTCACCGTCCTGCGCGAGCGGGTGATGACCTTCCACGACTGGATCCTGATGCCGGTGCTGGTCGGCATCTCGGTGCTGATTCTGGCGCTGCTGCTCTGGTGCATCGTCCGCTACAACGCCAAGGCCAACCCGACCCCGGCGCGCTTCACCCACAACACCACGGTCGAGGTGCTTTGGACCGTCGGGCCGGTGCTGATTCTGCTGGTGATCGCGATCTTCTCGTTCCGGCTGCTGTTCGACTACCACGACATGCCCAAGCCCGACGTGACCATCAAGGCGACTGGCTATCAGTGGAACTGGGGCTACGCCTATCCGGACCAGAAGATCGACGAATACATCTCCAGCGTCCTGCCGGAGGACAAGGCCAAGGCGACCAACGTCCCGTACATGCTGGCGACGACCGCGCCGATGGTCGCGCCCGTGAACGAGACGGTGCACGTCCTGGTCACCGGGGCTGACGTGATCCACTCGTTCTCGGTGCCGGCGTTCGGCGTCAAGATCGACGCGGTGCCCGGCCGCACCAACGACACCTGGTTCAAGGCCACCAGGATCGGCACCTACTACGGCCAGTGCTCGCAGCTCTGCGGCACCGACCACAGCTTCATGCCGATCGAAGTGAAAGTGGTGAGCAAGGAAGATTTCGCCGCCTGGGTCGCCAGCAAGCAGCCCAAGGCCGCCGCGCCGGCCAGCAATGCGGTCGCAGCCCCGGTCGCGGCGGCAACGCCCGCCGCCGCGCCGGCGAAAAGCTGATCGTTCGAGGAGAGTTAGTTAGACTATGGCCCACGCCGCCGACGCCCACGAACGAGCCGCCCACGCCGATGGTTACGGCGCGCACGACGACCATGCGCACCTGCCGGGCTTCTTCACCCGCTGGTTCCTGTCGACCAACCACAAGGATATCGGCACCCTCTACATCATCTTCGCGATCGTCGCGGGGGTGATCGGGATGGGGCTTTCGGGCCTGATCCGCTACGAGCTGATGCATCCGGGCATCCAGCTGTTCCGCCCCGGCAGCGCCATCGCCGGCCTGCTGCACATCACCAGCGTCTCCACCGGCCACCACGCCTACAACGTGGTCGCGACCGCGCACGGCCTGATCATGATCTTCTTCATGGTCATGCCGGCGATGATCGGCGGGTTCGGCAACTGGTTCGTGCCAATCATGATCGGCGCGCCGGACATGGCCTTCCCGCGCATGAACAACATGTCGTTCTGGCTGCTGGTCTCGTCGTTCGCGCTCTTGATCTGCTCGGCGTTCGTGGACGGCGGCCCCGGCTACGGCGCCGGCACCGGCTGGACTATCTACGCCCCGCTCTCGACCAGCGGCCACACCGGCCCGGCGTTCGACTTCGTGATCTTCTCGATCCACCTCGCGGGCGCTTCGTCGATCCTGGGGGCGATCAACTTCATCACCACCATCTTCAACATGCGCGCGCCGGGCATGACGCTGCACCGGATGCCGCTCTTCGTGTGGTCGATCCTGGTCACCACCTGGCTGCTCCTGCTCTCGCTGCCGGTGCTGGCCGGCGCGATCACCATGCTGCTCACCGACCGCAACTTCGGCACCCACTTCTTCGACGCCTCCAATGGCGGCGACCCGGTCATGTTCCAGCACCTGTTCTGGTTCTTCGGCCACCCCGAGGTCTACATCCTTATCCTGCCCGGCTTCGGGATGATCAGCCACATCGTCTCGACCTTCTCGCGCAAGCCGGTGTTCGGCTATCTGGCGATGGCCTACGCGATGGTGGCGATCGGGTTCATCGGCTTCATCGTCTGGGCCCACCACATGTTCCTGGTCGGGATGAACGTCGATCTGCAGGCCTATTTCATGGCCGCGACCATGGTCATCGCGGTGCCGACCGGCATCAAGATCTTCTCGTGGATCGCGACGATGTGGGGCGGGTCGATCGAGTTCAAGACGCCGATGCTCTGGGCGCTGGGCTTCATCTTCCTGTTCACCGTCGGCGGCGTCACCGGCGTCGCGCGGGCCAACACCGCCTTCGACTACAACGTCCACGACACCTACTACGTCATCGCGCACTTCCACTACGTGCTCAGCCTGGGCGCCGTGTTCGCGATCTTCGGCGGCTTCTACTACTGGTTCGAGAAGATGTGGGGCGTGCGCTACAACGAGGCGCTGGGCGCGACCCACTTCTGGATCACCTTCATCGGCGTCAACATCATCTTCTTCCCGCAGCACTTCCTCGGCCTGCAAGGGATGCCGCGCCGCCAGGTGGACTATCCGGCCGGGTTTGACCTCTGGAACTTTGTCTCGTCGGTCGGCTACGCGATCACCCTGGTCGGCACCTGCGTCTTCTTCGCCATGCTGCTGGAAGCCGCCATCCGCCGCCGTCCGGCCCGCGCAAATCCGTGGGGCGACGGCGCGACGACGCTGGAGTGGACGCTCTCCTCGCCGCCGCCGTTCCACCAGTTCAACGAGCTGCCGGTGATCCACGCCGACAGCGGTCACTAAGGCTCTCATGGCCCGCCCATCGGGGCGGGACCGAGTTCAGATATTGAAGACGACAACCACTGACTTCGAGCCGGCCGCCGCGGGGGTCGCAGCCCCCGCGCGCTGGCAGGACTATCTGCTGCTGCTGAAGCCGCGGGTGATGAGCCTCGTGGTCTTCACGGCGCTCGCCGGGCTCTTCTGCGCCGGCGTGCCGCTGAACCCGGTGCTGGCGGGCACGGCGATCCTCTGCATCGCCATCGGCGCCGGCGCGTCGGGCGCGCTCAACATGTGGTACGACGCCGACATCGACGCCCTGATGCGCCGCACCCGCAATCGCCCGGTGCCATCCGGGCGGGTGCAGGGCGCCGACGCGCTGGCGATGGGCATCACGCTCTCGCTGTTCTCGGTCGGGATCATGGGGCTGGCGGTGAACCTGCTGGCCGCGGGCCTGCTCGCCTTCACCATCTTCTTCTACGCCATCGTCTACACGATGTGGCTGAAGCGGGCGACGCCGCAGAACATCGTCATCGGCGGGTTGGCTGGCGCGCTGCCGCCGGCCGTTGGCTGGGCCGCCGCGAGCGGGACCGCGCCGCTGAATGCCTGGCTGATGGTGGCGATCATCTTCTTCTGGACCCCGCCGCACTTCTGGGCGCTGTCGCTGACCACCAACGACGACTACCGCCGCGCCGGGGTGCCGATGCTGCCGGTGGCCAAGGGCGAGCCGGCGACGCGGCTGCAGATCCTGATCTACAGTCTGGTCCTGGTCCCGCTGGCGCTGGCGCCCGCGTTCACCGGCCTCGGCGGGTGGGCCTACCTCGCCATCGCCGGCGTGGGCGGCGCAGTCTTCATCGCGCTGGCGGCCAAGCTCTTCGTCGGCAAGGACAAGGTCGACGCCAAGCGGCTGTTCGGGTTCTCGATCCTCTACCTGTTCCTGTTGTTCGCGGCGCTGCTGGGCGAGCATCTGGCCGGCCTGCGACCGCTGGCGCTGCGCCTGTGAGCGATCCGAACAATGAGAGCGAGGCGTTCCGCAAGGCGCGCACCGGCCGCAATATCGCCATTGCGCTGGGGCTATTGGCTTTCGTCGCGCTGGTTTTCGCGGTGACCCTCACCCACCTCGGCGGCAATGTCATTTCCAACGCAACCTAGGTCGAACACTCACGCCCGCAACGCCCGTCTGGCGCTGATCTGCGGGGTGATTTTCGTGTCCATGGTGGGCGCCGCGTTCGCCGCAGTGCCGTTCTATCGCGCCTTCTGCCAGGCGACCGGCTTCAACGGCACGGTCCGCCGCGCCACCGCCGCGCCGACGACCGTCTCCGGCCGCACGGTCGTGGTCGGGTTTAACACCAACGTGCGCGGCCTGCCCTGGAGTTTCGCGCCCAACGTGCCGAGCCAGGTGACAAACCTGGGCGAGTCCAAGCTGGCGTTCTTCAAGGTGACCAACACCTCGGACCAGCCGCTGACCGGCCGGGCGGTCTACAACGTGACGCCCGAGAGCGCCGGCGGGTTCTTCTCCAAGCTCGAGTGCTTCTGCTTCAAGAACCAGACCCTGGCGCCGCACCAGACGGCGGAGTTTCCGGTGGTCTACTTCGTCGATCCGCGCTTCGGCCTGGATGACGACACCAAGGGCATCAAGCAGATCACGCTTTCCTACACCTTCTTCCCCGCGCAGCCCTTGGCGGCGAACGCGCGGCAAGGCTATAGCTCCCCCTGAACACTGGGGGACGGCGGTTCGCGGGGGCGGAGCGCTGTGGGACAACACGAAGAGGCGGCAGTAAGTTCAATGGCCCACGAAGGCGTCAAGCACGACTACCACCTGGTGCTCGCCAGTCCCTGGCCGCTGTTCGGCTCGCTCGCCGCGTTCGTGCTCACCGCCGGCGGCGTGCTCTGGATGAAGGGCCTCTTCGGCCTGCCCAAGCACAGCTGGGACTCGTCCTGGGCGGTGATCCTCGGCTTCGCGATGGTGCTGCTCACCATGCTCCTCTGGTGGCGCGACGTGGTGATGGAAGCCAATGAAGGCGACCACACGCCGGTCGTGTCCATTGGCCTGCGCTACGGCATGATCCTCTTCATCGCTTCCGAAGTGATGTTCTTCGTCGCCTGGTTCTGGATCTTCTTCGAGATGGCGCTCTTCCATAACCACCGCACGCTGTCGCCGCTCGATGACGTGGCCAGCGCCTGGAAGACCTGGCCGCCCAAGGGTGTCGAGGTGGTGCCGCCGTTCGAGCTGCCGCTGGTCAACACCATCACCCTGCTACTTTCCGGCACAACGGTCACCTGGGCCCACCACGCGCTGCAGATCGGCGATCGCAAGTCGGCCAAGATCGGCCTGGCGCTGACTATCCTGCTCGGGATGCTGTTCACCTCGATCCAGGCGTTCGAGTACCACCACATCCTGGCCGAGCACCTGTTCTACAGCCCCGAAGCGGGGAACTCCGGCCTCTACGGCTCGGCCTTCTTCATGGCCACGGGCTTCCACGGCTTCCACGTGCTGATCGGCACCATCTTCCTGAGCATATGCCTGATCCGCCTGATCGGCGGCGGGTTCACGCCCCAGAAGCACTTCGGCTTCGAGGCGGCGGCCTGGTACTGGCACTTCGTCGACGTGGTCTGGCTGTTCCTCTTCACCTTCCTCTACTTCACGTTCGGCGCCGGCTGGGGGAAGTGAGCCAGAAGGGCGCGGCGCCCTTCATCGCCGGCGCCCTCGGTCGCTGCCCGAACTGTGGCGAAGGTCCGCTGTTCAGCGGGTTCCTCAAGGTCGCGCCGAGCTGCCAAGTCTGCCACTTCGAGTTCTCCAAGGCCGACAGCGGCGATGGGCCGGCCGTGTTCGTGATCTTCATCGCTGGCTTCATCGCGGCGTTCGGCATTCTCTTCACCGAGATCTTCTTCCGCCCGCCGATCTGGATCGAATTCGCGATCTGGCTACCGGTCGCGGCGATCCTCAGCCTCGGCCTGCTGCAGCCGCTGAAGGGCGTGATGATCGCCGCCCAGTTCACCAACAAGGCCTCGGAAGCCAGCCGGGATGACATCTAGGCAGCGCCCACCCGTCGTCCTCACCGTCGCCGCCGCCATCGTCTTCGTGGTCTGCTTCGGCCTCGGCGTTTGGCAGCTCCAGCGCGCCGCGTGGAAGACGCACGAGCTGGCCCGCGTTGCGGGACTGAAGCATGCCGCGCCGATCCCTCTGGAGCCGCTGTTCGCCCAGATGGCCAAGGGCGATGACCTGACCTTCACCCACGTTGTCGTCGACTGCCTGCCCGCCGATCCGGGGCCGGCTCAGTCGCGCTTGGTCAGCGACAAGGGCGAGTGGATCGCCCGATTGCTTAGCGCCTGCCAGCTCGACGAGCCGCCCTACCAAGGCATCGTCATCGACCGTGGCTTTTTGGCAGCCAGTCGCGGCCAACCGAACCCGCCCGCAGCCGCCCTGCCTGCGCCCGAGCACGTCATCGGCGTGCTCTATCCTCGCGCCTCGTCGCAAATGGCGGGTCTCTCGAACCCCGCGCCGTTCGTGCTGGTCGTAGAGCAGGAAATGCCCTCTCCAACCGGCGTCACCCCCGCGCCCTACCCCGACGCGGGCGACAATCTGCAGTACGTCGGGGCCTATTGGCTGACCTGGTTCGGCCTTGCCGGGGCTGTGGCCGTCGTCTATGCGGCCATGCTCTGGCGAAGATCCCACCCGAAACCATGAACTACATCTCCACCCGCGGCGCCGCGCCGCCGGTCAGTTTCCTCGACGCCGTGATCGCCGGCCTAGCCCCCGATGGCGGCCTCTACGTCCCCGAACATTGGCCGACGCTGACCGACGCCGAGATCGCGGGCTTCGCCGGGCGGCCTTACGCCGAGGTCGCCGCCGACATCATCGGCCGCTTCGCCGGCGACGAGATCGCCGCGGCCGACCTCGCCGAAATGTGCGCCGACGCCTACGCTACGTTCAGCCACGCCGCGGTGACGCCGCTGAACCAGCTGGCCCCCGGCCGCTTCCTGCTCGAGCTATTCCATGGCCCGTCGCTGGCGTTCAAGGACGTCGCGATGCAGCTTCTGGCGCGGCTCTTCGATTACGCCCTGGCGCGCCGGCAGCGTCGACTGACCATCGTCTGCGCCACCTCGGGCGACACCGGCGGCGCAGCAGTGGAAGCGTTTCGCGGCCGCGCCAACGTCAAAATGGTCGTGCTCTTCCCCGAGGGGCGCATCTCCGAGGTGCAGCGCCGCTTCATGACCACCGCGAACGACCCCAACGTGGTCTGCCTGGCGGTGAAGGGCACCTTTGACGACACCCAGGCGATGCTGAAGGACATGTTTCGCGACGAGCAGTTCGCCCGCGCAGTCGACCTCTCCGGCGTCAACTCGATTAACTTCGCCCGCATCGTCGCCCAGAGCGTCTACTACTTCGTCGCTGCCGCCGCGCTGGGCGCGCCCCGCCGCAAGGTCGCCTTCGCGGTCCCGACCGGCAATTTCGGCGACGCCTACGCCGGCTATGTCGCCACCCGAATGGGGCTGCCGATCGAGCGGATCATCCTCGGGGTTAATTCCAACGACATCCTCAGCCGCGCGCTCGCCACCGGCCGCTATGCGCGGGGCGAGGTCACCCCCACATCTAGTCCCGCAATGGACATCCAGGCCGCCTCCAACTTCGAGCGCCTCTACTTCGAGATCACCGAGCGTGACCCGGTCGAGACGGCCCGCGCGTTCGAGGCGTTCACCGCCCAGGGCGCGATCGACGTGCCGCCGCGGGGTCTGGCCGCCATGCGCCAGCTCTTCGCCGCCGCCGCGGTCAGCGAGGCGGAGGTCGCGCGGACCATCCTGGCGACGCTGAACGAGACCGGCGAGCTGGTCGACCCGCACACCGCCGTCGGCCTCGCCGCCGCGGCGCGGATCGGACCTGCCGACCGCAAGACGCCGCTGGTCACGCTCGCGACCGCCCACTCAGCCAAGTTCCCCGAGGCGGTGCAGGCGGCGGCCGGAGTCGCGCCGCCGACCCCGCTCAACGTGACCCGCATGGCCGCCCGCACCGAGCGGTTCAAGCGCCTCGCGCCCAACGTCGCCACCGCCAAGGCCTTCATCACCGAGTTCGCCAAGGGATGAGCCGCGTCCACACGCTGGCCAATGGGGTGCGCGTCGTCGCCGACCCGGTCGCCGGCTATGGCACCTTCGCCCTCTCGGTCGTCGCCGGCCGCGGCGCTCGGATCGAGGACGAGGCTCATGCCGGCTGGGCGCACCTCCTGGAGCACATGGTGTTCAAGGGCGCCGGCCAGCGCTCGGCACGCGAGATCGTCGAGGCGATCGAGGCGCGCGGCGGTTCGGTCAACGCCGCCACCGGCTATGAGCGCACCAGCTTCCAGGTGCGCAGCCTCGCGGGCGGCCTGCAGCTCGGTCTTGAGGTCGTCGCTGACCTGATGCTGCATCCGACGCTGGGCGAGGCTGATCTCGCCCAGGAGGTCGGCGTCATCGCGCAGGAGATCGCCGAGGCGGCCGACACGCCGGACGACTTCGTGTTCGAACTCGCCCAGCGCGCCGCCTTCGCCGGTCAGCCGATCGGCCGACCGATTCTGGGGACCGAGGCCAGCATCCGCACCGCCGAGCCGGCGACGCTGGAGGCGTGGCGGGCGCAGCTCTATGCGCCGGAACAGCTGGTGGTCAGCGCTGCCGGCGCGATCGACGAGGGCGAGTTGCTGGTCCTCGCCGAGCGCCTTTTCGGCGACGCCCGGGCCTCAGCCGCGCCGCCGCCCAGTCCTGCCACCTTCACAGGCGGCCGGGCGGCCGAGGCGCGGCGGCTGGAACAGGCGCATGTGGTGTTCTTCCTGCCCGGCGTCGGCGCGGTCGATCTGGACTACTTCGCCGCGCGGATCTTCGCCGAGGCGCTGGGCGGTGGCATGTCGAGCCGGCTGTTCCAGGAAGCGCGCGAGCGGCTGGGCCTTGCCTACGCCATCGACGCCTTCGCCGAGTCGTACCAGGACGCCGGCGTGATCGGCGTCTACGCCGGCTGCGCCGCCAAGGATGCCCAGGGCCTGGCCAAGGTCGTCGCCGCCGAGTTCCGCAAGCTGGCCGAAAACGTCGGCGAGGCCGAGCTGGCGCGCGCCAAGGCGCAGCTGAAGGCCGGCCTCTTCATGGCCGCCGAGTCGCTGGCCGCGCGCGCCGAGCAGGGCGCCGCCCAACTGCTGGTGTTCGGCCGTTTGCTCTCGATGTCGGAAGTTGCCGAGGCGATCGACGCTGTGGGGTCTGCAGACCTCAGGCGTCTCGCCGACCGCGTAACCGGCCCCGGCCTCTCCGCGCCCGCCGTGCTGGGCCCGGCCAAGGCGCTCCCCGCCGCCGAGGCTTTCCACGCGGCGATGTTCAACTAAGGGGTACTTGGCAAAAGCGCCGCTTCTGGCGCAGATAGCCGCCCATGGCCTTGCTCGATTGGATATCGTCCGATCACGACCTGCGGCTCGCTGGCGAGCAGGTGCGGTTGCGGCCGCATCGCAGCGCCGACTTCGAGGAATGGGCGGCGCTCCGGGCCCGCTCCCGCGCCTTCCTGCAGCCTTGGGAGCCGACCTGGCCGGTTGACGACCTCACCCGCGGCGCCTGGCGCCGACGGCTCAGCGCCTACGCCCACGATATCGAGCGCGGCCTCGCCTATCCGTTCTTGGTCTATCGCTCCAGCGACAACGCGATGGTTGGTGGCATCACCCTCTCCAACGTCCGTCGCGGCGTCGCTCAGATGGGCTCGATCGGCTACTGGGTCGGCGAAGGGTTCACGCGCAACGGTTACACCCTCGCCGCCGTGCGCGCCGTCGCCCGCTTCTCGTTCGAGCGCCTGGGCCTGCACCGGCTCGAAGCGGCCTGCATTCCGACCAACGAACCCTCCCGCGGCGTGCTGCTGAAAGCCGGCTTCGCCCAGGAGGGAATGGCGCGTGCTTATCTGAGAATTAACGGTATCTGGGAAGATCATCTCCTGTTCGGACTCGTTTCGCCGGCGCCGGCGAGCGAGCACAGGGGCGAGGACGTGTTGGTCTAGTCAGACCTGACCGCCGCTTGCCCTAGTTCGGGGAGTGGGATGCCGTCCGCCGATAGGCTGGTCTGGGACGCGACGACCGTGCTCGAGGCTCTCGGGGCGGCGGACGTCGCTATGTGGGTGTGGGAGCCCAACCGGGACCGTCTGCGCCTCAGCGGCGCCACGCGCGCTCTAGGAATAGGCCCGCTCGCCCCCGAAGCCGCCTCCGCCGCCATCCGCGCTCTGGTGCTGCCGCAGGACCGCGCCGCCGCCGACGATATGCTGCGCACCCGTGAGCCGGGCACGGAGATCGCCGCCCGGTTACGCATGCGTGGCGGTGAGCCCTGCCTCTGGCGCGGGGTCTGGCTGGAGGAAGGCTTGCGCGCCGCCGGGGTCGTAGCCAGGGAGCTGCGATTCACCGCTTCCGAGCGCGACGGGCTCACCGGGCTCTTGGATCGGCGAAGTTTCATCGTTCGGGCCCGCGAAAAACTGTCGCAGCCTGGCGGCTACGAACTGGTCGTCGCCGACCTCAATCGCCTGCGCAGGCTGAACGAGGCGCTGGGCCACGAGCGCGCCGACCTGGTGCTGGCGGCGTTGGGCTCGCGCCTGGCGGCAGCGTTCTCCGAAGATGCGCTGATGGCCCGGATCGGCGAGGACGAGTTCGCCGTGCTGGTCCGCTGTGGGCCGAAGTCGGGGGTCGACGTGTTGCGAGCCGCGCTGGAGCAGCCGCTGCGGGTCGCCGGCTTCGACATCCACCCGACGCTCTCGATCGGCGAAGTGATGGTCGAGGGGGGCGACGACGCGCCCGAGGCCGCCGAACTGCTGCGCCGCGCCGAACTCGCCATCGAAGTCTCCAAGTCCGCCGGTCGGGGCGCGCCCGCCGCCGCTTACGGCCGGGCGCTGGAGACCGACGGGCTTTCGCGACTGGCGCTGGAAGCCGACCTGCGCGGCTCGATCGAGCGCGGCGAGATCCACGCCTTCTTCCAGCCGATCGTGCGGCTCTCTACCGGCGAGCTCTCTGGCTTCGAGGCGCTGGCCCGCTGGCGCCACCCCCGCCGCGGCTTCCTCGCCCCCGACGACTTCCTCGGTCTCATGGCCGAGATGGGGATGATGGCGGAACTCGGCGCACACATGATGCACGCCTCAGCGACCCAACTCGGCGCCTGGCGCGCCGCCCACCCGGCGGTCGACCACCTGACCTGCTCGGTCAACCTATCCACCGGCGAGATCGATCGCGACGGGCTGGTCGACGAGGTCAGCGACCTGGTGCGCGACAACGGCCTCAGGCGCGGTTCACTGAAGCTGGAGATCACCGAGAGCGACATCATGCGCGACCCGGACCAGGCGGCGCAGACGTTGCGAGCGCTGCGTGACGCCGGCGCCGGCCTGGCGCTCGACGACTTCGGCACCGGCTTCTCGTCGCTGTCTTACCTGACCCGCCTGCCCTTCGACACGCTGAAGATCGATCGCTACTTCGTGCGCACCATGGCCGCCAACGAAGGCTCGGCGAAGATCGTCCGCTCGGTGATCCAGCTCGGTCAGGACCTGGCGCTGGAGGTGGTCGCCGAGGGGGTCGAGAACGGCGTCATGGCCCGAGCCCTGCTCGAACTCGGCTGCGACTACGGCCAAGGCTACGGCTACGCCCCGGCGCTCTCGCCCCAGGAAGCCGAAGTCTACCTCAACGAATGCTACGCCGACGGCGCTGCGCCAGTGAAGGCGAAGGGGTAGGTTTCGCGTTTACGCATGGGAGCTGCCGACTACCTGCTCCCTTCCCCCTTGCGGGGAAGGGTTGGGGATGGGGGTGCGGCTCGATGCGGGCCGATCTTGGCGGCGGCTGCCCGGCGATGGGCCACGCGGTGCCTCATGCCAGTCTCCCGATATCGAGCCGACACCCCCACCCCTAACCCCGCCCCGCAAGGGGGCGGGGAACCCGGGAGGGCGCGCTAGGCCCGCCCCGTCAGCGACGAGAGCCGGTCGGCGGAGATGCCGATCTTGGCCAGGGCGCGGTCCCATTTGCGGTCGTGATCGTCATCGAAGATCAGGGTCTCGTCGGCGTCGCAGGTGAGCCAGGTGTTGGCGAGGAGTTCGTCTTCCAGCTGGCCGGCGCCCCAGCCGGCGTAGCCGAGGGCAAGCAGGGAGCGGCGCGGGGCGCGGTTGTGGCCGGCGATCGCCTCCAGCACCTCCGGCGTCGCGGTGAGGCTGATGCCGGGCATGACCGCCAGGCTCGACGCGGGCGACATGTAGTCGTCGGTGTGCAGCACGAAGCCTCGCTCGCGCTCCACCGGCCCGCCCATCAGCACCAGGTCGTCCGGCAGCGCGATCGAGCACTCGATCTTCAGTCGCTTCAGCACGCTGCCGAGACTAAGCCCCTCGACCGGCCGGTTGATCGCTAGGCCCATCGCGTGGTCGGCGTCGTGGGCGCAGAGGAAGATCACCGCGCGCTCGAACCTCGGATCGCCGATGCCGGGCATGGCGACCAGCATCCGTCCGGCGAGAAATGCGCCTTCCGAGTCGGGCATAAGCAGATGATTGGCGCCCGCCGCGGCGGTTTCAAGCCCACAATGCGACGCAAGCCTTGGCGCGGCCCCCTTGCCCGGCTTATGTGCGGCGAAATCCCGCAAGGCGAGATCCGAGGAGAGACGCGCGATGACCATCAAAGTGGGCGACAAACTGCCGGAAGCCACCTTCACCGTGTTCGGGGCCGAAGGTCCCGGGCCGCTGACCACCGCCGCGCTCTGCGCCGGCAAGACCGTCGCGCTCTTCGCAGTGCCGGGCGCCTTCACACCCACCTGCTCGGCGCGCCACGTGCCCAGCTTCAAGCAGCACGCCGACGAGATCCGCGCCAAGGGCGTCGACACCATCGCCTGCGTCTCGGTCAACGACGTCTTCGTGATGAAGGCCTGGGGCGAGGACCAGAAGGTCGGCGAGGACATCCTGATGCTGGCCGACGGCAACGGCGCATTCACCAAGGCGGTCGGCCTGGAACTCGACGGCTCCCGCTTCGGCATGGGCCCGCGCTCGCAGCGCTACTCGATGATCGTTAAGGACGGCGTCGTCACCGAGCTCAACGTCGAGAGCGGCGGCGAGTACAAGGTCTCGTCCGCGGAATACATGCTGGAACAGCTGTAGCTCGATCCTGCTCCCCTTCCCCTTGCGGAGAAGGGTCGGGGATGGGGGTGTCGGCTCGATGCCGGCGAGTGGATTGCCGTTTGCCGGGGCTCCAAGCGGCTCCGGGAGCCCCGCGACGGGGATGTCGGCTAGGGTACTATCGGTAACGTCACCAAGGCCGTGTAGCGACCTCCTGACGGCGCTCAGACGGATGAAGCTCTGCCAACACGGGAGCACCCGGGAGCCGGAATGCGAAGCCTTCTCGTCGCGATCTCGCTGGCCATGGCCGCGTTTCCGGCGCTCGCCGACACTACGGCCGTCTACGAGGGGTTTGGCGATTTCAAGCTGAACATCGAGATCGCAGCGAACGGCGATTTTCGGATGCCGGCCGGACTGAAGCCCGACCAGTATTTTCTGGTCCACAACGGCGAAGGTTTTATCGTCCTTTCGACGGCGCACGGCGCGGTGGTGGATCGCCTCAGCGACTACGAGCGGGCCAAGGCCGCCGTCATCGACAAACAGGCGCCCGGCCTTCGGGCCATGGTGCAGAGCGAGGAGCCGCCCGCGGCGACGCCGGCCGACGCTCTCGTCGAGATCGGCGCCGTCACGGTCAACGGCCGTGCCGGGACCGGCTACTATGTCGATCAGCAATCGGCCGCCGACCATGGCGCGCCGGACTATGTGATCAGCCACGATCCCGCGCTGGCGCCGCTCAGCGCCGCGATGCGCCGCCAGAGCGATATGATCCGCCAACTTGGAGGCGGCATGTCCATCACATCGGCGTCCGATAAGGCGCTGGACAAGTTGCTCGAGACCGGCGGGCCGCTGGCGTTCGGACCATTCAAGCTGACCTCGCTCAGCATCCAGCCGATTGCCGCGTCCCGTTTCGCCCTCCCCGCGCCGCCCGAAACCCCCGCCGCGATCCGAGCCCGGATAAAGACGCCGGACACCAACTAGGGGCGAGTTTCGAGCCCACCGCGATACGACCGCTACGAGAGCCGACGGCGCGCCGAACCTGCCGCCGCGCCCGGCGGCCGTTCGGTCTCCGAGTGGGGTCGAACCCGGTCATTGACCTGGGCCGGTGATCCGACCTCCGACCACGCGGCCGGCAAGCGGACGTTCCCAACGTCTAAGAAGGGTGGGTAGCGGAAGTCGCCTGCCGTTTTCCGCCACTCACGACATGTGCGCATGGAGCGAACTAACGATGACGTCGGGTGGCGCGGTCGAGCAGACCAAAAGATCGCCGGCCGTCATATACGTCTCGAAACGGGCGCGCGCTGTCGCTGCGTGCGCCTCCATTCCGACGCCCTCGTTATAGGGACGACCCATCTGCCGCGTCACAATCGTCGCAACAGCATGATCGATGCTTGAAGATGGCATGACGGAGATGCTGTAGCCCCGAGCGAGCAGGGCACGGTTGGCGACCAGCACGTCCGGCGGATTGTCGTGGGTCAGGAAGCCAGAGGACGTTACCAGCAGCGCAGGGGAGGTTGCCTCGTCCACAAGTCCGGCGGCCAGCTTTGAGTTGCTGGCCTTGTAGGCCGCGTAACCCTCATCTTGAATGAACGCGCCAATATCGCCGAGGCGAGCGAGAAACACCTCGTCGAGGTCAATGAGGGTTCGCCCGAGCGCCGGCGCAAGGGACTTGCCAAGC
>DASXOP010000081.1:0-391191 GCA_036494265.1 Caulobacteraceae bacterium | reverse complement strand
CAAAGCTCACGAGTCGCCGCCCGCTCTCGAGGGCGGCCTCCGTCTCGATTGCACGGTGCTTGGCGACTGCCTCGGTCGCGCGGCGTCCCGCGGGCCGCGCGACGAACGCCGACGCCAGCAAGCTAGCGAGATCAAGAACTTTAGCGACGCCCTTGTCGGTCTCGAATGCGCCTGTCAGCAGCTCACCCCCCTCTGTGGCGAAGGCCTCGGACGCCCCCTCAGTGCGCGTGACCAGGGCCTCGACGCGATCGACAGCCAGCGCGAGGGCGCCGCCGTGGTTGACCACGATCGCGCGGCCGTCCGCCGCGACGCCCCCCGTCTCCCCCATCAAGCCGCGCAGGCTTGCGACAGGCACGACCTCGCCGCGCAGGTTGGCCAACCCGAGCAGGGCTGCTGGTGCTTGCGGCACGCGGGCAAAGGTCGGAATGCGGATCACTTCCGCAACGTCGCTCGCCGGGAGGGCGTAGAGCCTTTGGCCGAGCTGGAAGGTGAGGAACTGCTGAGCGGCGCCGAGCGACGCTGCCTCCGCTGGTTCAGCCATTGGACTGGCGCAGATCTTCCGCGAGGGACGCGATCTCCTCGACGGCGGCGGCAAGATCCTCGGCGCCTCGCGCTTGCTCGTTCGACGCGGCGGCGGCCTGCCTGGATGAAGAACTGGCTTCTTCCGCCGCGGCAGCGATCTGCCGCGCTGCGGTGGCGGACTCGCCAGCGGCAGCCAGCATCGCGTCGGCGCCCTCCAGGATGGCGGCGTTGGACGAGGCGAGCGCAACGACATCGCCTTCCAACCGCTCAAGCGCCGCGAGCAAGGTGCGGTTGGTCTGAACTTCGGTTTCCGCCGCCCCGATGATTTGCTCCAGGTCCCGTCGCAGATCGCCGATCTGATCGAGGATCGCTCGGGCGCTCTCCTTGCCCCTCTCGATGCTCTCGGAGGCTTCGCGGGCCAGATTTCGGATATCCGCCGAAACCACCGCGAATCCGCGCCCTGCGTCTCCGGCCCGCGCCGCTTCGACCGAGCCGCTCACGGCGAGCATGGTGGTTTGAACCGCGACCAGCGCGATGTTGTCGATGATCCGCGTGATGCGTCGTCCAACCGAGTCGAGGCTAAGCACGGTGGCAAGGCTGGAGCGACTGTCGTCCAAACCCTCGCTCACGCCCTGGATAAGGCGGCCGACAGCGGCCCGACTTTCACGCAGAGTGGTCTGGAGGGCTTGGACACCTTCGCTCGCACTGCCCGCGTTGCGCTGAGCCACGCCGGCGCTCGATTCGATCTGCGCCAGGGCGGCAGAGGCTTGTTGCGTGGCGGCCGCCTGCAGTTGCGATGCGCGGCTAATCTGATCGACGGCTGCCATTATCTCGGTCGAAGCGCCGCTAAGCTCTTGGATGGAAGCCGACAGCTCTTCGGCCATGGCGGCGATCTGTTCGGGCGCAGATGCGCCGGCGTCGCCGCTCTGCAGGCCCTCGGCGAGTCGCGCGAGGGTGCGGGAGGCCGTCTGCCCTTGGTCGAGCGATTGGGCCTGCTGCTGAACCGCCACCTGAGCCTCGCCAGCAGCGGCCGACTGCTCCTCCGCGGCGCTGGCCACCTGCTCGGCGCCGCGTTGCGCCTCCGAGACCGCGCGCTCCGCCTCAAGGGCGGCCGTCAGGATGCCATCCGCGCCGTCGGCGAGGCGGCTCATCGATTGTCGGGTCGATTCGAGGGCGTCGACCACCGCAGCGCCCGAAGCGGCTTCCGCCTTTGCGCTCTCAGAGGCGGTGGTGACGGCGGCGGCGACGCCTCGAACGTCCGCCTGGATCGTCTCGGCGAGGCCCAGCACGTCCTGGGCATTACGCTCCGAGGACTCGGCTAGCGAACGGACTTCGTCGGCCACCACGGCGAAACCGCGCCCATGGTCGCCCGCCCTCGCCGCTTCGATCGCGGCGTTGAGCGCGAGGAGATTGGTCTGATCGGAGATGCGGCTGACCACCGTCGTGATGCCGCCCACTTCCTTCGCCGCGCGCTCGAGCTCACCTATGAGCGTGACGGAGGCTGCCTGCCGCTCGGCGTTGCGTTCGATGGCGCGAACGGAGGCCGCGATCTGAACGCCGGTCTCGGCCAGCACCACCTGCACCGCTTCGGTACGGCGGCGCGACGCCTCGGCTTGGGCGCGCGCGACTGTAAGGTTCGCGAGCGTGCTTTTGATGGCCGCCAACTGCTCTTGTGCGCCGCCCGCCGCTTCCTCGGCGCCAGTGGCGATCTGCTCCATCGATCGACGCAACTCCTCGGCAGCGGCGGCCGCTTCTGCGAGGCCGCTCGCAAGTTCCTCAGTGGCGGCGGCGATGCGCTCCGAGATCTTCTCTTGCCCGCCCACAAGCGCCCCGTCGCGCCGAGGTGGCTTGGCAGGCGATGTTCTCGGCGGCGTCGAAACCTCGCTTTGGGCTTTCGGGACCGACCCGAGCCTCGAAGTCTTCACCAGGGCCATTCGCGTCTCAGTTCAGGAGCAACAACAAGCCGCAGCATGCGGTCCGAAGGTCCGACTGACTTAGAGCATTGTAGCTCAATCAATCCAACGCCTTCTGTCGAGGTTGGCGGCGCATCCAAGATCGCCCCGCGAGAAAGCACGCGGTTACTCGGTGCTGAGCTCGCCAGCAGGCGCCTATCGGCGCAACAGGGACCATCACGCCGGTCGGTCTACCCGAAAGACCATTCGCTCGCCGTCACGCACCTCGACGGAAAGATGGTGCGTCGACTCGTCGAGGCGGCTTTTCGCGGCCGCCCTGGCATCAGCCTCCAAGCCAGTGAAGAAGGCTAAAGTGGGGACGCTATAGCGCTTGTCGGTGACGAGAAGGGTGTAGGTTTGGGCTTGGGAAGCCATCCAGTTCTCTTGGAACCTCCACGCGAAAGCCACGCCGCGCCTGATGGCTGGAGTGAAGGTATGCGCGCTGTCACCGTGTTTGTCTGCGGCAAGCTGCCGATGATTTGCCGAGGCTTCTGGCCCCAAGTTGCGTCCCGACCGTCAGTTGCCGGCGTCAGCGCGCAGATTCAATCTCGCGCGAAGCTTGGCTGCTATGCGGCGGGCCGGCTGGCGACCAAAGAATACATATAGCCCGGATCCGAAGATCGCGCCCATCAGCCAAGTCTGGTCCACCCGCTATCTCCGCCGATTCAAACTGGAATGGGCGAAGCTAGAGTCTTTGTCGCCCCCGATACATAGGGCGATTTGACCCGTTAAGCCGAGGTTACGGAGAGCGAGCGGTCGCCCGCTCTCCCGTGACCGCTAGAGCGCCCTGCGACGCACCACCGCGTGGTACAGAACGAGCACGATGATCGCGCCCACCGCTGCCACGAAGATGCTGTAGAGGTTGATCCCGCTGACGCCCGAGTGGCCGAACTGCTGGAACAAGAAGCCGCCCACGAAGGCGCCCACGACCCCAAGCACAATGTCCATGACGAGGCCGTCACCGCGCCGGTTGACCACCATGCTTCCCAGCCACCCTGCGATTAGTCCTACGACCAACCATGCAATGATCGACATCTGAAACTCCCTTGAACTTCCCGCCGGCGCAGGTCGCGCCTCTCTCTGCGGAATGGCCTGCCAAGCTCAAGGTTCCGAGGGCCGGTGCGCCACAGCCATTGCTTGCGCAGTCTTGCCACAGACGTTTCGAGGTGTGGTTCTGAGGGACTAGGCCCTGAGCGCGGTGTCAACTGCGGTATGGAGCTCGGACACGGCGTAGGGTTTCCTCAAAAAGTGCGCCGTCAGGTGGTCGACGGGTCGGGCGAGCGGGAGCGCCGAGGTGATGATGATCTTCATTGCGGGATGGCGTGCACTCGCGAGCTCCGCAAGTTCGATACCTGACATCTCCCCAGGCATGTGGACGTCTGTGAACAGCACATGTGGCAACAGCCGTTCGAGGACACCGAGCGCCGCCGCCGCATGTTCCGCTTCGAGAACCTGAAATCCGCGTTCGGACAGAGCCTCCACGGCCACGAAGCGGACAAGTTGCTCGTCCTCGACGACCAGAATGATAAATGGTGAGTCCATAGGCGGGTAAACCTCGGCCCGTGCACCTCGTTCCAAACATTTGAAAATATGAGTAAATCAAGTGGCAAGGCAGCCAGCACGTATAGCCGCGCTCGCCGCAAAAGCGCGCCGGAAGACCGCGGATCTCGCCTGCGGTCGCGACCGAGGACGTTCAATACGCGAGAGATTGCGCGCAGATCACCGTTAGGGCTGAATATTTGCGACAAGCATTGCCCGCACAGCCGCCGACGAATGTTAGGAACCAACAATTGCCGCCGTCGCTCGGTTACGTCAGCGGCTTAGTCAAACCTCCGGGTCGTTTGCCGCAGCGGCCTGGCCTCCGCGAAGGAGCGCTCCTCCGACAACGAGGCGGCGCTTGCCGGCGCCTCGGCGGCTGGCCGCGACTGGCGAAGTAGCTCGAGCAGCGCGGGCGCTGCGACTGGCCGGTTGTAAAAGTAGCCCTGCCCCAAATCGCAACCGATCGCGGAGACGATGGCGGCCGTGGCCGGGTCTTCGACCCCTTCGGCGACGACTCTCATCCCAAGACTGTGGGCCAGCTCGATCGTCGAGCGGGTCACCAAGGCGTCGCGGCCGGAACGGCTCACTTCATCGACCAGGCTTTTGTCCAGCTTCAGCTCGTCGGCCTCGATGCGCTTGAGATAGGAGAGCGATGAGAGGCCAGAGCCGTAGTCGTCGATCGAGCAAGGCACGCCGCCGGCGGCCAGGCGCGCGACGTTGGCGAAGGCTCTGTCGGAATTCGCGATGACTGCGGTCTCGGTGATTTCTATTCGCAAGCCTCCCACGGCAGGATCGTGCCGGGCGATCAGCCAGTCGATCAGCGCCTCGTCACCCAGCAGGCGGCCAGAGAGATTGGCCGCGAAGGACAACTTGAAGCCATGCGACGCCACCCAGGCCTGCTCGTCGACCAGCCGTTCGATGACCCAACGGGTCAGAGCGTCGATGTCGCCGCTCGCCTCCGCCAACCGCACGAAGACGTCGGGTGGAATCTCTCCGTGACGCGGATGGGTCCATCGAACCAGGGTCTCCACCCCGGTGACTTCGCCGGTGCGCAGGTCGTACTTCGGCTGATGGGCCAGCCACAGTTCACCTGAGCGCATCGCGTTGCGGAGTTCCGGCATCAAGGCAAAGGAGGCAGCGGCCCTGGCATGGGCCTGCGCGTCGAACACGCGAAATGACACGCCGTCCGCACGCGCCGCGTGAAGGGCCAGATCGGCCTCTTGGAGCAGTGCCGCAGGCGGTCCCGCATCGCTCAAACCCGCAGTGATCCGCAGGTCGATAGTGTGTTCCGCAATCGGGTAGGCGCCTTCGAGAAGACGGCGCATCGTCTCCGCTGCCTCCTCGGCCTCGGCCACGTTGCCTGCGTGAAATGCCGCCGCGCAGCTCTCCTGCGATAATCCCGCTACCGACCAGTCCGGTTGCGCGCCGGCAAGACGCTGGGCCAGCGCCCGGACGAGGCTGGCAGCGCTCGCGGAGCCTACGGCCGCCCCGAACCGATCAAAATCGTCAATGCCGAAACTCGCAACGAAGACTGGCCTCAGATCGTCGCCGCCGAACATCTGGACGATGCGATTCTGCAGACCAGCGCGGTCCAGGTCGCGCGCATCGACCGAGGCGTCCCGCGAGCGCGACGCTTGGACAAGTTTCAGCCGATCCTTCGATCCAAAAAAGAACATGCACTGGGCCACCCAGCGAGTAGCCTCCCGGCGTGAACTCGCGACATGACACTAAGTCGCAGAATGTGAAGAGGTGGTTATTGTCTCAACGTACTCGTCGCGCCCCACATACCGAGTCAGCTTGCCTATTAAGGGCACCAATGACTGTATTTATGCTGATTGTTCACCGAAACACCGCGTCGTGGACGGCGACGTTCCGAGATCAAGATTCTCGATTCTGAACGCGCGTACCGGCGTTCTTTTCGGAAAGGTTCGGAAGAGACGCCAACCTTTAGTTTACCACCAAGGCAAAATTCCCGCGCCTGATCCGGAGTTGATTCCGGAGTTAATTCGAGCGCGAGGCGACCTGCGAGGCGAGATTTAAGTATAAAAACTACGTCTTGGTCGATCCGCGAGCACCCTTCTAGACCGCCGCCGGCGACCCGCGCCGGTCCCGTGGCGTCGGCGCTAGCTCTGCGGACTTTCAGCCGAAGCGGAGCGGGGGCCGCCTTCGCGCGTTCGATACCGCGACAATTGGCAGGTGCTGCTATGCCCGAAGTGATCCGACCCGTAACGCGAGATCAGCCGCTGTGCGGATGTTGATCCATTGGGCAGGAGATGATCCCGATCGCGAGGGGTTGGCAGAGACCCCAACACGCGTCGTTCGCTCATATGAGGAGCTATTTTCTGGCTATGACTCCGACCCTCGGGAATATCTACAACGCACGTTCGATGAGGTAGGGGGCTACGACGAACTGGTGGTGCTCACCAATATCCCGGTCGTCAGTTTCTGCGAGCGTCACATGCTGCCGTTTCTTGGGCGCGCCCGCGTCGGATATCTGCCGGAGCAGCGCGTCGTGAATTTCGAAGCTGGCCCGTGTGGTTCAGGGCTTTGCCCGGCGACTTAAGATCCAGGAAAGCTCACGGCGGAGATTGGCGACTCAATCCAGGAGGTCCTGCAGCCGCTGGGCGTCGGTGTCGTGATCCAGTCCGAGCACAGCTGCATGACGATGCGCGGCGTCAACACGCCGGGCTCATCGCTGACGACAAACACTTTGCTCGAGGTAGTCCGTGACGCCCCCCGCACTCGGCAAGAGTTTTTGCAGTATGTCCGCGGCGGTTAGCCGCCACCATCAGCAGGGTCGTTAGTCCGGAACTGAGCAATCCGCATCTCCACAACGCAGTATTCGACGGCCCGGCCAGCGGTCTTATTGCTCGGCGCAACGGTGACCGGCGGGTCCTAGACCTGCCCGGCCGTAAGGCGCCGCGCCAAAGACCAAAACCCGCAAGGCGGGCTGAACGAGTTCAGCCTGCGCCGCCGCCGTCGTCGCAGAAGGCCCTGCGCGCTTTCATTAAAACCTCTTTGGCGGACTTGCGTTCATCGATGAAGCGGCGCTGGGCGGTCGAGACCTCGTCCTCGATCTCATCCTGCCGACGCTTCAGTTTGGGCTCCTCATCAGCCGAAGACCGTCTTCGGCAGCCTATAGCTTCGACCTGTCAGCCGGCGGCGGGCGCGCCGGGTGCTTGAGATCGACCGGACGAGCGTGCGCTACCAGGCGACGCGGTCGGATGAGACCGCTCTGCGCGCACGGCCGAAAGCGCTGGCATGAGCGGCGGCGCTTCGGCTACCGCCGGCTGCACGTGCTGCTGCGGGGCGAGGGCCAGATGGTCAACAGGAAGCCGGTGCAGCGGCTCTACAGCGGCTGACGGTGCGCCGGCGCGGGGGACGCAAGCGTGCGATCGACACACGCAGACCGTTGGAAACGCCGCTCGTCGCCAACCAGTGCTGGTCGCTGGACTTCGTCTCCGACCAGATGACCGACGGCCGGCGCTTCCGCATCCTGACGGTGATCGACAACTGCACGCGTGAGTGGCCGCCGTTGGGCTCCATCGTCGAGGCGCTTCAAGGGCTGCACAGCGCGATCGCCGATGGCGTCGGTGTGCGTGGCTACTTCTACTGGTCGCTACTCGATGACTTCGAACGGATCATGGGCTACGGACCGAGGTTCGGGTTGATCCGGATCGATCGGCAGCCGATGCGGCGCGCGATCAGCCCTCCGCGCTCCTCCTAGGTCAGATCGCGCGCGCAAATGGCGAGGCGCAGGGCGGCGACGAGGTCCCAGCATCGGATGCCGCAGATGCCGCTGGCGCACCCGTCGGCCTTTGAGCGCCCTCACCCGCGCGGAAACGCCTTCACACCGTGGCGCTTGGTCTAAAATGGCCGTCGATGACGACTGACTCGCCGCCAGCGCCCCAGCACGCGCGCCGCAAAGGCCGAGCCGATGCGGGCGCGGCGCGGCCGGATGACTCAGCCCGAGCGGACGGCGGCCACCCGGCAGAAGCTTATCGAAGCGACCATCGATTGCCTGGTGAAGTTCGGCTACGCGACGACCAGCACCACCTTGATCGCCGAGCGCGCCGGCGTGAGCCGCGGCGCCCTCTTCTACAATTTCGCGACCAAGGCCGACCTGATGCTGGCCGTGTTGGACGACGTCTACGAGACGGACACCAAGCTCTACGACGACAATCTCAAGGGCATCACCAACGATCGCGACTACGCCCTGGCCCTGACCAAGCTCAGTTGGCAGGCTTTCTCCGGGCGAGGCGGCATTGCGACGATGCGGATCGCGCTCGAGGGGTCCAATGATCCCGAGCTCAAGGACCGCCTGCCGGCCAGTCTAGCTCGGGTGAGCGATCGCGCGCGCAACCGGCAGGACGCACGCGCGCCCACCGGCGCGCACCGCACTCGCCTGCGACTCGCGGCGTCGCGCGTGCATGTCGCAGCGCTCCGCGGACTGACGATGTCGATGATCACCGGCGCCAAGCCGGAAGACCTGCGCGACGAACTCGAACTGCTGAACCGGTACATGCAGTTCGTGACGGACGTGCTCTGGGCCCGAAGCCGCCGCCGAAGATCGCAAGGCGAGAGGCGGCAAATGACTGCCAAATCCGCATATTTTGGGCCCGGGTCCGGCACCCATTAGGTCCGAAAATCAGCCGGAACCGGTCAGACCGACGCGCAAGCGAAGTTCGGCCAGGCTCGCGGTTGGCGCAAGGTGGGCAAGACGGGCTTGCTACCGCTCAACGGCGTTCAGCGACTGCGGCGCCGCCCAGCGATTGCTCACGCCGCACGGCGAGGCGCTTCTTCGAATCCGCGAACTTCTCTGAGGGCGGACCGGAAGGCGATCCAAGGCAACTGGCAGCGCTCGGTCGCTGACAGTCTTCGAACCTACCGTCGAAATCCGCAGCGGAACGCCGGGCTGCAAGCCTCGTTGTTGCTGAGGAGGCTACGATCCAGCGGATGATGAGGACTTATATGGAACGGCTGACGCGTTCACGCGCGGAGCGGCTGTCGCCCTTACCGGCGCCTGGTGAGACGTTGTGACGCTGCTTTACGGTTCATCCCGCTTTCGACGGTCCGGGTCAGCCTGTGAACTTCTCACGAATCTAAAGGCCGCGTCGGGCGACTTGCGCCGCGCCGGACAGGCCGCGGACGCCGAACGAAGCTTTCCGCGGGCCGGCGTCGAGGTTCTCAGGCAAGTGGGCGCACTTGCCGGCTTTGCGGAGCCGGGTGTGGATCCGCTCAATCTGATGGAGGCTCTGCGGGTCATCGGCCGGGCGGATTTGAGCCTCGGCCGTATCTTTGAGGGGCATGTCAACGGCGCCGCGTTGATCTGGTGGTTTGGGACCGCCGCGCAGCAGAGCCGGCTCGCGCGATCCCTCCAAGCCGGCGAAGTCTATGGCGTCTGGAACACCGAGCAGCCACCTGGCGTGCGCCTGGTGAGGGATCACGAAGCCGCCCATCTCGTCGGCGCCAAGACCTTCGCAAGCGGGGCCGGCGCCATCGACTGGGCGATCGTCACCGCCAAGCCAGAGAACTTCGACCACACCATGGTGTTGGCCGCGGCGTCCGACGCGTCGCGCGCCGAACCGAAGCTTTGGCGCGTGCGCGGCATGCGCGGGACGCTCAGCGGTGCTTACGATCTCACCGGCCTACCGGCCGCCGACGACTGGATCATCGGCGCGCCCGGCGATTACGCCCGCGAACCGAGGCTCTCCGCCGGCGCCTGGAGATTCATGGCGGTGCAGCTGGGCGGCATCGAGCGCGTGCTCATCGCCCTTCGCGACAGCCTGGCCGCCGGCGCGGACACCGACCCGGTCCACCGCGCGCGCTTTGCCGAGGCGACCGCGGAATGCCGATCAGCCTACTTGTGGGTCCGCGAGGCCGCTGGGCGCGCCAACGATCCGGATGCCGAGGACGACGCCGCGTCGTTCGTAAGGCTCGGCCGCGGGGTCGTCGAACGCGCTGCGTTGCGCTGCATGGAAGCGGCCACGCGCTGCGTGGGCACCAAGGCCTTTTTCGAAGACCATCCCCTCGACCAGGCCTGTCGCGACCTTGGCCTCTACCTGCGACAGCCTGCCCCCGATCAAGCGGCGGACCGCGCCGCGCGCGAGTTTCTCGTTCGGGACCGCTGGACCGGTGATCGCCTGTGGTGACGGCGCTCGGGGGCGACGTGCGGGCGGCCTTTCGCGAACGCGCCGAAGCGTTGGATGTGCTGCGGCTGCAGACCCTGTTTCCGGCCTTGGTGCTCGTTCCGCACCCCGACGATGAAACGTTGGGCTGCGGCGGCTTGATCGCCACCGCAGCCTCGCTCGGTCTTGAGTTGAAGCTGGCCTTCTTGACCGACGGCGGGGGATCGCACCTCGGGTCGGCGACCTGGCCACGGGACCGCCTCGTCCGGGTCCGCCAACAGGAGGCCGTGACCGCGGCGAACCGGCTCGGCGTCGGCCGTGACGACATCATCTTTCTGAATTGGCCGGACGGCAATCCTTTCCCAGATGGAACCCCCGAGTTCGATCACACGGTCACAGGGCTGCAAACCTGGCTCGCTGGGTCAGAGACCCGCAGCATATGGGCCACCTGGGCGCAGGAGCCCCACGCCGATCACCGAGCGGCTGCGGCGGTCGCCGATGCGCTCGCGGCGCGCCTCTCACCAATGCCAGAGCGCCTGAGCTACCTGGTCTGGGGCTGGCAGTCGCCCGAGTTGGTCCGAGCGCGCTCGGTGTTACGACTCTCCTGCTCGGCCACGGTCGATCAACGCCGTCAGGCATTGCGCTGTCACCGTACGCAGATGTCGGACCTAGTCGACGCCGCCGCCGAGGGTTTCCGGATTCCCGTCGAGCTCGCGGCGCTCACCGAGGAGCCGGTGGAGTACTATCTCCCATGCCGCTGACGCGCCGAACGCGCAGCCTCGCGCCAGATTTTTTCGAGGACCTCTATCAGCGCGAAGGCGATCCTTGGTCGTTTGAAACCAGCCCGTACGAGACCGAGAAATATCGGATCACCGTCAACGCGATCGCTTCGCCGCGCGCCTCACGGTGCCTGGAGGTCGGTTGTTCGATCGGCGTCCTGACGCGTCAGCTCGCGTCGGTGGTTGATAGTCTCGTCGCTACGGATGTCTCCACCACAGCGCTTCTCGCCGCTGAGCGGCGATGCTCGGACCTGACCAATGTCAGCTTTCGCCGCGTCTCAGCGCCCGAAGAAAACTTCCAGGGCGGCTTCGATCTCATCGTCCTCTCGGAAGTGGTCTACTATTGGGACGATGGCGACCTGGACGGTGTGGCCGCCGGCATCCTGCAATCGCTTGAGCCCGGCGGTCGCCTGTTGATGGTGCATTTCCTGGGCGAGACGGATTATCCAAAGAGCGGAGACGAGGCGGTCGAGGCGCTGGGCGCGAGGCTCTCGCCCGAGGTCTCAGCCGGTTTCGCCTTGCGAAACGAGAAATTCCGGCTCGATCTCTGGCAGCGCGAGCAGGGCGCCGGCCTGGTGGCGAAGCGACCGGACTAGCGCCCGTGCCCGTCGAACTTCGAGGGGGAGTGCTTCGAAGGACAACGCTTCTGCCGCCTCTTCGGCGCTCAAGATGATGCGCGCCACCGACGACGCGCCGCCGACCGGCTGGGCGTCGGGCTGCTCGCACCATCGGCTCAGCGTATCCGAACAGCCGCCGCTAGCGCGACCAACCATTCGCGCCGAGGTGCAGACGTGGACATCGGTCGGATGCCGGACGCGACCACCCGCGGCCCGGACGCAGTCTAGCAAGGCCCGATCCTCACCCAGCGGAGGCGTCGGAACTTCCGCAAGCCTCCGAAACATCGCGCAGGTCAACGCCAGGCTCGCGCCGCTCTCGCTGAAGTGGCGCGGCCACGGCTCTTCCGACGTCAGCGTGTGGCGGAGGTAAGCCGTGGCGTTCTCGTACCCCTGCATGACGGCCAAGCGTCGTCGCAGCTCTGTCGGAAGCCGCCGCCGTTCCGCCGGCGTGAACCGGGGGCGCCCCGCGACGGCGTCATAGCCGCAGTCAAAGTAATCCAGCGTGCGTGACACCCATTGAGGCGGCGCGGCGCTATCCGCGTCCGTGGTCAGCAACAAATCACCTGGGTCCCCTAAGGACCGCGCTCCGGCCTCAAGGGCCAGACGCCTCGCCCAACCTGCGTGAGCGCGATCGGGCGCGAGATCGACCGCTCGGACCTCACACGGCAAGCGCAAGCGCCTTGCAGACGCGGCGGCAACGTCCGCGGTCCCGTCACTGCAGTTGTTGGCGACAACGAATATGGTCAGTGACGCGATCCGCGGGTCTGGCGCCTGAGCCGCCAAACTCGCCAAGCACATCCCGATTCGTGCGGCCTCATCCCGCGCAGGGATGCAGACCGCGATGCGTCGTCTCGGCGAGCGATGCCGCGAGGCCCAGTCAGCGCGCCGAGTTCGCATCGAGATCGACGGCGAGTTCGCGCTCCCAATACCGCAACTGGCCACAGGCGGTGATGAATGCCTTCGCGTCCTTTGCGCCGTGAAGTTCGACGCAGGCTTCGTCGAGGTCGTCCGACATGCCCGCCTTGTCGAACAGCGCTCGTACCTCGGGGGAGTAGCCGATGAACTTGCAGTGGGCAAAGGCGTCGGTGACAAAGTCCTTCGCCGCGGCATCCTTGCCAAGCAGCGCGGCCCCCTCTTCGGAGGCCAGCACCGCGACGGCGTCGTAGAGCACCGAAGGCCCCCCATCGATCTTCTGCTTGGCCGGCGCACGGCGGCCGTCCGAGAGCGTCGCTCCGCCGACTTTCGGCGCCACGACTTCGATGACGCCCTTTTCGTTCGCGACCGTCTTGGCAAGCGCATCGAAGAGCTCGGCATCTGCGCCATCGGTGATGAGCACGCCCAGCTTGCGGCCTTCGAAGCGGCCGGGCCCATTGCCAACGATGCTCAGCGCGGCCGAGGGGGGCAGATCCTCGAGCGTCGGTCGCGCCGCCTTGGCGGGCGCGGGAAGCGCTTCCAATCCCAGCCCTTCGCCGACCCTGCTCGCCAGGTCCGGGTGAACGTTGCGAAGTTGCGACACCACGCGCGAGCGTATCTCTGGGCGCTCGACCTTGCTGAGTTCGAACGTCAGCGCATCAGCGATGTGCTTCTGCTCGATCGGAGTCTGGCTGATGAAGAATTGCCGCGCCTGGCTGTAGTGGTCGGCGAAACTTTCAGGTCGCAGGCGCACCTTTTCACCGGCTTCCTCCGCAGCAAAGCTGCGAACGCCGCGGACGGGATCCTCCCGCGGCCCGCCGGCGCTCCCCCAGCTATTGGGCTCGTAGTTGGCGCGGCCGAACGGGTTGCGCATGGCCATGTGACCGTCTTGCTGAAAGTGCGCGAATGGGCACTTCGGCGCATTGATCGGGATGTGGGTGAAGTTGGGCCCGCCCAGCCGCTTCAGCTGGGTGTCCAGATAGGAAAAGTTGCGCCCTTGAAGCAGCGGGTCGTTGCTGAAGTCGATGCCCGGCGGGACGTTCTGAGTACAGAACGCGACCTGCTCGGTCTCGGCGAAGAAGTTCTCGACCACGCGGTCGAGCACGAGCCGGCCGACGATCCGCACCGGCAATAGCTCCTCCGGGATCAGCTTGGTCGCGTCGAGCACGTCGAAGTCGAACTGGTCGGCGAAATCCTGGTCGAAGAGCTGGACGCCCAGCTCCCATTCCGGGAACGCGCCAGTCGTAATGGCGGCCCAGAGGTCGCGGCGATGGAAGTCCGGATCAGCTCCGTTGATCTTGACCGCCTCGTTCCAGGCGACGGACTGCAGGCCGAGTTTCGGCTTCCAGTGGAACTTCACGAAGGTGGACCGGCCCTCAGCGTCCAGCAGCCGGAAGGTATGGACGCCGAAGCCTTCCATGAAGCGCAGCGATCGAGGAATCGCCCGGTCCGACATTGTCCACATGATCATGTGGAAGCTCTCGGGCGTCAGCGAGATGAAGTCCCAGAAGTTGTCGTGTGCAGTCTGCGCCTGCGGAAAGTCGCGATCCGGCTCCGCCTTGGCCGCATGGATCAGGTCGGGGAACTTGATCGCATCCTGGATGAAGAAGACCGGGATGTTGTTACCAACTAGGTCCCAGTTGCCCTCCTTGGTGTAGAGCTTCACCGCGAAGCCGCGCACATCGCGCGCCAGATCGGCCGAGCCCTTGTTTCCGGCCACGGTCGAAAAGCGGACGAATGCCGGCGTGCGCTCCCCTACCCTTTTGAAAATGTCGGCGCGCGTGACGTCGTCGAGGGTATCGGTAAGTTCGAAGAAACCGTGCGCGCCATAGCCGCGGGCGTGAACAACGCGTTCCGGAATACGTTCGTGGTCAAAATGGAAGATCTTCTCGCGAAAATGGCTGTCTTCCAGCAGCGCGGGGCCCTGCGGCCCGATCCGCAGGGTGTTCTGGTCGTCGGCGACAGGCGCGCCTTGCGCCGTGGTCAGCGTGTCTACGCCCTCTTCGGCGATCTGATGCGTTTCGCCCCCGGCGCCCTGGGACTCGTTGTAGGCGGCCTGGTCTGACGATTGAACGCCCTTGGGTTTTGGGGTTGCTGTACGTGGTTTCTTGGACATCAATGCTCTCCTCCGCCGTCGCAGATGAACAATCCGACGAAGGTCTCGTTCCGACTTCAGGAGGATTTATTCTTCAAAGTGGGAGATTCTTGCTCAAACAACTCAGTTTAGGCCTTCGATGCGTCGTGTGCTTATCTTAAGCTGACGCCAAACGGGTCCGTGGCCTCGGGGAGGTTGGGGTGGCGCGGGTACAGCCATCGCCGACGGACGGCCGCTTCAAGCGGCTGCGACGCGGCTCGTCCGCGGCAGACTTGCACCTCTCCCGGCGCCTGTGCTCGCTTGAGCCATGCACTTTCTCTTGGTTCACACCCCCTTCCTGGGACCGTCGGTATGGGCCACTCTCGTGGCCGTCCTTGCCCGCGATGGGCACAGCGCCTCGGCGCCCGATCTGAGAGCCGGGCTTGAAGCTGGCGCGGGCGCCTACGAGGCGATCGGTTACCAGCTCTCCGCGATCGTCACTGAGCGGACTGTGATCGTCGCCCACAGCGGCGCTGGCGGCCTGATCCCGTCGATCCGTGGTTCTTCAAGCCCCAAGCCACGAATCGTCTTCCTGGATGCACTTCTGCCCCATCCCGACCGAAGCTGGCTTCAAACGCTGCCGCCAGCGGCCGCGGAACAGCTGGTGTCGCTGGCGCTCGACGGGCGGGCCGCCGCCTGGCCGACCTGGCTGTCGGCAGGTTACCTCAGCCACATCCTGCCTCGCTTGGAAACGCGCGAGGCGCTTGTCGCCGAAGCGCCGAGAGTTCCACTCTCGTTTCTTCGCGCCCGCGCGCCGCCGTCGCACGACTGGGCGAAAAGATTGGACAGCGCCTATCTGCAGCTCAGCCCCGCCTACAAAGCCGAGGCCGATGCGGCTGAGCGGTTGGGATGGCCCGTCGTGAGCTATCCCGGACACCATCTGAGTATGATAACCGACCCCGAACGCGTCGCGCGCTCGCTACTCAGTTTGACGATCGAAAGCGCCTGATGGGCCGAAAGGGCGGCGCGCTGACGATGGGGCCATGGCCGAAGCGCTCCGCGCCTCACCCCAAGCGAGATGAACCGTCGGAGAATAACGCCCGAGCCTGCTTCATCACCGCTGAGTTTACGGCGTCAGGTAAGCGGCCGGAGGTCTTTTCTGAGCGCCGACCGCCCTGCGAATGGTATCGCACAGGCAACTCTGCATCCTCGAGCTCGTTCTCCGACCCGGAGGATCGAATCCATGTCCGGCAAAAGGCCGTCCGGCGATATCGGCGCGCCACAGCCAGCGGTTTGCTGGGTCTCAGTGACCCTCGCGTGGCGCTCGCGAATACGATGATCCTTTCCGCAGAACCAATGGAGGCCGAGACGGCGCTCGCCCTGCCGACAGGCGACGGGTGGTGGTTCGAACCAAAGTGGGACGGCTTTCGGTGCCTGGCGTTCCGGGCGGGCGCGAGCGTGGTTTTGCAGGCCAAGTCCGGCAAGCCGCTTACCCGCTTCTTCCCAGAGGTCGCAGCGTTGCTCGCGGACATGGACGACGACCAGTTCGTCCTCGACGGTGAACTGCTGATCCCGCGCGACGGTAGTTTCTCGTTCGAAGCGCTGCAAATGCGGCTGCACCCCGCCGAGAGCCGTGTCCAGCGCCTCGCCGAGCAGGCGCCGGCCTCATTCGCCGCCTTCGATCTTCTGGTCGCGCCGGGTGCGCACGACCTGCGCGCCGCACCGCTCGAACAACGGCGCAAGGCTCTGAGCGACTTTCTGGCCCGACACTCGTCGCCACACCTGATCGAAACACCGGGCACAGACGACAAGGCCGTGGCTCAGCGCTGGCTGGACAGTGGTCTGCTGGAAGGTGTCGTCGTCAAGCGCCTCGACGGACAGTACGCCGAGGGCAAGCGAGCGATGTTGAAAGTGAAACGCGCGCGAACCGCCGACTGCGTGGTCGGTGGTTACCGCTATGCCAGCGGATCGCGAGCAATCCTCGGCTCCCTTCTCCTGGGCCTCTACAACGACGGCGGTCGTCTCGACCACGTAGGCTTCACGTCCGGCTTCGCGCAGGTCGACCGCGCCGAACTCACCCGAAGTCTCGAGGCGCTTCGCGGCGGCCCCGGGTTCACGGGAGACGCGCCAGGCGGTCCCAGCCGCTGGTCGACGGAACGCTCGGCTACGTGGACGCCAGTCCGGCCGGAGATCGTGGTCGAGGTCTCCTATGATCATGTTTCCGGCGCACGCTTCCGCCATGGCACGCGTCTCCTGCGGCTACGGCACGACAAGGCGCCCCAGCAGTGCCGTCTCGATCAGATCGCTCCAGCGACTCCCGAGGATAATTGATGCCCCTAGCCCAGCTTTTGGTCACGGGGATCGGCGTGACGGCGGCGATCTGCTCGATGGCCAGCTTTGTGCCGCAAGCCACCAAGATCATCCAATCGCGCGACGCATCCTCGGTCTCTCTGGGCATGTATATCGTCACCGTGATCGGATTCGCGCTTTGGACGACTTACGGCGTCCTCCTGAGAAGCTGGCCGCTTGTGGGTTCGAACGCCGTTTGCCTGTTGTTTTCGGCGATCATTCTCGCCTTGAAGCTCTTGCTGCCGAATAAGGCCCGCCCCGCGCCATAGCCAAGCCAAGGACGCGCGGGGGCCTCTGGTCGAGATCAGACGCCGCTACGTCGTAAGACCCTGACCAGAACTGGAACCCACCGGCCGCCGTCCTGTTCTGATCCGCAGAAGAACGGGAGTAGAGCGGGTGGATCTCGAAGACGCGCATGGTTCGGACAGCGATGGGGTCTCTTCTTTTGAGACTGGCCAGCCGCTCAGCGATCCGAAGTCCAAATATCCCAAGCCGCCGTTCAAGCGGCAGTCGCAGCCTTGGCCCGGCTTGGCCGGCAAAATGGAGCCTAGGCCCGATCACGGCGAGACGAGCTACAGAGGCTCGGGCCGTTTACTCGGACGCAAGGCGCTGATCACGGGCGGCGACTCCGGGATGGGTCGAGCGGCGGCGATCGCCTACGGTCGCGAAGGCGCCGACGTCGCCATCAACTATCTGCCTGACGAAGAGCCCGACGCGCGGGAGGTGGCTGACCTGATCACGAACGCTGGCCGCAAGTGCGCGCTAATCCCTGGTGACCTTCGCGACGAGACGTTCTGCGTGCGACTCGTGGCTCAAGCCGTGGACGCGTTGGGCGGCCTGGACATCGTCGTCTGCAACGCCGCGCGCCAGCAGACCCGCGCCTCGATCCTCGACCTTACTACCGAGGAATTCGACTGGACCATGAAGACCAACATCTATGCACCGTTCTGGATCATCAAGGCGGCGCTGCCGCATCTGAAGCCCGGCTCGGTGATCATCGGAACAACGTCTGAGCAGGCCTACGACCCGTCACCGGAGCTGTACCACTATGCGCAGACCAAGGCGGCGACGATGAACTACGTGAAATCGTTGGCCAAGCAGCTCGGGCCGAAGGGCGTGCGGGTGAATGGCGTGGCGCCTGGACCGATCTGGACGCCGCTGCAGGTCGCCGGCGGCGCGACGATGGAGAAGCTGGAGCAGTTCGGCGGCCAGACCGTGCTCGGACGCCCTGGACAGCCAGCAGAGCTCGCCTCGATCTACGTGCAGCTCGCAGCCGAAGACGCCAGCTTCGCCACCGGTCAGGTCTACGGTTCGGCAGGTGGCAGCGGTCAACCTTGAATCTCGAGCAGAGCGGTGAACGTGTGGGGCAGGCTTTCACAAGGTGGACTGTTGGCGCCGTGCAAGTTGGGCGCGCCGCCGATCCGCGCGTCAAGGCGGCGGCCTGTGAGATCTGCTGAGCTTCGCCGGGCGACTTTTGGAAGAGCCAGCCGATGAAGATAGACGGCTCTTGCCATTGCGGGCGCGTCTCCTTCGAAGCTGAGGTCGACGCCGAAAAGGTCGCGATTTGTCATTGCACTGACTGCCAGCGCCTCACGGGGACGGCCTACCGGGTGTCCGTCTCGGCCGCACGGGACGCCTTTAGGCTGACCGGAAACGCACCTTCGCGGTACGTAAAGATCGGCGATAGCGGTCGCCCGCGGCACCAGTTCTTCTGCCCTAGTTGCGGGTCTCCGATCTATACCACCGGAGAAGGCGAGGATGCCGAACGCATCGGTATCCGGTGGGGCGCGATCCGGCAAAGAGCGGACCTTCGGCCGAGGCGCCGGATCTGGGGACGGTCGGCGCCGGCGTGGACCGAACATATCGGCGACCTGCCGGTGGCCGACGAAGAATAGGCCTCAGTCTATTCCGGCGCGAAAGCTCGACGGCATAGGCATAAGGTCATAGGCCAAATCTAGCGACGCCCGCACCGAGCCGATCGGCGCCTTGGAGGCAACAGGCCCTCCCGCTGGAGCGCGGCAAGGCCAGGAGCGGGTATCCACTGGAGGCGCCCACGCTGCCGCTTTCATTGACGCGGCCTCACTGTCCGGCGTGGACGAGGTCCCATGGACTCCCGATCCCTTCCCCTCGCGACGGAGCAAGGTCCGGCGGAAGGGGGGCCGAGGCCACCAAGGCGGCTTCCACTTCCTTCGTGATGACTTCAAACCCGACCAGCGTCGCCGCGCCGAAAGAGGTCGTTATTGCCACGTCCGCGGCGTCGCGCCCGTACGCCATTGGGATGCGGCCGATCCGTGGCGTGTTGTGGCGCGCATCAAAGGTGCGCCATGCGCCGCCAAGATAAACCTCAAACCAGGCGCTGAAATCCATTGGGGCGTCCATTGGCGCGATACCGATGTCACCCAAGTACCCCGTCGCGTAGCGCGCCGGAATGTTGAGGCAGCGACAGAGCGTCACCGCAAGATGGGCGAAGTCACGACAGACACCGCGGCGGTCGCGATACGCATCGTAAGCGGTCCTGGTCGGGCAGGCATGCTCGTAGCCGAATCTCACACGATTGTGGACGTAGTCGACGACAGCCTGGACCTGCACCCACCCCGGCTCGATCCCCCCGAACAACGACCAAGCCCGGCCGGAAAGGAGCTGCGTGTCGCAATATCGACTGCCCAAAAGGTAAGGCAGAACCTCGTCTGGAAGGTCATCGACCGGATGAGCCGAAGCGGACGGCGTCACCTCGTCGGGGCGACCGCCGTCGCCGATTACGAAATCGGTGCTCAATGTCGTGAGGCCGGCTGGCGCAACGAGACGGTGGACGACATTTCCGAAGAGATCGTGGTGACTCCGCGGCGCTCCGGATGAGCTTGTTATCGTCTGGGGCGTAACAAGGTCGGCTTCGCGCTCAGGTCTGACGCTGAGCATCAACAACATCGGAGTCGCGACAGGGCAGTCGAACGACACTCGGTAACCGGCGCGGATAAACATCGGGACACATCATGAACGTCGGAGGTTAGGGTTCGAACGCCCGACGCGCCGAATTGTTCGCCGAGTCTACAATCGAAAGAGCGTTTGTCGTCGCGGCGCCGAGCGCCGTGTTGTCGAGGATACACCAGGTCTCGCTGGCCATGCCTTCGCGCAGATGTGTCAACAGGCGGCCCATGTCTTCATCCGAGTACTGAGAATGGTAGACACGTGGCGCGCCGTGCCAGCGCCAGTAGGCCAGGTCCCGCCAACCGCCGGGGCGGCGGGCGGCCGGATGAACGGGCGGATCGACCGCTGCGCGCGCGACCCGATGATTTGCCAGCAATCCGTCCGCGTGCGCGTTGAACCAACTGCCGTGGCGGGGCTCGCATGCGATCTGACCCGTAGTCCGGTCGCGTAGGTGCTTGAAGAACGCGCTTGCGACAGGCTCTTCGAAGATCAGGCTCGGCGGCAGTTGCACCAGGATAGGTCCGAGCTTCTCGCCAAGAGCGCCGACCTCCGAAAGAAACGTCGTCACGAGGGTCTCGGTGTTCCGCAGGCGCATATCATGCGTGACAATCTTCGGAAGTTTGACGGAAAACCGGAAGGCCGGTGGGGTGCTCACAGCCCATCGCTCATAAGTCGCGGTACGGTGAGGCCGATAGAAACTGCTGTTGATTTCTACCGCCGAGAACCGGCCGGCGTACCGCTCCAGAACGCTTCCGTGGCCGGGAAATGCGGCTCTGGAGTGCGCGGGGATCGCCCAGCCTGCCGTCCCTACCCTAACCCACGCCCGTTCTGCCGACATAGCTCGCCCTGAGAGGCAACGTTCGATCAAGCGCAACGATCTCAGAGGGCCGAGAGATGCGCCCCTCGTTCGTTTCGTAGCCAGGTCGGAAGTCGGCCGCTGCGGATCGGCATTCAGCGCCGCCGGTATATCGCGGCCTCTCGCACCGTCGGCGAGCATAGCGCGTGACCTCGCTGAGAGGGCGCTGGCAGCGGGCAATGTAGCGACGTGTCGCGGGAACGAAAATGAAAGGAAACACGAACGGCCGTGTGCAATCTGTGCACACAAGCCAGCCTAACTACTTGAAATTACTAATAACCCTGTCCAGTCCATCATGGGCGCGACGGATAGCGTATTGGTTTTGTTTGTAATTTCCAGAAATCGGCCCCATTCTCGGCGATCGGGTGTTTGCGAGGTCACGACCTAGCAGACTTGGGCGCCCGAAGCGCGAACGTAAGACCGCAGCATGCTGACGCTGTCGTGACTCGGATGAGCGAGTAAGGCCAAGATGGGCCAAAGTGCGCCTGAGCAAGCATAGTCGCATGCGGCTGGGAGGCTGAGACAGGGGGCGGAGCGCTTGTTGTCGATCACCAAGTTGAAGGAATGGCAGTTCTTCGTCGCGCTGACGAAGGCGAGCCCGGGCTTGGCTGCGGCCTGGTGGACCGGCCTGGTGCTGCTGGGCCTGCTGCCGGCAGCGTTCGCCATCGCCATGGGCGCCTTGGTTGGGGCGGTCCGCGCGGGCAGCCCGCCTGCCGCGCCGCTAGCGTTTGCGGGCGGCGTTTTCCTTCTCCTGCAAGTGCTCAGCCCCATCCACCAGGCGATCAGCGCCAATCTCGGCTACCGCACTTCGTGCTGGCTCTATGACCGACTGACCGAGGCCTGCATTGGTCCGCGCGGCATCGGCCACCTGGAAGACCCGTCGCTGACTACCGATCTCACCGTGGCGCGTGAGTTCGATCTTGGGATCACCGGTCCGCCGCTCTCGGTGTCGATGGATTTCATCGCCAGCGGCCTCACCACCCTCATCGCGGGGCTGGCCTCGGCCATCGTCGTCTCGGCCTGGCACTGGTGGGCGGGCATCGTCCTGGCCGGCGCCTGGGCCTCCACCCACTACCTGCTGCGCGAAAGCGGCGTCTGGCGTGATCGCAACACGCTGGAGGTGCAAGGCGCCCAGCGCGACTCCCACTACGCCTACCGCCTGGCGGTCGACCCGCCGGCGGCGAAGGAGCTGCGCCTCTTCGGGCTCGCGGGCTGGACGCTCGATCGGTTCACCGCGCGCCGCACCCGGCTGCACGAGCTGCAGTACGCCGCGACGCGCATGCGCCAGCGTCCGCTTGCGGCCAGCATCCTGATCGTCACCTTCGCCAACCTCGCGGTGTTCTGGTTCATCGCTCTGGCCGCCGTGACCCACAAGATCGGACTCGGACCGGCAGTGACGTTTCTGCAAAGCGCCGTCGGCGTGTCCGCCATCGCCTTCGGGGGCCTGAACTGGGCGCTGGACGGCGCCTCGGCGCCGGTCGCCGCGGTGCTCCGTCTGAAGGACGCGACCGCGCGGGCCGGCGCCCTGCCGTCGGGGGTGCGGAAGGCGGAGGCGACCCCTGCCCGCGAGATTCGGTTTCGCGACGTGAGCTTCGCCTATCCCGGCGGCGCGCCGGTGCTGGACCGGTTCGATCTGACGATCCCGGCGGGGACCTCACTGGCGATCGTGGGCCAGAACGGCGCCGGCAAGACCACGCTCGCGAAGCTGCTCTGCCGGCTCTACGACCCTGACAGCGGCGCGATCGAGATCGACGGCGTCGACCTGCGCGACTTCGACGTCGACGCCTGGCGCTCGCGGATCACCGCGGTCTTTCAGGACTTCATCCGCTTCGAGTCGACGCTGCGCGACAACATCGCCCCGCGGCGAGCTGGCGAGGCGCCGCCCGACGACGCAGCGCTCGGCGAAGCGCTGGAGGCGGCGGGGGCGAGCGGGTTGGCCTCGCTGGATACGGTGCTCTCCAAGGCCTATGCCGGCGGAACGGACCTTTCGGGCGGCCAGTGGCAACGCCTGGCGCTCGCCCGGGCGCTGGCGGCGGTGAAGCAGGGCGCCGGCCTCGTCTTGCTCGACGAGCCGACGGCGCAGCTCGACGTGCGCGGCGAGGCGGAGATCTTCAGCCGGCTGCTCGCGGCGACGCGCCAATGCACCACCATCCTGATCTCGCACCGGTTCTCGACGGTTCGCCACGCCGACCGCATCTGCGTGGTGGAAAGCGGCCGGGTGGTGGAGCTGGGCACGCACGACGAACTGATGGCGCGCGGTGGCCGCTACCGCACGATGTTCGACCTGCAGGCGCAGCGCTTCCAGGAAGCCGACGAGGAGGGACTGACCTATGAAGCCCTCGCCTGACCCCGCGACGCTGCCGCCGGCCGACGCGGCCGATACGATCGACCCGCTGCCGCCGACGCTCTCCTCGATGTGGCGGCTCTGCAAGCTGGGCTTCAGGTCCGAGCGGGGCCTGATGGCGCTCTCGCTCGGGCTTTCGCAGCTGGCCGCCTTGCCGAGCGCGCTGACGGCGCTCTGGCTCGCGATGTTGGGCGCGGGCGCGGTCCAGCAGCAGCCGCGGCTCGCGCTGATCGCGGCGGTGGGCATGGCGCTGAGCGCCGCGGCGAACTGGTTCCTGGCGACGATCAGCACGCGGGTGCAGCGCCGATTCCGCGACAAGGTGACGATCGCGCTCGAAGGACACGTGGCGGGGCTGCAGGCGTCGATCGTTTCGGTGGCGCACCAGGAACGCCCCGAATACCTCGACCGGCTGTCGATGCTGCGCAACCAGGTGTTCGTGCTCGACCACATGTACATGTCGCTGTTCACGACCCTGGCCTGGCTGCTTCGACTGGGGTTCACGCTGGCGCTGCTGGCCTGGGTGAATCCGGCGCTGCTCCTGCTGGCGGTCTTCGCGGCGCCCTCCGCCGTCGCCGCTTTCTGGCGGCCCGACGTCGAGAACAAGACCTACGAGCGCGGCGCGCCGCATCAGCGGCTTTCGCTCCACCTGTTCGACCTGGCCACGACCGCCGCGCCCGGCAAGGAGGTGCGCGTGCTCGGCATCGGCGAACGCCTCGCGAGCGAGCGCCGGCACGTCTGGGAGCGCTTCTATGCGCCGATGGCGCGGGCGCGCTGGGGCACCGCCTTCTGGAACGCGCTGGCGTGGGCGATCTTTGGCGTCGGCTATGTCGGCGCGGTGGCGTTTGCTGTGTGGGACGGACACGCCAGCACAGCGCAGATCCTGCTCGTGCTCGCCGCCGGCGCGGGCCTCGCCGGGTACGTCCGCGCGGCGGTTGGCGAGATCGGGTTCCTGCGCGGGTTCTGGGCCGACGGCTCGCGGCGGCTGGCCTGGCTGGAAGACTACGCGGCGAAGCAAGCTGCGCCGGGCGAGCTCGGCCCACCGTCCGTGCTCAGCGAAGGCATTCGCTTCGATCGCGTGTCGTTCGCCTATCCGGGCGCGTCTCGCCTGGCGCTCGACCAGGTCTCATTCACGTTGCCGGCGGGCGCCGTGGTCGCGATCGTCGGCGAGAACGGCGCGGGCAAGACGACGCTCGTGAAGCTGCTGGCCAAGATGTACGAGCCGGCGTCCGGAGAGATCCTGATCGACGGCGCCCCGCTTTCGCGGATGCACGCCGCCGACTGGCGACGGCGGATCACCGGCGCGCTGCAGGACTTCTTTCGCTTCGAGTTTCGCGCGCGGCAGACGATCGGGCTCGGCGATGTCGAGCGGCTGGACGATGAGCCCGCGATCGTGGCGGCGGCGGCTCGTGCTGGCGCGGACGACGTCGTGGCGCGGCTGCCGTCGGGACTCGACACCCAGCTGGGCCGCACCTGGCCGGACGGCGCGGAGCCCAGCTTCGGGCAGTGGCAGAAGCTGTCGCTGGCCCGAGGGTTCATGCGCGAGACGCCCCTGGTGCAGGTGCTGGACGAACCGACGGCCGCCCTCGACGCCGAGACCGAGCATGCGCTGTTCGAGCGTTACGCCGCCGCGGCCCGCGCCGAGCAGGGCGGCAGTGCCGGCCGGATCACGATCTTCGTCTCGCACCGCTTCTCGACCGTGCGCATGGCCGATCTGATCGTCGTCCTCGACGGCGCCCGGCTGGCGGAAGTCGGCTCGCATGACGAGCTGATGGCGCGCCAAGGCCCCTACTCCGAACTCTATCGCATTCAGGCGGCGTCCTACCGGGCGGCGCCTGTGCCGGCGTGAGGCGGCTCTGAACTGAGCGCCAGCTCAAGCCGCCTCGCGCTCGATCAACGCGCGCTTGCGCTCCACCCCCCAGGCGTAGCCGGACAGGGCGCCGTCGGTGCGCACCACTCGGTGGCAGGGGATGGCGACGGCGAGATTGTTGGCGGCGCACGCACCCGCCACCGCCCGCGTCGCCTTCGGTGCGCCGATGGCG
Organism: Caulobacteraceae bacterium; assembly: GCA_036494265.1. GTDB lineage: Bacteria > Pseudomonadota > Alphaproteobacteria > Caulobacterales > Caulobacteraceae > Acaudatibacter. The sequence goes on along the minus strand of DASXOP010000081.1, from coordinate 366,155 downwards.
CGGGCGATGTCGGCGTAGCTCGCGGTCTGGCCGGGCGGGATGTCGCGCAGCGCCCGCCACACCCGCTGCTGAAAGGCCGTCCCGCGCACGTCGAGCGGTAGGTCCAGGCCAATCCGTGGGGCTTCGATGAAACCGACGACCTGGGCGACCATCTGCTCGTAGCCTGCGTCGCCGCCGACCAGCCTGGCCCGGGGGAAGCGGTCCTGCAGGTCGCGCACCAGCGCCTCCGGATCGTCGCCGATAAGGATCGCGGCGACGCCCTTGTTGCTCGACGCCGCCAGGATCGCGCCGAGCGACGATTGGCCGACCGCGAAGCGAATGTCCTCGTCGACGCCGCCCGCCCGATAGGCGCTGGGCGTCATGCCCAGCATGTCTTTGGTCTGCTCGTAGAAGCGGCCGCTGGAATTGAAGCCGGCGTCGTAGATCGTCTCGGTCACCGACTGGCCTTGCGCGAGGCCCTCGCGCACCCGCTCGGCCCGCCTGGCCTGGGCGTAGTCCTTCGGGGTCAGTCCGGTGGCCGCCTTGAAGAGGCGATGCAGGTAGCCACCGCTGACACCTGTCGCCGTCGCCAGGTCAGCGAGCGAGGGCGGCTCGTCGCTCTCCTCGATCAGCCGGCAGGCCTGCGCCACCCGCGTCGCGTTTTGGGCTTCGAGCGACGCGCCTTCCGGATTGCACCGCTTGCACGGGCGAAAGCCGGTGGCCCTGGCCTCGGCCAGCGTGGCGTGCAGCGTGACGTTGCGCGGGTTCGCGATCCTGGAGGGACAGGACGGCCGGCAATAGACGCCGGTCGTGGCGACCGAGTACCAGAACTCGCCGTCCGCCGTGCGGTCGCGCGCCGTCACCCGCGCCCACCGCGGATCGTCCCCCGTCGCGACCGGCCGCCGATCGGTTTGCACAACGGCGCTCATTTCCAAGACCTCGCCCTTTGGATCGCCGACATGCTGACGCCGAGCGGCCGCGCCCGCACTCCGCGTCTTGCTTTCAAACTCGAATATGGGGCGGCAGGCGGCGGCCCGCGCCAGGCGCTCGGCGAAATTCGATTTGAAAGCAAGACGCGGAGCGTCCCGTCGCCGGATCGGTCCGATCATGGGGTCACACACGGAAAGGAGCCCGCCATGACTACTCCACACGACGTCCCGGCCGAGACTTTGCGCTACGGGTATGGCGCCGCCAGCCTCGGAACCGTCATCATCGCCGCCAGCGAACGCGGGATCGCCGCCCTCTTCATCGGCGACGACCGCGGAAAACTGCTGCACGACCTCGAAGCCGCGTTCCCGAACGCTAGCTTGATCTGCGATCAGGCGGGCCTGGCGCCCACCGTGGCGAAAGCAACCGACCTGATCGATGCGCCGCACCGCGTGGCCGATCTGGCGCTCGACCTGCGCGGCTCTCCGCTCGAACTGGCGGTCTGGCACGCGCTGCGCGCCATCCCCGCCGGCGAGACCCGCTCCTACGGCGCTGTCGCCAAGGCGTTGCCGCTGGCGGCAACGGCGCGGGAGGTCGGCGCGGCTTGCGCGGCCAACCGGATCGCCGTGGCGGTGCCCTGCCACCGCGTGGTCAAGGCCGACGGCTCGATTTCGGGCTATCGCTGGGGCGCGCGGCGCAAGCAGCGCCTGATCGACCTGGAGGCCGCGGCGTGACGGCGCGCGAGGCGGATGCAGGGGCGGCGCCGGTCGGCGCCCCTGCCATCGAGACGCGGATCGAGCGGGCGGATTGGGCCCAGATCCAGGCCGATCTCGACGCGCAGGGCTGGGCGATCTCGCCCGGTCTGCTGACACACGCCGAAGCGAACGACATCGCCGGCCTCTACCGCCATGCGGACGGGTTCCGCAGCGAGGTGGTCATGGTCCGGCATGGCTTCGGTCGCGGGCGCTACAAGTACTTCAGCTATCCACTGCCGCCGTTGGTTCAGGCGCTGAGAACGGCCGTCTACCCACGCCTCGCGCCCCTCGCCAACGCCTGGAGCGAGCGCCTGCGGCAAGAGGTGCGGTTCCCGGCAGAGCACGCCGCCTTCCTCGATCGCTGCCATACGGCCGGCCAGACCCGCCCGACACCGCTGCTGCTCGAGTACGGGCCGGATGACTACAACTGCCTGCACCGCGATCTATATGGCGAGCATGTGTTCCCACTCCAGATGGCGATTCTGCTGGAAGAGCCGGCCCTGGATTTCGACGGCGGAGAGTTTGTGATGACCGAGCAGCGGCCCCGCGTGCAGACGCGCGCCATGGTCCTGCCGCTGCGAAAGGGCGATGCGGCGATATTCGCCGTCAACGGCCGCCCGGTGCGCGGCGTGCGCGGCGACTATCAGGTGAAGCTGAACCACGGCGTCAGCCGTCTACGCCGCGGCCAGCGCCACACGCTCGGCGTCATCTTCCACGACGCCGCCTGATGACCTTGCAGAACCGCGTGACCCCGCTCGGCGACATCGTCGCCGTTCCGGAGCGCGGGATGTTCACCGGCAACCGCGGCATTCTCCACGATCCGCGCACCCGCACGCTGCTGACCCGCCGCTGGACCAGCGCGGCGTGGCTGATTTGCCTGCTCGAGCGCGACGGCGTCAGGCGAACGGTGATGGGGCCTGGCAGTTGGACCGAACTCTTCTTCCTCGATGAAGCCACGGCGCTCGCCGCCGGTCACCGGCCCTGCTTCTTCTGCCGCCGAGCCGCCGCGCGAGACTTCCAGGCAAAGTTTCCCACCGCCGCCGGGCGGCCCAGTCCGAAGGCGGGCGAGGTCGATCAGGTGCTTCACGCTCAGCGTCTCGCCAGCGGCAAGAAGCGTCTGCACCCGGTGACCACCCCCGCCGCGGACCTGCCCGACGGCGCGATGGTGCTTCAGGCCGGGGCCCCGCACCTCGTCGTGGGTGGCCAGGCGTTGCCCTGGTCCCCCGGCGGATACGCCGCACCCACCGCGCTGCTGGCTGCCGCCCAACTGATCACCCCACCGGCGACGGTCGCGGTGCTGAGAGCTGGTTACCGCGCGCAACTACACCCCACCGCTGCGCTCTATCGGCAGCCCTGATCGGGCGATATGACCTGATTGGAGAGCGGCGCCGGAGGTGACCGATATCTGGTATGTCACCGGCGACCACGACCAGGTGTTGCACGTCGGGGCCCGGACCATGGCGAGCTACGCCGCCTTCGAGCGACGCGGCCGCCGGTCTGACCGAAAAAGAAGGCGCGCCATGTTCCGCATTGTCGCCGCGACCGCGTCTCTTGCCTTCGCGATCTGGTTCCTGGCGTCGCCGACCTTTGCCGCGCCTTCACCCATGCAGCGGGCGCAGGCCTATGTCGCTGGGTTCGCGACAACTGACCACTTCAGCGGCGTCATCCTGGTCGCCAAGGATGGCAAGCCGGTGTTCCGTAAGGCGTTCGGGTTGGCTAACCGCGAGTGGGGCATACCGAACACGCCGGAGGGCAAGTTCCGGCTGGGGTCGATCACCAAGCAGTTCACGGCGACCGCGATCTTGCAGCTGCAAGAGGCCGGCAAGCTCTCGGTCGATGACCCGATCTCGAAGTACTACCCCGACGCACCGGCGGCCTGGAAAGCAGTGACGCTCCGCCACCTGCTTACCCACACCTCCGGGATCCCGAGCTACACCGCCCTCCCCGGCTTCTTCATCGGCGAGGCGCGCCTCGACCGCACGCCGCAGCAGATCATCGAGCTCACCCGCGACAAGCCCTTGGAGTTCGAGCCTGGAACGAGGTTCAGCTACGACAACACCGGCTACATCATCCTTGGCTACGTCATCGAGAAGGTCTCCGGCGAGCGCTACGCCGACTACGTCGCGAAGCACATCTTCCAGCCGCTCGGGATGGCCTCGTCAGGCTACGACGTCAGCGAGACGATCGTGCCGCAGCGGGTCGCGGGGTACGTCCGTGGATCGGCCGGGTTCATCAACGCGCCCTACCTCTCGATGACCGAGCCCTATGCCGCCGGCTCGCTCTATTCCACAGCGGACGACATGCTGATCTGGGACCATGCGCTCTATGCCGCCCGCCCGCTCAGCGCCGCCTCGCTGGCGGCCATGTTCACCGATTACGGGCACGGCTACGGCTTCGGCTGGGAGATTGGAAAGCTGCAGGGCCATCGCCGGGTCGGGCACAGCGGCGGGGTCAACGGTTTCGTCACCCACTTCGACCGCTATCCCGACGACAGGCTGACGGTGATCGTGCTCTCCAACGCAAGCGACTCGCCGGTCGAGCGGATCGCCGCAAATCTTGGCGCCATCTACCTGGGTCTTCCGTCACGGGCGCCCAGCCCCGGTGGCGAGGCGCTGATCCGGCGCGAGATCGACAGCACGATGGCCGGGACGCCGGACTATGACCACATGATCGCCCAGCTGGCCGAAACCACGCGCGCCAACCTGCCTGGCATCCAGAAGCAGTTCACGGCTCTGGGGCCGATCCAGTCGGTGACGCTTGAGTCGGCCGACCCGGACGACTTCGACTACTACAAAGTCACTTTCGCCCACGGCGCCCTGGAGTGGGTGTTGACCGAGCCGGCAGGCGGCAAGCTCACCGTGACGGCAGTGCGCCTGGCCCAGTAGCCGGTCACCTGCCGCGCAGCAGTTCGCCCAGGATGCCGAGGCCACGGTCTGCCGCCTCGGGCGAGGCCAGGCTGAAATTGAGCCGCATCGCGTCGGCGCTGCCCGGCGCGGCCAGAAAGTGCTCGCCGGGGGTGAAGAGCACGTTGCAAGCCAGCGCGCGCTCGAACAGCTGCTGCGCGTCGATGCGATCGTTCAAGGTCGCCCAGAAGAAGAGGCCGCCGGCCGGAACCTCCCACGAGGCGAACCCGCCCAGATGGCGGTCCATCGCCTCGGCGAAGAGATCGCGCTTGCGCCGATAGGCGCCGACCAGGCGGCCCATGCGCTGGGCTCGGCCCGGATCTTCCAGCACCTGAAGCACGGTCCACTGCGCCAGGCGGTTGGTGTGGAGGTCGGAGGCCTGCTTCAGCCGCAGCAGCAGCGGGAAGAGATCCTCCGAAGCTGTGAGGAACCCGAGCCTGAGGCCAGGCGCCACGCTCTTCGAGAACGACCCTTGGTAGACCCACGACGCCCCGGCCCCGTCGGCGCAGATCGGGCGGCGGTCGCAGGGCGCGTAGACCAGGTCGCGGTAGGGATCGTCCTCGAACAGGATCGCGCCACTCGCCTGGCACGCGGCGGCGAGGGCGAGCCGCTCGGCCGCGCTCCAGCAAAGCCCGGTCGGGTTCTGAAAGGTCGGGGTGACGTAGGCGAGCGCCGGCGGCGCCTCGGACCAGCCGGCGCCTGGATCGGCGCGGTCGATCGTCTGGAACCGTGCGCCGAAGAACCGGAACACCTGGAGAGCGGCGAGGTAGGCCGGCGACTCCACCGCCACCGCTGACCCCGCATCCACCACCAGTTTAGCGACCAGGTCGATCCCCTGCTGCGAGCCCGACAGGACGATCACGCGCTCAGCGGAGGTATCCAGCCCCAGCGCCTGCAGCTCGGCGGCGATGCGGGCGCGAAGGTCGGGCTCGCCTTCGCTTGGCCCATACTGCAGCAGTGCGCGGGGCGGCGGCGGTAAGACAACGTCGGAGAAGCTCTCGGCGTCCGGCAGCCCGCCGGCGAACGAGATCACCTCGGGGCGCTGGGAGACCTCGAGCATCGCCCGTACCGGCGAGCCGTGCAGATCGGCCACCCGTTTCGACAAGCGCGTCATCGCCGACCCCATAATGTCAACTTACTTGACCTATCGACACGCTATGAGCGGCCGCTTATCGTGTCAATATGGTTGACCTAAAGCGCCGCGCCGAACTGCACGAGGCGATCGAGCTGCTGTACTTCGCCTACCGCGGCTTCACCGACGGCCCGGACCGGATCCTGGAGCGCCGGGGCCTGGGGCGCACCCACCACCGCATCCTCTACTTCATCGGCCGCCGCCGGGACATTTCAGTGCAAGGGCTGCTGGGCGTGCTGGCGGTGAGCAAGCAGGCCCTGAACGCGCCGCTGCGCCAACTGATCGAGATGAAGCTGGTGGCGGCCGCGCCGGGACCCCAGGATCGCCGGGTCAAGCAGCTGCGCCTCACCGCCGAGGGCCAGCGCCTCGAATCCGAGCTGACCGGGGTGCAGATGCGCCTGCTTGAGCGCGCCTTCGATGCCGCCGGCGCGGCCGACGAAGCCGGGTGGCGGAGAATCCTTGGCTCGGTCGCCGGCTGACCGAGCTGCGGCTCGGTCGGAGCCCGGGGCGCATTCACCTTCGGTCGCTGAAGGCCTAAATCGTCGCTATGGACTCAGGCGCCCTGACATCCAGGCGACCGCGCGAACCCTTCCGGCTCGCACCGCCAGGACGGATGCGCCATGGCGCGCGGCAGGAGTTGGCGCGGCACCCGCATGAGCACGGCTTCGCCGCCGTTGTCCTCTCCGGCGGCTACGTCGAAGCCGGCGACACCGGGCGTCACCAGATGGCGGCGGGCGACGTCCTGTTCCACCAGCCCTGGGAGAGCCACCTCGATCGGTTCGGCGGCTCAGGCGCCGAGGTGCTGGTGCTGCCTCTCTGCCAACCCTTCGAACGCGTCGCGGGGCGTCTCGACAACCCCGATGCGCTGGTCCGCCTCGCCGAGGCTGATGTCGACGAGGCCGCGCATCAGGTAACGGCGCTGGTGACGGCGAAGCCGGCGACGGCCGCCGACTGGCCGGACCTGCTGGCCGCGGCGCTGCGGACCGATCCGGAACTGTCCATCGCTGAGTGGGCGCATGTCCACGGCTTGCATCTCGGCAGCATCAGCCGCGGCTTTCGCCAGGTGTTCGGCGTCGCGCCGGTCAGCTTCCGGCTGGTGCAGCGGACGCGGCGCGCGCTCGAAGCGGCGCAGCGCACCTGCGAGCCGCTGTGCGACATCGCCGTCCGCTGCGGGTTCGCCGACCAGGCGCATATGAGCCGCGCGGTGAGCGCCCTCACCCGCCATACGCCGTCACAGGTCCGCCGCGCCGCCGCCGCTAGGTGAAGTAAGTTCAAGACCTCCCTGCGGCGCCGCCGCTAGGCTGTCAGGCTCGTGGTCGCTCCTGGCAATCGAATGAAATGACACGCTGTCTCCTCCTAGCCGCGTCCCTGTCTGCGATCGCCGGCGCCGCCGGCGCTCAGCCCGCGAGCGTCGCCTCCGTCCTCGCCGCCAACCACGCCGCGGTCGGCGACCCGCCCGCCACCGGCGCCGCCGAGTTGGACTACACCCACACCGGTTCTGGCCTCACCGGGCCGCTGGTCGACCGGTTCGACCTCGCGACCGGCGCCTTCGTCGAGACGCAGGAGGCCAGCGGCGTCGCCCAGGCCAACGGGTTCGACGGCAAGGTTCCCTGGCAGGAAGACGTTTCCCGCACCTACACCCCGCAGCAGGGAGGCGACCGCGTCGCCAACGCGGTCAACGTCGCCTACCGACTGGCGCACCTGTGGTGGCGCGCCGACCGCGGCGGGGCGAGCATTTCCTACGTCGGTCGGGAGAGCGACGGCGGCCAGAGCCTGGACCACCTGAGCGTCACGCCCCTCCGCGGCGAGCGGTTCGACGCCTGGTTCGACGTCGCCAGCCATCAGCTGGTGCGCATCGCCGAAGGCCGGCTGTTCTTCCACTACCGCGAGTCCTACGCCGACTTCCGCCCCAAGGCGGGCCTGACCCTGCCGCACAAGATCACCTCCGACATCGGCGTTGGCGACGGCGGCATCGAGACTTCGGTGCTGGACAAGGTCAGCGTCGGGCCGGCCCAGCCGCTATCGGCCTACGCCTGCCCCACCCCGCCGCTCACCGGCGCCCACATCGAAGGCGGCGCAGCCAGCACGACCGTGCCGTTCCGCTTGCTCAACAACCACATCTACGTCGAGGCGACCGTCAACGGCAAAGGGCCCTACACCTTCATCGTCGACAGCGGCGGCCACACCTTGCTCTCCCCGCGCATCGTCAGCGACCTCGGCCTGAAGCCGATCGGCGAGGCGATCGAGAGCGGCGCGGGCGAGTCGCACTCGACCAGCGGCTTCGTGCCGTACGACGAGATCGCCATTGGCGGCGTTCGCCTCACCCACCAGATCGCGTTCGCGACCAATGTCTACGACCAGTCCATCGAGGGCGTCCCGGTGGATGGCATGGTCGGGTTCGAGCTGATCCGCCGGATGGTGACCACGATCGACTACGGCGCCCACACCATCACCTTCACCGACCCGGCCCGCTTCAAGCCTAAGAACCTGGGAACCGCGGTTCCCTTCGTCTTCTACGATCACCTGCCGGACGTGACCGGCCGGATCGGCGACCTGCCCGCGACATTCGACATCGACACCGGCTCTCGCTCGGAGGTCGACATCACCAGCCCGTTCGTCGCCGCCCACCAGCTGCGCGCGAAGTTTGCCAAGGGAACCAGCGCCGTGGTCGGCTGGGGCGTCGGCGGCCCGACCCGCTCTTATATGGTGCGTTTGCCGGCTCTGACGCTCGGGCCGGTCCCGGTGACCGGCATCGCCGCCGGCCTCTCGGAAGCCAAGGCCGGCTCGATCAGCAACCCGAACTACAGCGGCAACATCGGCGGCGGGCTGCTGAAGCGCTTCGTCGTCACCTTCGACTACGCCCACCAGGTCATGTACCTGAAGCGGATCGTCCCGGCGCCGCCGGACGTCGGCGCGTTCGACCGCTCCGGCCTCTGGATCAACGCTAAGCCCGACGGTTACGAAATCACCGACGTCGCCAAGGACAGCGCAGGCGCGGCGGCCGGCCTGGCGGTGGGCGACGTGATCACCCGCATCGACGACCAGCCCGTCCGCACCGAGGACCTCGCCGAAGCGCGCAAGAAGCTTCGCGACAGCGCGGTCGGCACGCGCGTCAGCCTGACGGTGCGACGCGGGAACGACACGCGCGTCGCAACCCTGGTGCTGAAAGACCAGATCTGACGCCGCATTCGCGGTCGCGATGCGATCTCTTCAAATTGACCAAACAGGCGACGCCTGATCCAACGTCGCCATGACCGCCAGCAACCGCGTCGTCCTCTCCAGCGACCACAACGCCATCGAGCTTCGCCAGGCGATCGCCGCCCACATCGCGGCGCAAGGCTGGGTGGCCGTCGACATCGGACCGACGGCGCCGCAGAGCACCCACTATCCCCAGCAGGCTGAAGCCGCGGCGCAGCTGGTCGTGTCCGGCGACTGCCGCTTCGGCATCGTCCTCTGCGGCACCGGCCAGGGGATCATGATGGCGGCGAACAAGATCAAAGGCATCCGCTGCGGCGTCTGCGCCGACACGTTTTCGGCTCGCATGATCCGCCAGCACAACGACGCCAACATGCTCGCCGTCGGCGCTCACGTAGTCGGCGAGCGCCTGGCGCTGGACATCGTCGACGCCTTCCTGACCGCCCAGTTCGAGGGCGAGCGGCACGTGGCCCGCGTGGCGATGATCGCGGCGCTCGAGCGATAGGGCGAGCCCCCGCAGCCGCTGCTGTGGTGCGGGGGAAGTGGTGTGCGTCCCGCTTTCAGTCCAGGACTTCAACGCCAGGACTTCAACGTGTCGTATATCTGACCTCCCAGGGCAGCTCGGCGATCGCAGCATAGGCCGAGAGCGAAGGATCATTCGGCGACAGACGCGCAGTATCTCCTCGTTCCGCCCGGCGTGCCTCTACCAGCTTCTTGTAATCATCAACCGACGTCCAGTGATATACCTCTACATGCGGCTTAGAATCGGCAGGAATAGGCGGCGGATTAATTGAGTCCCGAGCGATTGGCCCCAGCACCTCGTATCCAGATAACTTCAAGTTCGCGACTACCCCGGAGACATATGGACCAAGAGACTCTGGTGTGGAGATGGTGCACTCCAGAGGAGTATCTGGCGGACCGTTGCCATTCGCATTCCTAAACCAAGACATTGTCACCACCACCTTGGAGTTGGCAGTTGTGGGGACTTGCCAGCTCACCGAGCCGTCCGCCCGCAACATGCAATCGCCGTTGTCGAAGGAGCCACAAGCGTCGCGGCGCCGTTTGGATTCTCTACGAACCCAGCGCGTGTCGCTTTGCTCAAGACACTCTCGCTTGAACAACGCTGTCAGGCCATTGGCGGACGTTTCAACGGGCCTCAACGACGACGGAGGGCCTGCACCCGACGCCGCGCTGCAACCCAACGCGCCGGCAACGATCGCGAGCGCAAACCCGGGTCCTAGAACCTGCGACATTCCATCACCGCTCGGTTTTCGCTGCACATAGGCCCACCACAAGCCCGCTCGGGCGATCGCTTCATTGCTACCCGCCCGGGTTGAACGCCCTTCTGATCTGGTAGTATTCACTCTGCGGGTTGGAGAAGTAGTTCAAATATCCCGGCCTCGGCGGCGGCGGTGATCCGCTCCTTATATAAGCCGAAAGTCTCGGCAGGCCGAATCGGTATCCGTTATCAAGCATTAGGTCCTGCGTTGGCGTGCCCAACGCGTTGAAGTAATCCGCGTTGTGGTTATCGGTATAGAAGCTGTCTACCCGCTTAAGGAGAAGACCCGCAACCTTGAAAGTCACATCCGCATCGGGTGACATCATATCCGTTGCTAAGCCAAGGTAATTCCCCTTGTACATAGACAGGCCCAATGGGTCGTCTTTGAAAGCAGGATTAGCTAGGTAATTGTTCACGGCACCTATCGCTTCGCCAAGGTTAATATTCCCGTTTCCGATGTCCATCTTGACTATGTCGGTTGGGTCTCTGGCAAAACTCCCCGATTGGATCGCGGGCAAATCTTGTGTGTACATTTGCTCTAGCAAGGTCTCTGGATCAGTCTGCATGACACCGGCCGTATTATACACATTGGCGAGCGCGGCCCTATCGCCGACATAGTCTTTTTCCCAACTGAACGTGCGAAATTCCTCGTCGGGCGAACCAGCGATTGCCGTTGCTGGAATCTGCAGAACATCCGCCGTGAGGTCGATCGTTGATTGGTGACGAAGGACCCACGCCACTCGCTGATTTGGGTCGGTTATCGTGAAGTCGCCGGGGAGCGAGGCCGGCTGAAGGAAGCCGTCGTATGGACTGTGAGCCTCTGATGCGGCCGCCTCGGACGCGCTCTCTGTGAGCTTCTGATCGATGGCCCCTCCGAGCACATTGCCAAGGGCCTCCCCGACGGTATTGGGCGCTTCTTCGATCAGGCTTTGTCCGTAGTCGATGCCGGTGATCGCCGAGCGGGTCGCGGCGCCGGCGAGCAGCGCCGCGCCTGTTCCGAGCGGTCCGCCAATACTGCTGGACACACCGGCTTCCACCGCGCCGGCCGCCACGCCGGCGAAGTCGAAGCCGCGTTGCAGGCCGGTGGCGACTCCGATTCCCTGCGTCACGAGGTTGTCCACCGCGCCCGTGAGCACGTGGTCGGCGAGGTTGCCAAGCCCGGTGGGGATTGTCCCGATGCCGGCAGTGACCGCGCCGCCAATCGCCCCCAGCGCCACGCCGGCCCAGTTGAAGCTGGTCTCGTCGCCGGTAGCCAACTCGACCAGCTGACTCGCAGCATCGGAGGCCGCGCCGGTCACCGCTCCGGCAAGGAGCAGGTCGAGCGGTCCGTCCTGAGCGAAAGCGGTCAGCAAGCCGCCAGGCCCCAGCAGCAGGAAGCCGACCGCGGCGCCGACAATCGCCGCCAAAATCGCCCCGACGCCGCCGCAGCCGCCGTTGTGGTGCGGGAGGGGGGCGGGGTTGGGTTGGAGCTGGCCGGTGGCCTGGCTGGCGTTGTAGGCCTTGAACGTGCCGGAGGTGTTGCCGAGGTTGATGACGTCGTTGGGCAAGGTCAGCAGCTGGCCGGCCTGCAGGGTCTCGGAACCTGTGAGGCCGTTGGCGTCGGCGATCAGATACCAGAGGCTGGCGTCGCCCCAGGCCCGCTGGGCAATCGACTGCAGCGTATCGCCCGCCATCACCGTGTAGGTCGACGCGGCCGGGGCCGGGACGTTGGAGCCCAGGTCGGCGTAGGTCTGGTCGAAGTCGGAGCTGGCGCTGGGCGGTGTCGTGGTCCCGGTCCAGGTCTGGTTGATCGAGGTGGTGAAGTTCTGCTGGTCCGGCCCGGCGTTGCTGACCTGGCCCAGCTGGTCGCCGTTCAGATAGTAGATCTCCGTCTGCAGCGTCGGCACGCCCGTGGCCGTTTGGGTGCGGTCCAGGATCTCGCCCTGCAGGTTGTTGACGTAGTGCACCGAGTAGGTCTGCGCCCCGCTCACCGACGCGTCGGTGAGATACCCGCTGCCATCGTAACTTAGCGAGGTGCTCCCCGCCCCGCTCCCGCCGCTGACGCTGATCGCTGTCTCCTGCGCGGTCGTGCTCCAGGCGTAAGTGTTGGTGGTGGTCGAGGTGGTGCTGTTGACCGTCGAGACGTCCTTCACCAGTTGGCCGCCCTCCCACTGCCCGCCCGCGGTGACGTAGCTGTAGGTGTCGAAGCCGGCGTAGAAGATGCCGCTGGTCGCGTGGTCGGTCTGCGACGAAGTCATCTCGCTGTCGGCGTCGTAGGCCACGTTGTACTGATGGTAGATCAGGCCGGTGGGCGAGCCAGGCGCGATCGCGTTGGGGTCGAAGCGCCATTCCTCGATCAGACGGCCGAGGGCGTCGCGCGAGTAGGAGTCGGCGATGTAGGAGCTGACGTGCGCGGCGCCGGGCGTGGCGACCGCGTCGCCCGCCGATCCGCCCGCGAGGTAGTTGTCCTCGTTGGCGATGGTGACCGAGCTCAGATAGCCGTCCGCGGTATAGGCGTACCACTCGGATTGCACGTCGTCGTAGCTGGTGGTCACGCAGGTGGTCGGATCGTAGACGGCCACCGTGGTGGTCGAGGTGGCGGACACACGCTGCCCGGCGGCGTTGTAGGTAATGTCCTGCCCGCCGGCGTCGCCGCGGGTGATGCCGCTCGTCCCGAGCACGCCGTCCGAGACTGTCTCGTGGTTCATGTAGTCGTACGCGAACCAGTCCGACTTGGTCGTCGGGCCACTGGCGCCAGGGGTCGTTGAGGTAGTGGTGATCTCGCGCACGTTGCTGTTGGGATCGTAGGCGTAGGCGATGCTCATCGGCTGGCCGCCCGTGCCGGTATCGGTGACGTAGGTCACCCGGCCCATGGCGTCGTAGGTGGCGGTCTCGTTCTCGAGCGAGACGGCGGGGCCGCAGCCGGCGATGGGATTGAAGGTGTCGGTCTCGATCGTCTTGTCGCCGGCGGCGTCGTAGCCGTTGTTGAAGACATCGCTGGCGCCGCTGGCCATGTAGCTGCCGACCGAGGCGACCTGACCGGTGTTGTAGTAGAAGATACCGACGTTCTCGAGCAGGGTGCTGCCGCTGTATCTGACCTGCGATGTCTCTTCGCCCGCCGCATTGTAGTAGTAGGCGTAGGTGTACCCGCCGTAGTCCTGCATCCACTGCTTGTGGCCAAAGAAGTCAGTGTTCACGTATTGGGTCAGGCCGGACGAGTTGGTCGAGGCCTCCTGCCAGCCGCCGTAGACAGGCATGCCCGGCGCGCCGATGGCGGTCGGATACCAAGTGTAGCTGTTGGTCGCGGTGTGGCCGAGGTAGTCGACCGTCTTGTCGAGCCGGCCCTGCGCGTCGTAGTCGGTGGTCTGCTTGACCACGCCGGACCCGATCAGACTGGCCGAGGTGAACGTGCCGTTGGTCGGCAGCGTCGGCGCCAGCACCGAGTTGGTCTGGGAGATGCGCTCGCCCAGCCCGTCGTAGGCATAGAAGTCGGTGAGCGCGGCCTGGCTGGAGTTGGTAGAGGTATCGTCCGGCAGGGTCTGCGTCAGCAGCCGGCCCATGGCGTCGTAGGTTTTCCTGGTGACGTTGCCGAGCTCGTCCGTGACGCTGACCTGATCGCCGAAGACGTCGAAACCGTAGGCAATGTAGGGACCGTTGGGCTGGGTGAACTTCACCATCACGATCGCCTGTGCGCCGTCAAAGCCGGTGCCCGGCATCAGGTACTGAGTCGTCTGATTGCCATCGGCGTCCTGCGTGCCGATCAGGCGCCCGTCCTTGTCGTAGTAGTTGGTCGTCGTGGGGGCCGTAGCGGAAACGGCGCCGGTCGCGCTAGTGACACTTACGGTCGGCGAGGCGGTCGTAGTCAGGTGGCCGAAGTTGTCGTACGCGAGGTAGGTGACCCCGCCCAGGGCATTGGTCTGCGACACCAGATCGCCGAACGCATCGTAGGTCTGGGTGTTGATGACGTTGGCGGTGGTCGAGCCGTTGAGCTGCTGGTTGTACTGCTCCACCGACGCCGCCTGCTGTTTCGCGGTATAGACGGTCTGCGTAATCTCCATCCCGGCATTGGTCCCGGCGACGCCTCCGTTGCCAGTGATCGCCGTGACCAGTGAGCTTGCCGTATAGACCGAAAGATCGGTCCCGGCAGAGGCCACCACCAGATTCAAGTCTCCGAGCGGGTTGTAGAAGTAGAAGCTGGTCGAGCCGCTGTTCTCGTTGCTTTCGATCTTGCGGCCGGCGCCGTCGTAGACGAAATGCTCCTGGTAGCCGTTGGCCAGGGTCGCGTTGATCCCCTTGCCCGTAACTTCGCCGTAGGCGTCATACTGGGTGTTGGCCCAGTCGCCGGGAACCACCCAGGTCGAGCCGTTGTAGCTGGCGGTCGCCTGAGCGACGACGCGGCCCAACGCGTCGCGGCTGGTGATCACCGCGTCGTTTTCGACCGCGCCGGACGACAGCACGCGGTTGTAGTTGTAGTTCGTCAGCAAGCCTGCCGCGTCGTAGTAGTAGGTCGTCTGGAAGCCGCTGGCGTCGGTCTCGGTGCGGTAGGTTCCGCCAACGTCGCCGCCCAGCCCGTAGGCTTCGGTCGTCGTTCGCGTATTCGACGCGCCATCGCCGGTCACAGTCGTCGTCAAGCGGCCCTGCGTGTCGTAGGCGTAGGTGGTCTGCGGCGTGACCGCCGCCCCGGTGCTGATCTGGAACGGTTGCCCGGAAACACCGATCTTCAGGCCGGCGTTGTCGTAGGTGTAGGTCGTAGTGTCGAAGCTGGCTTGGCTTTCGGCGACGAGTTCGCCCAGGAAGTTGTAACCGTAGGTCACCGTCGATGTGCCGCCGGTCAGAAAAAGACCGCCCTCGGGGCCGAGGTCGGCCCAGGCGACGTTGAGCCGGCCGTTGCTCGTCAGGTTGCCGTCGGAGTCGTAGGTGAGCGTGCTGATCCGGTCCGTCCAGACCGATCCCTGGCCAGGCGCCGTGGAGTCCGTCGCTGCGGCGAAGCCGGCGATCGTGCCTGAGGCCAGTGCTGTCGCGTACTGGGTCTCCTGGGTGGTGTCGCCGAACGTGTCGACGACATAGGAAGTCAGGTAACCGGCGGGGTCGACCTTGGCGATCGCGCGGCCGGCGGCGTCGTAGAAGACGTAGCTGGCGAGGCTGACGTCCGTGTCGCGCCACAGCCGACCCTCTGCGTCATACGACTTGGTGTCGGTGATCGTGCCGCCGGTGCTGAAGCTATAGGTCCCGATGCCGCCCCCACCGCCAATGATCGGGTCGGCCGAACCAGCGGCCTGCGTCGTGGTGGTCAGGCGATCGACAGCATCGTAGCCGTACTGGACCTGACGATAGTTGGCGCCATTGACCGGGCTGGGCGCGGCGCCTCCCGCCGAGGTCGGCAAGGCGACGAAGTCGCCATAGGTGGTCTGAGCGGCGACATTGCTGTCGGCGTCATAGGTCCAGGTGGTCAAGGTGCCGAGCGCATCGACCTCAGCCGTCTTCCGGCTCCAGGCGTCGTAGTAGAAGAAGGTCTTGTGGCCGTCGGGATCGACCGTCCCGAGGAGGTTGCCGAGCGCGTCATAGGTATTCGTGGCGATGTCGTTGAGCACACCGGGATCGAACGTCGAGGTGAGCACCTGGCCGGCAGCATTGTATGTATAGGTCGTGGAGTCGATGCCTGCGCCACTGGCTGGCAAGGCGCTCAGCGCCGCCAGGGTGAGTGGCGTGGAGACCGCCAGGAATTGCCCGACGGTCTTTTTGGTTAGATTCCCCTGCTGATCGTATTGATACTGGGTGACGTCGCCATCGCCGTTGCGCTCCGCTCGCAGCAGGCCGCGGGCGTCATAGACGTAGGCGGTATGATCGTCGTTCGGTCGCGCCAGGAAGCTCAGCACATCGTTGAAGGTCGGACCCAGCGTCGAGGTCGCCAGGCTGTAGGCGATGGTCTGAATCTTCTGCCCGGCGTCGTCGTAGACGATCTGGGTGACGAAATGCGATGGGTCAATCGTGCCGACCAGGCGGCCGTCGTTGTCGTAGAAATTGCGGGTGATCCGGTCCGTTGACGACGGTTGCGGCAAGACTAGGCCGCTGGGCGCGTTGTCGACCGCCCCCACGTCGCTGACCGTCACCGAAGCGTTGCTGGCGACGAGGAGGGACGCGCCCGCGGCGACGCTGTTGGGATAGCCGATGTAGATGTAGGCCGTGATGACATCCGCTGCGGTCGTGGTCCGCGAGACGCTGACCGTCGTCGGTTGCGTGGTCGAGAGCCCCGAGACGACCCAGACACCGCCGACGTCAGAAAGCGCTCCTGGCCCTGACGTGATGGTCGCGGTGTAGTCGTCGCCCGAGCCCCAGTGGGTCTGCCAGCCCCACATGCCGATCCCGGCGCTGGTGACCGCGCCGACGCCCTGGAGGGTGAGCGTGGTCGTCACCTTCGAGCCGGCGCTGACGCCGATGCCCGATTCTACGCTGAACTCAGCGCCGCCCGGGCCCGCAGCGGTGGTCGCGGTGAATGCGGAGGCCGCTATGCCGCCCAGCGTGCCTGCCGCGGTGGGGACGTTGACGTTGCCGCGACCCCAGAGGCTGGTGTTCGAGCCGCCGGCCCACAGATTGCCGGTGTTGCTGACGAGAGAAGGCGCAGCGAGATCGATGCCATCGCCCGCGGTGATCGCGTTCGGATAGTCGATGTAGACTTCGCCTAGCGCAATGTCGGCCGAAGCGAAGTTCCGGGTGACGGTGATCGTGGTCGCCTGCGTGGTCGAGAGCCCACTGACCTGCCAGAGGTCGCCGAAGTCCAGCGACGCCGTCCCCGGGCCCGAAACCGTCACGGTGGAGTCGCCGCTGCCCCAGCCAAGCGCGTTTCCGACGATCCCGAACGAGGCCGTGGTGGCCGACCCAACCGCTTTAACCGTCACGGTGAAGGTCGCCGTCCCGCCCGCGTTCACCTGGGCCCAGGCGTTACCCTCGATCCCCGTCGAGCCGGAGCCAGCCGGGGCGTTGGCCTGCGCCGTGAACTCATAGGCGGGCGCGCCATTCAGCGTGCCCGCTACGCCGGCATAGTTGGCGCCCCACGAGCCCCAGTTCAGGGCGTTCGCAGGCGTGGCCCAGGTGTTGTCGCTCGCCGGCGTCTTCATCTGCGCCAGAATCGAGGCGGAGATCGGGTTGGCGTACTGAGTGGTCGTAACGACATTGCCTTCGCCGTCGTAGGTCATGGCGGTGGCGTCGCCGTCGCCATCGATCGTCTCGATCAGCCGATGCGCGGCGTCGTAGATCGACCAGTTCCAGGTGTCGGCGGCGGTCGCGGCCGGGCGGAACGACGCGATGCCGTAGGCGGTGTACGCGCCGGCCCCGGCTAGCGTCGCCAGCTGACCGGAGGTCAGTGGAGTGGCGTACGCGATGGTTGCAGCGACCTCCCCGTCGGCGTTGTAACGATATTCGGTGACGCCTCCGTCGGCGGCGATCTTCGCGGCCTGCCGGCCCAGGGTGTCGTAGAGATAGTAGGTGCTGAAGCCGCGGCCGTCGGTCTCCATCATCAGCCGGCCGTCGGCGTCGTACTTGTAGGTCGTGGTCGATGTGGCGATCCCGGAGCCGGCCACCGTATACGACACCAGCTGGCTCTCGAGGTTGTAGATCGAGGTGTCGGTCTCGCCGCTGGCCAAGGTCTGGACGACCTCGGTGCCGTCGTAGGCGCCGCCGACGACATAGTCGGAGTAGCTTGTCGTGGTGGTGGCGCCCAGCAAGCTGGTCGTGCTGACGACGCGGCCCAGCCCATCGTAGCTGAAGTACTCGCGCTGCGACGACGCACTGTCCGGCCCGTCGATCAGCAAGCGCCCGGCAGAGTCGTAGATGTAGTCGGTCTGATCGATCTGGGAGGCGTCACCGACGGCCAGTCCGGTGTCGGCGCCGAACGATGCGGTCGATTGGACATTGCCGCGGAAATCGAAGGTGTCCGAGGTGAACTTGCTGTTGGCGATGTCCGCCAGGCCCGAGGCCCAACTGGTCAGGTTTGCGAGGCTCACCGTGCCGGTGAACACATCGTTGGTGAACTGGAAAGCGCCGGTGTCGGGCGAGTTAGCGGCGCCCGGATAGTAGGTCACCTTCCCCGCTGGCGTAACCATGTAAGCCAGCGTCGCAGCGCCGCCGGTAACGTCGGTCCGGCTCGAGGGTCGGTAGACGAAATAGGTCGTCTGGGCGTTGGCGGCGACCACCCCATTCTGCGCCGGCGTGACGAAGTTGGCCTGCGTCGCGACCTGGTTGGCCGCATTGTAGGTCCAGGTGGTCGTGTCGCCCGCGCCATCGACCGCAGACAACCGGTTGCCATCGGCGTCGTAGGTGTAGCTCGTGATGGTCCCGTCCGGCGCGGCGATCGCGGTGACGTTGCCCATCGCATCGTAAGCATACTGGGTCAGTTGGCTGAGGCCGGCCGGGTCGACGATCTTCTGCGTCAACTGACCGGAGTCGTCGAACACCAGACGGGTCTGGATTCCCATCGGGTCGGTGACCAAGGTGGTGTCGTAGTCATAGCTGAACGAGGTGGTGCGGGAGGTGCCGTCGCCCACATTCTGAGTGGCGGTAAGCACCCGCGCGGCGTCGTCGTAGGTGAACGTCACGCTCGAGCCATCGCTCTGGCTGATCGAGGTGATCAGGTCGCTGCCGCCAGAATAGCCGTAGTAAGTTCCGTACGCTCCATTGTCGTTACCGACGGCGGAGAGGCGACCCAATGTGTCGTATTGGTAGTATTCCTGAGTGAAACTCTGTTGGCTGCTCGTGGTCAGACTCCAGTAGCTCGTGGTCACACTGCTCAGCTGACTGCCGGTATAGTTGAAGGTCGTCGTGTCTTGATGGCCGCCGTTGTCCGAAGTGGTGATGCTCGTGAGTAAACTGCCGGTGTACTGGAACGAGAGCGTGCGGTTGTTGACGTCGGTGCTGCTGACGATCCGTCCGCCATGAGCTGCGTCGTAGACTTCCTCCAGCTGGGTTTTGCCATCGACCCACGCCCACTGCGACGCGCCCGCGTTGTAGCTGAGCGTATCGTAAGCGCCGCCGTCCTCATTCGCCTGGTAGAGGCCGGCGTTGGGGCCGCTTGTCTGATAGCTGTAGAGTACCTTCGAGCCGTCAGCCGCGATCCTGGTCACGACGCTGCCGGGAGTGTCGAGCGTGCCGATCAGGTGGCCGACAGAGCGCTGGTAGCCCCCCATGAACCCGTCGGTGTCAGTATCCCCAGGGACGTAAGTTCCGAGCGTCGCGGCATAGTTGCCGAGGCTGTCGTAGGTCTCCGAGATGACGTCGTCGGGGCCGAACCCCGTGAGGATCTGGTCGGTTCGAGTGTCGACCAGGTTGCCGTTCGCAGCGTTGACGTAAACCTGATCTCCGCCAATGCCTTGCTCGGGCGTCCCGAGCGTTCCGCCCGCCCCCAGCAGGTTGACGGAGCTGCGCTCGAGCCCAAGGCCAACACCTGCCACAACTGCAACCACGTTCAATCCCCATCCCAGCCGCGGAGCCCACCACTCGCCCCCGTGCCCTCTAGTCTGGAGTTTCGCGCAAAAGTTTAGGGGCCGAATGCAACTTTCGATATTTTATGGCCTGCACCGCGTCGTCGACGGCGCTTGACCGATCCGGCCGCCTGCTTCTCCTAGCTCGGGTGATGGATCGGCAGGCGGCAGTTGAACGGCTAGCGGCGATCGACGCGCTCCCAGCTTCGGAGCTTGGCGGGGTCGATCTCATCGTCGAACGCGCCGGCTTGCTTGCGCTGCTGGGCGAGACGGAACCCGCGAAGCAGGCCTATCTGGCGGCGTTGGTCCGCGAGCCCGGCCACTACGTGATGCTGAACAATTTTGGCGCCTTGCTGCACCAGACCGGCTTTCGCACCGCCGCCCGCACCCTCTTCGCCGAGGCGGTGCGCCTCTATCCGGACCGCGCCCTCGGCCACGTCAATCTCGGCGGCCTCCTGATGTACGAGGATGAACTTCCGGCGGCGCGGGCTCACCTGGAAGCAGCGTTGGCGATCGATCCGGCGAACGCAGGCGCCCATCAACGGCTCAGCGTCGTGTTGCACGAGCTGGGCGATCAAGCCGGCATGCGCCGCCACCGGCAACTGGGGTTCGGCGCCGCCCCGACCGAGCGATTGCCATTCGTCGGCCAAGGCGAGCCCACGCCGCTGCTGGTGCTGACGTCGACGCCGGCCGGCGATATCGCCTGGTCGAAACTGATCGACGACCGGGTCTTCGCGGTCACCACCGTGGCGGCGGCGTTCTTGCCGGAGGGTGCGCCGCTGCCGCCGCACCGGCTCATCTTCAACGCCATCGGCGACGCCGATCTTTGTGCCGAAGACCTCGGCGCCGCCGAAGCGCTGGTAGGCCGCTCGACGGCGACGGTGATCAACCATCCGGCCAGGGTGCGGCAGACTGGACGAGCGCGGAACGCGGCCCGGCTCGCGAGCCTCTCCGGCGTCCTGACGCCGAAGATGGCGACGATCGGGAAGGGTCGGCTGACCACGGACGGCGCCGCCCACCTGGCGAAGGCGATTGGATTTCCGCTGCTGCTGCGCAGTCCCGGATTCCAGACCGGCAAGCACTTCGTGAGGATCGAGAGCCCGGCTGAGCTAGAGGCCGCAGGCGACGCGCTGCCGGGTGATACGCTGATGGCGATCGAACCGCTGCCGACGCGAGGCGCCGACGGCCTGACGCGCAAATACCGGGTGATGACGGTCGGCGGGCGGCTCTATCCGCTGCACTTGGCGGCTTCCAGCGACTGGAAGGTGCACTATGCCACGAGCCAGGTCGGCGAGAGCGCCGATCTGCGGGCTGAGGAGGCGGCGTTCCTGACCGACATGCCAGGCGCGCTCGGACCCGTCGCCATGGCCGGCCTCGCTCGGATCGAGGCCGCTCTCGGTCTCGACTACGGCGGGATCGACTTCGCCCTCGATGCCCAGGGACGCGTACTGTTGTTCGAGGCCAACGCGGTGATGAACGTCATCCCGCCCGACACCACGCCACAGGCCGACTATCGCCGCCCGGCCATCGCCTCGGCCTTGTCGGCGGTTCGGACGATGCTTCTCGAACGCGTCGACTCGAGCGGCGGCCCGCCGCAACCTACCGTCGTCGAATGAGATGCGCGTCGTTCGGGATTGGTGCAGAGTGCGTCCCGGTGGGCGGCGTCGCCCGACAGGTTGGCCGCTGAATGGATCCGATCTCGAACGTCGATCAGCTGGTGCTGTTGCTGCGCCAGCGGCTCACCGAGAGATCGCGCGGCGCCTCCGGCGAGAAGCGGGCGGCCCCCGAGCCGCCGGCCCCGTCGGTCGATACGTTGCGCGCCCTGGCCGCCATCGACGGGGTAGATGAGCGGCAGCTGCGGCGCGCGTTGGTGCAGAACATCCTGGCCGATCACTTCGGCCACGGCCTGATCAACGACGCCGGCTTCCAGCAGGTGGTAGATCGTGTCGCGGAGACCCTCGAGGGCGAGAGCGGCGCGGCCCGGCTGCTGCAGCGCGTGGTCGGTGAGTTGAAGGCCGCGGTGCGATAGCGGCAGGCGCGCCGGTCAGCCTCTCGGACGCCGGGCGGA
Organism: Caulobacteraceae bacterium; assembly: GCA_036494265.1. GTDB lineage: Bacteria > Pseudomonadota > Alphaproteobacteria > Caulobacterales > Caulobacteraceae > Acaudatibacter. Next base: position 344,465 of record DASXOP010000081.1, on the reverse strand, counting down.
CAAGCCGATCGTAGTCATGGCCTGGGCGATCGTGCGACCGCTGGTTCCGATCCTGACGTTGAGCGCGATGTTGCGGACGCGTTCGGCGCTCGCCGCATCGCCTTTGGCGTTCAGCAGCAGCACCTTGGCCAGGGCCGCCGCGAAACAGTTGCGGTCTAGCCGTAGCGCGACCTCGGTTCGCCGCTCGGCGCTCTCGAGGTCCCCCTGCATGAAATCGAGCACCGCCAGGCCGCCGTGGGTTTCGGCGAAGGTGTCGTCGAGCGCCAAGGCGGTCTCAAACCTGGCCCGACTCGTCGCCAGGTCGCCCTTCACGAAGTAGGCCCAGCCGGCGGCGACCCACGAGCCCAGGTGATGTCCGAAAAGCTCCGCCGCGCGGTCGATGTCCGGCGCGGCGGCGCCCGGATCGCCGTTGGCCATGTATCCGAGACCCCGACCGAGCAACGCTCTGGCGTCGCTGGGATAGGACTCCAGGGCCTGTCCGAAGTAAGCCAGCGACTGATCGACCTTGTCCTCGTTCAGGCTGAGCATGCCGAGCGCCGCCAGGCCGTCGTGCTGCTGACCGGCGCGAGCCGCATAAGACGACGCCAACCGCAGGTCCTCGGCGTCCATCGCGACGGTGGCGAGCGCGCCCATCAGGTCCTGATTGTCCGGGAAGCGCTCGGCAAGCCCCTGTCCCGCCGCCAAGGCGTCGTCCAGTCGGCCAAGATGATGCAGCATCTGCACCTGCAGCGCCGGCGCCAGTGGCGCGACGGCAGCCGTCCGCTCGTCCAGCAAGCCGGCGGCGCCCTCGTAGTCCTGCAGCAGCGCCCTACACCAGGCGAGATTAAAGCGAAGACTCGGGTCTTCGGGGTTCGCCGCCAGCAGCGCTTCGAAGATTGCCGCGCCGTCGGCGTAGCGCTGAGTGTCGATCGCGATCAGGCCGCTCAGATTCATCAGGGCGGGCGGCAGCGGCGCCAACTGTGCGTAGCGCGATAGCAGGTCCGCCGCCTGAGCCGGGGCGCCCTCGTCGACCGCGGCCGCTGCGGCTTCGGCGATCAGCTGAAGGTTCGTAGGGTCCTGCTCCAGAAAGCCCAGCAGTCGGCTGAGCCGCGAGGCGGGGGCGGTCGGCGCGCCGGCGACGGACATGCTTGGCTCTCGGTCCCGCGTCAGGGCGTCCGGGGTGGACAGCCTTTCAACCTAGCGGCGCGCAGCCGTGGCGACAACTAGTCGCTCATGGACGGCCATGTGATTATTTTCCGTAACATTTTCAATGCGCTATTACATTGTCGGCGTTTACTTCCGATTCAGGCCTAAACGACCGGCCGATTTCACCGATCAAGCTTCTAACAGGGCGGGAACTCCTTCTGGAGCAGCCGGCTCGCGTTAGGGGGCTTCCGAGATGGCGGCAGTTGTCACCGGAGTTGGCCTGGGTCTCGAGCGAAGCTCGGCCTCGGTCCTTGGCGCCAACGGCCTGCTGGGCGCGCCTGCTCAGGGGGCCGGTGGCGATCAGGTCTTCGTCAACGCCGCCACCGGCAACCTCATCGATACCCGGACCGACCAGATCCTGACCGGCGTGGGGCCTAACGACGTCATTTCGGAAGCCTACAACAGCCTCGGAACCTACAGTGCGACCCTCGGCACCTATGTGCCCGGCGCCAATACCAACGGCTTCATGGCCGGATTCCAGCGGTCGGTGACGGGCCTGACCGGAACCGTCAATACCGCCGGCAGCACCGTCACCCGGATCGCCTCCGACGGGTCCAACGTCGTCTATACCTATCAGACCACGGGGACCTACGCCGGCAAGTATCTCGCCAACGAAGATGGCGGCGCCTACGACACGTTGAGCTACAACAGCACTGCGTCCCAGTGGACCTGGACCGACGGCGCCACCCAGCTTCAAGAGGTTTACGACGCCGCTCACAGCGGGCGCCTCACGTCGATCACCGACCCCAATGGCAACGCCGTCACCTACAGCTACACCGGCGCGCTGCTCACCAGCATCACGACCAAGGACACCGGCGGCCACCAGGACACCACTACCCTGGTCTACAACGGCTCCAACCAGCTGACCTCAGTGCAGACCAGTTACTGGAACATCCAGGCCGGTGCTCAACAGACGCTCACCCAGGTCTACTACGCCTACGACACGCTGGGCCGGCTCTCCACCATAACCACCGACCTGACGCCGCAGGACAACTCGATCGCCGACGGCGCCACCTACGTCACCACCTATGGCTACAGCGGCACGACCGACCTGATCACCTCGATCGCGCAATCGGACGGCTCGAGCCTCACGATCACCTACAACGGGTCCAACCAGGTTGCGTCGTTGGCGCAGACGGTGGCGAGCGGCGTCACCCGCACGACCACGTTCAACTACACCGTCGCCGGCCAGACCTCGGTTACCGATCCACTCGGCAACGTGACCACCCTGGTCTACGACGCCAACCACCAGCTCACGCAGCTCATCGCGCCTCCGCCGGCTACTGGCCTCGCCACCCAGGTCAGCAACTTCGCCTACAACAGCATGGGCGATGTGACGTCCATCGCCGGTCCTGACGGCGCCGCCGTTACCAATACCTATGACGCCAGCGGCAACCGCCTGTCGCAGGTAGACGCTGCGGGCAACACGGTCACTTGGGTTTACGGCGCGCGCAATCAGGTGCTGACCAAGACCGAGTATCTGGTTCCGAAGCAGGGCGCGACGCCGGCGTCGAGCCCGCTGACCACCTACTATGTCTACGACGCTAAGAATAATCTGAATTACACCGTCACATCCGACGGCGAAGTCACCCAATTTCAATATAACGCCTACGGTCAGCAGACCAGCGTCATCCAATACACGAACGATACCTACATCGGCGCCAACGGTGTCGGCGCGCCGCCACCGCCCACGGTCGCCGCCTCCAGCCAGACCATCACCTCGAACACCGCCAGCGACCCGATCTCGCTCAACCTCTCGGGCGGCGCGGCGACGACCATCGCCATCCTATCAGGCCCGTCGCACGGGACGGTAAGCGTGAGCGGCCCGTTGGTCACCTACACGCCCACGGCGGGCTACACCGGCGCCGACAGCTTCACCTACACCGCCAGCAACGCCGGCGGGACGTCGGCGGTCGCCACGGCCTCCCTTACCGTCGCCGCCAACGCGGGCACGCCGCCGGCGCCCATCGCCACCTCGTCCAGCGAGAGCGTGTTCTCCGGCTCGACCAGCGACCCGATCGCGCTCAGCCTCTCCGGTGGGGCGGCGGCCTCGGTCACGATCACCGCCAACCCCACCCACGGGACGCTCAGCGTCAGCGGCGCGTCGGTGACCTATACGCCGACGGCCGGCTACACCGGCGCGGACAGTTTCACCTACACGGCCAGCAACGGCGGCGGCACGTCGGCGGCGGCGACGGTCTCGATCACGGTCGCCACGCCGGTGCTTGGGGCGCCCCCAGCACCGGTCGCGGCCGCCTCGAGCGAGACGGTCGCCGCCGGCTCGACCAGCGACCCGATCTCGCTGAAGCTTTCGGGCGGCGCCGCCGCCAGCCTCACCATCACCGCCAACCCGACGCATGGGACCTTGAGCGTCAGCGGCGCGTCGGTGACCTACACCCCAACTGCTGGCTACACCGGCGCTGACAGTTTCACGTACACGGCCGCCAATACTGGCGGCACGTCCGCTGCGGCCACGGTCTCGCTGACGGTTGCTCCGCTGACTCTCGGCGCGCCTCCAGCGCCTGTCGCCACGGCGTCCAGCCAGACTGTCGCCGCCGGTTCCAGCACCGATCCGATCGCGCTGAAACTATCCGGTGGGGCCCCTGCCAGCGTCACGATCACCGCCAATCCCACCCATGGCGCGCTTGGCGTCAGCGGAACGTCCGTCACCTACACGCCGACCGTGGGCTACACCGGCGCTGACAGTTTCACTTACACCGCGACGAACGCCGGCGGCACGTCCTCGGCGGCGACCGTCTCACTGACCGTCGCCACCGCGAGCAGCGGCGCGCCCCCTGCCCCCGTGACGGCGGCCTCCAGCCAAACTGTGTTCACCGGCTCGAGCAGCGATCCGATCGCGCTCAGCCTCTCCGGCGGCCACGCCAGCGGACTAACAGTTACGTCGGGCCCGGCCCACGGCACGGTCAGCATTAGCGGCGGCTCGCTGACCTACACCCCGACAGCCGGCTACGCAGGCGCCGACAGCTTCACCTATACCGCCAACAACACTGGCGGCACGTCGGCGGCCGCGATGGTCTCGCTCAATGTCGTAGCCCCGACCAGCGGCGCGCCGCCCGCCCCGACCGCCGCCGCATCGAGCCAGACCGTCGCCGCCGGCTCGTCCAGCGACCCGATCGCGCTCAAGCTGTCGGGCGGCGCCGCCAGCAGCGTCTCGATCACCTCGGGCCCGGCTCACGGCACGCTCAGCGTCAGCGGCGCTGGCGTCACTTACACGCCCACTGCCGGCTACACGGGCGCCGACAGCTTCACCTACACCGCGTCCAACGCCGGCGGAACGTCGGGGGCGGCAACGGTTTCGCTGACCGTCGCCACGTTCGGCGCGGGCGTCGAGCTGACGCCATCGAGCTTCTCGGCGTCGTCGAACTATCTCAGTGAATGGACCGGCCTGACGGCGGCCGGGATGAGCGATGGGGTGTTCAACACCACCGCGTCCGCCTGGGTCACCAACGCCGACGCCACCGCGTTCATCGAGGCCGATCTCGGATCGGCGCAACCGCTGGACCACATCCGCGTCGCCGACGTCCCGGTCGCGACCTCGATGCCGTTCGGCCCCACCGCCCTCAACGGCGCGCAGGTCCAGTACTCGAACGACAACGTCAACTGGACGACGGTGACCACGGTCAGCGGCGCGGTCGACAACGCCTACACCCAGATCAGCCTCGGCGGCGTCTCCGCCCGGTATGTGCGCCTGACGATGTCCGGCGCGGTGCTGAACCTCGGCGACTTCATGATCTTCAGCGCGCTGGCTGCGCCGACGGCGAGCGCCGTGAGCGCCGCGGTCGCCAACGGCTCGTCCAGCAACGCGGTGGTGACCAACGTCACCGGGCTCGCGTCCAGCATCGCCATCGCCAGCGGGCCCGCGCACGGCACGGCGACGGTCAGCGGCTCGACGATCCTCTATACGCCGACGGCCGGCTACACTGGCGCCGACAGCTTCACCTACACCGCGACCAACGCTAGCGGCACGTCGGCGGCGGCCACCGCCAGCATCACGGTCAACGCGCCTGTAGTGGCCCCAACCGTCAGCAGCGTCAGCGCCGCGGTGGCGTACGGATCGACCAACGATCCGATCGTGCTCAACATCACCGGCGCGCCGACCAGCGTCGCGGTTTCGAGCGGTCCGAGCCACGGCACGGTCAGCGTCAGCGGCACGACGATCACTTACACGCCGACCGCGGGCTACGTTGGCGCCGACAGCTTCACCTACACTGCGACCAACGCGAAAGGCACGTCCGCCGCGGCCACCGCCAGCATCACGGTCAACGCGCCAGTCGCCGCGCCCGTCGCCAACGCGGTCAGCGCCGCGGTGGGCTACGGTTCGACCAACGATCCGGTCGTACTCAACATCACCGGCGCGCCGGCCAGCGTCGCGGTTCCGAGCGGACCCAGCCACGGCACGGTGACCATCAGCGGCACGACGATCACCTACACGCCGACGGCCGGCTACACCGGCGCCGACAGCTTCACCTATACCGCCACCAATGCCGCCGGGACCTCGGCCGCCGCCACCGCCAGCATCACGGTCAACGCCGCGCTGGCCGCGCCAATCGCCAACGCGGTGAGCGCCGCGGTCGCCTACGGTTCGACCAACGATCCAATCGTGCTCAACATCACCGGTTCGCCGACGAGCGTCGCGGTGGGAACCGGTCCGTCGCACGGCTCGGTGAGCGTCAGCGGCACAACGATCACCTACACGCCCACAGCTGGCTACAGCGGGACCGACAGCTTCACCTACACGGCGACGAACGGCCAGGGCACGTCCGCCGCCGCGACCGCCAGCCTCACCGTCAATGCCGCGCTGGCCGCGCCGGTGGCGAACGCGGTGAGCGCCGCGGTCGCGTTCAACTCGACCAGCAACCCGGTGGTGCTGAACATCACCGGCCAGGTGACCGGCATCGCCGTCGGGACTGCACCCACGCACGGCACGGTCACCATCACTGGGACCACCCTCACCTATACACCGACCGCCGGCTACACCGGCGCCGACAGCTTCACCTACACCGCGACCAACGCGAAGGGCACGTCGGCGGCGGCGACCGCCAGCCTCACCGTCAACGCCTCGCTGGTCACGGCCGCACCGACCGCGAACGCGGTGACCGCAGCGGTGGCCTACGATTCGAAGTCCAACCCGGTCATTCTCAACATCACGGGGCCCGCATCGAGCGTCGCGGTCGGGACCGGACCGACCCACGGCACGGTCAGCGTCAGCGGCGCCACGATCACCTACACCCCGACCGCCGGCTACAGCGGCGCGGACAGCTTCACCTATACGGCGACGAACACGGCAGGGACCTCGGCGGCGGCCACTGTCAGCCTCACCGTCAACGCCAACAGCGCGCCGAACGTCATTCAGCTGAATACCTGGGCGGGCCATCTGGCCGACCTCGCCAACACCAAGCGCACCGACTTCACCTACGATTTCCGCGGCAACGTCGCGAGCATCACGTCCTACGGCGCGGACACCAGCACCGGCGCCGGCGACACCTCGGCCACGACCGAGATCACCAAGACAACCTATGTCTACAGCCCGTCGGGGCAGTTGCTGATGAGCCTGCCCGGCGCGGCGGCGAGCGCCTATTCGTACCAGGGCGCGCAACGCCTGCCGACCGACCCGACGGGTCAGGTTTTCAGCTACGACGGCCTGGGGCGACTGATCGCGACCACCGATCTGACCGGCGCCACCACGACCTCGGTGTTCAACAACGCCAGCACCACAACGACGGTCACGCTGGCCAGCGGGCTGACGCAAACGTCGACCTACGACAAGGCCGGCGAGTTGATCTCGTTCGCTCAGTCGGGCGCCGGGGTCACGACCCAGACCACGAGCTACAAGTACGACGCCGATGGCCAGCTGACCACGGTCACCGATCCGACCGGCCTCAGCACCTACTACCTCTACGACAATGACGGTCGGAAGACCGCCGAGATCCTTGCCGACGGCGCGATTACCGAGTTTGGCTACAACGCCGCCGGGCAGATGTCGGACACGATCAGCTACGCCACCAAACTGACACCAGCGCAGCTATCCACACTGGCCTCCGCAACGGCCACGGCGCCGGTCAAGGTCGCCACTGTGCGGCCCACGGCGAACGCGGCGGATCGCTGGACGTTCGACGTCTACGACAGCGCCCATCGTCTGATCGAGACCATCGATCCATCGGGCGCGGCGACCGTCTACGCCTACGACGGCGCGTCGAACCTCGTTTCCACCACCGCGTACGCCAATCTGGTCGCCAGCGGCACACTCTCTGGGCTGCACACGACACCGCCCACCGCACTGGTGCTGCCGACCGCTTCGCCAGGCGTCGATCGTGTCACGCGGTTCTTCTACGACGCCGACAACCGGCTGACCGCGACTTTGGACGCCGACGGCTTCCTGACCCAGACTCAGTACGACGACGCCGGCCAGAAGGTGCAGACCGTCGCCTTCGCCACCGCAGCCGCGCAATCGCTCTGGGCGGCCGGCACGCTGGCCCAGCTTCTCACCAGCGCCGGGACCAACAACGCGGCCACGGAAGCCGATATTCACACCTGGTATGTCTACGACTCGCGGGGCCTGCTGCGCGGCGTGGTGAACGGCGACGGCAACGTCACGCAGTATCACTACACCCCGCTTGGGACCCCCGATCAGACAATCACGGGTCAGCAGCTCAGCGTCTCCACCCTGCTGACGACACCGCCGACGCTGGCGACGTTGACCGCCCTGTCGACCACGGGCGCCGGTATCGACATCACCAACTACACCTACAACCTGAACGGTCAGGTGCTGACGGCGATCCAGAGCCTGACAAGCGGCACGACCACGACCACCTATGCGTACAACGGCGTGGGCCAACTGCTGAGCGAGACGCAAGACTCGGGCGCCGCCGACGCCCGGACCACGAGCACGACCTACAATGTGCTGGGCCAAGTGCTGACCACGACTTCCGGCGATGGCGGCGTGACGCACTTTGCCTACGACACCGCCGGCCGGCTGATTTCCAAGACCGATCCTATGGGTAACCGGTCGCTGTACTATTACGATGTCGATGGCCGGCTACTCTATCAGATCGACCCGGCGGGCGACGTCGCTCAATACGCCTACGACGCATTCGGCGAGCGCACCGACACCACGACCTATGCCACCGCTATCGCCTCGGCGACCCTCTCGACCCTGACCGGCGGCTTCGTCGTGAGCGCGCTCACCACCGCCGTCGCAGGGCTCACCGGCGCCGCGGACACCCATGCCGACTACAACGTGACCGGGACTCTGGCGGACACGATCGATGCGCTCGGCACGCACACCACCTTCGCCTACGACGCCTTCGGCGACGTGGTGACCCAGACCAACGCGCTGACCTCCACCGTTTCGACGCAGGTCGCCAGCGCCTACAATGGGCTCGGCCTGCTTACCAGCCTGACCCGCGATGCCCAGTCCGGCGGCCTGCATCTGACTACCAGCTACCAGTACGATGCGTTCGGGCGGGCGGTGCTGATGACGGACCCGAACGGTCTGGTTCGCCAGAACGTCTACGATCAGGCCGGTCGGACGATCCAGACGATCCAGGATCCTGGCGGCGCCGGCCATCTGAACCTGACCACGACCTATGCCTACAACGCCGACGGCGACGTCATCAGCATGACCGACCCGAACGGCGCGGTGACCACCTACGCCTACACCTTGTTCGATCGGTCGATCACCGTGACGACCCCGCTCGGCATCGCCACCACGACGACCAAGAACGCCTGGGGCCAGACCGTCACTTTCACGGATGGATTGGGCCATCAGACGGTCTACGTTTACGACGCGGACGGCAATCTGACCAAGACCACCGACGCCGCCGGGGCTGTCACCCAGGCGGTTTACGACCTCGACGACCGCGCCACCAGCATGACCGACGCACGTGGCGTCGTGACCACCTACACCTATGATGCCGCGAGCCGCCTGCTCACCCAGACGGTCGATCCGACCGGCCTCAATCTCAAGACCACCTACGGCTACGACGCGCGCGGCGAGACGATCAGCACGACCGACCCGCTAGGGGTGGTCAGCGCCATCACCTACGATCTGGACGGTCGCCGCACCCAGGTGGTCAGCGACTCCGGCGCCGGACACCTCAACCTCACCACGACCTACGCTTACGACCTGGGCAGCCGCCTGCTGACCATGACGCAGGCCGCGGGAAGTGCGGCTCAGACCGTGACCACCTACGCGTACGACAACGCTGGCCGCCTGTCGCAGAGCGTGGTCAACCCAGGCGGGCTGAACCTCACCACGTCCTACGTCTACGACAAAGACGGCAACGCCGTCGCTCGCACTGACGCTGCCGGTCATATGACTCGCGACGTCTACGATGCGGCCAATCGGCAGATCTATTCCGTCGATGCGCTGGGTGACGTGACCCAAACCGCCTACGACGCTGATGGCCACGTTGTCAGCCAGCACGGGTTCGCCAATCAAGTCCCGCCAACGACGCTCAGCGGCTGGGCCGCCCAAGTGACGGCCGCCCAGGTCGCCGCCGCCGTCAGCGCCGCGTCGACCGACGAAGTCACCAATTACGTCTACGACTCCAACGGCCGCCTGGCTTACGCGCTCGACGCCAACCTCCGCGTCACCGAGTACGACTACGACGCGGCGAGCAACCTGCTCGACAAGATCGAGTACGCCGGCAGCATCACCAGCGCCTCCAGCTACAGCGTCGCCTACGTCCAGGCGCAGATCACGTCGCACGGCCTGAGCGGCGCGTCAGGCAACCGCACCAGCCGCTATGTCTACGACGCGCTCGGCCGCGAGGTGTTCTGCATCGACGCCATGGGCCTCGTGACCTCGTACGCCTACGACGCGAACGGCAACAAGGTGAAGACCGACCAGTTCGCGACGGCCTACGCCACGGCCGGCAATCCGACGCTGACGGCGATGCAGAGCTGGGCGACCGCGCACGCCATCGCCAAAGACCGCGTCACCCGCATCCTGTACGACAACGCTGGCCGGGTCGCTTACACGGTGGACGCCGACAGCTACGTCACCGGCTATACGTACAACGCCGACGGCAGCCCACTCACGGCCAAGCGCTACGCCGCGACCTACGCGGTGACCGACACCACCACCACCGCATCCCTGGCGACGCTGATCGGCTCCCCGTCCGGCGCCGAGACGACCAGCTACGGCTACGACACGGCCGGCCGGCTCACCTCGACGACCGATCCGCTGGGCATTGTGACCGCCCTGACCCTCGACGCCATGGGCCGTGTGGTCGACAGCGTGGCCGCATCTGGGACCGCCGATGCGGCGGACACCCACTTCGTCTACGACGCCGGGGGCCGGCTATCGAGCAGGACACTCGCCTACGGTCAGGCCGAGGCAGCGACCACCAGCTACACGTACGATGGCATGGGCCGCGCGCTGACCGTTACGGACGGCAATGGCTACATCACCCACTACACCTACGATACCAACGGCAACGTGCTGACCACCACCGATCCCCTCGGCGCGGTCACCACCAACCATTACAACGCGTTCGGTAATCTTACGCAGACGACCGACGCGCGCGGCGACTCCGGCTTCTTCTACTACGACCTGCTGAACCGCCTCGTTCTTCAAGTCGACCCCGACAACTACGCGACAGCCACCACCTACACGATCGGCGATCAGGTCGCGTCGGTGACGCGCTATCACCTGCAAACCACCGGCACGCCGACCCAAACCACACCGCCTACAGTCAACACCTCTTCCGCCGACGAACTCACGTCGTTCACGCGGGACGCGGACGACCGACTGACGTCGGAGACTGACGCCGTCGGCGCGACCCAGAGCTGGACGCTCGACGCGTTCGGCGACCAGCTGACCGCGACCAACCAGCTCGGTGGGACCACCACCTACGCCTACAACGGTCGCGGGCTTGTCACATCCGCGACCTTGCCGATAACGTCGGTGACGTCGAGCGGCAGCACCGAGGCCTCAAGTGTCGCTACGACCTACGCTTACGACGGCTTCGGCAACCGCACCCAGATGGTGGAAGCCTCCGGTCTGACCGAGCAGCGCACCACCAACTATGCCTACGATCTGGACAACCGGCTGACCTCGACCGTCGTCGACCCTGGGTCAGGCCACCTCAACCTGACCACGACGAACACCTACGACCGTCGCGGCAACCTGATCGAGACGGTCGATCCGAACGGCGACAAGACGTTCTACTACTACGACCATCGCGACGATCAGATCGCCGAGGTCAATGCACTCGGTGCGCTCACCGCGGAGACCTACGACAAGGTTGGCAACAAGACGAGCCAGGTCAGCTACGGGTCGTTCCTGACCACCCTGCCCAGCACGCCCGGCGGAGCGCCGCCAGCGGCGGTCAATCCGACGATCTACCGGCAGACCAACTATACGTACGATAAGGACAACCGCCTCACCGTGACCACGGTGCTGTCGACCGCGATCAGCGCCATCTACACCGGCGCCTATAACGGCTCAAGCTATCAGGTCTCGGCCTCGCCGGTGAACATCGTCGCGCAGACTTTCTATGACGGCGACGGCAACGTCTGGAAGGCGGTCGATGGCGACGGCGCCGCCACCTACAGCTTCTACGACGCCGCCGGTCGCCGGATCGCTCAGGTCGATCCGCTCGGCTACCTCACCACCTATGCCGTCGATCAGGACGGCAACGTCGTCACCGAGACCCAGTTCGCGACCCCGCTCGGCGCAGGCTTCGCCTCCGGCTTCTCGGCCACGACCGACAACGCGCCACCGTCGGGGACGTCCAACGCCAACGACCGGATAACGAGCTTCACCTACGACAAGGACGGCCGCCGGCTGACCGAGAGCCGGCTCAACGTCGCTTACGCATCGGTCGGCAGCGGCGGCGGATTGTCGACCGGCAGCGCCACGGCGACCATCACCTACACCTACAACGGCCTCGGAGAGGTCACGTCTCAGCGGCAGGCGACTGGCGACACGACGACCTACGTCTATGACAGCGAAGGACGCCAAACCAGTTTCACCACCGCCAGCTACGCTGACGGGATCACGCCCACCACGACCGACACGCCGCAAACGATCTACTACTACGACGGCCTGGGCGACCTCACTCGCTCCACCGTCGGGAACGTCGGCTCGCCCGTCGGCTCCGATCGGCTCACGACCTACACCTACGGCGCGGCAGGACGGCTGACGTCGACAACCGACGCATCCGGCTTCACCCAAAGCCTAGCCTACGATGCCGATGGCAATGTGCTGACCGACGCCTACTCCCGGCTGACGTCCAGTGGCGCCAGCATCAGCGAACAGCGGGTCTCCCAGTTCGACGCACTGAACCGAGTCACCTACCAAGCAAACGCCGACCTTAGCGGCTCTACCTGGGTCTACGGCGACGCCTCCCAGACCCAATACGACGCCTATGGCGAAGTGACCGCCAAGGGCCTCAACGGGGTCTTCAGTCAGGCCTTCACTTACGACGGCGCGGGCCGCCAGATCAGCACCAACGCCGGCAACGGCTCGACCGTGTTCAACGTGTACGACGCGGACGGCAATGAGACGCTGCAAATCGCGTCCGCGGGAACCGGCGCCGTCAATCTGACCGGTGACACCTTCCTCGCGGCGATAGCCGCGGACACGACTGGCGGTGTCGTCGCCAGCGCCTATGTCGCCGGCCTCGCGCCGACCATCACCACCTACGATGCGCGCGACGAAGTCACCGCTGTGATCAGCCCATTCCGGCAGTTAACCAGCACCACGACAAGCACGCTGACCCAGAGCCAGACCTACGACGCCTTCGGCGACGTGCTCACCCAGACCAGCGCGCTCGGCGCGCTGACCAGCTTCGGGTACAACACGCTCGGCGACGAGACCTCCGCGGTCGAGGCGGCGGTCAGCTACACCGACAACACTGGGGTGATCCACACCGGCGTCACCCCCACGGTCTACCAATACTTCGATCTGGGCGGCCGGTTGGTCGCGGGCAAGGACGCCAACGGCAACCTCACGACCAACCTGCTGCTCGCCGGCAGCGGCTACGGCGGCGCTGCCGAGCAGGTCGTCGAACAGTTCCAGCCCGACAGCGGGCAGATGAACTACGGTTACGACGTCTTCGGCGATCAGACCAAGATCACCGATCAACTCGGCCGAGTGGAGACCCGCGCCTACGATGGCATGGGCCGTCTCACGGCCGACACGCACCCGACCGTCGCCGCCACTGGCGTGGCGCTGACCAATTATTACGCCTACGATGGCCTCGGGCAGCGACTGAAGACTTGGAACTCCCAGCTCGGCTCGCTCGTCGTCGCGACCACCGACTATGATAGCGCCGGGCGGGTCATCAAGACCGTCGACTACGCCGGCCACGCCACGACCAACAACTTCGTCTGGTCCTCCACCCTCGCGACCACTGGGATGACCACCTTTGGCGGCTGGACGGAGACTACGGTAAATTCGACCGGATTGACCTCGACGTCGGTGACCGACGCGTTCGGGCGGGCGATCGGGGGAACCGATTTCGGCGGTTATACCCACAGCTACGCCTACAACGCCGCCGGCGAGTTGATTACCCAGACCTCCAGCGCTGGCCAGAGCCTCGCCTACACCTACTTCAACACCGGCAAGGACTCGTCGATCACCGTCGACGCGATCACGGGCACGTCGTCCTACACCGTGGGCGCTTATGGCTACGATGCGCTGGGCGACACCATCCTGGAGTCCAGCACTTACTTCTATCCGTCGGGCGGCTGCCTGGGCGGCACGATGCTGAGCACGTCCTACGAGAACGAGACCGCCAGCTACGACGCTCTCGGCCGGGTCGTCTCGATCTCCGATACCGGCAATGCCGGTGCGCAGCCGATGTCGATCGCCTACGAGTACGACCAGAACGGCAACATCGTGCACGTGCTGGCCAACTACAAAACTGTCCCGGTCAGCGGCGGCACGAGCGCCAGCGCGACGGAAGACTACTGGTACGCCTACGACTCGATGAACCGCACGGTGATCAGCCAAGGCGAGCTGGTCAGCGCGACCCGCGGCGACGGCATCACCGGCGGCTACCAGGGCACGACGATCGCGTTCGACGCCGCCGGACAGCGCATATCGGCGACCACCCTGTCGTTCGTCAGCAACTGCCTTGGCGTCACCACCGACGACGTCCACAGCGAGTACTACGGCTACAGCGCCGACGGCTACCTGATCAGTGTCCAGATCGCCGACGCTCAAGTGACCGGCAATGGCTTCGAGAACACCACGGCCGCGCAAAGCTCGGCCTACACGGCGGTCGCCTATACCAACGACGCCTTGGGGCGGCTGACGCTCGAGAACGACTACTCATCGGCGGGCGTGATTTCGCATAGTCACTACAGCATCGTCTACAATGCTGACGGTCAGATGACTTCGGACCAAAGCTATCAGACCCAGTCGAACGGGTCGACACTCTATCAAACCAATACCTACCATTACAACGCCCAGTCCTCGAGCGGGGTCTGGGGCGGCGCCTATGAAGGCGGCCAGATGACGGGGGTCAGCACCAGCGCCTACAGCATCGCCAGCAACGGAACCCGGACGAACCAGCCGAACACCTACTACTCATACAACTACATCTGGGGGATCCTGTCGGAAGAGCAGTCGATCAACTTCGACCCGAACACCAGCCAGGGCACGATCTACACCACCACGCTGACGCACGACGCTAACGGCTACCTGACCACCGCGACGATCAGCGATGGCCAGCCGCACACGGTCAGCTACGTCAACAGCGTCGCCGGCCAAGTGATGGACCGCACCGACTCCGCCGGCCCGATCAACGAATACTACTACTTGAACAACCACTCGATCGGCTCGGTCGGCAACACCGGGCCCAGCCAGACCAATTTCGCCACGGCGATCAGCCAGGGGATCAACGGCCCGCCGGCGGCCGCTTCGTCAGCGAACTTCGACGAGAACTATACTGAGCTCGACCCCAACAACGTCGATCCCACCGCCCAGACCTACTCGGTTCAGGCCGGCGACACGCTGCAGTCGATCGCGCAACTGGTCTGGGGCGACGCCAGTCTCTGGTACCTGATCGCTGACGACAACGGCCTCTCCGGCAACCAGACCCTCACCGTCGGGCAGACGCTCAACATCCCCAACGACGTGGTCAACATTGGCCACACCAGCTCGACCTTCAAGCCGTACAGCGCCAACCAGGCCACCGGCTACATTCTCCCCAACGCCGCCCCGCCGCCCCCCGCCCCGCACCACGGCGGCTGCGGCATCATCGGCGAGATCCTGGCCGCGATCGTCGGGGTCGTGGTCGCCATCGTGCTCTTCCAACCCGAAGTGTTCACCGCGATCGCAGGTGTGTTCAGCGGTCTAGGCACAACTGTCGCCGATATCGCCGCAGGCGCGGTGATCGGGGCGGCCTCCGATGTCGCCAGCCAGGTGGTCGAACTCGCCACCGGCGTCGAGTCGAAGTTTAACTGGGCCGGCGTGGCACTGGGCGCGATCGGCGGGGCAGTCTCTGTTGGGCTTACGGGAGTTGCCGGCGTGCCCGGCGCTGACGGTTTGCTCAAGGGTTTCAACACTAGCATCGCAGACGGCCTACCCGAGGATGTCGGGAAATTCGCGACCAGCTTCGTCGACGCCTCGATCAGCAGCGCAGTGACGCAAGGCATTGGCGTTGCGACCGGTCTGCAGAAGTCATTCAGCTGGACCAGTGTCGCGACCGCCGGGGTGGAGGCGGGCGTGGAAGCCGTAGTCGGACCGCATCTCGACACTGCCTTCAACGTTAGCGCCAAAGATCCCATCACCTTCCAGGGGTTCGCAGCAAGCGCGCTCACCGGGATCGCAGGGGCCATCGCTGGCGGCGCGACCCGATCGGTCCTCTCCGGAACGGATTTTGGGCAAAGCATTATCGAAGAGCTACCCAACACCATCGGGCAGACTATTGGCCAATGGATCAGCGATGGCATTCAGCAAGCGCAAATAAGGGCAGCTATAGAAAAGGCAGCTCAAGCACAGGCGCAAATTCCAAGCGACCAACAATCAGATCCCCTACACTTGTCTGCGACGGTTAAGGTAAAGAAAAACGACACCCTGAACCAAATAGCTCATGACTGGGGAGTGAGCGTGGATGATATTCTTAAATTAAATCCAAGCATAACCAACCCGGACGAGATAGAGATTGGGCAAATAATTAATGTACCGGCCGCAGTTACTCAATATACCGTGGTGGCCGGAGATACCTTGAATGCTTTGTCGCAGAAATTTGGAGTTCCCGTCGACCAAATAGCAATCACTAATGGGATAAAGAACCCAGACTACATAGAAGAAGGGCAAACACTCTCAATTTATCCCGCCTACACTTCAGGATTGGACCAGGACAAAACTGTATCAAGTTATGACGCCGGCGTCGAACAATTGAAGGCTGATTGGCCTACTCTGACAGCGGATCAGCGACGCCAGCAATTTCTGGCGCTTGCTAACGCTGCATTGGCTACGGCCGGCGTGCCGCCGCTTGCCGCAATCGCCGACGATCCTACAAAAGTGGGTTTCAATGCGTCATTTGCGGGATCAACCAACTCTATGAACGTCGCGCCTGGAGTTTTCACAGCTCCGACCGTGACAGACGATTTCATTGAAAATCTCGCTAGCACAATTTATCACGAGAGTAGGCACGCTGAACAACTGTTTCAAATCCTGCGGCTTGGCCCCTCAATGGGTGTCGCGAAAACAACGTACTCTCGCATTGCTACACCGACAGTATTGAACGCAGCTTACGCACACCCGTTAAACCCAAGTTCGCTCGACGCAATTTATGCCAAAGCGTTCTACAACAGCGAGTACGGCTCAGGCGCCCAATATAGAACAGGCGTCTTGCAGCAAGCATTGGCCTTGCCACCGGGAGTTTCCTGGAATGCCGCTCAGATGCAAGTGTACCACGCTTATACCTCACTGCCGGAGGAGGCGGATGCATTCCAGGTCGAGAGCCGCGTCGTAGCTCTGTGGCCAGCCCCACCAAAGCCCCCACCGCCTGCTCCGCCGCCTGCTCCGCCGCCTTCCCCACCGCCACCGCCCGGTCCATGACACGTCGGTTTGCCTTGCATGGTCTGCCCCGAGAGCAGTATTCCGAGATGACGCGGAAGCCGCGCTGGCAAACCCCCGGGCCCATGTCGCAAGCAATTTCTAGTGCGGCAATCCTTCTTCTCCTCGGGGCGGCGCCTGCAAGCGGCGATCCGGCCTTGGGCAACAGGGGACGTTGTGCGATGGCCGACGCTGCTGAGAATTTCGATGTGACCAAGCTTCACACCGCAGATGGTTCGCGGGCCTACGCCTTAATTCAGACAGCGATTGATATGCATTCGCCTCACGTCTACCGGCGTGCAATCTACCTGACGGTCGATCGCAACGGCCGAGCGCTGCTCACAGGAACTCTCGGCGGCCCGACCCACCTCTCAGCATCTGATGTCCGGCCCTTCGAAAAAGCCGTCGCGGCGGCTGGCTTCCCCGCTTTTCCCGCCGCCCCCAAACAGATTTGCACTGACACTCTGCCGACCCAGTTCGAAGCCGCAGTAAGCGGCCAGGTCGCACATGCACAGAGCAACGAGTGTGGCAAATTCGCGCCGAGGGTGGACCGGGCTATTCAGTTCCTGATGGCGCTGGCGAACGCCCATGGCGGAATCGCCCCTTTCGCGGATGGCCATAACGTGAATTCCAGCAACCGGTAACGTCTGTCAAAGGCTCCTCACCGGGCGCACCCGCGATGCCCTTCGCCCCCCTCCCCACCGCCCGCATCTTCTACGCCGACATTGGCGCAGGTCCGGCGATCCTGACCACGCACGGGATGGCCGAAAATCACCTCTATTGGGCGCTGCCGGGCGTCGCCGATGCGCTGGTGGCGGCGGGGTATCGGGTGGTGTCGATGGACATGCGCGGGCACGGCCGCACCCGCATCGAGGGCGAGCCGGCCGGCTACGACGTCGAGACGGTGGCCTCCGACATCGGCGCCTTGGCCGACCATCTCGGGCTGGAGCGGTTCCACCTGCTGACCCACGCCACCGGCGGCATGGCCGGGCTGCGTTATGCGATGGGAAACCACCCTCGCGTGCTCAGCCTGATGTCGACCAACACCGGCTCGGCCACCGCGCCCACCGACGGCGCGGCGGACGCCGCCGACCCGAAGGCCCGGTTCGATGTCTTCCTGGGCGAGGTGCGCAACCTCGCGCCGCTGTTCCGTGGCAAGACCTGGGTGCAGATCATCGAAGGCGCCCGCCTCGGGGCGCGGCAGGACGTCTTTCTCAACAGCCTGCATCTGGCGGTCGATCCGAAGGCGGCGTTCGGTTGGTACGAGGCCTGCTCGCGCCTGGGCGATCCCGACACGCTGGCCGACTTCATGAGCGTCTTCTACGCCGACCCCAACCCCTACATCGAACGCCTGCGCCAGATCGGCTGCCCGTGCCTGGTCCTGGTCGGCGAGAACGACCGCATGTTCGTCAAGCCGTCGGAGCAGCTGGCGCGCGAGATCCCGGGCGCCCGTCACGTGGTGTTGAAGGGCCGGGGCCACATGCTGGCGTTCGAGGACCCGCAAGCGGTGACGCGCGAGCTGTTGGGCTTCCTCGCCAGCCTTCCCTGAAGTTCAGTCGGCGAGCCGGATCAGCATCTTGCCTCGGTTGCGGCCAGTGAAGAGTCCGATCAGCCCTTCGGCGGCGCGCTCGATCCCATCCAGGATCGTCTCCTGAAAGACGATGCGCCCATCCTTCAGCCACGCAGTCATGTCGGCGTTGAAAGCGGCGACCAGGTGGGTGAAGTCGACGCTGACGAAGCCCTGGATCGTCACCCGGCCGTAGATCACCGCCGGCAACGCCAGCACCGGCTGCGGCTCGCCGTTGTACGAGGCGATCATACCGCACGCCGCCACCCGGCCGCGCAGGTTCATCCGCATCAGCGCCGCATCGAGATGATCGCCGCCGACGTTGTCGAAGTAGACGTCGAGCCCTTTCGGCGTGACCTCAGCCAGAGCCTCGGCGATCGGCGCGGTCTTGTAGTTGATCGCGGCGTCGAGCCCCGCCTCGTCGAGCAACCACTGGCGCTTGTCCTCCGCCCCGGTCGACCCGACGACGTAGCAGCCCTTGATCCGCGCTATCTGGGCCGCCACCGAGCCGACCGCGCCCGCGGCGGTCGAGACGAACACCTGCTCGCCGTCGCGCAGTTTGCCGACTTCGAGCATGCCGCCATAGGCCGTCAGCCCGGTGGCGCCCAGCGCATGCAGATAGACGCTGAGCGGCAACTGCGGATCACGCCGCACCGGCGCCAACCGGCCGACCGGGGTGTTGAAAAGCTCCTGGAATCCCGCCTCGTGCCGCACCAGCTCGCCCTCCTTGAGCTTGCCGTTGCGTGACTTGATCACCTGCCCGATCCCGCCGCCGAGCAACGGCGCGCCCAACGCCTGATCGGCGTTGAGGCGCGGACGCATGTAAGGATCCACCGACATGATCAGGCTCTGGACCTGCACCTGATCGGCCTCGGGCTCGGCCACATCGGCCTCGACGAGTTGGAAGTCGCTCTTCGCCGGCAGGCCCTGCGGACGCGCCACGAGGTGAAGTTGGCGAGCGGGCTGGGACATCGTTCGGCTTTCCAGGTGGTTCGGGCGTTCGGCTGGGAGAGTTCTCGGTAGGGTCGCGCCGGAACCCTCGTTCGCCTCGCGCACCCTTGCCCAAGCCCCGCCGATGATCCAAGAATTTCTTGGGGGCTTGTGGTTGGACGCCCGTGCGTTTCAACCTGAAGGGCGGCCCCGATTTGCTGGGGGGCTGGCGGCGAAATGACCTACAACGGCAAGCATCCGGCCCAACTCGGGGTCGAACTCGATACGGTCCTGAAGGCCATCGCGGTCAAGGCCGCACTGCCCGCGCTCAGCGTCGACATCGACATCGCCGGCAGTCGCATCTCGCGCGCTTACCGCGAGGAGGCTCGGCCGGTTTCCGGCGACGAGCGGCCGGTGTTCGCCTCCGGGTGTCTGGCCGACATCTTCATCGCGATCATCTGCCTGGACCAGCACCAGCGCCATGGCCTCGATCTCGACGCGCCGTTCGAGAGCATCCTGCCGGAGCTGACTCCGCTGGTCCGGGCGGAACACCCGGTGACCGTGCGCCATCTCCTGACCCGCACCGGCGGCATGCAAGACCCGCGCACGATCGAGGAGATGCGCGCCCTGATTCCGTGGGACACCTTCGCCGAGCGCGTGCGCACGGCCAAGCGGCTGTTCACGCCGGGCGCGGTGTTCAATTATGGCGGCATCGACCGCGGCATCCTGAACCGGCTGGTCGCGACCTACGCCGGCGAGTCGATCGACCGGCTGGCTCGCAAATCGATCGTCGATCCGGCGGGCATCCATATCCGCGAGATCCAGTATGCGCCGCCGCAAGCCGACGGCTTCCGGGCGATCGCCAAGTTCGACACCGCGACCCTGCTCGACGTGGTCGCCCCGCTCGCGCGCCGGGATGGATCGGCGGCGGCCAATCCATTCCCCGAGGGCCTGCGCAACCAATTGCAGATCGAGCGCATCCCGCTCAGCCGCTCGTTGCGGGTGCAGCCCTGGCCACACGCGCCCACCGCGTTCACTTACGGACTGTTCAAGTTCTCGGACGGCTTGATCGGCTTCAACGGCTGGCAAGAGAACCAGTCCTGCGCCGTGCGCATGGATCCACAGGATGAGGTCTCGTACGTCGTGGCGCTCGAAGGACCGCCTGGCGTGCGCGACGTGATCGTCGCCGAGATCGCCCAGCGTCTGGGCTACGAGAGCGTGCAGTCGCGCGGCAAGCCTTGCACCATCGGCGGCCTCAACGGCGTTGCGCCGAACGACGTGCTCGGGGTCTACGCCGGATGGGCCGAAGGTTACGAGGCCAACGTCACGCTCGAGGGCGGCATCCTCGCTTGCGAGCTGAACTATCGCGGCGACAAGTTCCAACGGGTGCGCGCGAGGCTGGAGGACGGCGGTTGGCTGGTGGTCGATTCCGCCATCAACGCCAGCGCGCTGGAGTTCTTCCGCGATGGCCGCACCGGCCGCGTCTGCCTGGCGAGCGGCTATCTCCCTTACGCCAAAGCGGCCTGAGTACGCGGGGAGCCAGCGCCCGCCATGTCGCGGATAGAAGAAGTGCTCGTCGTCGGCGCCGGCTCGGTTGGGCGCGAGATCGCGTTGCAATGCGCGATGTGCGGCTATCGCGTCACCGTCTGCGATATCTCCCGCGAGGTGTTGCACGAGGCTCGGGCGGTAATCGAGATGCACGCGCGGACCTTGTCGCCCGCCTATGTGCCAGAGCCGGCGGCCGCGATCCTCGGCCGGATCTACTACACACTCGATCTCGAAGAGGCGCTCGCCACGGCGGACATCGTCAGCGAATCCGCGCCGGAGGACGTGGTGGTGAAACGAGCGTTGTTCGCGCGGATGGGTGCTCTGGCGCCGCCGCACACCATCTTCACCACTAATAGCTCCAGCCTGACGCCGTCGATGATCGCCGACGCCACGGGCCGACCCGATCAGTTCCTGGCGCTCCACTTCCACAAGACGGTCTGGGTCTCGAACCTCGTCGATGTGATGCCGCACCCTGGCACGCGGCCGGAGACGATCGAGGCGGTCACCGCGTTCGCCCGCTCGATCCGCCAGACCCCGATCCTGATGGCCAAGGAGCGTCCGAGCTACGTCTTCAACGCTATGCTCGAGGCCTACAACGGCGCGGCGCTTTTGCTGTGGCACCAGGGATTTGTCGGATTCGAGGACATCGACCGCGCCTGGATGATCGCCCAGTGCATGGATCACGGTCCCTTTGGCGGCATGGACATGATCGGTATCGACACGCTCTACGACGTGGTGCGCATCCATGCCGACGCGGGCTACGTGGAGGCGCCCGCGATTGCCGAGCACCTGAAGACCGAGTTTCTCGACCGCGGCCTCCTCGGCCTGAAGTCTGGACAGGGATTCTACACCTATCCAAACCCGTCCTACCGCGCTGACAGCTTCCTGGGGATCGATCCCATCGTCATGCCGGCGGCGAGAGCCGCGCGATAAGGTCGGAGACGCGCTGCATCTCGAAGAGGTCGGCCGCGGCGATGCGCTGGCCGAACAGAGCCTCGATTTCTCCGGCAAGCTCTGTGATCCGCACCGAACTCAAGCCCAGATCGGCCAGGTAGGTCTCTGGCGCTATCTCAGCGCCAGGGGCCTCAGCTCGCAACTGCACCAGTATCCACGTTGGAGCATCTGCGTCCGCTGGACGTGTCTTCGACGGCGACGTTCGCCGGTCGGACGACGGCAACCGGTCGTCGATCACACTCGGCAGAGCGCCTCGCCCCAACAGGTCTCGGCAAGCGCGCCGCTGCAGCTTGCCGCTCGGCGTCTTGGGCAGGTTGCCCTGGCGGATCAGCACGACGGCATGGGTTTCCAGCCCGTGCCGCTCGAAGATCGCACGGCGGATCGCGGCCGCCGCCTCAGGCGCCGCGGCATGCTGGCGGCGGTCGATCTCGCAGACGATCGCCACCGCCTCTTCGCCCCCTGCATCGACCGAGACCGCGCACGCGCAATCCTCCCGCAGCGCCGGATGGCTCGCCGTCGCCGTCGCCTCCATATCCTGCGGGTAGATATTGGCCCCACGCAGGATGATCACGTCCTTCAACCGGCCGGTGATGAAGAGATCGCCGTCCTTGATGAAGCCGAGGTCGCCTGTGCGCAGCCAGGCGCCGATCTCGCCGGAGATGCGCGCATTGCAGGCGTCGGACCGGGCGTC
The DNA here is from genome assembly GCA_036494265.1 of Caulobacteraceae bacterium. GTDB lineage: Bacteria > Pseudomonadota > Alphaproteobacteria > Caulobacterales > Caulobacteraceae > Acaudatibacter. Next base: position 321,548 of record DASXOP010000081.1, on the reverse strand, counting down.
GCCCTCACCATAGTAGCCCTCGGAGCGGCCCGGCCCACTCACCCAGATCTCCCCGACGACATCGGCCGGCCGGCGTCGTAGCGTCAGGGGATCGACAATCGCCAGCTCCACGCCGGGAACCGGATGGCCGCAGCCCACTAGCTCAGTCACAGCAGCTCCCGGTGACGGCGGCTCGAGTCGGTCACGGGAGAGCGCCGCCCGGTCGGCTTCGACGATGTGCACGCGCTGACCGGGCGACGGCGCCGTCACCGCCAGCGTTGCCTCCGCGAGGCCATAGGCGGGATACATGGCGTTGGCCTGGAAACGGGCGACCGCGAAACCCTCGGCGAACCGACGCACCGTTTCGGCCTGCACGGGCTCTGCGGCGTTCATCGCGATCCGCCAACGGCGAAGGTCGAGCCCTGCGCGCGCCTCAGGGGCCATGGCTCTCAGGCAGAGCCCATAGGCGAAGTTTGGCGCCCAGCTGATCGTCGCCGCCTCGTCAGACACGACCTGCAGCCACCGTTGAGGCTGCTCCAGAAACCCCGCGGCCGGCATCAGCACGCAGGGAAAGCCAGCATGAACCGGCAACAGCCCCGCGCCGATCAACCCAAGATCGTGAAACATCGGCAGCCAACTCACACCGACGTCAGCTTCGCTCATCGCGAACGCGGTCGCCTGAGCCTCCAAATTGCTCGACAGGTTGCGGTGGCGCAGCACCACGCCGCCGGGCGATGTCGTCGAACCCGACGTGTACTGCAGGAGTACGATGTCATCGGCGGTCGGCGTGACCGGCGCCCATAATGCCGGAGTCGCTGCAAGCGCGTCATCAGTGGCGACCAAGGCGACATCACCTGGCGAACCTGCCAGGAGCGCACCCACACGATCGATCGTCTCCGCCGGACCTAGAATTGCGGTGAGGCCCGACGTCTCGACCACAGTGCGCAAGCGTCCCAACCGCGCCTCGTGGCGCTGCGTCCGAGCGCTGGGCGCGTAGGGCGGGACGCCCGAGACCGCGGTCACGCCGCTGTAAAAGCAGGCGAAAAGGGCGATGAGATAGTCGATGGCGCCGGGTGACCAGATCAACGCTCGCGCACCCCGCCCTACCTGGCGCGACAGTTGCTGACCCAGCACTCGCGCACGCCGGTCGAGGTCGCCGTAGGTGACCCGGTCGCGCTCGGTCAGGTCGTTACGGAGCTCGCGGAACGCGACTCGCTCGCCTTGCCGCGCAGCGCGCAACTGCAGCGTCTGAGCAATCGTCAGGCTACGGACAGATGCCATCCACCTTCAGCTTCCTAGAGGGCTTGCGGCCCCGAGCGAGCAGTCACCCATTTAGTCCGACTCTCTGCATGGTTGCTCATGGCCGCCTTCACGCGGTGAGTGATCTTAGAACGGAACTGTCCGTCGAGGTCCAGTCGGGTGGGCGCGGACTTCACGCTTGACCGCACAACCTCAACCACGCGACGATCATCCCCGCCCCGACCTCCCAGGTAGTTTTCGGGCGGGGCCGGGCAGTTCTCCGGGGGGACAAGTGAAGCGTTCCGGGATTGCAATTGTCGGCATGGCCGGCCGGTTCGCCGATTGCGACGACGTCGCCGAATTCTGGGCCAACTTGAAGTCGGGGCGCGAGAGCGTGGGCGTCAACGCCCGCTTCGACGCCGCCGCCGCGGCGCGCGGCAACGGCCACATGGTGGAACAGGTGAAGCTCGACGACCGCTCGGAGCGGTTCGACCCCGCCCTTTTCGGCATGAGCCCACGCGAAGCCGACCGGCTCGAGCCACAGCAGCGCGCGTTCCTGGAGCTGGCCTGGGAGGCGATGGAGGACGGCGGCTATTCCATCGACGTCGCCGGCCCGAATGTCGGCGTCTTTGGCGGCGCCAACTTCACCTCCTATTTCGAGCTGGCGCCCGACGCCCGGCTGCCGGACGCGCTCGACGAGATGATCGGGGCCGATAAGGACTATCTGGCCACCCGCGTCGCCCACCACCTCGGCCTGCGCGGCCCGGCGCTGACCGTGCAGACCGCGTGCTCGACCTCGCTGGTCGCAGTCCATCTGGCTTGCCAGTCGCTGTTGCTCGAGGAGTGCGACGCGGCGCTCGCTGGCGGCGTCTCGATCACCCGCCCGCGGCTGACGAAATACAATTACGTGCCCGGCGGCATCCTCTCGCCTGACGGATTCTGCCGCGCCTTCGACGCCGATGCGATGGGCACCGTCTTCACCGAGGGCGCGGGCGTCGTCCTGCTCATGCGCCTTGAAGACGCCCTCGCCCGCCGCCATCCGATCTACGCCGTGATCCGAGGCTCCGCGGTCAACAACGACGGCGGCGGCAAGGCCAGCTACATGGCGCCATCGATCGCTGGACAGGAGCGGGTGATCCGGGCGGCGATGAAGGCGGCGGCGGTGACGCCCCCCGACCTCGGCTTCATCGAGGCGCACGGCAGCGCCACCGTGCTCGGGGATGCGATCGAACTGGCCGCGCTGTCCCGGGTGTTCCGCGGCCAGACCGATGGAGTTGGCGTCTGCCACCTCGGCTCGGTGAAGACCAACGTCGGCCATACCGCGTCCGCCTCGGGCGTCGCCGGGCTGATGAAGGCGGCGCTGGCGCTGCGGCACGAGTTGATCCCCGCCAACGTGAATTTCCAGAAGCCGAACCCCGACCTCGACCTCACCGTCAGCCCGTTCACGGTCAGCGGCGAAGCGCAGGCGTGGCCGCGGCGTCGCGGCGCGCCGCGGTTCGCCGGCGTCAGTTCGTTCGGCGTCGGCGGCACCAACGCCCACGCCATCCTGCAGGAAGCGCCGAAGCGGCCGGTGTCCCGCGCCAGGCGCCACGCGTATGTGCTGACGCTCTCGGCGCGCAGCGAGGCGGCGCTCGCGGCCTCGGCCGAAGCGCTCCGGCGGCGGCTGCGTGGCGCGTCTCGCCGCGAGCTTGCGGACGTGGCCTACACGCTCAACGTCGGGCGCCGGGCGCTGGAGTGCCGGGCGGCGATCGTCTGTGGGGATGTGCGAGAAGCGCGCGAAGCTCTGGCCGGGCGCGCCCAGTCGACGGCCGTCGGCGGTCGCATCGCCAGCGGCGAGCGCGTGGTCGGTTTCATGTTCCCGGGTCAGGGCGCGCAGCACCTCGGCATGGGCCGTCAGCTCTATCAGCAGGAGCCGATCTTCCGCGGCATCGTCGATCGGTGCCTGGCCCACCTCTCGTCCCGGCATGGCATCGACCTGGGGCCGCTGTTCCGCGGCAACGATACCTGCGCCTTCACTGACGCCGACATCGCTCAGACCGGCGTCGCCCAGCCCCTGCTGTTCGTGTTCGAGTACGCGCTCAGCGCGCTGATGACCGCGTGGGGGGTGAAACCGAGCTACGCGATCGGACACAGCATCGGTGAGTACGCCGCCGCCTGCCTGGCCGGCGTCTTTTCGCTCGAGGACGGCCTCGATCTAGTCGCCCTACGAGGGCGACTGATGCAGGCGTTGCCGCCCGGCGCCATGCTGTCCGTCGCCGCCCTACCTGACGCGTTCGAGCTTCCCGCCGACCTCGATGTTGCGGCCGTCAACAGCCCGCGGCAGAGTGTCGTCAGCGGCGCCGCCGAAGCGATCGACGCCTTCGCCGCGAAGCTCGAGGCCGAGCAGATCCACAGCAACCGGCTGCGCACGTCGCACGCGTTCCACTCGCGGCTGATGGAGCCGATGCTGGCCGAGTTTCGCGACGCGGTCTCGAAGGTGGCGATGCGGCCGCCGTCGTTCCCTTTGGTCTCCAACGTCACTGGCGGCGTCGTGCTCTGGGAGACGCTGCGCAATCCGGACTATTGGGTCCAGCACATCCGCGAGCCGGTGCTGTTCGCGCAAGGGCTGGACACGCTGGTGCGGCGCGGGGTCGACCTGCTGGTCGAAGTGGGACCTGGGAGATTGCTGTCGGGCCTGGCGCAACAGAACGGCGTGCATCGCCAGCACGTTCGGATCGTCAACACGATCCACAACGACGGCGCGGCCAGCGACGAAGTCGCCATGCTGACCCGTGCGCTGGCGCGGATCTGGCTCGAAGGCGGTCCGGTCGACTGGGCCGCGACTCATCGCGCCGAGAAGCGCCGGATGGTTCCCCTGCCGCGCTATCCGTTCGAGCATCAGACCTTCCGCACTGAGCCCACCGCCGGCCGACCGGCGCAGAACCGCGGCAAGCTGAAGCCGCCCGAGTGGCTCTACCTGCCGACCTGGCGGCGCACCGCGCTGATCGGCGCCTCCCCAGCGCTGGCCGAGGAGGAGTGCTGGCTGGTGTTCGAGAACGATGACGCCGGAGTCGGCGCCCCGGGTCGCTTGGCCAGCGAAATTGCGAAGCATGGCGAGCGCGTGGTGCGGCTGCGGCCGGGCGAGACTTTCGAGCGCTTGGGCAAGGACCTATTCCGCATCGATCCGTCCGCCACCTCCGATCTCGCCTTGGCGTTCGAAGCTCTGAAGGCGGAGGGCGTACTACCGCGGCGCGTCGTCCATGCTTGGAACCTGACCGCGCCCGACGACGACGATCTGGCCGTCCGCGAGCCCCGCGCCCGGTTCGACCGGCGACAGGCGTGCGGCGTCGCCAGTCTGGCGCGGTGCCTCAAGGCCTATCACGATGTGTTCGGCCGCAGCAGCGTCGCCTTCGAGATCGTGACTAGCGGCGCAGCCGAGGTCTCCGGTTCGGAGATCCTGCGTCCCGGCGCCGCCTCAGCGATCGCCTTCGGCCGAGTGGCGCCGCAGGAGAACGCGCACGTGATCACCCGCGTGCTGGATATCGATCCTGCTCTGCTGGACGGCAAACAGTCTGGGCCTGTCTTCGCCCGCATCGCCGACGCGCTGAGATCGCCGATCGCCGATCGGATGGTTGCCCTGCGCGACCGGTTCTGGTGGGCGCAGGATGTCGAACGCCTTCCGCCGCGGCCGACCGAGACCTGCTCGGGCCTGAAGCGAGGCGGCGTCTATCAGATCACCGGCGGCATGGGCTACATCGGCCTGATCTTCGCCCGCCATCTCGCCGAAGTTTGGGACGCGCGGCTGGTGCTGGTCGGCCGCTCGCCACTTGGCGAGCCGGCGGCGCCCACCGAGGAAGACCCGGATCCGGCGCCAAGCCGCGCCGACCACCTCGCGGCGCTGAACGCCCTCGGCGGCGAGGCGATCTACGTGCAGGCCGACGTGTCCTGCGAAGGAGATATGCTCCGCCTGCGCGAGACGATCTACGAGCGCTTCGGAGCGCTGAACGGGATCATCTTCGGCGCCGGCACCGTGGAGGCGCGCGGCGCGATCGACGAGATCGACGAGACTCCGCTGTTCGAGGATAACTTCCTGGGCAAGGCGCACGGCCTCGGCGTTGCGCTCGATGTGTTCGGCGCCGACCCGATCGACTTCGGCATCGTGCTCTCGTCCATCTCGACCGCGCTCGGCGGGCTTGGCCTTTGCGCCTACTCGGGCGCGAACCACGTCGCCGACCTCATTCTGCTGCGACACCGCCGCGGCGGTCACACCAACTGGACCGCCACCAACTGGGACCTCTGGGGCGACGGGCACTTCGTCGAGACCGACCGACGCTTCAGCATCTTCCGCGGTCTCGCCATCGAGGAAGACGAAGGGGTCGAGGCGCTGGAGCATGTGCTGAACCTGCCCCCGCAGCCGCAGGTGATCGTTTCCACACACGACGTGCAGGGGCGGATCGACCTCTGGGTGACTGGCGTCGCCCTCGCCAACGCCGCGTCGCAGACGCAGCACAAGCGCCCGAACCTGGTCTCGGAATACGCCGAGGTGGAGGGCGAGCTGGAGCAGCGCATTCACGACGTCTGGAGCCAGGTGCTGGGGATAGAAACGATCGGCCGCGACGACGACTTCTTCGAGATGGGCGGCCACTCGATCCTGGCGGTGCGAATCTCGGTGCAGATCCAGGAGTTCATGCCGCCGGACGCGCCGGCGCCCAATCTCTACGACACACCGACGATCCGCCTGCTGGCCGAAGTCCTCGGCCAGGCGCAGCCCGCCGCAGCCGGCTGAGCCGGTCTGGGTTGTGGTGAAAATCGAGCTCGACGCCATGCTGGAGGCGGCGCGCCGCCGGGTCGGCGCGAGCGAGGTCACGGTCAATCCAGTCGACCTGGACGGGCTGCGCTTGCTGGCGGCAGACGCCTCCGCCGCGGCCGAGCGTCACCGCGCCGATCCTGCGTCGGCGATCGACTGGATCTCTATCTGGATCAACAACCAGGCCAAGCTCCAACGTCGGCTGGCCGAAACGCCGGTGCTGGCCGAGACGCCGGTCACCGCCCCGATCTTCATCATCTCCGGCGCCCGCACCGGCAGCACCTTGCTGCAGACCCTGCTGGCGCTCGACCCGGCGCTGCGCAGCCCGAAACTGTGGGAGCTGCGCACGCCCTTCCCGCCCGCCAACGCGGGCGAACTCGCGTCGGCCAGGGCGAATGCCGCGGAGTTCGTCGCTCGCGTACCGGCCGCCGCTCAGCCGCTGCATCCGATCGCCGTCGATGCGGCGGAGGAGTGCCACTGGCTCTTGAGGCACAACACCAGCCGCACGGCCTTCCATGTCGCCTGGAACTACTTGGAATGGCTGCAGGCGCTGGACCGGCCCAATCTCTTGCGCCTGCTCACCGACTACAAACGCCACGTCCAGATCCTGCAGTCGCCGGACCCTGGCCGGCGCTGGCTCAGCAAGGCGTTCGCGCACGCCCACTTCTGGCCAGTCCTGTATGACGTCTTCCCCGACGCCCGCGTCGTCCGCATCCACCGCGATCCTCACGTCAGCGTCGGCTCCGCCTGCAGCTTGATCCAGGCTTTGCTGCGGCAGGCCGATCCGGTCTCGGTCGGCGAACTCGTGGTGGCCATTGGCGTCAACGGCATCCGCCGCATGATCCTCTCGCCCGCTCCGGCCGCTGCGATCGCTCCGGTCGACCTGCTCTACGACGATCTCGTCGCCGACCCCGCCGCGACGGTGGTGCGCGTGGCGGCGCAGCTCGGCCTTGACCACCCCGAGGCGCTCGGCGAACGGGTCCGCCGCTACCTCGCCAGCCCGAAGCGGCTCAGAGCGGCGCCGCACGCCTATGACCTTGAGGAGTTCAGCCTGACCCGCGCCGAGGTCGGCGAGGCGTTCGAGGGCTACATCGATTGGGTGCGCGCCCGGCTGAACCCTAGTTTCGCGCGCTAAGCGGGCGGCGCCTCGAGCGCCGCGTTGACCAGCGCGACGACCTTCGCCTGCGCCGCCTGGATGTAAAAATGACCACCTGGAAAGAGACGTTCCTCGACCGCGGCCGCGGACCGGGCGCCCCAGCTTTGGAAGGCGTCGATATCGAGGGTCTTGTCGTCACGGCCGCGCAGAAGGGTGAACGGGACCGGCAACGGATCGTGGTCCTCGTCGACGCATTGGCGCAGCAGTTCGAAGTCGGCGCGCAAGGCGGGCAGGAAGGCGCGCAGCATGCGGGGATCGTCGAGCACCGCCGCCGGCGTGCCGCCCAGCCGCCCAAGCCTGCGGATCAGCGACGCGTCGCTGGGAGGGAGCCGCAAGTCGGCGCTCGAACGAGCGGGCGGGATCGCCGACGACAGGAAGAGCCGGGTTGGCGGCGACGCGGCGTCCCGTTGGCTCAGGCGGCGGGCGGTGAGGTAGGCGAGCACGGCGCCCAGGCTGTGGCCGAAGAGCGCGTACGGACGGCGCGCAATATCCTCGATCGCGCCCACGATGCCGTCGAGCGCTGCTTCGACCGACGCCAGCAGCGGTTCCGACGCGCGGTTCTCCCGGCCAGGCAACTGGATGGCGACCAGCTCGATATCGGGCCGCAGTTGCTGGCCCCAGGCGCGGTAGCTGTAGGCGCCGCCGCCGGCATGGTGCAAGCACACCAGGGTCAGGCGGGCGTCCGGCCGCGGCGCCGGCTTCAGCGTCCATTTGTCGGCGCTCACCTGCATCCGCTATCGACCCCTGCCCCGCTGGCGCCGCACTATCACCGCGGGACGAGCGAGGTCGAGGGACGGTGAACGAGCAGGGGCTGGACGCCGTTGGCATAGCTCAGCTCTTCGCCCGCCCGGTGGCCGTCGGCGTTGCGGCCGCGTCGATGTACGACCAGCCACCGTTCGCGGAGGAGGCGCTGGTCGTCGCCCGCGCCGTGGAGCCGCGGCGGCGCGAGTTCGCCGCCGGCCGCGCCTGCGCCCGGCTGGCGCTTGCGGAGCTTGGGTTTGCGCCGGCAGCCATCGCTATCGGGCCGGACCGCGCGCCGGTCTGGCCGGCGGACGCCGTCGGCAGCATCACCCACTGCGAGGGCTTCTGCTGCGCGGTCGCGGCCCGCAAGGGGGCCGTCGCCGGGCTCGGTATCGACGCCGAGGCCGCCGAGCCGCTTGAGCCCGCCTCGCTGCGCCTAGTGCTTCGCGCCGAGGAACGCGCCGCTCACGCGCCTCTGCCAGGCATCGCTGGACTCGACTGGCCGAAGCTGGCGTTCAGCGCCAAGGAAGCCTTCTACAAGGCGTGGCGGCCGCTAACCGGGCTCGATCTGACCTTTCAGGACGTCGCCATCGACTTCTGCGTCGACGGGAGTTTCCAAGTGCGGCTCGCTCCGAGCCCCACCTTGCACACGGCTGCAACCCCTTGGGCTTTCACGGGCCGGTGGCGGCTCTTCGCGGGGCGCGTCTGCACGGGGGTGACGGCGCTCCCCGTCTAGCAGGGCGAGCGCCGCACGGATTGCATCGCGCTGCCGTTCAACGCCCGCTTTCTATTGCGGGGGTTGTCCCTTTCGTGCCACTCGAACGTGCAGTATGGGATGGGAGCGTCAACGTTGAGAGCAGACCAGGCGCTGCAGCTGCTCGACCATTTGCTGTGGACGACCTTCCTGGTCGCCGCGCCGCTGCTGATTTCGTGCCTCGTCGTCGGCCTGCTGATCAGCGTCTTGCAGGTCGCCACCCAGCTGCAGGAAATGACCCTCAGCTACGTGCCGAAACTGGCGGTGGCCGCCCTCGTGCTGGTCGCGCTCGGACCTTGGATGATCCAGCAGATCATGGAGTTCGCGATTGGCGTCATCAAACTCATCCCGTCGCTGAGCTGACCCGGAGATGGAGATCGGGCTCTCCGTCGAATGGATCTTCTCGAGCTTCCTGCTGAGCCTGCGCCTGGCCCCCGTGTTCGCCTTCGCCCCACCGTTCTCGATGACCCAGGTCCCGGTGCTGTTCCGCTCGCTGTTCGGCGTCGGGCTCGCGGCGTGCATGATCTCCACCAGTCCGCCCTCCGCCCTGATCAGCGATCTCAGTCTCGGCAGCCTCGTGCTGTCGTCGGTGCGCGAGCTGGCGTTGGGCATGATCTTCGTCTTGGCGCTGCAGATGATGTTCGCGGCGCTCTACGTCGCCGGGCGGACCCTCGACATCCAGTCCGGGTTTGGCCTGGCGGTGGTGATCAACCCCGCCACCGGCGAGCAGGACCCGCTGATCGGCACTCTCTTCGCCTATGCCGCGGCCGCGACCTTCTTCGCCATGAACGGCCATGCCGATCTGCTGAGAATCGTTCGCGCCTCTCTGGATGCGATTCCGCTGGGATCCGGCGGCTTTCCGACCTCGATCGTCCGGATGACCAGCTTCATCTCGACCATGTTCGTCGTCGCCTTCGGCGTCGCCGGCGGGGCGATCCTCTGCCTGTTCCTGGCCGACCTCTCGATCGCCATGCTCTCGCGGACGGTGCCGCAGATGAACGTGCTGATCCTCGGCCTGCAGGTGAAGACCCTGCTAATCCTGCTGGTGCTGCCCGCGACCCTCGGCTTCACCGGCGCGCTGCTGGCCCGGATGGTGGCGATCACCCTCCAGTCGATCCCCGAACTCTTGTGAGCCGGCGATGAGCGACGTCGAACAGAACCGCTCCGAACAGGCGACGCCCTACAAGCTGATGCGCGCTCGGGAGCGCGGCACCGTGGCGCGCGGGATGGACCTGGGGTTCTTGACCGCGCTGGCGACGTTCGCGGGCTACTTCTGGTTCCAGGGCCCGGTTTTGGCCGGGCAGATCGCGCTCTCCGCCCAGCGTTCGATCGTGGCCGCGCCGAACGTGCTCTCCAGCCCCAACGAGCTGCTCGCGGTGACCGGACAGGTGTTGTCCTCCGCGGTGAGGCCGCTCGCATTCATGGCCGCGGCGATCTTCGTCGTCGTGCTGGTGTTCGAGATCGTCCAGACCGGGATCGTCTTCTCGACCGAGCCGCTGCGGCCGGACTTCAGCCGTCTCAATCCCACCCGCGGGTTCAAGCGGGTGTTCTCGATCCGGATGCTGATCGAGACTGGCAAGAACGTGGTCAAGCTGGCGGTCTACGCCTCGCTCGCCTGGGTGGTGATCAGCGGCGCGCGCGGCGTCGACATCGCCTCGATCACCGATGCGCCCAGCCTGGCGGGTTTCATGCAGCGAACAGGCCTGCGCCTCGTGGCGTTCTTTCTCGTCGGCGCGGTATTCTTCGCCATCGTCGACCAGCTGATTACGCGCTGGGACTTCGGGAACCGGATGCGGATGAGCCGCCGCGAGGTGCGCCGGGAGGCGCGTGACCGCGAGGGCGATCCCCGGATGAAGCAGCGTCGACGAAAACTGCACCGCGACTTCGTCAACACCAGCCAGAGCGTCCGCAACATCCGCGGCGCCGACGTGCTGATCACCAATCCGACCCACTTCGCCGTGGCGCTGAGGTACGACGCCAAGACCATGATCGCGCCGACAGTGGTCTCGCTAGGCGCACAGCACGTCGCGTTGCGCCTGAAGAAGCTCGCCTTCGTCTACGGGCTGGAGATCGTCGAGAACCCGGCCTTGGCGCGCGCCCTCTACGCCGGCTGCAAGCTCAATGAGATGGTGCCCGAAGCCCTCTATCGGCCGGTCGCCGACGTCTACCTGGCGATCCGCGATCGACGTGAACAGATGAGAAGAGCCGCCTAATGTTCAAAGGCATATTCAAGAACAACCAGGAACTGTTCGTCGTCGTTGCGGTCATCTCGATCCTGCTGGTGCTGTTCGCACCGATCCCGCCGATGTTGCTGGATCTGCTGATCATCCTGAACTTCTCGTTCGCGCTGACGATCCTGCTGCTGACGTTCTACGTCGAGAAACCGGTCGCGTTCTCCACCTTCCCGTCCCTGCTGCTGGTCGGAACGCTGTTCCGGCTGTCGCTCAACGTCGCCGCCACCCGCCTGATCCTGACCCAAGCCAACGCCGGGCAGGTGATCGGATCGATCGGGTCGTTCGCGGTTCAGGGCAGCTTCGTCATCGGCCTGGTGGTCTTCTTCATCCTGGTCGTCGTGCAATACGTGGTGGTCACGTCCGGCGCGCAGCGGGTGTCGGAGGTCGCCGCCAGGTTCGTGCTCGACTCGGTGCCCGGCCAGCAGATGAGCATCGACGCCGACCTCAACATGGGTCTGATCGACCAGAACGAGGCCAAGCGGCGGCGGCGGGAGCTGGAGAAGGAGGCGTCGTTCTACGGCGCGATGGACGGCGCCAGTAAGTTCGTCAAAGGCGACGCCGTCGCTGGCATCATCATCCTGCTCATCAACATCTTCGCCGGCTGGATCATCGGCATCGCCCAGATGGGCATGGACTGGCTGACCGCGCTGCAGACCTTCTCGCTGCTGACTATCGGCGACGGCATCGTCACCCAGGTGCCGGCGCTGGTCATCTCTGTCGCCACCGGCATCATCGTCACCCGCTCTTCCGCCGACAAACAGCTCAGCACCGAGATCCTGGCGCAGCTGGCGTCAGTGCCGAAGATACCGGTGATCGTGATCTGCGCGCTCTTCGTGCTGCTGGCGCTGCCCGGCATGCCGAAGTGGCCGATCCTGATCCTGATCGCGGCCGCGGGCGGCATCTGGTTCGCGGCGCGGCGGGCGCGGCGCCGCGACGACCTTGTCGGCAGCGTGCTCGATGCGCCGGAAACCAAGAGCGGTCAGGCCGCCGACAGCCGCCCGGCGCCGATCGAAGTGGTGCTGGGCAAGGATGTCAGCGGGGCCTGGCAGTCGCTGAAGTCGGTGCTCAGCGAGCGGATCTCGGCTTTGCGCGCACAGCAGGAGAAGGTGACCGGCTTCCCCTTCCCACCGGTGATCTTTCAGGACGGCGCCGGTCTCGCCGCCAACGACTACGACATCATGCTGATGGGTTCGCGCCACGCCCATGCGACGCTCTATCCGGATAAGACCCTGGCCATCCGCTCGTCGCCCACCAGCCTGCCGCTGGCTGGGGAGGAGACCAAGGATCCGGCGTTCGGGCTGCCAGCGGTGTGGATCGACGCCGACGCCCGCGACCGCGCCCAGGACGGCGGCTACACCCTGGTCGACCCGATCACCGTGCTGATCACCCATCTCGGCGAAGTGCTGCGTACCGAGGCGCCGCTGCTGCTGTCGCGCGCCGACGTCGTCACCCTGCTCGAAGGCGTGCGCGAGCGGCAACCCGGCCTGGTCGAGGAGCTGATCCCTTCGGTGATGGCGGTCTCGGATGTGCAACGTGTGCTGCAGAATCTGTTGTCCGAGGACGTATCGATCCGCAACGTCGACCTGATCGCCGAGACGCTGGTCGATACCGGTCGGCATACCAAGGATCATGCTGAGCTTACCGAGATGGTGCGCCAGCGGCTGAGCCACGGCATCTGCAACGGCCTGCGCGGCAATCGCGACCAGCTGTCCGTGCTGAGCCTGAACCCGCGGGTCGAGGCGCAGATCGCCGACAACGTGCGGCGCAGCGACGGCAAGGGCGCCTTTGTCATCGAACCGCGCCTGGCCGAACAGCTGGTGCGCAAGCTGATGCCGCTCGCTGAATCGATGATGCGGCAAAGCCTGACGCCGGTGCTGCTGTGCGGTCCCGACATCCGCAGGCACCTGAAGACCTTCACCCGGCGGACGATCCCGCGCCTGGCGGTGCTCTCCGTGAACGAAGTGCCTTCGACGATTGACCTGCGCTCGTTCGATGTCGTGACGCTCGATTGAACTCCGGGCGAGAGACGACGAGGTTTGAGATCGGTGTTCACCACGAAATTGCAAAGTGCGCCCTTGCGCAGAATTTCTCGCGCCTCTAACGTGAACTTATGGGGGGCTTCGTAGACATAGCGTCGGGTGTACTTGCGCAGGCGACGCAACGCCTCGAAGTCGCTGCGCAAAACGTCTCCAACATAGGCACGGCTGGCTACAAGAGACAGATAAGTTTTTCGTCTATTCTAGACGGAAATAGTAGCGATATTGCCAGACACGTCGCGGTTGACCTTAGTCCCGGCAAGTCAGTCAACACGGACAACCCCTACGATATATCCATTTTGGGTAGAGGTTTCTTCGTAGTCGCGTCACCGAGAGGCATCTTCTACACGAGAGCCGGCCAGTTCCATCGGGACGGGGACGGTCGGCTTCTGAACGCCGCGGGAATGGCGCTGCAAACTGACGCCGGCGTCGATTTGACGTTGACGTCAAATAAGCCGTTCCAACTGCAGGCTGACGGGACGGTGATCGAAGATGGCCAGCCGACCGCCCGCATCGGTGTGGTCGACCTCAGCGATCCAATCGCGACCACCTACGCAGATGGCGGCGTCTTGAGCGCGCCGAGCGCGACCGTGTCGACGGTCGACGCCCCGGAAATTCGTCAGGGCGCGTACGAATCTTCGAACGTTTCGAGCGGGGCCGAGATGACCTCGATCATGCTGTCGCTGCGTCAAGCCGAGACCGGCCAGAAGCTGGTCAACGTCTACGACGACCTCATGGGTCGCATCATCGAATCCTTTGGCCAAACGGGTGGGTCGTGAACGGAGCATTTTACATCGGCGCCGCCGGGCTGGCGGCCGAGGAGCGCGCCCTGGCGGTGATCGCCAACAACGTCACCAACGTGAACACCACCGGGTTCAAGCGCTCGCAAGCGGTGTTCTCGGCGCTGGTTTCAGCGTCCGACAACAACGGCGCGACGCCGCTGGTGGATGACGACCCGACCGCGGGTCTGTCGGGGGTCGTGGTCGGGTCGACTCCGGTCGACTTCAGCGAGGGGCCGCTGCAGCAGACCGGCAAGCCGCTGGATCTCGCCATCGACGGAACAGGGTTTCTCGAGCTGATGGGACCGGGCGGTCAGCCCCTGCTCTGGCGCGGCGGCTCGCTGGAGGTGAACCCAGACGGTTACCTGGCCGCCGCCAACGGCATGGCGCTCAAGGCCAACATCACCGTCCCGACGGGCGCCTCGGCGATCTCGATCGGGGCCGACGGCAAGGTGATGGCGCTGGTCGCGGGCGAAACCAATGCGGTGCAGATCGGCCAGATCGACCTCGTGGTCCCCAAGGACATGACCCAGGTCACCGCCATGTCGGATGGGCTCTATCAGGTCTCCGATGAGACCGACCTGCAGACGCTCGGCCCCGGTCAGGACGGCGCCGGCATCCTCTCCGCCGGCATGCTGGAGGGCTCGAACGTGCAGCTCTCGGACGAACTGACCACCATGCTGCTCCTGCAGCGCGCCTACGGCGCCAACGCCGAGGTGGTTCAGGCCGGCGACCAGCTGATGTCCATCGCCAACAATCTCAAGCGCTGAGCCCGCCAGATGGGGGGCGCCGCACTCAGCCTGGCTCTGACCGCCGCGATCGCCGGCCCCCATGCCGTTACGCTGCTGGGACATGCGCGGATCTCCGGCGATCGAGTGGCGCTGGGCGAGATTGCGGACCTGTCCCCGCTCCCGCCGTCGCTGAGAGGACCTGCCAGCCGGCTGCTGATCACCATCGCGCCAACCGGCCGCCATGCGCTGGCGCTTTCGGCGGCGGAGGTCACCGAGCGTGCGCGAGCGTTGATGCCGGCCTTGTCGCCGTGGCTGCCGACGGCGGCCGGCAAGATCGATGTCGACCTTGAGCCCGAGACGCCGCGCCAGGCGCCTCGGTCCGTGCCCTGCCTGGCGGTCAAGGCGCCGCTGGCGGCGGGCGCCGAGGTGGCGGCGGCTGACTTTGCGCCGGCGCTCTGCGAACAGGCGCCGCAGAGCCATGCGTTCCGCTACGACGCGGCCAACGGCACAATGCGCGCGGCGCGCGACCTGGCGACCGACGAGCGACTGGCCGCGCCGCCATCGGGGGATATGGCCGCCGTGCTCCCCGGCGACGCGGTCTACATCCACACCACCATCGGGCACGTCGCGGTCGCGCGGCGGGTCGAGGCGGTCGAACCCGCGGCGGCGGGCCGGGCCGTGTTCGTCAAGGCCGACGACGGCGATGTCTTCTCGGTCCCGGCGCCGGAGACCTCGCCATGAACCGCGGCGCGATCCTGGCTGCAGCGATGGCGTGCGCTGGCGTGCTCGGCGCCCCCGCAGCGATCGCCGCCAATCTCTACACGTCCCAGGGCAACTGGGCCGACCTGGCGGCGGACCGGCCGGCGACGCGCGTCGGCGATACCATCACCGTGGTCATCGACGAGAGTTCGACCGCCTCCAATTCGGCCAGCAACAGCGCCACCAAGTCGAGCCACTTCGGGGGCTCGCTCGCCACGACCGGCCCCAGCGGCAACGGCGCGCTCGACCTCTCCAGCGGGTTCAGCGGCGATGGCCAGACCCAGCGCGTGCACAAGATGGTCGCCGAAATCAGCGTCACCGTGGACCAGGTGCTGCCAAACGGCGACCTGCAGGTTAGCGGTTCGCAGGCGCTGAAGATCAACGGCGAGCGCACCAACATCCGCCTGAAAGGCCGCCTGCGGCCGGCCGACATCGACAACGACAACACCGTGCTTTCGACCCGGCTCGCCGACGCCACGATCGACTACGACGGCGCCGGCTTCATCGACAAGAACGTCAGGCCCGGCATCCTTACGCGCATCTTCAGCTGGTTCGGCCTGCCATGAGGGGTCTCGGTGGCGCCGTCGCTGGCATCCTGCTCGCCTTGGTCCTCGCTGGGCCGACCGCGGCGGAGGATGTGCGGGTGAAGGACCTCGGCCGGTTCCTCGGCTGGCGCGAAAACGCACTGGTGGGCTACGGCATCGTCACCGGCCTCGCCGGTTCCGGCGACAGCCCCCGCAGCGAGATCACCCGCCAGGCGCTGAAGAACGTGCTGAGCCGGCTGGGCGCCAACGTCTCGCTCGACCAGATCCAGAGCCGCAACGTGGCGGCCGTCATCGTCACCGCGACGCTGCCGCCGGCGGCCAACATCGGCGACCGCATCGACGCCACCGTCTCCTCGATTGGCGACGCGCGCAGCCTCGTCGGCGGCACGCTCTTGATGACGCCGCTCAGCGGCCCCGATCAGCACCCTTATGCGCTGGCGCAGGGCACGCTTGTCGTCGGCGGCTACCGGTTCGACGCCAACATGAACCGCCAGCAGCAGAACTACCCCGCCGCCGGCGTGCTGCCGGCTGGCGCGACGGTCGAGCAGGCGGTGACCGCCGATCTGGTCGCGCCAGACGGCACCCTCACCTTTGTGCTCAAGGACGCGGACGTGACCACCGCTGAGCGGATCGCCGCCGGCATCAACTCATACATCGCCCCCGGCGTGGCCGGGGTGCGCGACGCCGGCTCGGTGACCATCAACGCCAGGGCTGAAGGGGGCGACATCTATCGCCTGATCTCGCGCATCGAGAGCCTCACGGTGACGCCGGACGAACTGGCGCGCGTGGTGATCAACGAACGCTCGGGCACCGTCGTCTCCGGCGGCGGCGTGCGCATCTCCAGCGTCGTGGTCTCGCAAGGCGATATCCGGGTCTCGGTGACCATCGAGAACGACGGCTACGACGGCTACGGGTACGGCGGCGGGCGCGGGCGCGGCGGTCTGGTGGTGAGCAACACCAGGCTCGATGTCGCCGAGCCGCGCGACGCGGTGATCGATTTCCCCAACACGACCGTGGCCGACCTCGTTGACGGGCTGACGCGGCTGCACGTCAACACCCGCGGCGTGATCTCGGTGCTGCAGGCGATCAAGGCCGCTGGCGCCTTGCACGCCGAACTGATCGTTCAATAGGAGCCGAAGATGGATGGATACGGCGCCGCGGTGATCCTGAAGGCGATGGAGGGGCTCTCGGCGCGGGTGACTGCCACCGCCGAGAACATCGCCAACGCGAACACGCCCAACTACCGACCCCTGCGGGTCAGCTTCGAGGATGCGCTGGCGCAGGCCGCGCGCAAGGATGTCGCCGCCGTGCGGGCGGTGAAGCCGAAGATCACCCAGGCGCCGCTGAGCGAAGGGGCGCTTCGCCTCGACCTGGAGCTCGCCGACGAGACCGCCACCGCCGGGCGCTATTCGGCGATGGTCGAGCTACTCAACCGGCAATTGGAACTGCAAGGCCTGGCGACGATGGGGAACAACTGATGCAAGCCGCCGAGATCAGCCGTACCGCGCTCGACGTCGAGTGGCGACGGCTCGAAGTGATCGCCGAGAACCTGGCCAACGCCAACACCGCGCGGACCGCCACCGGCGCGGCCTACCGGGCGATGCGCCTGATCTCCGGGCCGAAGACCGACTTTCAACAGCTGCTGTCCGAGGGCGGCAATGCGCGCGACCTGCAAGG
The DNA here is from genome assembly GCA_036494265.1 of Caulobacteraceae bacterium. Classification (GTDB taxonomy): domain Bacteria; phylum Pseudomonadota; class Alphaproteobacteria; order Caulobacterales; family Caulobacteraceae; genus Acaudatibacter. The sequence continues at coordinate 304,132 of DASXOP010000081.1, read as the reverse complement.
GGTCGCGGTCTACGGCGAGGAGCCGATGAACCTGCCGCCGCGCCGGGCCTACGAGCCAGGCAACCCGCAGGCGGACGCCGATGGCTTCGTCTCCTACCCCGGCTACGACCAGACCGAGCAGATGACGCTGCTGGTGAAGACCGAGCGCGCTTACGAGGCCAACGTCGTGGCGCTGAACACGGCGCGGCAGATGTATCTGCGCGCCATGGAAGTGGGACGAACCGCATGACCACGCTCCCCGTCCAACCGATCGGCCGCGTCGAGGGGCTCGATGCGCTGCTCCCGCAGAGCGCGGCGACTGGCGCCGCGCCGACTGGCGGCGCGAACGCGTTCGGCCAGCTGCTGATGAACGGCGTCGACAGCGTCAACCAGAAGGTCGTCGACGCCGAGAAACTGTCCGCTCAGTTCGCGGTCGACGACTCGGTGCCGCTGCACCAGGTCACGTTCGCACTGCAGCAGGCGCGGCTGTCGCTGGAGTTCATGCTCCAGGTCCGCACCCGCCTGGTCGAGGCCTACCAGCAATTCGCCAGCATGCAGCTCTGATCCCGGTACCTGAATGAGCCTTGTCGACAACTTCCGAGCTTCGTCGCCCAACCGGCAGCTGCTGCTGGTCGGCGCGGCCGCGGGAATGGTCTGCCTGGTGCTGGTCGCCGCCTATTTCCTGTTGCTGAACAAGCCCTACGCGACGCTGTTCAACAATCTGCGCACGCTCGATGCGGCGACGATCGCCTCCGAGCTCGACAAGAAGAAGATACCGTACCGGCTGGAGAATGGCGGCTCGACCATCCTGGTGCCGAAAGACCAGGTCGACACGACGCGGCTGGAGATCGCCAACGAAGACCTGCCGATCAAGGGCATGGTCGGCTTCGAGCTGTTCAACAAATCCGACATGGGGCTCACCGAGTTCGCTCAGCGGATCAACTATCAGCGCGCGCTGCAGGGCGAACTGGCGCGGACGATCATGACCATGGCCTCGGTCGATACCGCTCGGGTGCACCTGACCTTGGCCGAACCGTCCATCTTTCGCGACGACCGCCGGCCGTCGAAGGCCTCGGTCACGGTGCTGACGCGGCCGGGATTCCAGCTGTCGGCCGACACTATCACCGGTATCCAGCGCCTGATCGCTGCTTCAGTGCCTGACCTCGCGGCGGGCGACGTCGTGGTGCTCGACGGGGATGGCAAATCCGTCGGCGGCGAGACCAGCGCCGGCTCGCCTGCCGCGCCGCAGAGCCAGGAGAAGCAGGCGATCGAGGATTACTACGCCGCGCGTCTGCGGCGCGGCCTCGCGGCGGTCTTCCCCGGCCATGCTGACGTGACGGTCGAGGCGCGGTCCGATCCCACCCCCACATCGATCGACGGATCGAGCGCCGCGCTGGATGCCTGGACCCCGGCGGCGCGAACCTTCCCGCTCACGGTCTCGATCGCCTTCCCGAACCCGCCGAGCGCCCAGGTGCAGGCGCTGGTGCGGACAATGGCGGCGCAGACCGTCGGGTTCGACGCCGCCAAGGGCGACTCGCTGACGCTCGCCACGGGCGACACTGCCCCTGACGCCTCCCCCGCGACGCAAACGCTCGCAGCGCGGGCGGGCTCGCTTGCGTCCGACCCGCCAGGGATCGCGATGGCGGCCAAGCCGGTCGGATCGCCGCCCGTTTCGTTGTGGCTCGGCGTCGGGGTCCTGTTGATCGCACTGCTTGCCAGCGCGGCCTACTTCGCCCGGCACTACGGCATCGGACCACGGCGGATGAGCGAGGCGCAGCGGGGCGAGGTCGTGCGCCGGCTGCGGACCATCCTTGAAGAGAGGGAGGCCCATGCCAGCCCTCCCGTCTGACCGCGCGCTGCGCCGGCTCGTGGCCGAACTGGCCACGGCGACACCGGAAGACATCGAGCACGTGCTCGATCAACTGGAACCGCGGCACCGTCAGGGTGTGCAGAGCCTGGTCGATGAGCTGTTTGGCGGCGCGGTGCGCACCGTCCATTCGCCGGCTACCGAGGCCGTAATTGCGGCAGGTCGCCGAGCTGGGGTTTCACCCTGGGCTTTGGCCCGGCTCGAGGGCGGCACAGGTCCTCTCCCCGCTGGCGTAGCCGCGGGTGTCACGATCTCACCTGTGGCGTTGCAGGCGCTCCGCAGCTGCGTCGCCGAGTTGGAGCCCTCACCCGTCGCCAGCGGCGCCAGCGCCGATGCCGTCGGCGCTGCCTGGCTGCGAAGGCTGTGGGCCCCGGTTCCAAGGGCGGCCTTCCGATGACCTCGTTGATCAAACGGCACGAGGTCAGTCCGCTGGACAGCGCGATCCGCGGCGTGCTCGAGCGGGCGGCGCCTATCGTCGCCGTTCAGCCGGCTAAGCCGACAGTCGCTCCAGAAATCCTCAGCCTGCGCGGCGAAGTCGAACGGCTAACGCAGCAGCTGACGGCGCAGCAGGCAGAGATCGAGCAACTGCGGCAGGCTGCGGTCGACGCGCGCCGCGACGGCGAGGCGGACGGGCGTAAGCGCGGGCGTCAGGAGAGCGACTCGCGGCGGGCCGAACAGCTGGCCAAGCTGGAACGCGGCGTCGAGATCGCCTGCGCGCAATTCTCCGAGGAACTGCTGTCGCTCGAACGCCTCGCCGGGCTGGTGGCGCGCGAGGCGCTGGCCAAGGTGGTGGGCGACCCGGCGCGTCACAACGAGCTGCTGCTAGGCGCCATTCGCCGCCAGCTCGAGCAGCTGGAGACCAGCTGCATCGTCTCGATCTCGGTCTCGCGCACCGATTTCGACCAGTCGGAAGAACTCGCCGATCTGGCCGCCTCGCTGGCGCGGACCGGCGTGGACCTCGCCGCGAGCGACGAGCTGAAAGCTGGCGAGTGCCGGATCAAGCTGAGCCTCGGCGAGCTCAGCGTCGGCGTTCCGCAGCAGTGGGAGCGGCTCGAGCCCGCCCTCGAAGCCCTCGCGGCGGACGTCGTCGCATGACCGAGCACATATTCCTCGAGCGTTTGCGCGCCGTCGATCTGATCTCCCGCACCGGCCGCGTCAGAAAGGTCTCGCCGACTCACATCGAGGCGGACGGCCCGAGCGTCAGCCTGGGCGCGATCTGCGAAGTCGAGACTCGGTCACTGGCGGATGGCGAGGGCGGCGGCGCGATCCTGGCTGAGGTCGTCGGCGTGCACGCCGAGACCATCTCGTTGGCGCCGCTCGTCGCCGGCCAGCCGACGTTCTCTGGCGCCCGCGTCACCGCCACCAACCGCCCGGACCGCGTCCCGGTCGGCGAGGCCTTTCTCGGCCGCGCGGTCAACGGGCTCGGCCAGCCGATCGACGGCGGGGCGGCAATCCTGGCCGAGCGGTTCGCCCGGCTCGACGCGGGCGCGCCCTCCCCGCTCGACCGTGACACCCCACGCCGGGTGCTGGAGACCGGGGTCAGGGCGATCGACGGACTGCTGACCCTCGGCCATGGCCAGCGCGTCGGCGTGTTTGCCGCCAGCGGAGTCGGCAAGTCCAGCCTCGTGCTGGACATCGCCCAGCAGGTTCAGGCCGATCGGTGCGTCGCCTGCTTGATCGGTGAGCGCGGCCGCGAGGTGGAGGCGTTCTGGTCGCGCGGGCTCTCCGCCGAGGCGAAGGCCAGGACCACGCTCGTCGCCGCCACCTCGGACCAGCCGGCCGCGCTTCGGGTTCGCGCCGCCAACTATGCCCTCGCGCTGGCGGAGCATTGGCGGGCGCAAGGTCTGCACGTCCTGCTGCTGCTCGACTCGGTGACCCGGCTGGCGATGGCGATGCGCGAGATCGGGCTGGCGGCGGGGGAGCCGCCGACGGTGCGCGCCTACACGCCCACGGTGTTCTCGGCGATCCCGCGGCTGGTCGAACGCTGCGGCGCGCTGAAGGCCGGCGGCGCGATCACATCGCTGATGACCATTCTCAGCGAGACCGACGACGTCGACGATCCGATCTCGGAGATGATGAAGTCGCTGCTCGATGGGCACATCGTGCTGTCGCGCAGCCTGGCCGAGCAAGGACAATATCCCGCGGTCGATGTGCCGCGCAGCATCAGCCGACTGGCCGACGGGCTGCGCGGCGCTGCGCACCGGACGGCCGCCGAGCAGGCGGTGAAGCTGCTTGGCGTCTACGAGACTTCGCGCACGCTGATCGAGGCGGGCGTCTACGTCGCTGGCTCTAACCCGGACGTCGATCTCGCGCTGCAGCGCCGCCCTGGGCTCGTCGCTTACCTGAAGCAGCGTCACGGCGAGCGGACTCCTTTCGCGGATGCCTGCGGCGAGCTGGCTCGCGCCGTTGGCGGGGGAGCCTAGGCGATGCGCGCTAAAGACAAAGTCCGGGTGCTGGGGGAAGTGCTGGGCGTTCGGCGCACGCAACGCTCCGCGGCCGAAATGGCCCTGGCTGAGGCCCTCGCCAAGCTGCAGCGACTGAGCGACCGCCGCGACGACCAGGCGCGCTTGCTGACGGGCCTGCAGGCCTCGTGGTCGCAGAGCATGAATGGCGGTTCCGTGCAGCTACAGCTGGCCAGAGCCTGGCAGGCCGAGATCGTGACCGAAGAGGCCACGCTGATCCTGCTCGGCCTCGAGGTCGACGCGGCGACTCGGGCGCAGGAGCTTGCGAGAGACACGTTGACGACGGCGATCGGCTGTTTCGACGCCGCGCGCTCGCTGGTGCGCTCGGCCCAGCGGCGCGCCGCTCGAACGCGCGAAGAGGCCATGCTGGCCGAAGCCGACGATCGCAGCGCCAGGCAGGGAGTGCGGACATGAGGGTCAGCGCCAGAGCCGCCCCCGAACCCAGCCAGACCGCGCCACCCTCGGCGGGAGCGGCGGCCGCCGCTGGCGCCGCGCAGACGCAGACCGCGCAGTTCGCCGCTTTGCTCGCCCCGGCGCCGACGCCCGCAGCCGGCAAGGGCGCGACCACGCCAGATCAGCAGCATCAGGCCAGCGCCTCGCGGGGCGGCAATGCGGGGACCAGCGACTCCCTTCCCGACCAGCGCGCCGATCCGACCGACCTCTCGACCACGGCGCTGCTGCTCGGCCTGCCAGCAGTCGCCTTGGCCACGCCCTTCCAGACTCTCGTCACCCCCAGTGGCGCCCACATCGAAGCCCCGACACGAGCGTTCGGTCTCGACGAGCTCGGAATGTTCGGCCTGCACGCTGCGACGGGTTCTGCGGGCGCATCCATCGCCACGTCCGTCGCCGGCGGCGCGACCTTGGCCGGTTACCTCGCGCCAGGCGCCGAGCTGTCCACAGCGGCCGGGATGGGATTTGCCGGTCTGCCGTCATCGCCGGAGGTGGCGACCGGTGAAGACAACGGCGTGTCGGGTCCCGGCGCGATGGCTGGACCGGGACTGGTGTCGGCATCGATGTCCGGCGAAGCGGCTGCGAGCGTCCCAACGGCCTTCGTCGCCCGCGCCGGAGCCTTCGCCGACGATGACGCAACCGAACCCGCGCTCGGCGCCGCGCCCACCACCGACGCGGATCTTCTCCAGGCGTACATCGCGTCTCGGCCCAAGGCGCCGGTCAGCCTGTTGGTCAGCGACACGGACGGCTCGCTGCAGGTGGTCGCCGGAGCGTCCGCGATCAACGCCGATGCGGCCGATCGTCTGCGCCGGCTGATCGACGAGACGGCGGCCGAATTCGGCCGGCAGGTCGGCTCGGTAACCTTGAACGGGCGTCCGCTTGGACCGGACGCCGCACCCGTCAACGGAGAGCCAGGATGGCGCTAGCTCCAGTTTCCGCGACCGCTCCGGCGGCCGCCAGCAACGGCCTCGGCCTCAGCTTCCAGTCGCTGCTGCAGATCATCCTGACCCAGCTGACGGCGCAAAACCCGCTGCAGCCCCTGGACAACTTCCAGTTCGTCTCGCAGCTGGCGGAGTTCTCTCAACTGCAGCTCAGCCAGACGCTCAATGACAACGTCACCAGCCTGCTCGCCTCGCAATCGGCCACGCAGGCGGTCGGCTTGCTCGGCCGGACGGTGGACGTGACCACGTCGACCAGCAGTTCGGCGACCGTTTCCGGAACCGTGAAGGCGGTCACGTTCAGCAACGGAACGCCGGAAATCACCGTCCAGACCACCGCTGGCGCAACGATCGCCAACGTCGCCATCTCAAGCATCACTCAGGTCATGTAGAAGGAAACATCGCATGTCACTCTCAGGGGCGATATTCATCGGGGTGAGCGGGATGGACGCCTATACTCAAGGCCTCCAGACCATCAGCAACAACGTCGCCAACCTGAACACGGCTGGCTACAAGGAGACGACCACCAACTTCTCCGACCTGTTCAACGCCGGCGGCAACGAACCGGACTTTGCGGGCGGCGATGGCGGTCAAGCCGAGGGCAACGGCGTGCGCTTCGCCCAGTCGCAGCTCGACTTCAGCCAGGGCACCCTGCAGCAGACCAGCGGCAACCTTGACCTCGCCATCCAGGGCAACGGCTTCCTGTTCCTGCTCAACGGCGGCAAGACGGTCTACGCGCGTACCGGCAGCTTCGCGGTCGACAGCAAGGGGTTCATCTCCGAGCAGGGCACGCAGTTCCAGCTGGGCATCCTCAACGCCTCCAACCAACCGACCGCGCTGAACGTGAGCAACCTGCAGACCAACCCGGCGGTGGCGACAACCTCGGTGACCTTCAACGACAACCTCTCCTCCAGCGCGACGAGCGACACGGTGTCGGGCATCAACGTGTTCGACGCCAGCGGCGCGCAGCATTCCTGGCAGGTGGCGCTGGCCCCGGTCACCGGCACGCCCGGCCAGTGGACGGCGACCGTGACCGACGAAACCGGCGCGACGATCGGGACCGGCACGCTCACCTTCAACGGCAGCACGATCGACCCGACGACGGCGAAGCTGACAGTGAAGACGACCCCCGCTGGCGCCAGCGCACTCTCGGTGGTGCTGGATTTCTCCGGCGTCAGCTCGTTCTCCTCCGGTCCCACCTCGACACTTCAGGTCGGCCAGATCGACGGCAACGCTGCTGGGTCGCTGACCGGCGTGACGCTGACCAGCACCGGCCAGATTCAGCTCAATTATTCGAACAGCCAGACCAAGACCGAGGGCTCAGTAGCCTTGGCCAACTTCCTCGACGCCCAGCAGCTGCAGGAAGCCAGCAACGGCACGTTCGAGAACCCCTCGAACGTGCCCGCGCAAATCCTGCCGAGCGGCCAGGGCGGCGCCGGAACTCTGGTCTCGCAGCAACTCGAACAGTCGAACGTGAACCTCACCCAGCAGTTCGGCGACCTGATCCTGATTCAGCGCGGATTTCAGGCTTCGTCGCAGGTGGTCAGCGTCGCCAACGATATGATCCAGGAGCTGTTCGGCATCCGAGGACAAGGGTGAGCGAGCGCGTCCGCGAGTGGTTGCCGCTGGAGGCCGTCTCCAGCGACGGTATTCGCCGCAAGATCGACGAGGTCTCCAGCGCCTGGAGCGCGCGCTGGCTTGGCGACGAGAGCGCGGTTGTCGCGAGCGTGTCGGCGACGCCGTCGCCGCGCCGCGACGACAACGATGGACTGTGGAGCATCCACCGCGCCGCGGTGGCGACGCGCTTTTCGCGGTCGATGACCGCAAGGCTGGTCGAGCGCGCGTTGGGCGTTCGGTTCGAAGGCTTAGCTCTGACCGATGCAGACCGTCGCTTGGTCGCCGCCTTCAGCCGCAAGATGGCCGAGGATCTGGCGGTCTCGCTGGAAGTGATGCTGGGGCTCGAAGGCGCGCTGCTGGCCCAGCCGCTCACGGTCCCCGACCCGTGGGGGCCATTGGGCGGCGTCACCATCACGCTTTCCAACATCCGCGACACGCTGCTCACCGTCGCGATTCCGCGGGAGGCGATCGTGGGCCTCTGTAAGGCCGGACTGCAACGCGCTTCGACGCCGCGGCTGAGGCCGGCCGGCCGGACAGAGGCCATCGGCCCGACATCGGTGAGGGTTGAAGCGGTCGTCGGACGCGCACGTTTGACTCTGGCCGAGCTCCGCGAATTGGCCGCGGGCGACATCATCGTATTGGATAACGACCTGGGGTCCGGTGTTGAATTGGCAGCGCCCGGCGTCGACGCCGCCCTCGCCCGCGCCAGTTTGGGCGAAACCCAGGGGCGCGTGACGCTCACGCTCCAAGCCCGCACGCACTGAGAGAGCCATGCCAAGATCGCAGTCAGATGCAGAGCCAGCATCCCCCGGAGCGGGCAACGGTGCGGCCAGCATCACCCTCGCTACCAAAGGCGCGCCACTGGTGAATCTCGACTCCGCCATCTTCAAGGAAGTGAACGTCGCCCTGAAAGTGCGGTTGGGCGAGTTCACGATCACCGTCGAGGATCTGCTCGCACTCAAGGCCGGGTCGGTGGTGAAGCTGGAGTCCAGGTTAAACGATCTGGTCGAGTTGCGGCTCAACGACACAGTGGTGGCGCGGGGTGAAATCATCGCCGTCGGCGACAATTTCGGCGTGCGGATCGTCGACGTCGCTCAGACGTCATGACCTCGGCGCGCAGCGGCTGGACGACGCTGGCCGCAATCGGCGCGTGCGGCCTTCTCCCTGGTCTGGCGTTCGCGCAGCGGCTGGGAGGCGGCGCGCCCGAGACCACCATCGCGTGGTGGCGCGTGATCAGCGCCCTCGTGGTCTGCTTGGCCTTAGCGATCGGCGGGGCTTACGCACTGCGAAGCCGGATGCGCGGCGCCGCGCCCTTGCTTCCGGCTGACGAGCGTCGGCTCCGGCTGCTGGAGACGATGCGCATCGGCCACCAGGTAGACATCTGCCTGATCGGTTGCGGCGAGCACCAGGTGTTGGTCGCCGCGTCCCCTCAGGGCGTGGTGCTGCTGAAGAGCGACGCCTCGGCCGCCGGTGACTCGCCGTGAAGCGCGCGCTGACCTTGGCGGCGACTATAGCCGTGTTGGCGGTCCTGCCTGCCGCCGCGTTGTCGTCCGGGGCGCCTGCACCTGCCGCCAATGCGACTGCGCCGGCCCCCGCGGCGGTGACTCCGGCACACGTCCCCGCACCCTCGCCGCCCGGCTCCGCTGCGAAGGCAACGCCCCCGGCGCCGCCGACGGCCGCCGCTCCGTCCGTCTCAGCGAAAACTTCCAGCTCGCCGTTCAAGGGCCCGCTGCAGCCCGCGCAAACTTCGGACGCCGTGCGCATCGCGCTGCTGCTGACCTTGCTGACGTTGATCCCCGCGCTGGCGATCTGCATGACCCCGTTCGTGCGCATCGTCGTCGTACTGTCGATGATCCGGCACGCGTTCGGCATGCCCGAGACGCCGCCCAACCAGGTGCTGGTGGTCCTGGCTCTGTTCCTGACCAGCTTCGTAATGATGCCGACGTTCGCCCGAGTGAACGAGAGCGCGCTGCAGCCTTTTCTCGATGGAACGATCTCAGTCCAGCAGGCGGTCAACCAAGGCTCCGGGCCGCTGCGCGAGTTCATGCTGCGGCAGGTGCACGACAGCGACATCCAGACCGTCTACGAGATCTCGCGCCAGCCGCTGCCGGGCCGCGCCGCCGACGTCGGCCTGATGCAGCTGACCTCGGCGTTCATGCTCAACGAACTCCGGGTCTCGTTCAAGATCGGCTTCGTCGTCATGCTGCCGTTCCTGCTGATCGACCTCGTCGTGTCGAGCATTCTGCTCTCGCTCGGCATGATCATGGTGCCCCCGACCACGCTCTCGCTTCCAATCAAGGTGCTGATGTTCGTCCTGATCGACGGGTGGAGTCTCGTACTCGAGGGCGTTGTCGGAAGCTTCAAGTGAGCGCCGATGGCCCGGCGCGCACGGCGCGGGACGCGCAGGACCCCGACGAGGCGGCAGCGTGGGACCTGTTCAAGCTGGAGCGGTCGGTAAAGAGGCGCGAGGCGCTTTTCAACCGCTACTTCCCCTTTGCCCGGCAACTGGCCCGCCGGCAGTTCTTCAATCACCCAGGCGGCGACGTCGATTTCGCCGAACTCTGCCAACTGGCCAGCACGGGGCTGCTGGAGGCGATCGACCGCTACGACCCCGACTATGGCGTGCCGTTCCGCGGCTACGCGGCGCGGCGGATCAACGGCAGCATCCTCGACGGCCTCGCCAAGATGAGCGAGGTGCGCGAACAGGTGTCGTTCCGCAGCCGGGTTCGGGCCGAACGCACCCGCTCGCTCACCAAACCGGATGCCGACGCGCTGCCGGTCGCCGACGCCATGCAGGCGCTGATCGATCTGACCGTCGGCCTCGCCATAGGCTTTATGCTGGAAGGCGGCGGCCTGGTTCAGACCGAGAACCAGGCCGACGGACAGTCGAACGCCTACGACAGCCTGGCCTGGAAGGAAACCATTGCCCAGGTTTCGGCCGAGGTATCGCAGCTGTCGGACCGCGAGCAGACCGTCATCCGCCAGCATTACGGCGCCGGCCTCACCTTCGATCGCATCGGCGCCCTGCTAGGCGTCTCGCGGGGCCGGGTCTCGCAACTCCACCGCGGCGCGATCGAGACACTCAGACGCCGCCTGCCGCAAGTCGGCGACTTTCACCTCAAACGATAGGAGCCGCCGATGACCGAACTGGGCGCCGGCCAATGCCCGCCGGATCTGTTGGGACAGGTGCTGTCAGCCGTGAAGGTCAGCGAGGTGCGCGGCATGGAGTTGCTGGATGTGACGCTGCGCGACTATCCGGGCGATCCGCGCCTGCACTTCCTGCGCGGGTCCCTGTTGGCCGGGCGGCAGCTCTACGAGGAAGCGCGGCGCGAGATGGCCGCGGCCGTACAGCTGGCGCCCGGCTACGCGGTAGCGCGCTTTCAGCTCGGCTTCCTCGAGCTCACCTCGGGTCTACCGCGCGAAGCCGAGGCGACCTGGGGGCCGCTGGACGCGTTGGACGAGCACCACCCTTTGCGCCTCTTCGCTGCCGGCCTGCGCCATCTCGCCCACGACCGGTTCGGCGAGTGCATCGCCGCCTTGCGGCAAGGCATGGAGGTCAACATCGAGAACCCACCGATCAACGCCGATATGCAGCTGATCCTCGACAAGCTCGAAAGCGACGGGCTTGCCTCTGGCGCCAACGAACCGGTCTCCGCCACCCACCTGCTGCTGCAGCAGTACGCCAGCAAAGATACGCGGCACTGAGCGCGCTCGGCGACGCGCACCAGTCCCCACCGCGACTCCAACTCTCCCGCTCAGACGAAGACTCACCGTTGTCAGCTCTCGGCGGTGGCGATATTGGTGCGTTCGTCAAAAGAACAGGGAGAGGTCAGGATGCCGTACGCTCAGGGTCGCGTGATTCACGATGCCGACAGTCACGTCATGGAGCCGGCCGACTGGCTGGTGGCGCACGCGGACGCCGGCATGGAAGAGCGGCTGATGCGCCGCGACCCGCCCTCGACCCGGCCGCCGGTCGCGGTCCCGCCCGAGAAAGTGATCGAGGGCCTGATCGCCGGACCGAAGGGCCGCCTCGCCTACGGCGCCTATGATCCCGCCGAGCGCACCCGCGCCCTCGACGAGCTCGGCTTCTCCAGTCAGCTGGTGTTTCCAACCTCGGCGCTGCGGCCGTTCCGCACCACCAAGGACCTCAACGTGGTCTACGCCGGGACCAGGGCCGCGAACCGCGCCATGGCCGCTTTCTGCGGCGACCCGCGGCTGAAGGGCGTCGCCTACGTGCCGCTCGACGATCCGGCGAGGGCGTTGGAAGAAGCGCAGGAAGCGATCCGCCTTGGCTGCGGCGCGATCTGGACGCCCTCGACTCCCGCTGGCGACAAGTCGCCCGGCCACCCCGAGCTCGATCCGTTCTGGCGTCTGCTCGCCGACAAGAACATCCCGTTCGTGCTGCACATCGGCGCCGGGTCGCGGGTGTTGCCGCAGGAGTACACCAACAACGGCAAGCCGCGCTCGCCCGACCTGCACGGCGGCGGCGAGAACCTGCGGTTCAAGGACTACGTGGTGCTGCCGCACTCGGCGGAGATGTTCCTGGGCGCGCTGGTCTACGACGGGCTCTTCGACCGGATGCCGACCTTGCGCGGCGGGGTGATCGAATATGGCGCTTACTGGGTGCCAGGTTTCCTGCGCCAGATGGACATGGGCGCGCGCAGCTTCGGCCGCACCGACCCCTACCTGCAGGGGCTCTCGGCCAAACCCTCGGAGATCATCCGTCGCCAGGTGAAGTTCACGCCGTTCCCGGGCGAGGACGCCGGCTACCTGATCAAGGACTCCGGCGCCGAGCTCTACATGTTCTCCAGCGACTACCCGCACCCCGAGGGCACCAACGATCCGATCGGCCGCTTCGAGCGCACCTTCAAGGACCTCGGCGAGGCCGACCGCGATCTCTTCTACGCCCGTAACTTCGAGCAGATGATGGGGATGCGCGAAACGGTGGCGGCCTAGGCCAAGGTCAAGTTGTCCACGGAAAGCACGGAAAACACAGAATACATAAGAGACGGTCGTCGCCGGGAGGGGCGTCATCCTGTCCGTGCTTTTCGTGTTTTTCCTGAGCCACCTGATCTTGGTGTGGCGCCGGGTTGGTAGTCATGGTTGACTAGAGCGTGAGAGCCCTCGGCGACAGAAGGGCCCGCGGGAGGACGAGCGATGGCGGATGGTGCGGTGAACGTCGAGGATCTCCGGACCCGGCTGGCGAGTGCGGCTGAAGTGGGCATGCAGCCGGCCGTGTGGGCCGAGCTGAAGCCCGACAGCGTCGCGATCTACGACTACACCGGCCAGAATCGGACCTTCGGCCAGCTCAACGCCAACGCCAACCGTGTCGCGCGGCTGCTGCGCCAGGCCGGCCTGAAGCCGGGCGACTCCGTCGCCCTCGCCTGCTCCAACCGGGCCGAGTTCTGCGACGTGCTCTTCGGCGCGCTGCGGGTCGGCCTGCGGGTGACGCCGGTGAACTGGCACCTGACCGGCGATGAGATCGCCTATGTGGTGCAGGACTGCCAGGCCAAGGCGTTCTTCGCCGACACGCGCATCGCCAAGGCGGCCGAGATCGCCGCCGCGCAGTGCCCGAACCTGGTGCTGAAATCCGCGATCGGCGGGCCAATTCTCGGCTTCGCGGACCACGACGCACTGCTCGCGCCGCTGGATGTTTCGGATATCGACGATCCGGCGCGCGGCTACACCATGCTCTACACCTCCGGCACCACCGGGCGGCCGAAGGGAGTCTACAAGCCCGGCGTGGTCTACGGCGCCTTCCAGGCGGAGGCCGACCGGGACCACGACATCTACCTTTGCACCGGCCCCGCCTATCACGCCGCGCCGCTGGCCGGGAACGTACGCGCGCCACTGCTCAACGGACTGCCGATCGTGTTCCTCGACCGGTGGAACAGCGAAGAGGTGCTGCGCCTGATCGAGGCGCGGCGGATCACCCACTCCCACTTCGTGCCGATCATGTTCCAGCGCCTGCTGGCGCTGCCGCCGGAGGTGCGGGCCAAGTACGACGTCTCGTCGCTGAAGCGGATCAACCACGGCGCCGCGCCCTGCCCGCCCGAGGTGAAGCGGGCGATGATCGAGTGGCTGGGGCCGGTGCTGTCGGAATACTACGCCGGCTCTGAGGGCGGCGCGGGCTTCACGGTGCAATCCGAGGAATGGCTGACAAAGCCAGGCACGGTCGGCAAGCGCCCCAGCCTCGACGCCGCGCGGATCGTCAACGATGCGGGCGAAGACTGCCCGACCGGCGTCGCGGGCACGATCTACATGAAGGTCCCGGCCGCCGGCTTTCAGTACTTCAACGACCAGAAGAAGACCGACGCGTCACGGATGGGCGACTATTTCACCCTCGGCGACATCGGCTACTTCGACGAGGACGGCTACCTCTTCCTCACCGGCCGCAGCGCCGAGACGATCATCGCCGGCGGGGTGAACATCTACCCGCAGGAAGTCGACAACGAGCTGATCAAGCACCCGGCGGTCGAGGACAGCTGCACCATCGGCGTGCCGCACGACGAATACGGCGAGGAGGTCCGCGCGGTGATCCAACTGAAAGCCGGCTACGAGCCGACCCCGGCGACGCGCGATGCGATCCTCGGCTATGCCCAGGCCAACCTGGCCAAGTTCAAGGTCCCGCGCGGGCTCGACTTCGTCACCGAACTCCCCCGCAGCGCCGCCGGCAAGATCCTCCGCAACCGCGTCCGCGAACCCTACTGGGCGGGACGAGCGCGCCAGATCTGAGTCACCCCCTCACGGGAGAGGTGGTTTGCGCTTCGCGCGGTGGTAGGTGAGCGCTGTCGCGAAGCACACGGTGAGCGCCGCTTCGGGGAGCGGCTTGCGAAGATCGACCAGCAGCGCGCGCTCGCCCTCGAAGGTGAACTCGTCGGCGAACAAGATGCGAAATGTCTGAGCGAGCGTGGTCTTGCAGTTGACGTAGACCGCCGCGTGGTTCGGCGACGACGGCTTCCAGCCGAGGCGGATCGTGCTGCCGCTCTTGGTGGCTTCGGTCAGATAGGCGGGCTCGCCCCACTTCAGCGCCTCAGTGAGCGGTCCGACGCCGTCGGTCTCGTCGGCCGCGGCGATGATCAGCCTGCGCAGGTCCAGCAGCCGGTCTCGGGCTGGCGGCGGGAACGCATCGAACGCCGCGGCGACCGCAGGTGTCATTGCACCGGGCCGATCGGGGGTCGTGGTCTCTGACATGCGCCATCCCCTTCTATCCGCCGCTTTATGCCACGCCTCGTGCCGGGAAGTGACAGCAGCGGAATTGCTGGACTCGCCGGTCTGCGCCAAGGTGCGACACGATGAGCCAAGTCTCCGTCAGCCATAGCGCCCGTTTCTTCGAGGCGCAGGTCAGCCATCCGGGCGCGGTGCGTGGACACAACGAGGACGCCTTCGTCGCCCGCGGGCATGAAGGGTTCTGGATGGTCGCCGATGGGATGGGCGGACTCGCCGACGGCCAGTTCGCCTCGCGCACCCTGGTCCAGGCGCTGGCCGACGCTCCGCTGAGCGGCGACCTGGAGCGCGACTCGGCGACCGTCGCCGAGGTGATCCGCCACGCGGGCTTCGTGATCTTCAAGGCCTCGACCGAACGTCGCAACCACATCGGCTCGACCGCGGTCGCGCTCCTGATCTCCGGCGGCAGGTTCGCGGCGATCTGGGCGGGTGACAGCCGGCTCTATCTCAGACGCGGTGGGGCGCTGAGCCAGGTCACCCGCGACCACACCCAGGTCCAGCAGCTGGTCGACGCCGGCTATCTCTCGCAGGCCGACGCCGCCGACCATCCGATGAGCCACGTGTTGGCCCGGGCGGTGGGCGTGCAGGCCGAGGTCGAGGTCGACACCGTCGTCGGCGAGGTCCAGGCCGGCGACCTCTTCCTGGTCTGCAGCGATGGCCTGCCGCGCGTTGTCGAGGACAACGAGATCGACGCCGAACTGGCGAGCGGCAACCCCGGCGACATGGTCGAACGGCTGCTGGAGATCGCGCTGAAGCGCGAGGCGCCGGACAACGTGACCATCCTGGCGGTCGGGTACGGCGACTTCTCCGCCGCGGACCGGGGTGGGTCCTACGCGCCTCTGCTCGGCGGCTCGGCGGCGGCGGACGCAGTGCTGGAACCGCCGGATGCGCCTGAAGCTGCGGCGCCGCGCAGGTCCGGCAGCACTTACGCGCCTCATGCCGCGACGGCTGCAGCGGCGTCGCCCGCCAAAGCGAGCGCCACGAAGACACCCCCGGCCCCGTCGCGTTCGGGCGGAAGCATCGTCGGCCCGCTGGTCGCGGTGCTGAGCGTGCTGCTGCTGGTCGGGTTTGGGATCGGCGCCTGGCTGAACTTCCATCGTCCGCCGCCGGGCGCGAAGCCGCAGACGCTGGCGATCGCGCCAGCTGTCGCCCAGATCGACCGGCATCCTTTCGAGGCGGCCCTGGGCGCCGTCGACTGCAGCTGGCTGCAGATGGAGAAGGTCGCCGGCGTGCCGACCGCGCTCGACCTCGCCATCTCCGGCGTCGCCGCCTCGCCGCCCGCGGTGCAAGCTGGCCTGCAGGCGGCGGCGACCAACGCCAAGGTCAGCGTCGCCGACATCGACCTGCAATCGATCGCCCCCACCCCGCCGGCGCTCTGCGGCGTGCTCGACGCCCTGCGCCCGTTCCGCGCGCCGACCTCGATCACCGGCCAGAACCTGACCGCGGCGCAGGACAGCTTCGCGCTGATGAAGCAGGCCGACGGCAAACAGGCCGGCCGCGCGATCGTCGACGCCGCCCTGCCCTCGAGCGGCGACGTCGCGCTGGTCCAACTGGGCGCCGACGGGTCGATGAGCATGCTCGCGGTCGACCGGACAACACTCAACACCCTGTCCAACGCCGCGACCGTCGTGTCGAAGCTATCGGACACGGGGGGCTACCGGCTGCAGGTCGACTATGGCCAGAAGGGCTGGTCCAGCCTGATGCTGCTGACCGGCAAGGGACCGTTCCCGAAGGCGATGTTCACCCAAGGCCCCGGCCAGCGCAGCGCCGCCTGGGCGAGCAGCTTCGCCACAGCCGCCCGCGCTGGCGGCTGGCGGGTGGAGATGAGCTGGTACGAGATCGTCGACGGCGCTCAGCTGAGCGTGATCCCGCAGTCGCAGCAGACCAACACCGCCACCAACATGATCATGATCCGCCCGACCGCCGCGTCCAACGCGGTGGCGGCGATGAAGGCGCAGGCCGCGAACGCGACGAAAGCCAACGCCGCGAACCTCGCCGTCCAGTCCGACGCCAACGCGGCCGAGGGACCGGCCGAGGTCACGAAGACGCCGAAGACGTCGACGGAGGTCACCAAGACTCCGAAGGGGTCTAAGGGCCAGACCAATACAGCGGCGACGAACGCCCCGGTCTTCTAGGATCCGCCCTAGCCGCCCTGCGCCACCCGCAATCCGTCGATGCGATTGCGTTCGGTAGTGAAGGCGGTGAGGTCGGCGCCGCCGAGGGCCTGGCCGGAGCCGACTACGATCGACATCGGATCGACCGGCTGGTTGTTGATGTGCACCTCGTAGTGCAGGTGCGGACCGGTGACGGTGGAGTGCCCGGCGCTGTCCACCCCGGTCGCGCCGACGAGACCGATCTCCTGGCTCTGGCTGACGTGAGTGCCGGCCACCACCGCCGGCGAGATCGCGCTCTGGTGCAGGTATAGCGTCTCCCAGCCATTGGGGTGCAGAATCTTGGTGAAATTGCCGTTCGGGCCCTTCATGCCGGAGAACTCCACGATGCCGTCGCCCGCCGCGTAGATCGGCGTGCCGACCGGGGCGGCGAAGTCGGTGCCGTTGTGCATCTTCATGAACCCCAGCACCGGGTGCATGCGCACGCCGAACGGCGAGCTGATCCGCGCGCCTTCGACCGGGGTGCGCATCAGCGAGCGGATCACGCTGCGGCCGTTGCCGTCGAACCAGCCGCCGGGTTTGCCCGCCGGCGCGTACCAGTAGAGCGCCTTCGACTTGGCGGACGTCTCCAGCGACACGTAGAGCAGCTTGCCGGCGCCGACCGACGCGCCGGTCGGATCGACCTGCTGCTCGAACACCGCCTCGAATACGTCGCCCGGCTTTATCTCGCGCTGGAAGTCGAAGTCGAACGCGAACGCCTGGGCGAAGCCCGGAATCAGGTCGTCGTCGACGCCGGCGGCGACGGCCGACGAATAGAAGCTGTTGGTGTCCATCTGGCCGCGCACGACCTTGACCTGCTCGGTCAGGTTGGCGCTGGCCGCCGTGGCGACGTAGCCGCCGCTGGCCTGACGCACGACCACGGCGCCGCTGCCGTCGTCGTGGCGCGCCTCGAGCCGGGTCAGGACCACGCCGCCGTCAGACTGCTGCAGGGTAAGCAGGACGCGCAGCTCGCCTTTGCCGGCGCCCAGTTTTGCCAATCCGGCTTGTGCGGCCGTCTGCGCATCGGCTTGCACGACGCCGGCGCTGGTCAACGAGGCCAGCACCTCGTCGGGGCCGGACAGGGTGAGCGAGCGCCGCTCCGAGCCTGCGGGCACGGGCGGCAGACTTACCACTGTCGGCGCCGAGACCGCCGCGGTGACCGGACCCGGCCTGAGCGGTGAAGCCGCGTGGTCCGGATGCATCGTTCGCCAGATCGCGAATCCGCCGCCGCACACCGCGGCCACAGCCAGAACGCCTAGCAGCGGCCCCCACGGCGAGGCTCTGGGCTTGGTCGGCGCAGCGTGATGGACGGGACCGGTCCAGGCCTTCGGATCGAACGTATCGGTCGGCTTCGGCGGCCCATCGTCATCGTTGCCGGCCTTGCCGCCCGCCCAGCTGTGCGGGTCGAACGACGGCCCGTCATCCGAACCGGAAGAACTCATCTGCGCCCCCCTCCGAATGGTCCAGCCAACGATTCTCTATCAGCCATGGCTTTGGACCGCCCCGGAGTCATGCTTTAGGGTACATTGGTTTGCCAATTGGGACATCTCATGCAGGGTGAGAACCGTGTGGCGTGGCGCGAAGGCATGTTCCTCCGCCCGCAACACTTTCAGCAGCAGGACCGGTTCAACGATTCGTTGATCCGGGCGCGGACCGAGGCGCTGCGGCCCTATCCGTGGGGCCTCACCGCGCTGAAGATCAACGCCTCGCTGGCGGCGCTCGGCAAGTTCGCGGTCGAGAGCTGCGCCGGCATCTTCCCCGACGGCCAGCCGTTCTCGATGCCGGGCGACTTCCCCCCGCCGCCGCCCTTGGACATGCCGCCCGATACCCGCGAGGCGATCGTCTACCTCACCCTCCCCGCCCGTCAGCCAGGCTCGGTGGAGTTCCAGAACAGCGACGAATCAGGCGACGCCGCCCGCTTCCTGGTCGACGAGGAAGACGCGCCGGACAGCTTCTCCAACGAGCGCACCCGCGAGACGATCGAGACTGCGCGGCCGAACCTGCGTTTCGGCGTCACCCGCGATCAGACCTACGGCCGCATCTGCCTGGGCCTTGCCCGGGTGCGGGAGGTGCAGAACGGCCAGCTGCAGTTCGACGAGCGCTACATCGCGCCGACGCTGGACGTACGGGCCATTCCCCGCCTGGCCAGCTTCCTCACCGACATTCTCGGCCGCGTCGATCAACGCGCCGACGAGTTGGCGCTGCGGGCCGTCGAGTCCGCCGACGGCGGGGCGGAAACCTTCGCCAGCTTCCTCCTGCTGCAGGCTCTGAACCGCTGGGGCCCGCAGCTGACCCACATCAACAGCCTGCCGATGGTCCACCCTGAGCGGCTCTACGAGATGTTCGTCGGCATGGCGGGCGAACTTTCGACCCTGGTGCGCGCCGACCGCAAGGCGCCGGAATGCCCGATCTACGACCACGAGGCGTTGCAACCCACCTTCGAGCCGGTGTTCGAAGCGCTGCAAGCGGCGCTCTCGGCGGTGTTCGACCGTTCGGCGGTGCAGCTGCCGCTGGAGCAGGCCGGGCCCGGCGCCTACCTGTCGCGGATCACCGACCGCAACCTCTACCAGCACGGCTTCTTCTACCTGGCGGTCAAGGCGGGCGCCTCGCTCGACGATATCCGCGGCCGCTTCCCGTCGATGGCCAAGCTGGGTGCGGTGGAACGGATGCGGCAGATCGTCGATTCGGCCCTACCCGGCGTACCGCTGCGGCACGCGCCGACGCCGCCGCCGCAGATTCGGGTGATTCCCGGCTACGTCTACTTCGAGCTCGACCGAGGCGCACCGGACTGGCGCGACTTCGCCCAGGCGACCGCGCTCGGTCTGCACGTCGCCGGTGACTGGCCAGACCTCAGACTTGAGCTATGGTGCGTCAAAAGATCGACGCGATGAGCAGCGACGACCCCAACAACCCGAACCGTACGGTTTTCCGGCCCTCGCCGTTGTCGGGGCTGCGCAACCGCCCGCCCGAGACCGGCGGCACCCAGTTCACGCCGCCGCCGGGGAGCGCGCCGCCGGCTCAGCCGTTCCCACCGCCGCAGCAGCCCCCCGCCGGCGGTTTCCCGCCAGCACAGCCCTTTCCGCCGCCGCAGGACCCTGCCAGCGCCTTTCCGCCGCCGCCGCAGCCGTTCGCCCCGCAACAACCACCGCCCTTCGCCGCGCCGCAGGCCACCCCGCAGCCGGCGCTGGTCGCCCAGCCCAGCCCGCAACTGATCGACGACGACATTCCGCGCCCGTCCACGGCGCAGAAGGTCCGCAACACGATGATGGATCAGGCGGCGAGCGTGCTCGCGCTGGCCGCCAGCCTGCGCTCGGGCCGCGCGCAGATCCCGCTACCGCAGTTCCACAGCCAGGCGACCGCTGCCATCAGTCAGTTCGAGCGCGCGATCGCCGCCGCCGGCTACCCGGAGGAACAGCGCCAGCGCGCCAAATACGCGCTCTGCGCCACTATCGACGACATCGCCCAGAACCTGCCCGGCCAGGCCCAGGACGGCGCCGAATGGGCGCGCCGCAGCATGACCGTGCACTTCTTCTCGGAGAATATCGGCGGCGACCGCTTCTGGCAGCTGGTCGACGACATGCTGAGCCGCCCGGCCCAGAACGGGGACCTGATCGAGCTCTACCACGCCTGCCTGGCCGCCGGCTTCGAAGGCCGCTTCCGGGTGATGGCGGACGGCCGACGGCGGCTCGACGAGGTGATGAGCAGCCTCTACGCGGCGCTGGAGCACGTTCGCAGCCTCTCGCAGGTGGAGCTGTCGCCGCACTGGCGCGGCAAGCCGACGCCGATGGGCCGGCTGGGCTTCTGGGCCCCGATCATGCTGGCGGCCGGCGTCGCGCTGGCCCTGCTGTTCGTGATCTATGTGATCTTCCGGATCATCCTGATGCAAACCGGCGAGCCGCCGGCCAACGCGCTGAAGGCGATCCTGCCCGGCGAGCCGCTCAGGCTATCGCGCACCGCCGCTCCCTCCGTCGCCCCGGCCTCCTCGCAGATGCAGACGCTGCAGACGTTCCTCGCCCCCGAAATCGCGGCCCACAAGGTGGTGGTGATCGAGGACGCGACCACGGTCCGCGTGCGCACCACCATCGGCGAGCTCTTCAAATCCGGCTCCGACCAGCTGAACCCCGGCCAGTCCGACCTCTTCGTGCGCATCGGCGATGCGATCCAGCAGACCCAGCAAGGGCCGGTGAAGATCGAAGGCGACGCCGACTCCGACAAGGTCGCGACCTTGAGCTTCCCGGACAACATGGCGCTCTCCAAGGCCAGGGCAGACACCGTGGGCGCGATCATCAAGTCGAAGCTCGCCGATCCGACGCGAGTGACCACCGATGGGCTGGGCGACAGCCAGCCAATCGCCTCCAACGACACCGCCGCCGGCAAGGCTCAGAACCGGCGCGTCGAGGTCGTAGTCCAGCGAAAACAGTAGCGAGCGGCGGGGCGAGTGAAGCGGTTCTTCTTCAATTGGTGGACGCTGACGCTGCTGGCCGCCGTGCTGGTGGCGCTGCTGCTGGCGTTCGGCCTGCCGATCTTCGTCGACTTCCTGCGGCCCTGGTGGGTGCGGCTGATTATGGTCGGCGTGGTGGCGCTGATCTGGGGCATCTGCGCGCTGATCCACGTGCTGACCGCCAAGCGGCGTTCCGATGCGATCGCCGACGAGATCGCTCAGGCCCCGCCGCCGAGCCCCGGCGACGAAGAAGCCTTGGCGCTGAGCCAGCGCATGGCCGAGGCGCTCGCCTCGCTGAAGAAGGCCACCGGCGACAAGCGCGACTACCTCTACAGCCGCCCCTGGTACATGATCATCGGCCCGCCCGGCGCCGGCAAGACCACTGCACTGCTGAATTCAGGCCTTCGATTCCCCTTCGCCGACAGCGCGCTGAAGGGCGTTGGCGGCACCCGCAACCTCGACTTCTGGTTCGCCGACGAGGCCGCGCTGGTCGACACCGCTGGCCGCTACACCACCCAGGACTCTGATACCGTCACCGACGCCAAAGGCTGGGAGAGCTTCCTTGGCCTCTTGCGCAAGTACCGCCCGTTGCAACCGATCAACGGCATCCTGGTGGCGATCGGGATCGACGAGCTGCTGCGCTCGGACCTGCAACACCTGGACGCCCACGCCTCCGCCGTTCGCCGCCGCCTGGCCGAGCTGCGCAAGACGCTAGAGGTGGCTGCCCCGGTCTATGTGCTCTTCACCAAGGCCGACCTGCTGGCCGGGTTCGTCGAGTTCTACGAAGACCTCGATGTCGAGGGCCGCCGCGCGGTGCTGGGCGCCACCCTGCCCTGGGGCCAGCCGCTGCGATCGGACGACCTGGCCGGCGAGTTCGATCTTTTCGCCCAGAGCATCGCCGACCGCGCCTCCAAGCGGCTGCAGGAAGAGCACGACATGCGCCGGCGCGGCCTGATCATGGGCTTCACGCCGCAGGTCGAAGGGCTGCGCTCGCGGGTGCTGCGGTTCCTGGAAGGCGCCTTCATCTCCGACCGCGGCCCGACCGAGCCGCTGCGCGGCTTCTACCTGACCAGCGGGGTGCAGGAAGGCGCCCCGCTCGACCGGATTCTGGGCGGCATAGCCCAGGTGTACGAACAGCCGCACGCGGCTCAGAGCGGCAGCCAGGGCCGCGCTTACTTCCTGAACCGGCTCCTCGGCGAGGTGGTGTTCGCCGAGGCTGGCCTGGTCCAGGCCGAGCGGTCGGCGCAGGCCAGGCGCGCAGGCCAGCTGATGGCCGCGATCGTCGGGATCGTCGTCTTCGCCGTGATCGTACTCGGGCTCTGGACCTTCAGCTTCATGAACAACCGGACGCTCCAGCAGGGGGTGCTGGCCGGGGCGCAGACCGCGCAGCAGGCGCTGCACGACAGCGGTGTCGACCTGGTCGAGGTGCGCGACAGCGACCCCGATCTCGACCAGTCCCTGGCCATGCTGCAGGACCTGCGGACGCTGCCGCAAGGCTACGAGTGGCAGCTGAAACATGGCGCCCCGTTCTTCTCGACCTTCGGCCTCTACCAGCACGACCTCGCTCGGCAGGAATCGCAGGCCTATCTACAGGCGACGCAGCGGGTCCTGATGCCGCGCATTCTGCTGCGGCTCGAGGCCTACCTGCATCAGAACGTGAACCAGCCGTTTCAGGAGTACGAGCCGCTGCGCGTCTACCTGATGCTCGGCGGCCAAGGGCCGATGGACGCCAAGGCGGTGAAGGCCTGGATCGAGAACGACTGGGCGGCAACCGTCTATCCTGGCGATGACCGCTCCGAGACCCGCAAGGAGCTGGCCTCGCACCTCGACGCGATGATGGACGACCCGGATCTCGGTTCGGTCTGGCCGAGCCACGCCGCGCCGCTCGACGGAGATCTGGTCGCCCAGGCCAGAGCCGCGGTGCAGACGCTGTCGCTGGCCGACCGGGCCTATGCGATC
This sequence comes from Caulobacteraceae bacterium, assembly GCA_036494265.1. Taxonomy (GTDB): domain Bacteria; phylum Pseudomonadota; class Alphaproteobacteria; order Caulobacterales; family Caulobacteraceae; genus Acaudatibacter. The sequence continues at coordinate 281,042 of DASXOP010000081.1, read as the reverse complement.
CTGAAGGAGAAGGGCGCCACCGCCGGCGCGCCGTGGGCGTCGTCCCAGGTGCTGGCCAGCGGCGATGCGCTGGCGTTCGCCAACGGCGACGCGGTGCTGAAGCTGCAGGTGCCCTACTTCTTCACCCGCGAGGGCTACGAGAAGACCTACCTCGTGGGCCTCGGCACGGTCGAACAGGACCTGAAAAGCCAGCTCTGGGTGCTGGGCGCGGATCAGGACACCACCGCGATCCGCGACCAGGTCGCCGGCGTCCGGCCGGGCGTCGCCGCGTCCTACGCCCGCGACTACATCGCCGCCTGGGAGGCGGTAGCCAAGGCGCTGCAGCCGGGCGACTACTTCCACAACCCCGCCGCCATGGGCGCCTTCACCCGTACGCCCTCGCCGCTGAAACTGGTGCTGCTGGAGCTGGCCAAGAACACCACCTTCACCGGCGGCGCGGCCGGCGCCGGCCAGGCGCTGCTCAAGCAGCAGCTGAATAATCTCCCTGGCGCTTCAACGATCCAGAGCAGCGGTGGGACCACGGTGCAGCAGGTCGACGCGGCCCAGCAGATCCACCTCGCCTTCATGCCGCTGCTGACCTACGTCGGCGACGGCAAGACCCCGGCCCCGGTCGACGATTTCATCACCGGGATCAAGAACGCCGCCTCGGCCAACAACGCCGCGGCGACGATGACCGCCATGGGCGGCGGGGGTGGCGCTGGCGCGGCCGCGAACCAGAGCCAACTGGCGACCGCGCTGGCCGCCGTCAGCACCGCCGCGGCCGGCGCACCCCCCGAGCTGCAGAGCTTCGTCGCCCAAGCCACCAAGGGCGGCACTCAGGCCGCCACCAGCACCGCGCAGGGCGCCGTCGCCTCGGCCTACACCCAGAGCCTGGCGATGCCCTGCCAGACCCTGGTCGCCAATCACTATCCGTTTGTCGCCGCCGCGCCGGCTGATGCGCAGATCGCCGATTTGCTCCGGGTGTTCGGCCTCAACGGCCAGATGGACTCGTTCGCCCGCGATCAGCTAACGCCGCTACTCGACGCGAGCGGCCCGGTCTGGCGCTGGCGGGCCGACAATCCGGTGGCCGCGGCGCTCGATCCGGTCAGCGCCGAACAATTTCACCGCGCGGCCGAGATCCGCGATCTGCTGGCGTCGGGCCAGCCGATGACGATCGACACCGCGGGCTTCGGCAGCGGGGTTACCTCGGCGGACTTCAGCGCCGGCGGGGTGATCTACAAGTTCGACCCGACCGCGCCTGGCGGACCGAAGCAGGTGATCTGGGCGTCGAGCGGCCTGCCCGAGGCCCACGTGACGCTCTACTCGAAGACGACCCCGCTGCAGCAGATCAGCTTCACCGGCCCATGGGCGCTGTTCCGCCTGATGGATCAGGCGAAGAAGCAGAACACCGGTCCCACCAGCTTCACCGCCACGTTCGGCCAAGGCGCCAACACCGCGGCGTTCAAAGTCACCCTGCCGACCGACCAGAACCCGTTCAGCCGCGGCGGTCTGTGGTCGTTCCGCTGCCCATCCACCCTGTGACCGCACACCCCATCTTGTTCGGCAAATTGCCGGCGCACGGAGACTTCGTGGCTCGAGGACTGGACCTGCCGGCGCACGAAGCATGGGACGAATGGATCAGCGCCGGCCTCGGCGCGGCGCGTGAACGTCTGGGCGAGCGATTCGAGGAGGAGCACGACAGCGTGCCTCCTTGGCGGTTCATCGACGGCCCTGGCGATCTCGGAGAAGCGTGGCGCGCCGGGGCTTTAGCGCCTTCGATTGACGCCGCTGGCCGACGGTTCATGATCATGCTCGCCGCAGAGGGGCTTTCGCAGGGCGAAGCGGGCGGTGGCGGGGAGGCGATCGCCGAGGCGATGGAAGGGCTGATCTATCAAGCGTTCGAGTCTGACTGGGACGCCGACAGTGTGATCGAGGCGGCGCGGCGCCCCTTGAGCGACCTGACTGACGAGCCCGTTGGGGCGCCGCGGCGGCGATGGTGGACGCTCGGCGGGCCCGAGCACGATCCGGCTGTCGTCGAAGGCGGGCCGCAAGGCGTGCTGGCGCGGATGTTCGCGGCGGATGCGGCGGCGGGGCGAGATGCGATGCGAGGACAGGCATGAGTGACCGCCCCCTCCGCCTGCGTGCCGCCAGCCGCTCCGACGTTGGCCGCGTCCGCTCGGCCAACGAAGATTCCTTCATCGAGCGCCCCGACATGGGGCTCTGGGTGGTGGCCGACGGGATGGGCGGACACGCCAACGGCCGCTGGGCCTCCGGCACGATCGTCGACGCGATCGCGCCGCTGACGCCGTCCGGCGACTTCGACGCCGACATTCGCCGCGTCGCCGATGCGGTGCACGCCGCCAACGCCACGATCCACAACCGCGCGCTCACCGACGGCGCCTCGATGGGCTCGACCGTGGCGGCGCTGCTGCTGCAGGAGGGCTACTTCTCGGTGCTCTGGGTTGGCGACAGCCGCGTCTATCTCTGCCGCAAAGGCGTGTTGCATCAGCTCAGCCGCGACCACACCCAGGTGCAGGAGATGGTCGAGTCCGGCCTGCTGACGCCCGAGGAGGCGCGCACCCATCCGATGAGCCACGTGCTGGCCCGGGCGGTGGGGGTCGAACCCAGCCTCGAAATAGACGTGATCGTGGACGAAGCTGAAGTGGGGGACAGTTTCCTGTTGTGTAGCGACGGTCTGACGGCCCGGGTTTCCAACGAGGAAATCGCCGCCGCCATGGCCGGCGCGCAGCCGCAGGCGACCGCATCCTCCCTGGTCGAACTTTGCCTCGAACGCGGGGCGCCCGATAATGTGACCGCCGTCGCGGTGGCGTGTGAGGAGATGACCCGTCTCTCTCTCGCGTCGGCGGCGGGGTAAGGAACAAGATGGCCGCCGAATCAGACGAGCCGAAGGAAGACAACACCGAGACGGTGTTCATGCCCTCGCGGGCCCCGCTGGCCGGGCCGGCGAGTGTGCCGACGCCCGCCCCCGAGGCCGCCGCCGAACCTCCACCCGAGGCGACCACGCCGCCGGAGACGCCGCCTGCTGGGCTAACGTCCGCCCCGGTCACCGGCGCCCCTCTCACGTCTGCGCCGCTCACATCCGCCCCCGTCACGGGCGGGACCACAGGCCCCTTCACCGGTCACACCACGGGCCCCACCAGCACCACGCCTCCGAGCGCGATGGCGCCGGGCCGCGTCTCGATCGGCGACGTGCTCAACGGCATTTACGAAGTGAAGCGCCTGATTGGCCGCGGCGGGATGGGCGAGGTCTACGAAGGCGTCAATATCAACAGCGACGAGCGCGTCGCGATCAAGGTGATGCTGCCCTCTCTCGCGGCCGACGCCAAGGTGCAGGCGATGTTCCGCAAGGAGGCGCGTACGCTGACGCGCCTCGCTCACCCGGCCGTCGTGCAATACCGGGTGCTGGCGCACGAGCCGCTGCTGAACGTGCTCTACATCGTCACCGAGTTCGTGGACGGGGTCGAACTCACCGCCGTGCTCGGCCAAATCCATCCGAACTCGGCCGAGCTGAAAGGTCTGATGCGACGCCTGGCGGACGGCCTGCGCGCCGCCCACGATCTCGGCGCCGTGCACCGCGATATGTCGCCCGACAACGTGCTCTTGCCAGACAAGCGGCTCGACCGGGCGCGGATCATCGACTTCGGCATCGCCAAGGACCTCGATCCGACCAAGGCGACCATCGTCGGTGACGGTTTCGCCGGCAAGCTGGCCTACGTCGCGCCCGAGCAGTTCGGCGACTTCGGCCGCGAGATCGGCCCTTGGACCGACGTCTACAGCCTGGGTCTGGTGATCCTGGCGGTGGCGCAGGGCAAGGACGTGGACATGGGCTCGACCCTGGTCGAGGCCGTCGACAAGCGCCGCGCCGGCGTGGATCTCTCGGCCCTGCCCGACGACCTGCGCCCGGTGCTGCAGCGGATGCTGGCGGCGGACCCGGCCAACCGCGCCCGCTCGATGGACGAGGTGCTGGCCATGCTGGGCGAGCCCGGGCACACCATGCCGCCGACCGGTCCGATCGAGCCGCCGCGCCCGCAGACCATCCTGCCGACGCCGATGCAGACGACGACGCCAACCCCGATCCAGTCGACGTCCGCCGCAGTTGCGTCGCCGTCGAAGGGACCGCCGGTCGCGGCCTTGGTGATCGGCGGCATCGTGGTGCTGGCGCTGATCAGCAGCGCGGCGATCTATTTCATGTGGCCGAAGCCGGCGGTGAAGGCGCCGACCAACACGGTGATTGCTACGCAGCCCGCCACGACCACCGTCCAGGCGCCCGCCGCGCAGGCGCTGAGCGCGGGCCAGGCGATCAACGCCGCGCTGCCCGGAATGTCGTGCAGTTGGCTGGACGTCTCGGGCGCGGTCCAGACAGGTTCGCCGGTGAAGCTCGTAGGGGCCTCAGGGTCGCCCGCGACGGTCCAGGACTCGGTGATCGCAGCTGCCCAAGGCGCCGGCGTCACCTTGCCGGTCACTTCGGTCGACCTTACCGGTGTCGCCCAGGCCGATCAGGGCGCCTGCTCGGCGCTCGATGCGTTCCGTTCGTTCAAGGCCGCTGCCGACGCGCTGACGACGACGGCCGCGACCTACACGATCACCCGAGGGCCGGATGGGAAGCTGACCGGTCAGCCGTCGATCACGCTGGCGCCGCATAACGCGGCCCAGGATTTCGCGCTGCTACGGATGGATCCGCTCGGCCGCACCAGCGTCATCTACGCCAATCGCGCGGCGTTCCAGGCGGTCAAGCCAGCCGACGCCACGATCACTGACCAGGGCGGCGACTCTTTCAGCGTCCAGGACGATGCATTCAACACCAACGGCTGGACCGGCCTGCTGCTGCTGACCGGGACCGGTCCGTTCGACGCTGATCTGCTGACCAAGGCGCCCCCGTCGCGCGACGTGTCCTGGATCGACCAGGTGCGCCAGGCGGCGACTGCGGGCGGCTGGAAGGCCAGCATGGTCTGGTACAAGGTCGAAAATGACGCCCCGCCGATCGTCAAGGCGAAGCCGAAACCGAACCCCGGCTACTACGCTCACCCAGGCGTGCCGAACTACGAGACCGGTCCGATCCCGACGGCCCCGCCAGTCCCGCACCCCGCGGGGCGGCAGTCCGTCTGGCAGCGGATGTTTGGATCCAGCGGCAATGGCGGCGGTGGCGGCGGCCCGAACCAGCGCTTCCACTAACGTTAGCGTCTGGCGGCGGTCACCCGCCGATGATGACCGTCGGACAGCCGATCACGATCACGCCGCCATGGACTGTCGGATCGCCCAGCCGCGCGGCCGGCTTACCGCCGACCGTCACCGTCATCGAACCCATGGCGATCGCGTCCGGCGGCCCGATGCAGGTCAGCATGTCGCCGACCCTCGCCTGTGGCATGCCGCCGACGATCACGGTCGGGCAGCAGGGGGGCAGGATCGGCCCACCGACGTGAGGTACGACGCCCGTCACCATCGGGCAGGTATGCATGTCGGCGAGGCGGGCTGCGGGCGGCATGGTCAGGTCTTCCGTTTCATCTCGGCGGCGACGCGCTCATAGGCGGTGCGGAACTCCTTGGCGAAGACGTCCATGAACGCCTCGTCGGAGCCCTTGGCCACGCCTTCGAACTCGCGCTCGTAGGTTTCCCAGAGCGTCGCCTCGCGGGCGTTCGGCATGATCTTGGCCAGGATGCCGCGGGTCTCCGCGCGCTCGCGGATCGCCTGCGGAGAGAACCTCGCCAGCGTCTGCTGCAGCGCGCCCTGCATCGCCTGCAACGTTGCCATCTGGTGCGCCTGCAGATCGCGGAACGCGTCCTCGATCGCCCGATCCGACGACATGAAGCCGCGCTCGGGCGGGTTCAGCAGCTGGGCGATGGCTTTCTCCGGCGCCCGGGCGAACTTCAGCGGATTGTTGCCGTCGAACTCCAGCGAGGTGCCCTGCGCGCCCAACTGCGACTTGGCGCGGGCCCTGGCCTCCAGCATCACCACCAGGCCCGACACCATCCGGCGCATGGCGGCGCCGGCGGCAGTCATCGCCTGGGCGCCGCTGACCTTCAGATCGCTTGGCTGCAGCCCGGAGCCGACCAGGAACGCGGCGAGCTCGGCCTCGACCCCAATGATCTGAGCCGGCCCGACCGGCGGAACGCTCGCGCCTCCCGGCTGACCCCAACCTGGCGCCGCCTCCGGCTGGGCGGCGACTGGCGGCTGGCTCGCCGGCCGGCCCCAACTGCCGCCAGTCACCGCGCGCGGCGGCTGAGACGTCGTCGGCATCGAGGTGGGCGGCGCCGACGCGCCCGCACCGGGTCCCCACCCCGTCGTCTCGCGTTGCTGCGGCGCGAGCGGCGAGGCCTGCGGGGTCAGACCGGCGCTGGGCGTGAGCGCCGCGGGACTTGGCGAACTGGGGACGGGGGCTTGCGATGACGGATCGAGACCGAACGGATCCTGTCGCAGCCTGGCGCCTTGCTGGCCGAGACCGAGGGGGTCTTGTCCCTGTTGCGGCGTCGCCGAGCCGAACCCGCCGCGCGCCCAGTCGACCACGTTGCTGGCGGCCAGCTGGCCCCAGACGTCGGTGGCGCTGGTGGAGGGAGCGGACTCGTTCACCGGGCTCGACCAGCCCGAAGCCGGCGTCGCGGCCGGCGCCGGGGTCGACCAGGCTGAGGCTACGGCCGGCGTGCTCGCCTGGGGCGGGGCCCAGTTCTGCGACATCGGGCCTTGGCCGGAGATGGCCGAGCCAGGCGGCGGTTTGTCCCAACCGGCGGCGTCCGCGGCTGGGGCCGCCTGTTGTGGCTTCCAGCCGCCCCACTGCTGCTCCTGCGGCGTCTGCGCGGCGGCAGCGGCGGCCGCCCCAGCGCCGCCGTCGAGGTCGGCGCTGATCGAGTAGTGGCCGATCACGATTACGTCACCGCTGCAGATCGTGTGCGGGCCAGCCACCTTCGTCTGCGCGTTGTTGATGAACGTGCCGTTTGTGCTCTTGTCGTTCAGCACATAGGCGCCGTCGCGATAGTCGATCTCGCAATGGATCGACGAGACGTAGTGTTGGGGATCCGGAAGGCTCCAGTCGGCCGTCGGCGAGCGGCCGATCACGGCGCCATGCCGGTCGAGCCGCAGGCGCGTCGGCAGACCGTTCTCGAGCCGGTCCACATTGGTGATGGTCAGGACAAGGGTCATCTGGGCGGGCCGTTCAGCCCCCATTTAGCGATCGCATCTCCCTCGTCCAGCGCGCGATTGATCGCCGCCTTCCGATCCGGCGCATAGCCCGCCGCTGTCAGGATAGCCGCGGCGCTGAGGTGGCCGGCCGCATGGGCCGGGACTGGAACTGGTGCGTATTGCTCTGGGCTGAGAGATCCACCCGAATAGAACACCGCCATCGCGGCCAGCCGCTCGGCCGAGCCGTGCTTGGCGAGATTGGCGGCGACGAAAGCGGCGCGCCGCCGCTGTTCGCTCGGATCCTGCACCCAGAGCAATGCGGACTTCATCGCATCGCCGTCGGTGCGCGATCGCTCGCGAGTGTCGCTAAGATCGCGCACGCAGTGCGCCGCCCAGACCACCGTTTCCTGGCGCGGCAGGGCGAGGGCGAGGAAGAGGGTGGCGTCGTCCAGGCGGTTCGCGCTGCGAAGTTCATGGAAATAGACCTCGGGCGGCGTACGGCCGAGCTCATCGCTCGGCGCCCGCTGGTCCAGCAGGTCCATGACCTGACTGGTCTCCGTCCACTTTACGCGCTGCCACTCCGTCATGACATCCTCAGTTGAGCGCCGCTATCACGAGTTGATGGTCACCATCGGCGCGGAGACAGCAAGCATTGCGTCACTGGTGTGATTGGCAGTGGCCTTGCCATTCGTATTCAACTCAGCGTTGGCAAGAACATTTATTGTAAGGGACTGCACCGTAATTGTCGTCGGGTCCATGGTGATAGAGCTTTGCCCCACTGTGAGCGTGATTTTCTTCGCCGCTGTTATTGTAATCTGCCCTGAGTCGACGCTCAACGTGTAGTCGCCTGAAGACACGTCGGTTTTCATATCACCCGACTGGACTGTTAGCGTCTCGTTGCCCTTGATCGTGGTCGTCCGCGTGCCCGTGGTGACCTCACGGACCTCGTTGCCCTCCTGGACAGTCGTGGTCAGGTTCTTTTTGATCGTCTTCGTGTCGTCGTTCTTGATCAGCGTGGTCCGGTCCTTCTGGGCCTGGACGTTGAAGATTTCTCCGCCGGTTTTGTCTTCGAAGCTGATCTCGTTGTAGTCCGCGGCTCCGCCGTCGATCGTGTGGCTGCGCCAGACCGAGCGGGTCTTGTCGTCGGGCAGCGTATAGGGCTGGGTCTTGTCACCATTGAAGACGGTGCCGATCACCAGCGGCTGGTCGGGATCGCCATTGAGGAAACTGACCACCACCTCCTGGCCTACCCGTGGCAACGCCACGTGCCCGAACCCGGCGTCGCCCGAAGCGCTGGCCACCCGAATCCAGCAGGTGTTGTCCGCCGACGCTTGGGCGCGGTCCCAGTGAAAGCGCACTTTCACGCGGCCATATTTGTCCGTGTAGATCGTATCGCCCTGCTGGCCGGTGACGATCGCGGTCTCGGGTCCAAGCGCTAGTGGCTTCTCGGTGACTTGCGGCGCGCGCCACGGCTGATCGGCCGGCGCGGCGATGATCTCGACAATGACAGGTTCCTTGCCCGCCTCCGGCGTGCCGCTGGACGTCCCGCTGACGTACTGCTCAGCCTCGATCTTGTAGGTCAGGCCGGTGACCAGATAGCTCTGGTCGAGGCGAGCGATCGGATGATCGCTCAGCTTCAGCAGCTTGCCGCAAGCCAGCAAGAGCGCGTCGCCTTCCCCCCGGTAGTGGCGCTCGTGTCGCCGCGTGGAGAGCATTGTCGTTTCGGCGATGGTCTGGCCGCGGCCAGTGTCCAGAAAGTCGTACGGGAAGTCATAGAGTTCGACCGGTTGGGCCGGCATTGTCGAGCTGGACGGCGCATCTTGAGGACGCAGACGCAGATAGTACGGCGTCGAGTCGGAACTCTCCGACTGGCCCGGTGCGATTTCGTGCGAGCCTTCCAGGGAAAAGCGCGGGCGGGTGAAATCGAAGTTGCGGTAGGTCGCCTTGCCCTCCGCCCCGCTGACCACACTTTCGGTCCACCGCCAGACCCGATCATCGGCGACAGCGTCCTCGTGGGGAAGGTATCGCAGAGACGTGCTTTCTGAGTCCTTGTGCGACTCCCGATCGTCGCACAGAACCAGCTTATGCTCACCACCCTTGTGGTCGAAATAGTAGTAGATTCCCTCCTCTTCCATCAACCTTGAGATAAAGTTGAAATCACTTTCGTGGTATTGAACACAATACTCTCGCTTAGGATAGTTCTTCGTCAAATTACTGAAATCGACGTCGTTTCGGCCTCGCTTATTAAAGACGTCCTGGAGGATGTCCTTCGTCGACTTTTCCTGGAAGATGCAGATTTCCATGTTGCGGGTGAGTGCATACAGCCATGGACGTATCGTCAGCCGATAGCGGATGCCGGTCGGCGTCTCATCGACGGTTTCGACCTCGAAGATCAATCCGCTGAAACTTCGGGACGCGCCCTCTTCCGCCGCTACGGTTATCTCCGCCGGTTTCCCGAGGATGCCTAGGAAGTCCTTGGCTTCCTCACAGAAGACATACGCGTGGATGACGAACAGTTCGCTCAAACGCTCGACCGCTTCGAACCGCTCAAGGAGGGCGGTGTGGTCGTCCGGGAGCGAAATGACGGCCTGACGAGCCGGCATGCGGGCTTCCTCTCGCAGGGTGTGATCTTCCCCGATATCGGGGAATGTACACGAGCGCTACAGTTGACGGCAAAGGGAGTGAACGAAAGCTGACTTGCGGAACGCCCGGTGCTGTCGCATCCCTTGGGTCTGTGCGCCGGCCAACGATGAGGCGGCGGCAGGTATACGGCAGGTATGAAGCGGGGGCGGAATGGAACTGGAGGAACTGCTGGCGCCGGTCTCTGAGGAAGAGCCGTGCGGGCCGGATCTGGCCTACGACCCTGAGCGGGGACAGCTGGAACAAGCCTTCGAGAGTTCAGCCTCGATCGACACCAGCGGGGAGGCCAGTTCGACCACCGAAGTCGACTGGCGCCCGATCATCGCTCAGATCGAAAGTCAGAGCGGTCGCACCAAGGACATCTGGCTGGCGGTCTACCTTTGCCGCGCCGGAGCGCGCTCAGGTCAGCTGGCCCTCGTCGAGACAGGCGCAAAGTACCTTGCAGGCCTGCTCGAACGCTATTGGGACGGTGTCCATCCCCAACTCGAAGAATATGGGTTTCAGGGTCGCAAAGGCCCGTGCGAGTCACTGGCCGGTCATGCCGAGTTCCTGATGCCACTCGATCGGGCGCCGCTGATCGAACATCCTCGGCTGGGCCGCTTCTCGGGAGAGGATTTCGAGCGGTTCAGAGTGGGCGCCGAGGCGGCGGAGGGATACGGCCTCTTCCGCGCCGCGCTCGCGGAAACCTCCGAAGAAACGCTGCAGGCGGCGATCGCACGCCTCGACTCGATAACCGACGCGATCCATCAGGCCGACGCGATACTGATGGCCAAGGCGGACGGAGAGACCGCCGCCAACTTCAAACCCACCTACGATCTACTGGGGCAAATGAAGCGGGCGTTGCAGTCGTTCTCCGCGGCGCCAGAGCCTGCCGCGACCGAAGACGATCCCGCCGAAGACGGTCCTGCGGCGCCGCGGGAGAGCCGTGGCGGCGGGCCCCGGATCGCCGGCCTGGTCGAAACCCGCGAAGACGTGATCAAGGCGCTGGATGCAATTTCCGATTACTATCGCCGACGCGAGCCGACCAGCCCAGTGCCCGCAGTCCTCCTGCGCGCTCGCGAGTGGGTGCAGCTCGATTTTCTATCTCTGATTGAAGATATTGCGCCCGGCGCCTTGGACGAAGCCAAGCGAGTCCTCGTCTTGCAACGCAAACCAGGCGGTGAATCCGGCTACTAGGGCTAGGCTGCTATTCTGAATTATGCTTCAAGCGCGAGCGGAACGGCGTTCGGTGGAACGGTATCGATTGCAAGGATGGCGTCATGGTGCGGGCTAAGGGCGGTCAAAAGTTCATCAAGGAAAACCGGGCTCCGCGGGTCCATATCGAGTACGAGGTGGAGACCTACGGCTCGCGCCAGAAGGTCGAACTGCCGTTCGTCATGGGCGTGATGTCGGACCTGTCGGGCAAGTCGCTGGTCGAGAAGAAGACCCTCGACAAGCGTGATTTCGTCGAGTTCGACATGGACAATTTCGAACAGAGGATGGAGGCGATCGCGCCGCGCGCGGCCTTCATTGTCGACAATACACTGACTGGCGAGGGCAAGCTGGGCGTCGACCTGACGTTCAAGACCCTCGACGACTTTGGGCCGGGCGCGATCGCGAAGAATGTGCCGGCGCTCTCCAAGTTGCTGGAAGCGCGTCAGCAACTGAGCGATCTAATGGCTTACATGGACGGCAAGGACGGCGCTCAGACCCTGCTCGACAAGGTGCTGAAGGATCCGGATCTGTTGAAAGCGATCGCCGCCGCACCGAAGCCGGACGATGCCGCCGCCCCCGAGGGCGACGCAGCGCCCAAGGCTTGAGGCTGGTCGGTAAGATTTTCGAGGAGGCGTAATGGCCCAGGAACTTCAACAGGAAGGCGCTGTCGCCGAGGCTGAAGCAGTCGCTGTCGACGATTTCGCCTCGCTGCTGCGCAAGGAATTCAAGCCGAACACGGACGTTCGTGAGCAGCGTATCGAGCAGGCGGTCAAGACGCTGGCGCAGCAGGCGCTGGCGGACACGCAGATCATCGGTGACGATGTCTTCACCACGGTCGACGCGATGAAGGCGGCGCTGGATCGCAAACTGACCGAGCAGGTCAACCTCATCCTGCACAATCCGGAGTTCCAGAAGCTGGAGTCGGCATGGCGGGGTCTTTGGTACCTCGTCGGCAACACCTCGACCGGCAAGGACCTGAAGATCCGGGTGCTGAACATTTCCAAGGACGAGACCCGCCGGATGCTGCGTCAGTTCCGCGACGCTGCGTGGGATCAGAGCCCGCTGTTCAAGAAGATCTACGAGTCGGAATTCGGCCAGCTCGGCGGGCAGCCCTACGGCGCGTTCGTCTGCGACTACTCGTTCGACCACAGCGCGCCCGACATCGAAGTGATGAAGGGACTTTCGAAGATCGGCGCTGCCGCCCACGCTCCGTTCGTAGCGGCCGCCGACTCGCAGCTGCTGGGTATGGAGAGTTGGCAACAGCTTGCCAATCCTCGAGACCTCGGCAAGCAGTTCGACGCCACCGAGTACATGGCCTGGCGTTCGTTCCGCGATACCAACGACAGCCGCTACATGGCGCTGACGCTGCCGCGGTTCCTCGGTCGCACCCCGTATGGGGCCAACACCGATCCAGTGGAGGAGTTCGGCTTCGAGGAAGAGACCGGCGGGGGCGATCACAACAGCTATCTCTGGCTCAACGCGTCCTATGCGCTGGGCGTGCGGATCACCGAGGCTTTCAAGACCTATGGCTGGTGCACGCGTATCCGTGGGGTCGAATCCGGCGGTACGGTGGAAGATCTGCCCACCGCGCTCTTCCCGACCGACGATGGCTCCCTCGACGCCAAGTGTCCGACCGAGATCGCGATCTCAGACCGGCGCGAAGCCGAGCTCTCGAAAGCCGGGCTGATGGCGCTGATCCATCGCAAGAACACCGACCAGGCTACCTTCATCGGCGCCCAGACGCTGCACCAGCCGAAGGCGTACGAGAACCCGGACGCCACGGCGAACGCCAACCTCTCGGCGCGCCTGCCCTACATCTTCGCCAGCTGCCGCTTCGCACACTATCTGAAGTGCATGGTGCGCGACTGGATCGGCAGCACCCGCGAAGCGCCGCAGTTGACCGCCGACCTGAACTCCTGGGTGTTGCAGTATGTCGATCCCCAGCCGGACTTCTCAAGCGACGAGATCAAGGCGCGCAAGCCCTTGAAGGCGGCGTCTGTGGAAGTCATCCCGGACCCAGAAAATCCGGGCTTCTACCGGGGCGTCTTCCGTTTCGTCCCGCACTACCAGTTGGAAGGCATGGACGTGTCGCTGAGCATGGTCTCGCGGCTGCCCAAGGCCGCCTAGTTGCGTCTGACTGCACCGATTTAGCTGCTAAACGCTGACCAAAAGGAAGCCCTATGGCTCACGACATGTTCCTCAAGATCACCGGTCTCAAAGGCGAGTCCGCTGATTCCAAGCACAAGGACGAAATCGACGTTCTCTCCTGGAGCTGGGGCGCCAGCCAGTCCGGCACCATGCACATCGCCACCGGCGGTGGCGCTGGCAAGGTCAATGTTCAGGATATGAACCTTACCAAGTACGTCGATGCTTCGTCGCCGTCGCTCTTCGGCGCCTGCGCGAGCGGCAAGCATTTCACCGAAGCTGTCTTGGTCAATCGGAAAGCCGGCGAAAACCCACTTGAATACCTTACCATCACCATGACGGATGTACTCGTCACTTCCTATCAGACAGGTGGTAGCGGCGGCGAAGACAAACTGACCGAGAATGTTTCGCTAAATTTTGCCAAGGTAAAGAAAGAGTACAAAGCGCAGAACGCGGACGGCAGCGCGGGCGCTACTGGCGTCCACGCCTGGAACATCGCTCAAAACAAAGCGGAATAGGCTGGCGTTCGTCGGCGAACCTGTAACGGCGGCTATGGCTGATGCTGACGCCTTGCTTCGCGCGGGCGACCTCGACGGCGCCCGCGCGGCGCTCGTCGAGGCCGTTCGGCGCACGCCCGCCGATCAAGCGGCGCGGATGTTTCTATTCCAGTTGCTTTGCGTACTGGGCGAGTGGGACAAGGCGCTAGCGCAGCTGCGGACCCTCGCTCAACTCTCCGCCGAGGCTCAGATGCTGGCGGTAGCCTACGGCCAGGCGATCGAGGCCGAAAAATCCCGCACCCAAGTCTTCGCCGGCGCGGCTCAGCCCGCGCTGCTGGTGAAGTCGTCGCCCTGGGCGGGCGACCTGACCGGCGCGCTCGCCGCGCTCTGCCAGGGTCGCGTCGAAGACGCCGAAGCTCTGCGCGATCAGGCGTTCGACGCCGCGCCGGAAACGCCAGGCGATCTTGACGGGCAACCGTTCGACTGGATCGCCGACTCGGATAGCCGCTTCGGCCCCGCGGTCGAGGCGATCATCGCCGGCCAGTGGGGACTGGTGCCGTTCGATGCTATCGAGCAGATCGTATCCGAGGGGCCCAAGGATCTTCGCGATATCGTCTGGTACCCCGTGCAGTTGCGCTTCAAGACCGGCCAATCGGTCGCGGCGCTGCTGCCGGCGCGCTATCCCGGCGCCGAGACCGAGACCGACGCCGCGCTGCGGCTCACCCGCGGCACCGATTGGTCCGACCAGCCCTGGGGCCAGGCAGGACGCGGCCAGCATGAATGGTCGCTCAGCGACGGGACCGCGGTGGGTCTGCTGTCCCTGCGCCGCCTCGCGTTCACCTGATGGCCGCCAGCCGCCTCAACCCAACCCTCTTCGACAAACTGGTCGCCGACCTGGAGATCGAGGGGCTTCGCGACTCAGAGAGCGACCGCCGCCGCGGCGAGCTCGGCGGCTCGGTGATGCGCTTCTACACGGTGCCCAGGATCGAGCGCTTCAACGAAGCGGCGCTGCGGATGACCGTGCGCCGCGAGCTGAGCTGGCTGCTGAACACTACCAACCTCGGCGCCGTCGACGACCTGGACCCCTACCCCGAGGTGCGCACGTCGGTGCTGAACTACGGCGTGCCCGATCTCGCAGGCAAGGCGCTGACCCGGCGCGTCGTGCAAGGCCGAGCCCGCGAAATCCGCGACGCCATCCGCGCTTTCGAGCCGCGAATGGACCCGCAGCGGTTGGACGTCGAAGCGGTCACCGCCGAAGAGAAGGAAAACGCGATCACCTATGTGATCCGCGGCGACGTGACCTCGGCCGTGCAGGCCATGCCGGTCGAGTTCAAGACCGATATCGAGGTGGACACCGCGTCGGTCACTGTGCGGGAATAGCCGTGCGATGGATCCCCGCCTGCTGCGAGCTTACAACGACGAACTGATCTATCTGCGCGAGGCCGCGCGGGAGTTCGGCGAGGAATACGAGAGCGTCGCCGGCCGGCTCGGCCTGATGACCCCGACCGAGGTCGATCCTTACGTCGAGCGGCTGTTAGAAGGCGTCGCCTTCCTCGCCGCGCGAGTGAACGTGAAGCTCCAGGACCAATTCCCGGAGTTCACCCAGCACCTGCTGCAGGCCATCCAGCCGCACTATCTGGCGCCGACGCCGTCGATGTGCGTCGTTGGCTTCGAGCCGCAGATCACTGATCCTTCCCTCGTCAACGGCTTCGATGTGCCGCGAGGGACCGAGATCTCGGCGGTGGCCCGCGACCAGAACAGCGCGGTGGTGACGTTCCGAACCGGGCACGACGTGACGCTGTGGCCGCTGCAGATCGCCGAAGCCGAATACCTGGCGACCCGCGCCGCCGTCGCCCCGTTCGCCGCAGCCGCCGGCGTGCGAGCCGAGTCTGGGCTGCGTCTGAGGTTCACCGCCGCCGCCGGCGTGCCGCTGAACAAGATCGCGCCGGGCGACCTGCCGATCTACCTTGCCGGCGCCGAGACCATTCCGGGCGAACTCTATCGCCAGATCATCGGCGATACGCTCGCTGTGATGGCGCGCTCGCCGGCCTCGGGCGCCGGGCAGGAGGGCTGGGTACGCCTACCGCTGCCCGAGCAGCACGGGTTTGAAGACGACCAAGCGCTGCTGCCGACAGAACAGCGGTCGTTCCGCGGCTACCGGCTATTGAGTGAGTACTTCGCCTGCCCCGAGCGCTTTCAGTTCGTAAAGTTGCGCGAGTTGGCCAAGGCCTTTGCTGTCTGCACCGACGCGTGCGACGTGGTGCTGCTGTTCAGCCGCAACGCGCCGACGCTGGCCAAGGCGATCGGCCCGCAGAACTTCCGCCTCTACGCCGCCCCGGCGATCAACCTGTTCGAGAAGCAGCTCGGCCGGGTCCAGGTGCGCCCTTACGAGCACGAATACCAGGTGATGCCCGACCGCACCCGGCCGCTCGATTTCGAGGTCTATCGGGTGCTCGAGGTCACCGCCTTCGGCGCTCAGAACGGCGAGCCCAGGCCGGTCTCGCCGCTCTACGCGTTCGGGGCGCTACTCTACGACTGGCGCGAGGCGCTGTTCTACGTCACGCGGCTGCGGCGCCGGCGGCTCTCGACCAAGGAGCAACGTCTGCGCCGGCGCACCGATTACCTCGGCACCGAAACCTGGATCAGCCTCACCGCGCCGGGCGACCCGGCCACGGTCGACCGCATCCACGAGCTGGCGGTGCGGGCGCTAGTGACCAACCGCGAGCTGCCCGAACTCCTGAAGTTCGGCGGCGCGACCGATTTCAACGTTTCCACCGGTCCGATCCGCGCGGTGACCACCTTGCGCGCGCCGACCCGTCCGCTGCCGCCGCTCGGCCTCGGCGACGGCGCCTGGCGGGTGATCGGACACCTGACCCCGAACTACGCGAGCCTCGCGCCGACCGACCACGACGACCCGTCGATCCTGCGCGACCACCTGGCGCTCTACGGCCGCATCGACGATGCAGGCATGCGCCGTCAGGTCGACGGGGTGCTCAGCTGCCGCTCGGAGCAGGTGACGCGGCGCGTGCCGGGGCGCGACCGGCTCGCCTTCGCCCGAGGTCTGCGCATCCGCATGAAGCTCGACGACGTGTCGTACGAGAACGCGCGCATGTTCCTCTTTTCCGCGGTGCTGGAGCGGTTCCTGGCCGAGTTCGCCACGATCAACTCCTTCACCGAGTGTGTCTTTGAGTCCGTTCAGGAAGGCATGTTCACGCAATGGCCGCCGAGGGTGGGTCAGCGCCGCAACATCTGAGCTACCTGGCCCAGGCGGCCAAGGAGGCCAAACGTTACGGGGTGTTTCCGGTGCTGCGCGCCGCGGAAGCGCGTGCGCCGGCGCTGCCGCGCATCGGCGAAGCGCGCCTGCCCGCCCAGAACGTCGTCGATCTGAATCAGGTGGCCACCGTCCTTCACCCGGCCTCGACCCTGGACTCGATCGAGATCAAGGGCGATCGGACGCGGGTGAACGGCTACTGGTTCGGCCTGACCGGGCCGATGGGCCCGTTGCCCCTGCACCTTACCGAATTCGCCATGGTCGAGCGCCGGGCCGGGCCGAAACGCCCGTTTGGCCGCTTTCTCGACATGCTGGCCGGGCGGATGCTGCAGTTCTTCTACCGCGCCTGGGCCGACTCACAGCCGTCGGCGCAGGCCGACCGCCCCGACGATGACCGCTTCGGCGACTATCTCGCGGCGCTCTCAGGCGCGGCCGAGAACGTGCCGGCCAATCCGGCCTTCCCGAAGCGCGCCCGGCTGCACTACGCCAGCCTCTTCGCCTCGCATCGAAGCCCGGCCGGGATTCAGGACGCCCTCACCCACCTGCTGCGCACGCCGGTGCGGCTGATGGAGTTCCTGCCCCGCTGGCGCGACATTGAACCCAGCGACCGCAGTCGGCTGGGCGCGCCAGGCGGATTCAACGCCCTCGGCCACGATACGGTGACCGGCTCGAGCGTGCGCGGCGTGACCGACGCCTACCGTGTCATCGTCCGCGCCCGCACCTTTGCCGAGTACGAGAGCTTCCTGCCCACCGGCGACCAGTTCAAGCTCGCGGCCGAGGCGCTGGACGCATTTACGCCCTCGCACCTGGAGTGGGAGCTGGAAGTCGAGCTCGACGAGCATGAGGCCCGCCCGGCGCAGCTTGACGGGCGCACGCGGATGGGCTGGACAAGCTGGATGGCGCCCACCGGCGCCGCCGGGGTTCGCGCCGACGCGCGTTTGCGTCGAACCGCGAGGCGTATCGCGTGAGTTGGGGTTTGAGCGCACGTTCAGGACGCGGAAAACGTAAATGGTTTCCGCCTGTTGCTGAATGCGCGCAGGGGACGAAAGGCAGCGTGACGGCATGAGCGAAATCAGCAGGTCAGCCCTCTTCGGGCGATTAAACCCCACCGCCTTGAAGGCGATCGAGACCGCCACCGGGTTCTGCAAAATGCGCGGCAACCCTTACGTCGAGCTGGCGCATTGGCTGCACATCCTGATGCAGGATCCGCGCAACGACATCGGCGTGATCCGCACCCGCTTTCAGATCGACGATGCCGCCCTCGCTCGCGACACCGTCGCGGTGCTCGATGGGCTGCCCCGCGGCGCCACCTCGATCTCCGACTTCTCGCCGCAGATCGAAGAGGCGATCGAGAAGGGCTGGCTCTACGCCTCGCTGATGTGGGGCGCCGGCCGCGTGCGCTCCGGTCACCTGATCTTCGGCATGCTGAAGACCCCGACCCTGCGCAACGCGTTGCTGTCGATCTCCGGCGAGTGGCGCAAGGTGCAGGTCGACCGGCTGGGCGACGAGTTCGCCCAGATCGTCGCCGGATCGTCCGAGGTCGGAACGGCTGGCTCGGACCCGGGCGCGATCGGCGCCGATGGCGAGGCGGCGCCGTCGGACGGCGCTTCGGCGGCGTCCGGCGAGGCGCTGTCGAAATACTCGATCGACCTCACCGACCGGGCCCGGAAAGGCGAGATCGACCAGATCGTCGGACGTGACGCCGAGATCCGGCAGGTGATCGACATCCTGCTGCGCCGCCGCCAGAACAACCCGATCCTCACCGGCGAGGCCGGCGTCGGCAAGACGGCGGTGGTCGAAGGCTTTGCGCGCCGCATCGTCGACGGCGACGTGCCGCCAGTGCTGAAGGACGTCACGCTCCGCACGCTCGATATCGGCTTGCTGCAAGCCGGCGCCAGCGTCAAAGGCGAGTTCGAGAAGCGCCTGCGCCAGGTGATCGACGAGGTGGAGTCCTCGCCCAAGCCGATCATCCTGTTCATCGACGAGGCCCACACCTTGATCGGCGCCGGCGGTTCGGCTGGCACGGGGGATGCGGCCAATCTGCTGAAGCCCGCCCTGGCGCGCGGCCGGCTGCGCACCATCGCCGCCACCACCTGGGCCGAATACCGGCAATATTTCGAGAAGGACCCGGCGCTCACCCGCCGCTTCCAGACGGTCAACGTCGGCGAGCCGGAGACCGACAAGGCGATCGGTATGATCCGCTCGGTCGCGCCGATGATGGAGAAGCACCACAACGTGGTCGTGCTGGACGAGGCGGTGGAGTCGGCGGTCAAGCTCTCGCAGCGCTACGTGCCGGCGCGCCAGCTGCCCGACAAGGCGGTCTCGCTGCTCGACACCGCCTGCGCCCGCGTCGCCGTCTCCCAGCACGCGACGCCAGCCCCGGTCGAGGATCGCCGCCGCCGGCTGGAACTGCTCAACGTCGAGCTCGAAATCGCCGAGCGCGAGATGGCCGGCCACTACAACGCCGGCGGCAAGATCACCAAGCTGGGCGAGGCGATCGCCGAAGCCAGCGCCGCGGTCGATGAGATCAACGCCAAGTGGGAGCGCGAGAAAGAAGCGCTGGAAGCCGTCCGCGCCGCCCGCACCGCGCTGACCGACGCCCGCACGGCGGCGAGCGAAGTCGGGACCGAGCACGTCGACGACGCGGCTCAGATCGAGGCGCTGCACGCGGCGCTGGCGACCATGCGCGAGGCCCAGGGCGACCAGCCGATGGTGTTCGGCGTGGTCGATGCTGACGCCGTCGCCTCGGTTGTCGGCGACTGGACCGGCATCCCGATCGGCCGGATGGTCAAGGACGAGATCGCCTCGGTGCTGACCATCGCCAATCAGTTGAAGAAGCGCGTCGTCGGCCAGGACAACGCGATGGAGGCGATCGGCAAGCGCATCCAGACCAGTCGCGCCAAGCTCGACAATCCGAACAAGCCGGTCGGTGTCTTCATGCTCTGCGGCCCGTCCGGCGTCGGCAAGACCGAGACCGCGCTGGTGCTGTCGGAGTTACTGTTCTCCGGCGACGATTCCATGATCGTCATCAACATGAGCGAGTTCCAGGAAGCGCACACGGTCTCGACCTTGAAAGGCGCGCCAGCCGGGTATGTCGGCTATGGCCAGGGTGGGGTGCTGACCGAGGCGGTGCGACGCAGGCCCTACTCCGTGGTGCTGCTGGACGAGGTCGAGAAGGCCCATCCGGACGTCCACGAGATGTTCTTCCAGGTGTTCGACAAGGGCTATATGGACGACTCCGAGGGTCGCTACATCGACTTCAAGAACACGTTGATCCTACTGACCTCGAACGTGGGCACCGACCTGATCTCCAGCCTGGCCGAGGACCCGGAAATGGCCCCCGACTTCGACGGACTGGCCACGGCGCTGCGGCCTGAGCTGCTGAAGGTGTTTCCGCCCGCGCTGCTGGGCCGGCTGATGGTGCTGCCCTATTATCCGCTCAGCCCGGAAATGCTGGCCGGGATCGTGCAGCTGCAGCTCGACCGGGTGAAGCGCCGGATCGCCGAGAACCACAACATCGTCTTCGACTACGGCCAGGACGTGATCGACCTGGTGGTCTCGCGCTGCACCGAGGTCGCCTCCGGCGGGCGGATGATCGACGCGATCCTGACCAACACCATGCTGCCCGAACTCTCGATCGCCCTTCTGGAGAAGCAGATGGCGGGCGAAGAGATCGCGCGGATCGAGGTGAAGGCGAAGGACTCGCTGTTCGATTACGCGTTCGTCGGACCGACCACGGCGCCAGCACCCGCGGCCGAGTCGGCCGCCGAGCCGGCGACTGCCTGAACCGGATGGCCACGCCCTACGACGTGGTCGCCTATCCGACCACCGCGTTCCGCCAGACCCACCCCGACCGGCTCGCCGCCCATGCGGCGCTGTTCGGGCTGCCGTTCGCGCCGCCGACTGAGTGCCGGGTGCTCGACATCGGCTGCGGCGACGGCGGCAACCTGATCCCGATGGCGGCGACCTACCCGGAGAGCCGGTTCGTCGGCCTCGACCTCTCGGAGGCCGCGATCGGGCGCGGCCAGGCGGCGATCACGGCGTTGGGGCTGACCAACATCCGCCTTGAAGCGCGCGATCTGACCCAAGCCGACTACGGTGACAACGCGTTCGACTATATCATCGCACACGGCGTCTATTCCTGGGTCCCGGCCCCGGTCCGCGACGGGTTGCTGCGGCTGGTCCGCCGCCACCTCGCGCCGAACGGGGTTGCCTTCGTCAGCCACAACGCCCTGCCGGGCGCCCGCATCCGCCAGGCGATCCGCGACATGCTGATGTTCCATCTGCGCGACGTCGAGGGGCCGCAGGCAAGGGTGGAGGCCGGGGCCGGCCATCTTCAGCACTACATCGACACCTTCAAAGACGACGTGCCGTTCGATGCCGCTGTCCGCCTCGAGTGCCGCAGCATGCTGGAGCGGCAGCGTGGGGTGATCGCCCACGATGAGCTCGGCGACGTCTACGACCCGCTCACTTTCACCGAGTTCCTGGCTCACGCGACCCAACACAAGCTGCAATTCCTGACCGAGGCCGGGGCGCGCCGTTGCGGCGAGGGTTTTCGTCCTCCCTACGCGGTCGACGATCCGGATTTCGACGTCCTGGCGCACGTACAGAAGCTCGATTTCGACGTGCTGCGCCCCTACCGCGAGAATCTGCTGGTGTGCGCCGAGACACTGCTGAACCGACGACCCGAACCGGCGCGACTGCTGGGCCTCTATGCCTCCAGTTCGGCCGTTGAGGTGGAGCCCGGCGTCTTCGATGCCGGCCCGATCCGCTTTACCGTGACCGAAGAGGTCCTGATCGATGCGGCGAAGAAGCTGGGGGCGGCGTGGCCGGCGGCCGTTCCGATCCGCGAGGTGATCGATAGCGAAGCCGCCGCCGGCGCATTGCTGCGAATGTACTGGTCCGGCGTCATCAATCTGCACTGCGCGCCGTTCCCCTACACGACCACGGTCGCCGAGCGGCCGCGGGCCTTCGCCCTGGCTCGCCTGCAGGCCAGCCGCGGCGACGTCCACCTCACCTCGCCCCGGCACACCACGGTCGAGATCAACGACAAGGTCGCCCGCGACTTCATTGCCGGCCTGGACGGCGCGCGCACCGTCGACGAAATCGCGGCCGACATGGTGGGCCAGATCGGCGGAACGCTGGAAAGCGTGCGTGGCCTCGTGAGCAGCAAGCTGGAAGAGCTGGCGCGGCTGCCGCTCTTGGTCTGATTGTGCTCGGTTGACTCGCTCATAGCTGCGAGGTTATGGATCAATTCATAATCAGCCAGCTATTTTTCCCGGATGAACGCCCCACCCGACCTGCTCTTCCGCACTCTCGGCGATCCCACACGGCGCGCGATCTTCGAGCGATTGGCGCGGGAGGGCGAGCAGTCGGTTCGCGCCCTGACGACCTTCGCCGAGGTGTCGCAGCCGGCGGTCTCCAAGCACCTCGGCGTGCTCAAGCTGGCTGGATTGGTGCGCGAACGGCCGGCGGGACGGCAGACATTCTATCGCGCCGAGCCGCAGGCGCTGGCGCCGCTGGCGGACTGGATAAAGCTGATGGACGCGTTCTGGGAAGACCGCTTCGACCGCTTGGAAGACTTGCTGGACAGGATGGACCAATGAGCGAGACCGGCACGCAAGCCACGAAGAGCCTCGTGGTCGAACGCACGATGCCGCACGCGCCGGCCAAGATCTGGCGGGCGTTGACGACCTCGGCGCTGGTTGCCGAGTGGCTGATGCGGAACGATTTCGAGTGCCGCGTCGGCCATGTGTTCCAGTTTCACGCGACCCCGGTCCCCGGCTGGTCCGGCGTCACCAACTGCGAGGTGCTCGAGATCGATCCGCCGCATCGCCTGATCTATCGCTGGGGCGACGGAAGCGAATCCGACAGCGGCCTCAGCACCCTCGTCACCTGGACCTTGACCCCGACGGACGACGGCACGCACGTGCGGATGGAGCAGTCGGGTTTCCGGCCGCAGGACGAAGGCGGCTATCGCGGCATGGGCGGTGGCTGGCCACGCATCCTCGCCGGCCTCGAACGCGTCGCCGGCGATCTCGGTCCCGGATAGACGCTCCACGGAACCGGATCGCCGCGGCGAAGTTCGGTAGGGACTTTGCGAGGGAAACCAGCCGTGCAGCTCAGCGCGCTCGCCACCGACTATGACAGCACGCTGGCCAGCGAAGGCGTGGTGTTGCCTGCGACGCTGGACGCGTTGCTCCGGCTGAAGGCGAGCGGCCGCAAGCTGCTGATGGTCACCGGGCGCGAGCTGCCGGATCTGCGGCGCGTCTTCGACCACATCGCTCTCTTCGATGCAGTGGTCGCCGAGAACGGCGCCCTGCTCTACCTGCCGAGCCGAGACGAAACCCAGCCGCTTGCGCCGCCGCCGCCGCCAGCCTTCATCGCCGAACTACGCCGGCGCCGTGTCGAGCCGCTGTCTATTGGCCGTTCGATCGTCGCGACGGTGACGCCGCACGAGGAGGATGTGCTGGAGGCGATCCAGGCGCTGGGTCTCGAGTGGCAGATGATCTTCAACAAAGGCTCGGTGATGTGCCTGCCGCCGGGCGTGAACAAGGCGAGCGGCCTCGCCGCTGCGCTGAAGGCGCTCGGACTCGCGGCCGAGAACGTCATCGGCGTCGGCGATGCGGAGAACGACCACGCTTTCCTGGCCGCTTGCGGCGTATCGGCGGCGGTCGGCAACGCCCTGGCGTCGCTGAAAGCCGCGGCCGACGTGGTGACCGAGGGCGACGAAGGCGCCGGCGTCACCTGGCTGATCGACCGGTTGCTGACGGCGCCAGACATCCTGAAGAAAGCCACGGAAAACACGGAAAGCACGGAAAATTCGGCGCCCATGGCGTGAGCGAGAGCTACGACTGCGTCCGTGTTTTCCGTGGCAAAGACTTCGAACGGCCGCTTCGCGCCGGTAGGGGAAAGCTCAGCTTGGTCCGATCAGAGACGCGACCGCGTCCACCGCCCGTGACCAGCCCAGGGTTCCGGGCGAGATGAGCTCGACGTGGCCGGTGTCCTTCAGCTTGAACGACCGGATGAACGCGCCCTTGGCCTTCATCTTGGCGGCGTAGGCGTCGGCCATCGCCGGCGTGGCGAGGGGGTCGTCGGCCCCGCTGATCAGCACCTCGCGGTCGTTGCCGGCGCCGAGGTCGGCCGGCGAGGTGTCCGCGTAGACGTCCGGATGGGTCGGGTTGGGCGAGCCGACCAGCCGGGCGACCGTACCCTCGCCGCAGACGCCGTGTCCTGCCTCGCTGGCCAGGTCCGGCAGGCCGCCCAGGCTGACCACCGAGAAGATCGGCAGCGGTTTGGCGGTCTTCAGCGGGCTGCCGGCCGGCAGCCGCGCCCGGGCCGCAAGCCACAGCGCGAGGTGGCCGCCGGCGGAGTGGCCGAGCGCGAGCACGCGGTCGGTCCGCAGGTTGTTCGCCTTGGCGATCGTCAGGAGGTCGTCGGCGGCGGCCGCGACGTCCTGAAACGTACCAGGATAGCCCCCACCGGGCCGGTCGACGCCGCGGTACTCAACGTTCCAGACTGCAAACCCGCGGCGGCGCAGATCCTCGGCGGCGTAGTTCATGATGCTGAGCTTGGCGACGCCGGAGAGCCAGCAGCCGCCGTGCACCATCACCACCGTTGGAAACGGCCCCTTGCCCTCAGGCACCCATAGCTCGCCGAACTGCAGCGGATCGGGGCCGTAGGCGATGTGCTTGGTCGGTTGGGGCAGCGGCCGGCCCATCAGATCCGGCCAGTCCATCAGCGGCGCCTTGGTCGGGGCGCCTCGCGCCACGCCCGCCACGAGGCTGACGGCGGCCAGGGCGCCGGCGAGACGGGGTGACGCAAACCACATGGCGGACTCACTCTACATGACGTGCAACGCCAGATACTGAAGCAGCATGATCGTCTTGGCGTCCACGATCTCACCGCGCTCGATCATCGCCAGAGCCGTCTCGAAGGGCAGTTCAATCCGCTCGACGTCCTCACCCTCCTCGACGAGGCCACCGCCGGTCCCGACCTCCATCCGCGGCTCGTATTCACCGACGAAGAAGTACAGCTTTTCGGTGACAGAGCCTGGGCTCATGAAGCACTCGAAGACCTTGGTGATCACGCCCAGCCGATAGCCGATCTCCTCCTCCACTTCGGCCCTAATCCGCGACTCGGGATCCGCGGCGTCCAAGAGGCCCGCAGTCGCTTCGATCATCAGCCCGTCGTAGCCGTTGACGTAGGCTGGGTAGCGGAACTGGCGGCTGAGCAGGACGGTCCGGTTGGCGCGGTTGTAAGGCAGCAAGGTCGCGCCGTTCCCGCGGTCGTAGGTCTCGCGGCTAGTGGTCTGCCAGGCGCCGTCGGCGCGCCGCCAGTCGAAGGTGGTCTTCTTCAGCACATACCAGTCGTCCGATAGCAGCTGGACGTCGCGGATGCGGATGCGGTCGGCAATGGACATGGCGCGCGAATATCGGCAGATACGTGCAGTATCAAGGATTTTCGTGCAGCCCGATGCTGACTGAGGAACGCCGCCAGCGAATCCTGACCACCCTGGCCCGCGACGGCCGAGTGGTGGCCAAAGACGTCTCGACTGAGCTCTCACTCTCCGAGGACACCATTCGCCGCGACCTTCGCCAGCTTGCGGCGGAGGGGCTGCTGCAGCGGGTTCACGGCGGTGCGCTGCCAGCCTCCCGCGCCGTGCGAGACCTGCAGGCGCGGGGCGAGATCTTCCCAGCGGAGAAGCAGGCGATCGGGCGGGCGGCGGCGGCGATGGTGACTAGGGGCCAGGTGGTGTTCGTCGATGGTGGGACCACAGCGCTCTGGCTGGCGCGGGCCCTGGACAAAAGCCTGGCCGCGACCGTGGTCACGCACAGCCCGGTCATCGCCGCAGCCCTGGCCGACCACGCGGCCGAGGTCATCCTCATCGGCGGGCGGCTCTACAAACACTCCATGGTCAGCGTTGGCGCCGCAGCCGCCGCCGCGATCAGCCAGATCCGCGCCGACACCTACTTCATGGGCGTGACCGGCGTTCACGCCAGCGTTGGGTTCACCACCGGCGACGCGGAGGAGGCCCAGATCAAGCGCGCGCTCATGGCTTCAGCCGCCGAGACCGTGGTGCTGGCCTCTCCGGAGAAGCTAGGCGCCGCCTCGCCCTTCGTCGTCGCCGCGCCCGGCGAGCCTTCTACCCTGGTCACAGCGGGCGCAGCGGCGGCGGACTTGGCCGACTTCGAGCGCCTCGGCCTGACGATCGTGCGCGCTTGATCCGTCTAGCGGCCGGTACCTCGCGGTTCCGCCTAGGCAGCCGGCTTAGGACGCTCAAATAGCGCGGGGTCGAGCGGGCGGTTGAGTTCGACCGAGCTGATCCGCGTTTCGCTCTCCGCGGCTGTCTGGTCGAGTTGGGCGAGCGGCATGCGCACCCCATCGACCAGCCGCCAATCGCCCAGCCGCCGGCTGCGCTTAACCCCCGCTTCGACGATCTGGTAGCCGCCGAGGGCGCCCGACCCAGCGTCGATCATGGCGTCGTAGGTGTCGGCGTCGCCGAAGGTGATCCGGACCAGCGACCAGGTGTGGTCGTCGATCTCGGCCTTGCCGTTCAGGGCCACCGTCGCGCCGCCGCGGCCCCGGAAGGCGTCGCCGAACTCGAGCAGAGCCAGGCGGCGCGCTCGTTCGACGCCCTTGGGGTCGTCCTCGATCTTACCGTCGGCGCTAGTGCGCCAGGCGCCGTCCGGCCCCGCAACTTCGACGCGCGCCACGCCGCCGTCGACGGTTTCACGCCGCAGCCGGCCATCGCGGTCGAGCCAAAACGCGCCAGTCTGGCGACCGGCGGGCGTGTCGACGAAAAGCCGCTCGTGGATCGTCTGCAGCTGCTCCAGCGCCGCGCCGCCGCGCCAGGTGAGGTAGCGCCCGACCAGGTCGCGCAGGGTGGTGGCGGCCTCGCCGGCGCTCATCGGCGGCTCGGCCGAGATCTGGGCGCCAGCCGGTTCGGCCAACGACGCAGCTGCCGTCGCACCGGCCAGGACGATCAGGTGACGCTTGGAAATCAAATTCGGCGATCGTCCTTCGGCAGGCGCAGACTCAAGTCCGACCCTAGTTGATGCCCGCGGCCGCAGTAAGATCGTCGGTGTGACGGCTGACCCCGCGACGAAGACGGCGACGCGGTGTAAAACGCGTCCGGTCACATGTCGCACGATCACGATCATCTCGCCCACAACGATCACGGGCACGACCACGGCCATGGTAGCCGCGGGCACGGTCACCACCACGGCCACTCGCATGCGCCGACCGACTTCGGCCGCGCGTTCGCGATCGGGATTGCGCTGAACGGCGCCTATGTGATCGGCGAGGCGACCTATGGGTTCTTCGCCAACTCGCTCGCGCTGCTGGCCGACGCCGGCCACAACGCTGGCGACGTGGTGAGCCTCGCCCTCGCCTGGCTGGCGGCGTGGCTCGCCGGCAAGGCGCCCAGCCGGCGCTACACCTACGGCCTGCGCTCGTCCTCGATTCTGGCCGCGCTCGCCAACGCCGTGCTGCTGGCGCTGATCACTGGCGGGATCGCTTGGGAAGCGATCCTGCGGCTGATGCGGCCGCAGCCAGCCGCCGGCGCGACCATGATGGCGGTGGCCGCGGTCGGGATCGCGATCAATGGGATCACCGCGCTGATGTTCGCCTCTGGCCGCAAGGGCGACCTCAACGTGCGCAGCGCCTTCCAGCACATGGCCTCGGACGCGCTGGTGGCCCTGGGCGTCGTGGTCACCGGCGCGGCGATCTGGTTCACGCACTGGCTCTGGCTCGATCCGGCGGTGAGCCTGGTGATCAGCGGGGTGATCGTGCTCGGCACCTGGTCGCTGCTGCGCGAGGCGCTGGCGCTGGCGCTGGCCGGCGTGCCGGAGGGCGTCGACCGCGGCGGCGTCGCCGACTACCTGGCCGCCCTGCCCGGCGTCACCGAGGTGCACGACCTGCACATCTGGGGCATGAGCACCACCGAGACGGCGCTGACCGCACACCTCGTCCGCCCTGGCGCCGCGCTCGACGATGCGCTGCTGACCGAGGCGTGCGGCGAGCTGAAGCGTCGCTTCTCGATCCACCACGCGACGCTGCAGGTCGAAGCCGGCGCGCTGGAGCACCCCTGCGAACTGGCCGATCACGCCGCCGCCTGACGACGGCCCGCCCGCCGGGGCCTTTTCCCACCCCCACCCAACGATGTCATCCCGGACGGAGCGCAGCGACGAGCCGGGATATCCTCGGCGCGATGATGAAAGCAGGTCCCGGATAGCCCGCTTCGCGGCCTTCCGGGATGACACCGGGTATGTAATTGAAAGAAAAGCGATATCCTGCGGGTTTGCGTTAGTCCCCGCCGGTCAGATCGCGCCGGTTCTTTTCCAGCTCCTCGGCGTAGCGGCGGGTCGCGTAGGCTTCCGAGAGCACGCCCAGCACCTGGCGATCACCGTCCAGGACGGCCAGTTCGTCGCTGCCGGTGCGGTCGAAGAGGCTCATGATTTCCTTGATGTTCATCTCAGGCGTCAGCCAGTCGCCGGTGAGGTTCATGTACTCGCTGACAACGCCCTCCCCGTCCTCATCGGCGTAGACGGAAGAGGTCGGCACGATGCCGGCGTACTGGCCCTCGGGGCCTACCGCGACGACGCGGCGGGTCGAGCCCAGCGGGAATCGGCGGCGAAACTCGGCGAGCTCGGCGTCGGCGGCGATGGTCGGCGCATCGCCGCGCATCATCCGCCCCGCCGTCAGCGAACGCAGCCAGCCGACGTCGTGGGCGCTGCGGATGGTTTCGCCGCGCAGGTGCAGCCGCCAGGTCGAGAACGAGTAGCCGAAGGTCTCACGCACGATCAGGCTGGCGACAATCGAGGCGGTGAGCGTGGCCGCGGTGAGGCCGAAGTCGCGGGTGGTCTCCAGCACCAGGAACGACATCGTCAGCGGCCCGCCGACGATCGCCACCGCCATCGCCCCCATACCAACCAGCGAAGCGGCGAGCGGGTCGATGTTGGCGTCGGTGTACTGGCTGATCGTCACCGCATAGAGCCGCCCGACCAGCGAGCCCAGGTAGAGCGAGGCGAAGAAGAGGCCGCCGCGGAAGCCGAAGCCGAGCGAGATCACCGAGGCCAGCGCCTTGGTGGCGATCAGGAACACCAGCGCCATGATCCCCAGCTGGGCGGTGAGGTCGAGGTGCATCGCGCCGTGGCCGGCCGACAGCGTCTGTGGCGCGAAGAGCGCCATCGTGGCCAGGAGCACCCCGCCGATGATCGGGCGGTACGGACGGGCCTGCGGCAGCCGCCCGGTGACCAGCTCGGTCCAGCCGACCAGCCGCATCACCCCCATGCCGAAGAACGCGCAGACGAGGCCGAGGCCAGCGAACAGCAGGTAATGCGAGAGCAACAGGTCCGGCGCGGCGTTGATGCGCACGATCATTGGCTCGAAGTGAGTCAGCTGGGTCATCGCAGTGCCGGCCAAGGTGGCGGCGATCACCGGGGCGATGTTGGCGATGGTGTAGGAGCCGATGATGATCTCGAAGGCGTAGAAGGCGCCGGTCCAGGGCGCGCCGAACGCCGCGGCTATGGCGGCGCCCGCCCCGGCGCCGACAAAGGTGCGCAGGTCGCTGCGGCGCAGGTTGAACATCCGCCCGGTCAGCGACGCCGCGGCGCCGCCCATCTGCGCATAGGCCGCTTCCAGGCCGACCGACGCGCCGAAGCCGTTGGAGACGACGGTCTGGGCGGCGACAAAGAGGCTGTCGCGGATCGACATCTGGCCGCCGCGCAGCGCGTTGGCCTCGACCGGGTCGACCGGCGTGCCGCGCCGGCTGCGGCTCCAGAGCCAGGCCGCCAGGGTCAGGATCGCGCCGGCGATGGGCAAGGCGACCAGCGACTCCGGCGCGATCCGGGTCTGCGCGCTCAGACGCTCATCGAAGTCGATGTGATAGATCAGCTCCTGCAGCCCGTGCGCGGCCATGCCGATGGCGATGGTGGCAAGGCCCGACGCGGCGCCGACTATGGCGGCTATCACCACCAGCCACAGCTCGCTCGCGCGGATCTCGCCGCGCAGGAAGATGAGCGTCTCGACCGCCAGCCGCGACAGCCTTCCGCGCCGGCGGCGGCGTGTGGGCGCCGCTCCAACCAGTTCGTCGACGCTGACGGCCTTCTCGTCGATCGCGGCAGCCTCCGGCGGAATCTCGCCGGACACTCTAGATCATCGGGGCTCGGCTGCCAGGGTCGGGCTCGCCGCGTTCCGCGCCACGACCGCTTCGTACGCCGCCTGCAGCTCGGCCAGCACCGAACGCGGGGGTGGCGGCGCGCCCAGATGACGGGCGCGTAGCTCGTCCATGAACGCCGCCCACATCGGCGGCCCGCCCTCTTCCAGCAACTGAGCGCGGATCGAGAGTTCCTCAGAGACCCTGGTGTGGCGACGCCCCCAGGCGCCCATATGCGCCAGTATCGGGACCAGCTGGATCGCCGGCTCGGTCAGGCTGTAGATCGCCTTCTGTTTGTGGCTGGGATCGGCGCGGCGGGTGAGCAGGCCGGCCTCCATCAGCCGCTTCAGCCGGTCGGCGAGGATGTTGGAGGCGATGTGCTCCTCGGACTGGTTCAAGAGCTCGCGATATCGCCGCCGGTCGCCGAACATCAGGTCGCGGATCACGATCAGGCTCCAGCGGTCACCGAGCACCTCGAGAGTCAGATTGATCGGGCAGCCCGACTTTTGCGCGTCCATCGGTTCGCCTCCGCAAAACCGCTTGCAAAGTAGGATCAGCGCCGATAAATCGCAACCGCTTGCATTTCACTATCAGTTTGGAGCGCCCAGATGCCGACCCTCTACGCCCACCCGTTCTCGTCGTACTGCAACAAGGTGCAGATCGCCTTCTATGAGACCGGCACGCCTTTCGAGCTCAAGGTGCTGTCGCCGGAGCATCCCGAGATCGGACAGGAGTGGGCCAGGCTGTGGCCGATGATGAAGATGCCGGTGCTGGTCGACGACGACCGCACGATCGTCGAGGCCACCACGATCATCGAGCACCTCGCCGCCCGCCACGGCGGCGCGCAGACGCTGATCCCGGCGGACGCCGACGCGGCGGTGCAGACCCGGATGATGGACCGAATCTTCGACAACTACGTGATGACGCCGATGCAGAAGCACGTCGCCGATTTCATGCTGCCCGAGGCCGACCGCGACCCGCACGGCCTCGCTCAAGCCAGGGAAACCCTCGACAAGATCTACGCTTGGCTCGACGGCGAACTCGCCGGCAGAACCTGGGCGATTGGTGACGCCTTCACCATGGCCGACTGCGCCGCCGCCCCGTCGCTCTTCTTCGCCGACTGGGTCCACGAGATCCCGGCCGAACGGGCGAGCCTGAAAGCCTACCGCGCCCGCCTGCTCGCCCGCCCCTCGGTGGCCCGCGCCATCGACGAAGCCCGCCCCTACCGCAGCTTCTTCCCGCTGGGCGCACCAGACCGGGACTAGGGTGGCGGCCAGCGCAAACCCCGCGGACGCGGGTCTGAATTTAAGCACTTTGGACCCCGCTGGCACGCGGTCTCAACCCGGCTGCTGTCCCACCGTGCGCAGGATTAGCGAGACGAGTTCGGCTTGGCGGCTGGTGTCGGTCTTGGCGCGGATGCGGGCGACCTGGAGTCTGACCGTGGCGAGCGCGAGGCCGAGGTTGCTGGCGATGGTGGCGAGGTCGTCGCCGGCGGCAAGCTCGATGGCGACCCGCGCCTCGGCCGCCGTCAGGCCGAAGAGCGCCCGCAGATGTTCGGCCGATGTCCTGGGCGCTATCTGCGGATCCACCACCGAGACCAGGGCGAAGCGCGGGGCGTCGGGGCGCAGGCCGGGTTCCTCGCCGATCGGCGCGACCAGCACGCCGAGGGCGCGCGCTCCAGAGGGCCGGGGCAGAGCGATAGCCCCGCCGCGGCGAAGCTCGGGATCGGGGCTCGCCGCCGTCCCCAGCATCGCCGCCAGCCGGCGCTGAGCCTCGGACCCGTCAGCGCGCAGCCTGCCGCCGACCACGGAAAGGCCATCCTCCAGGCTGAGCACCGCGTCCGCGGCGCGGTTGGCGTAGATCACCTTGGCCGCGCCGTCGACCACGAACACGGCGCCCGCCAGCCGGTGGACGAAGTCGGCGAGCGCTTCGCTGGTGCGGCGCTCGGCGCCCAAGCGCTCGCCCATGGCGTAGGCGCGGCAGAGCGGGGTCTGGAGCAGCGTGGCCAGCGCCAGGTCGTCCGCGTCGAACTCCTCGGCCCCGGCGGGGCGGAAGCAGTTGAAGGTCGCGCCGTTGCGCAGTTCCAAGCCGAAGATCAGCGATCCGTGCAGCCCGTTCGGCTTCATGAACTCGTTGTAGATCTCGGTCCGGAGCAGGTCTTCCTTGGCAACGTGGGTCTGATCGGTGAGCACCTGACCGGTGATCGCGCCCAGCCGGCGCTCCCGGTCGATCGCCGCCTGGATCGGGTTCGCCGCGCGGAACCGCTCGAAGTAGAGGTCCACCGCGTCGGGATCGAGCCGATAGGTCAGGCCGCCGCCAGTTGGCCGGCTCGGGGTGGGATTCAGAAGCATCACCGAACTCTCGGCGTGAGCCGCGTCGGCGAGCCGGTGCAGCACCTGCGGCCACAGATCTGGGGTGACCGCCGCCTGATAGGCGAGGTCGACCACCTCCAGCAGTTCAGTATCCAGCGGCACTCGCTCCGCCCCCCGACGGCAAGTGAAGGCCCACAGTGTGCGGCCTGCGAGCCGCGACGTCCAGAACCCGACGACGACTCGACGTCGCAGCCGCCGCGACGCTCAGGATTTGGACAGGCGACGGGACCGCCGCTCGGCCTAGAACACCACCACCGAGCGGATGCTCTCGCCTCGGTGCATCAGGTCGAACGCCTCGTTGATCCGCTCCAGCGGCAGCTTGTGGGTGATCAGCGGGTCGATCTCGATCTTCTTGTCCATGTACCAGTCGACGATCTTGGGTACGTCGGTGCGGCCGCGGGCGCCGCCGAACGCGGTGCCCTTCCAGACCCGGCCGGTGACCAGCTGGAACGGCCGCGTCGCGATCTCCTGCCCCGCGCCGGCGACACCGATGATGATGCTCTCGCCCCAGCCTCGGTGGGCGCACTCCAGCGCCTGGCGCATGGTGGCGACATTGCCGATGCACTCGAACGAAAAGTCGGCGCCGCCGCCGGTGAGGTCGACCACCGCTTGCACCACCTTGTCGCGGCCGACCTCGTCCGGGTTGATGTAGTCGGTCATGCCGAACTGGCGGGCGAACTCGGCTTTCGCCGGATTGAGATCGATGCCGATGATCTTGGCGGCGCCGGCCATCCGCGCGCCCTGGATCACGTTGAGGCCGATGCCGCCGAGGCCGAACACCGCAACGTTCGCGCCCGGCCAGACCTTGGCGGTCCAGATCACCGCGCCGACCCCGGTCGTCACCCCGCAGCCGATGTAGCAGATGGTCTCGAACGGGGCGTCCTCGCGCACCTTGGCCAGCGCGATCTCGGGCAGCACGGTGTGGTTGGCGAAGGTGGAGCAGCCCATGTAGTGGTGGACCTTCTCGCCGCCGATCGAAAAACGGCTGGTGCCGTCCGGCATCAACCCCTGCCCTTGGGTCGCGCGGATCGCGGTGCAGAGGTTGGTGCGCCTGGAGAGGCACGACTTACATTGCCGGCATTCGGGCGTGTAGAGCGGGATCACGTGGTCACCCGGCTTCACGCTGGTGACGCCCGCGCCCACCTCCAGCACCACGCCGGCGCCCTCATGGCCGAGGATCGCCGGGAAGAGGCCCTCCGGATCGCCGCCGGAGAGCGTGAATTCGTCGGTGTGGCAGACCCCGGTCGCCTTGATCTCGACCAGCACCTCGCCGGCTCGCGGGCCTTCCAGGTCGACCGTCTCGATGGTCAGCGGAGCTCCGGCTTTCCAGGCGACGGCGGCGCGGGTTTGCATGCGGATGTTCCTCCCCAACGGCGTTGTGGCTGCGAGACCCTCACCTCACCTCACCTCACCTCTCCCCACTACGTGGGGCGAGGGCTACGGCAAGCATCGTTGCGCTGAAGGATGTCGAAGCCGCCCGGCTCTATCAGTATCCCTCTCCCCGAGAAACGGGGAGAGGTGCGGTGAGGGGCGTTTGGGCCAAGGCTGCCCGCCAGACGTGACCCCGAGGCTGGCCTGAGGTAAGCCCCCACGCCATGAGTTGCGAGGCGCTCACATCGTTGACGGCGGGCATGGCGATCCCCTTTGGCGGGGACCGGCTGACGCGTGTGTCGGAGGCGCTGGCGGCGGCGTTCCGGCCCGGCGACCGGCTGATCGTCGTCCAGGAGACCGGCGACCTGCTGCACGTGCCAGCGGCGGTGCACGCGATCGCGACGGCGGCCGTAGACCGGGCGGTGGGCGCGTTCTCGCAGATGGGCGCGATCAGCGACGCCGCCATCAGCGCCTTCTTCGACGATTTCGCGCGCCGTCTCGGGGCGGACGACGGCTGGAGCCCGATCTCCGCGGCGAACGCGGCTGACGTCGCCGCGGCCAAGGCGCGGGGCCGCTCGACGACGCGGCTGGCGGCCAGCGTGAAGATGCGCGCCGGCATGATCGCCGGGCTTCGTGAGTGGCGGGACGCCGCGCCCTCCCGTGGACGCCAGGTCGAGCGCATCGACCACGAAGGTTGGAGCGTCGAGCAGGTGACTGCGCCATTGGGCGTGGTCGGCTTCGTGTTCGAGGGACGACCGAACGTGTTCGCCGACGCCGCAGGGGTC
Organism: Caulobacteraceae bacterium; assembly: GCA_036494265.1. Classification (GTDB taxonomy): domain Bacteria; phylum Pseudomonadota; class Alphaproteobacteria; order Caulobacterales; family Caulobacteraceae; genus Acaudatibacter. Next base: position 246,498 of record DASXOP010000081.1, on the reverse strand, counting down.
CTGCGCGGTGGCAATACCGTTGTCTTCCGCATCGGCTCAGACGCGCTTGGCACGGCCAAGGCGATCGTCGAGCACGCCTTGGCGCCGGCGCTGGCGGCAGCCGGCTTGCCGACCGGGGCCTGCGTACTGGTCGAGAGCGCCGAGCATGCCGCCGGCTGGGCGCTCTTCTCCGATCCGCGGCTAGGGCTGGCGGTGGCGCGGGGCTCCGGCCGGGCGGTGGCGCAACTGGGGGCCGTGGCGCGGCAGGCCGGCGTGCCGGTCAGCCTGCACGGGACCGGAGGCGCGTGGCTGGTCGCCGACGAGAGCGCTGACGCGGACCGCTTCGAGGCGGCAGTGGTCGCCTCGCTCGACCGCAAGGCCTGCAATACGCTCAACGTCTGCTGCATCGTCCGCTCGAGGGCCGAGGCGCTGATCCCTCGCTTCCTGACGGCGCTGCAGGCGGCCGGCGATCAACGCGGCCATGGCTGCAAGCTGCACGTCGGGGCGGAGGACGCGGCGCTGATCCCTGAAAGCTGGCGCAGCGCCCGCACCCTGGTTCGGCGGGCCGAGGGCGACGTCGACGAGCTGCTGACCGACTTGCTGCCGCCAGATGGTCTTTCCCGCGAGTGGGAGTGGGAGGAGACGCCCGAGGTGGCGCTGAAGGTAGTGGAAGACGTCGGCGAGGCCGTGAAAATTTTCAACCGCCTTAGCCCGCGTTTTTCAGCCTCGCTGATCTCCGACGACGCGGCGGCGCACGAGCGCTTTTTCGCTGGCATCGAGGCTGGCTTCGTCGGCGACGGCATGACGCGCTGGGTCGACGGGCAGTACGCGTTCAACCGACCCGAACTCGGGCTCTCCAACTGGGAGCACGGCCGGCTTCTGGCGCGGAGCGGTGTGCTCTCCGGCGACAGCGTCTTCACCATCCGCACCCGGATGCGGCAGAAGGATCCTGGCCTGCATCGATAGTCCCCCCACGATCCTGCGCACCGCCTGGCGCGACCCCGTCGACGCGCTCTCGCCCTACGCCGACGAGCCGTTCGCGCTCTGCCTGCTTTCCGACGGCGAAGGCGAACGCGGGCGCTGGTCCTATCTGGCGCGCCAGCCCAGCCGCACGCTGACCGTCGCCGCATCAGACTCGGCCGACCCCTTTGCCGAACTCCGCGCGCTGGTCGGTCCTGCGGGACCCGTCGCGCCGGACGCACCGCCGTTCCAGGGCGGCGTCGTCGGCCTGGCCAGCTACGAGCTCGGCGACCGGGTCGAGCGGCTGGGGCTTAGCCGATTGGCGCCGTGGCCTGACCTGGCCTGCGCCCGCTACGACATCTTGCTGGCCTTCGACCACCTGGCCCACGAAGTGCTGGCCATTGGCCCGGACGAGGCGGCGGCCGGGAGCGCTTTGGCTTGGCTCGATGCCGCACCGCTCGCTTTCACGGACGGCCGGCTCGCCGATGAGCTGCGAGTCCCGCCGCCGTGCCAGCACGAAGCCGCGGTCGCCGAGGTGGTCGAGCGGATCGCTGCCGGCGAGATCTTCCAGGCCAACCTGGCGCGGTCGTGGAGCGGACGGCTGGCGGACGGCGCGCGGCCGTTCGACCTTTTCCGGCGCCTGGCCAGCGCCAGCGTCGCGCCGTTCGCGGCCTATCTGCGCCTGCCGGGCTTGGCGCTGGTTTCCAACTCGCCGGAGCGGTTCCTGAAGGTGACTCCGCAGGGCGGCCGCCTCGCTGCCGAGACCCGGCCGATCAAGGGCACCGTCCCGCGCGGCGCCACGCCGGAAGAGGACGAGCGCCTCGTCGCTACCCTCGCCGCCTCGCTGAAGGACCGCGCCGAGAACCTGATGATCGTCGACCTGATGCGCAACGACCTGGCGCGGGTCTCGACCCCCGGCACGGTCCGCGTCCCCGAGCTCTTCGAGGTCGAGCGGTACGCCAACGTCAGTCATCTGGTCTCGACGGTCACGGCCGAGCTGGCGCCCGGTAAGGATGCGGTCGACCTCCTGGCCGCCGCCTTCCCGCCCGGCTCGATCACCGGCGCGCCCAAGGTGCAGGCGATGAAGGTGATCGCCGAGCTGGAGCCGCCGCGCGGTCCGTTCTTCGGCGCGATGTTCTGGGCCGGGGCCGACGGTGGCTTCGATTCCAACGTACTGATCCGCACGGCCGCCTTCACCGAGGACGCCGAGGGCTGGCGCTTCGAGGCCCGCGCCGGGGGAGGCATCGTCGCCGACAGCGAGCCGGTCGCCGAGCGCCTCGAGACCGACGCCAAGATCGCCGCCCTCCTCGGCGCCCTGTCGGGAGAACCGAAGCCGGGCGCCGTCAGTTGACCCCGAAGATGCGCCCAATCCTGGCCCTCGCCGCCCTCGCCCTGATGTGCGGCTGCGGCCGTGACGGCGCGCGATCGGAGGCGACCATGGACCATCCGCAACACTCCCCCGAGGCGCTCAGCCTGGCCCGGATCACGCCGCGCGAACCCGGCGCGGCGCTGGAACTGCTCTCGACCTCGATCGACACTGACGGTCGGATCGACCAGCGCCACACAGCCTACGGCGACAACCTCTCGCCACCGCTCCACTGGGCCCCCGTCGGAGGCGCCGGGACCTACGCGATCATTCTAGAAGACCCTGACGCGCCGATGGAAAAGCCGTTCGTGCACTGGCTGATCTGGAACATCCCGGGCAGCATCGCCTCGCTGCCGGAGGGCGTCCCCAACAACGAGCGGCCAGCGACGCCGCAAGGCGCGGTGCAGGCGAAGAACGACAACGGCTCGTTCGGCTATTTCGGCCCGCGGCCGCCAGCCGGGACGGGTGTCCACCACTATCACTTCCAGATCTTCGCCCTCGACGGTCCGCTGACGCTGCGCAGCGACGCTGACCTCCGCGCCCTGGTCGATGCGATGAAGGGTCGGGTGCTGGCCGACAGCGAACTTGTCGGAACTTACGCGGGGACGCCCGCACAGTAACCCGTGGTTGGTCAACAGGACTTAGCAATCTGGGCATGTCAGTATTGTACAAGCGGGGGCGGTAGTCTCACCCAGCACGCGAGTTGGCTTGTCTATCGGACCCTAACCAAATAAAAGCTGCGTAACTTCCGAGGATATTGCATGACCTTCCGTGCGAAAAATCTGTCCGCCGTCGCCGCCATGGCGCTATCGACCTGCATCGCTGGGTCGGCGTCCGCCGCCACGAACGTCGCCTTGGCCGCTGATGGCGCCATTTTCGTCAGCGCCTCGTCTCACGGCACTTACGCAGACAATGGCTGCGGCGCTGTCTTCTGCGGCTCCACCGAAAACGGCGGCCTTCCAGCAATGCAGAGCGACGTGCTGACCAACACGCCGATCGCGTGGCTGTCCGACGGCGACACCCGCTACATCTTCGGAAACGGCGACCAGAACCAATCCTTCGTCATCGACCTCGGCTCGGTCCGTAGCTTGGTCAGTTTCGGGACGACGTTCTCGCCGACCGACCGGGCAGTCATCGGGCCGTTCTTCATCGAGACGTCGCTCACGGGCGTCGCGGGGTCATTCTCCCAGCAGGGCGCCACGATCACCAATCCCGGCAGCAGCAATGACCTGATCGACCTGGCCAGCCCGGTTTCGGCGAAATACGTCGAATATTTCTTCGGCCCGACAACGACGCAGTACGGCGGCGACGGTTCTGGCGTCTCGCAGGTGTTCGCCAATGCCGTTCCCGAGCCGGCGACTTGGGTGATGATGCTGTTGGGGCTTGGCGCGGTCGGCGCTGCGACGCGCACGTCGCGCCGTCACACCGCCGCCTTTCCGACATCGGCGCGCTGAACGGCCAAAGACTGCCGACACTGAGCTAATCGGAACTTACGCCTAGCCTCAGGTCTTCGCTGCAGGCTCCTCGGGCGCATAGGTGACTGCCGCCGGCAGCAGCGGCTTGCCGTCGGTGAAGTCCTTGTAGGTCTCGTCGCCGATACGGTAGGCGATCCTAGTCAGCCGCATCAGCCGCAGTTGCGCCTCGACCGCCTTGGAGATGACGCGCGGCGGCCGCTCCTCGTCGAAGCGCGCGAGCAGATAGGCCTCGGCGGCTTCCTGGCGCGGGTCGAACGTGTAGCGGTCCGACGGTCCCAGCTTATGCTCGTAATTGGTGCAACCGCGCTTGATGACCATGACCACGTCGGGGCCGAGGTCGGGGTGGGCGTCGAGTTGCTCGCGCAGTCCGGCATAGGCGCCGCGCGCTTCATCCAATCCGTAGAAGTATATGTAAGTGCAGTATAAATGCGGGTTTTCCGGATTGTCGGCTTCGGGGCCGCTCTTGCAGGAAAAATCCGTCGCCGCGGCGATCGCCTGGGCCGCCAGCATGGCGCGCAGCGAGCGCGTAACGATCCTGATCTTATAGCAGTCGTGGCAGCCGAACGGGACCTGAGCCTCGGCGTAGACCTGCTTGAACAGGAACTGGTTCAGATAAACGCAGCGGCGTGGCCGAGGCCCGCGCTTGCTCACGAAATTGTTGTCGCGCGGGCCGCGGGCCTGAGGATCGCGGCGAAACGTCAGCCGCCCATCCGGGCGCTCGACGACGCTCCCGCGCCGGATCGCCTCGTCCAAAGTCTCGCCGACGTTGCGGCCGCCGACCTCGAAGTCGAGCACGGATTTGGAATCGTCGGTCATCGGGTCAGGGTCACGGCAAACCGGCGCCGGCCACGTCCACCTGCACCGCCTCGATCCGGCCGAGGCGGCGGGCGGCGCAGTCTTCCGGGTCGGAGCCGGCGGCGGTGAGCACGTAGAGGGTCTTGCGGTCGTCGCCGCCGAGCATGCAGGCGAAGCAGCCCTGGTCGGCGGTGATCCGCTCAGTGACCTCGCCGCCCTCCTTGAGCCGGATCACGTCGTTGGTGGTCGGCGAGGCGACCCAGGCCGCGCCTTCGGCGTCGAGGCAGGCGCCGTCAGGCACGGCGCCTTCGGGCAATTTGGCCCAGACCCGACGGCCCGAGAGCACGCCGTCGGCGGCAATATCGAATGCGGTCATCTGCCCGGCGAACGTCTCGCCGACGATTAGGGTCTTGCCGTCCGGCGTGATCATCGCGCCATTGGGGAAGACCAGGTCGGCGGCCGCCTCGCTCACCGTCCCGTCGGGATCGACCCGGGCCATCCGCGCCGGCTGCACTGGTCCGTCGGGGAAGCCGACCCCGAAGTTTCCGACATAGGCGCGGCCCTTGGCGTCGACCACCATGTCGTTGCAGCGCCCCGTGGCGACGGACGAGAGGTCGCCGTGGACGACCGCGCGGCCGTCCGCCTCGATCCGCAACAGCTTCTGGTCGACCATCGAGACCACCAGCATCCGGCCGTCGGGCAGCCAGCCCAGGCCCGACACCGGGCCAGCCGCCGCGAACACCGTCTCGCGGTCGCCGTCAGGGGTCATGGCGACCACCTCGTTGGCGTGCATGTCCGAAAACCAGAGCCGCCCGTCCCGCCAGCGCGGCCCCTCCGGAAACGCGAGGCCACCCAGTACTGTCGTCAACTGCCGCGTCATCCGATTGTCCTTTCGTGCCGTAGAACCATGGCCGAACCGACACCCAGGCGGCAAGCCGCAGCGCGAGCGTCGCAGCCTTGACGCTGGGGCGCCGTAGGCTGGCCGGGATTTCCTGGCTATCGTCGCGCGAGCACTCTCGGAGGATCAGGCATGGACGGGGATACAGGTACGATCGCGGGCGTCGATCAGGCGGCGCTGGCCCAGATCCCGCCGGCGCTGCAAGGCGTCGTCGACGCCGGCGATCTCTCCGGGTTCGTGACGGTGATCTGGCGCAAGGGCGAGGAGCTGCAGTTCAACGCCGTCGGCCAGCGCAACATCGAGCGCGGCGCGCCGATGCAGCGCGACACCCTCTTCCGCATCGCCTCGATGACCAAGCCGATCACCTCGATCGCGGCGTTGATGCTGATGGAGGAAGGCAAGCTCAAGCTCGACGACCCGATCACCAAGTGGATGCCCGAGTTCAGCAACATGCAGGTGCTGAAGGACGCGCAAGGGCCGCTCGAAGACACTTACCCCGCGCCGCGCGACATCACGGTCGAGGACCTGATGACCCATCGCGCCGGCCTCGCCTACGCCTTCACCTCGATCGGCCCGATCGCCCACGCTCACCAGAACGCGCTGGGCGACGTGCTGAACCAGAACTCGGGGCCGGATGGCTGGCTGAAGGCGCTGGGGGGTTTGCCGCTGAGCTACCCGCCGGGCGAGCGCTTCCACTACAGCCACGCCACCGACGTGCTGGGCTTCCTGGTCGGCCGCGTCGCGGGGATGGGTTTCCGCGAGTTCCTGTTCCAGCGCATCTTCGAGCCGCTCGGCATGGTCGACACCGACTTCTGGGTCCCGCTGGAGAAGCGCGACCGGATGGCGACGATGTACCGGCTGAAGGACGACCTCAGCGCGCTGGAAGAGGCGCCGATGGCGCTCACCGACACGCCGCCGGCCTTCTGCGGCGGCGGCGGCGGGCTGATCTCGACCCTCGACGACTATCTGAAGTTCGCCCGCATGATGCTGGGCCGCGGCGAGGTCGACGGCGTGCGGCTGGTGAAGGCCGAGACCATCGACCTGATGTGCCAGAACCGGTTGACCGACGCCCAGCGCGAGATCCCGTTCATGGGCATCCCGTTCTGGATGGGCCAGGGCTTCGGGCTCGGGGTATCCGTGATCGTCGACGCCGAGAAGCAGGCCTGGATGGGCGCCGGCACCAATGGCGCATTTGGCTGGCCGGGCGCGTTCGGCACCTGGTGGCGAGCCGATCCGAAGGAAGAGATGATCCTGATCTACCTGATCCAGAACTCGATGCCGCTGGGTCCGGAAGCGGCCGCGCAGCTGGCCACGGGCCAGCGGATGGGGGCGCGGGCCGCCCTGCCAGTGTTCCAGAACATCGCCTATTCGGCGATCCGGAAGTAGTCGGGCGGCGAGGTCTGCTCGCCAAAAGAGTTGAACGCCGGCGTTTGTAGTGCAAGCTGTCGCCCCAGCCACTGCGGAGGGCCGACCGCATGTATAAGAAAGTGCTTCTTGCGTACGATGGCTCGCTCGAGGGCGCCATCGCGCTCCGCGAGGGAGCGATCATCGCCAAACATTTCGGGGCGGAGGTGCACCTGCTCTCGGTGCTTCCGCACCTTGGCGGTCTGCAGGTGGCCGAGGGGGTCAGCGGCGGCGCGGTGGCGCATGAACTCGAGCGGTTCAAGGAAGTGCTGGCCCGGGGTGTCGACCGGCTGACCCGGCTCGGCCTCACCCCAACCTCGAAGTTGGCGATCGGCGAGCCGGCGCGGGTGATCGGCGAATATGCTCGCGACAACGGGGTCGACCTCGTCGTCGTCGGCCATCGCAAGCAGAACCTGCTCGAGCGTTGGTGGTCGGGCCCCTCGGGCGCCTATATCAGCGACTACATCGGCTGCAGTCTGATGATCGCCCGCAACGCCGTCAGCGACAAAGCCTTCCAAGGCGAGTTCACCGAACCGAAGGCGGAGGCGCCAGCGCCGGCGGCGCCTGAGGGCTAGCCCGCGCCGGTGGTGGAGGGTTACACGTGCGCGGCTTCCCGGAAGAGGCTGGCGAGCACGTTGGTGTTGAAGGGCTTTTCCAGCACCGGATGCGGGTCGCAGTCGCCGCATTGGTCCGGGGTCGCGGTGATGAAGATTACCGGCAGCGGGCCGAGCGCGGCTTCGATGGTGTGGACCGCCGATGGGCCAAAGCCGCAGGCCAGCATGACATCGCAGGTAATCAGCGCCGGACGTTCCTCGCGAGCGCAGTCGATCGCCTCGCGCTCCGTCGTAGCGAACGCAAATGACGTGGCGCCAGCGGACTGTAGCGTCTCCTTGATGTCGATCGCGGCGATCGCGTCGTCTTCGATGATCAATACATGGCACATCGACAGATCAAGGCGCGAGCGCTCACTAAAGTTCCGCGAATTCGCGCGCAGCTCTACTTTGTCGCCGCAACGAAGTCTTTTTGAAATCCCAACAGATCGGGTGAGTCGACATCCGACACCGCCCAGAAGACGAGCCCTCCCGCACCCCACCGCACCAGGCTGTAGCCATCCTTGCGCTCCAGACTGGCGGTCGCCGGCGCGTCGCCGGGCCAGATGAAGAGGTTGATCACGTGGGCGCGGCGGCGGAACACCAGCGCCGCCACCCGGCGTCCATCGATCCGGTCCAGCCGGCCGCCGACCAGCGGATAGCCCTGGGCGACCAGGTCGACCACCGGCGGAGCGAAGTCGATCTTGCCGTTGAACCAGGGCTTCACTGTATGCCGGTCGGAGGTTTGAACATCGACCAGGTGCTGGGCTTCGAGCGAACGGACCTGCCCATCGACCAGCGCCGACTGCAGGCTGGCGCCGGTGGGCACGAAGGCGAAGAGCGCCAGGCAAGCCGCGAGCGCGGTCACCGCGCCGCTCATCACCCAGGTGTCCGGCCTGACCCCGCGACGCGGCGGCGGCGCCTCGGCCTCGGCCAGCGCTTCGTCGAGCCGCAGCCGCAGGCTGGCAGGGGCTTGGTAAGCGACCGGCGCCTCGGCGAGCCACGCCTTCACCTCGCGGATCGCGGCCAGCTCGGCGGCGCAGCCTGGGCAGGTCGCGACATGGGCTTCGAGCGCCAGCACATTGCCAGCGTCGAGTTCGCCGTCGACCAGGGCGTGGAGCAGCAGCTCCTTGTCGGGACAGGCGCTCATGCCGTGGCCTCCAGGACGCCCATGCGTTCGCCGAGCATGCGGCGGGCGCGGGCCAGGCGTGACATCACCGTGCCCATCGGCACGCCGGTGATCTGGGCGACATCGCGATAGCTAAGCTCGTCCAGATCGCGCAGCACCAGCGCTTCGCGAAACGGCTCGGGGATGGTCTCGATCGCGGTGCGCAAGGCGGCGACGTCGCCCTGACGGATCAGCGCGCTCTCGGCCGAAGGCTGCGCCTCGTCCGGCGTCTCGGCCAGCACGACGTCGGCTGCGGGCCCGGTGACCACCCGACCGCTGTCGCGCCGGCGCCAATCGAAATAGGTGTTGCGCACGATGGTCAGCAACCAGGGCCGCACCTCGCCGCGCAGGCTGTCGCCGGCCCGGATCGCCTTGAGCAGCGCCTCCTGGGCGATGTCCTCGGCCGCTGTGGCGTCGCGGGTCAGGTAGCGGGCGAGCGAATAGGCCGCGTCGATGTGCGGCTCAATCAGTTCGCGGAACCGCGACGCCTCAGAGGGACGGGGGAGAGGCGCCGCGGCTCCGGCCGGTTCCGGGCGACGGGTGTCGCGGGGACCCGAACTGAAGGCCGCTGGTCCACGCGTCGCCGTGCGCGGCTGGCCCCTCCGGAACGGGAGGAGGCTTCCACTCATACGGGCAACGCGGGGCTGGGGATCACTTCGAGGACGCCGCTACTTCACCACAACCTTGCCGACCATCTTCGGGTGCAGGGTGCAGAAGTAGCTGTAGACGCCGGGCTTGGTGAAAGTGAAGCTGTAGCTGTCGGCGGTATCCATGGCCTTGGAGTGGAACGAGCCGTCGACCGCCCGCACCGTGTGCGGGATGTCGTCGTCGTTGGTCCAGGTGACGGTCGTGCCAGCCGCGACGGTGATCGCCGGCGCCTGGAAGGTGAAGTTCTCGATCTTGATCGGCGTCTCGGTCGCGGCGAGGGCCACGCCGATGGCGCCGAATGCGAGGACCGCGGCGGCCGCCAAGCTGACGGCAAAACGAAGTCTGGGCATTGTCTCATTCATTCCTTCTGGAACCCTGGTGGTTCAAGCCAGGGTCTGATCGACGATCGGCAGCGGGTGATTGCGGGCGACAAAACTGACGTTCCGAACGCCGAGCACGCGCCTCAGCTGATCCGCTGGCACGGCCATCGGTCCGGGCGTCGCGTTCGGCGTTCCAGGCGCCGGCTGCGGGAAGGCGGTCGAGCGGGCTGTGTAGAAGGCGACGTTGCCCTCCACCTTCTGCTGCACCTGGTGGATGTGGCCGTTGAGCACGGTGACCGAGCCGAAGCGCCTCAGCAGCGCCAGCGCCTGGGCGCTCTCCTCGGTGCCCCAACCCCAGTCCGGGTAGACCGCCCAGAGCGGGATGTGGGCGAAGACCACGATCGGCGTCGACGACCCATGCGCGGAGAGGTCGTCCTTCAGCCAGGCCAACTGCTCAGGGCCGAGGCTGCCGAGGCCGCCAGCCTTCAGGTTCACCACATTGACCAGGGCGACGAAGTGAACCCCGGCGTGGTTGAACGAGAACCAGCCCGCGCCCTTGGTCCCCTTGCCGTAGCGCTCCAGGAACGCCTTGCCCTGGCCCTCGTCGAGCACGTCGTGCTCGCCAGGAATGTGAAACACCGGAACACCGACCGCTTTGATGATCTGGTCGGCGTCGTCGAACTGGTCGTCCTTGGAGAGTTGGCTGACATCGCCGGTGTGGATGATGAAGTCCGGCTTCTTCGGCATCGCCGCGATCTTGGCGATGGCCTCGCGAAACGTGTTGCGAGCGTCGGGGTTGAACGGCTTGGCGAAGCCGATGTGGCTGTCGCTGACCTGGACGAAGCTGAACGGCGACGCCTTCAGCGTCGCGGCCTCCGCGCCCAGGGCGACCGACGCCGGCACGCCGCCGGCCACCGTCCACACCAGGCCAGCGCCGGCCCAGGTCATGCACTTCAGAAACCCGCGGCGGCTCTCGCCGTCCGCTTCGATCTCGCTCATTTCCGTCACTCCGTCTGAATTCAGGGAGCTAGACGGGCGCGCGGATCGGCTTATTCCCTGGCGGCCGTAAAAAACTTCAAGCCGGGGCCCGATGGCCGGGATCATCATTGCCGACCAGACTGGCCACTACGACGGGCGGGCGCTGGAGGCGCGGCCGCTGGGCGGCACCGAGACCATGGTCATCCTCTGCGCCCGCGCCCTCGCCCGCCGCGGCCACGACGTCACCGTCCACACCCACTGCGACGAAGAGATCGTCCACGAGGGCGTGCGCTGGCGGCCGCTGAGCCGGACCCCGCCGCGCACCTGCGACGTCTACGTCGCCGTGCACCAGCCGGAGTTGTTGGGCTTCGTGCCCAACCCGCGGCGGCGGATCATCTGGGTGCTCTGGGGCGCCAACCAGCTGCGCCACTACAAGCGCATCTGGCGGATGTGGCTGCACCGGCCGATCCCGGTGCTGATGAGCCAGATCCAGGTCCGCGACTATTGGCGACTGCTGCCGCACAGCGGAGACGCCACGCTGATCCACCTGCCGATGCAGGAAGATGTCCGTGGCCACCCTCCCTTGGCCGAACCGCCCCCGCCTCGGGCGATCTTCGCCTCCAACCCTCAGCGCAATCTGCGGGCGCTAGTCGAGATCTGGGCGGACATGATCCTGCCGCGCGTGCCGGGCGCCGTGCTCGACGTCTACGGGGTCAACAATCTGCAGCCCGGCCAGGACGCCTGGACCGAGTGGGCCGGAACTCTGCTTCCGGCCAACGCGTCCGACGCGGTCCGCGCCTCGGTGAAAGTGCACCCGTCCGCGCCACGGCCCGACCTGCTGGAGGCGATGCGAAGCGCCCGGGTCATGCTCTACCTCGGCCACAAATGCGAAGCCTTCTGCCTGTCCCTGGCCGAGGCGCAGGCGCTGGGGATGCCGGCGGTGATCGCGCCGGTCGCCGCGTTGCCGGAGCGGGTGATCGACGGCGTCACCGGCTTTCACCGCGCCGACCCCGCCGCGTTCGCGGACGCCGCCGTGCGGCTCCTGACCGACGACGAGCTTTGGCGCACGCAGCACGAGGCCGCGCTCCGGCTGCAGCAGGGGATCGATGTCGAGACTTACGTCGACCGCTTCGAGGCGGCGATCCTCGGGACTACAGTCGCGGCCCATGAGCACCCTGGAGCAGGCGGGACCGAAGTGGCGGCGGCGTGAGCGCCGGCGGCTCACCGCCGCGCGGCTGGCGCTCTCCGAGCCAGCCCGCCGCGAAGCCTCGGCCGCCATCGAAGCTGCGCTCGTTCGGCGCCTGCCACCCGGGTCGCTCAGTCCGGTGGCCGCCTACTGGCCGATCCGCAACGAGTTCGATCCCCGGCCCTACCTGCTGCGGGTGATCGCTGTTGGTGGGATCGCCGCCCTCCCCGTCGTCGCTACCCCGAACGCGCCGCTGATCTTCCGGCGATGGACTCCGGATGCGCCGATGGCCGCGGGCGTCTGGGATATCCAGCACCCGGCCGAGGGGCCTGAGCTGACGCCCGCGGTGCTGCTGATCCCGCTGGTCGGGTTCGATACGGCGGGTCACCGGCTCGGCCACGGCGGCGGCTACTACGACCGGACGCTGGCGGCGCTGTCGCCCCGGCCGCTGACGATCGGGGTCGGCTTCGAGCTTGGCCGGCTGGCCACCATCACGCCGGAGCCGCACGACTGCCCGATGGACATCATTGTCACCGAAGCCGGCGTGTTCGAGCAATAAACAACAAACCAGTTGACTCTCAATCGATCGATTGATGGAATGGCGACATGAGCGCCGAGCCGATCCCATTGAACGCGACCGAAGCGGAGGTTCTCGACGCCGTCTTCTTCGCGCTCAGCGATCCGGTGCGCCGCGCCATCCTCGATCGGCTGGGCCAAGGTCCGCTCTTGGTTTCCGAGATCGCCGCGCCGTTTCAGATCTCGCTGCAAGCGGTCTCGCGGCACATCCAGGTGTTGGTCCGCGCTGGCCTGGTCAGCCAGGCCCGCAGCGGGCGCATCAGCCGCTGCAGCCTCGACGCCGAGCCGCTTAGCGAGGCGGCCGCTTGGCTCAACCGCTACGCCAAATACTGGCAGGCCCAGTTCGAAACGCTGGCCCAACACCTCATCCGCATCGAGCAGGAGAAGTCATGACCTATTCCGACACCATCGCCGTCCTGAAGGCGAAGCGGCAGGAGATCGAGGCGCTGCGCGTTCAGATGCGCGAGCTGCAAGCGACAATCGAGCCCGAAGTCGTCGCGGACTATGACTTCACCGGCTGGGATGGTCCGACCACCCTGTCACAACTGTTCGGCGATAAGCGCGACCTCTTCGTGATCCACAACATGGGCACGCGGTGTAACTACTGCACAATGTGGGCGGACGGGTTTAACGGCGTCTACGACCACCTCGCCAACCGTGCCGCCTTCGTGGTCGCCAGCCCGGACGAGACGGCGGTGCAGCGTCAGTTCGCGGGCAGCAGGGGCTGGCGCTTCCCTATGGTGACGCCGGCGAGTTCCGACTTCACGAAGGACATGGGCTTCTGGTCGCCGAAAGCAGCGGACCACCCGCTCGGCGACATGACCTGGCCGGGCGTCTCGGTCTTCCAGAAGCGCGGGGAAGCAATCGTGCGGGTGTCCGATGCGGAGCTGGGTGAATACGACGACTTCTGCTCGGTCTGGCACTTCCTTGACCTGCTGCCGGAACGGTCAGCTGGATGGGAACCGCAAGCCCGTTACAACTGAAGGCGCGCTCTAGCGGCCAGTGCTGCGCGGGTCGTTGACGCTGGGCCGCGAGGCGCCGCCGCCTGTGGACCTGGGATCTCGGGGGCTGGGCCGGCTTGCGTCGTTCGCGGTGTAGGACTTCGGCCGCTTCATCCTAACGCTCCCGCACGGCGGCAAGGATGAACGCCTCGGCGCGGTCCGGGCGCCACTGCCGCCCGGCCGAGCCGCGTTCGCGCGAAGTGGACCTGCGACGCGCCACCGAGTGAAACGCACTGCGCATCAAGCCAAACAGCCAGATCTTGGTGTCGCCGCCGGCCGGCGGACTCGCCTCGCCCTCGAGCGCGGTCTGCAGGGTCAGCGCGACGAGGTGCTTGGCTTCGACCTCGTCTTCGGAGAGCCGGCTGGCGTAGGTCAGCAACGGTCCTTCAAGGGCCAGGATCTCCTGGCGCAGGTCAGTCAGTTCGGTGGTCATGGCGGCCTTTCGACCCCAGGCGCCGTCGAGGCTGGCGGCTGGGCGAGACGGCGGCGGACGATCCGGCGCGATCAAGGCTGACGAAGCGGCCCGCTCTCTAGCACGCCCGGGCGGCGGACGGGGGATAAACCGCCCGCGCCCGCCTACCAGCCATCGCTCAGAGCGCCTGGCCGGTCTCCAGCAAGCTCTTCAAGCTGGACAGAATCGAAGGCCAGCCGCCCGACACCGCGTCGATGAGCTTGGACGGCGAGACGTCGATCGAGTGGGTGAGCGTCAGCTTGGTCGACCCGTTCGGTTGCGGCTCCAGCTCGAAGGTGGCCGTCGAGGACCCTTCCGCTTTCATCGCCGCGTCCTTCTGGTGCAGCCACGAGACCGAGAGGCGCTTCGGCGGGTCCGCGGCCAGCACCTTGCCGGTGTCCCACGCTGCGCCGTCCGGACCCAGGATGCGGTAGTCGGTGCTCACCTCCCAGCTGCTTTCCTGGTGGTAGCCGCCCCAGAACTGCTTGTTGAGTTCGGGGTCGGTGAGGTGGTCCCAGATCTTCTGCGCCGGGGCGCGGATGTAGGTGACATAGAGGAAGCGGCTCTCAGCCATCGGTCTCTCCTTCGAGGCGAAGTTTCAGGTCGGCGAGGGCCGCGAGGCGCCCGCGTTCGTACTTGCCGATCCAGCGATCGGCGATCTCCTGGATCGGCACGGGGTTGAGGTGGTGCAGCTTCTCGCGGCCGCGCCATTCGGTGGCGACGACGTTGGCGCCCTCGAGCACCGCCAGGTGCTTGCTGACCGCCTGCCGGGTCATCGCCCTGCCCTCGCACAGCTCGCCCAGCGTCTGCCCACCGCGCTCGCGCAACGCATCCAGCAGCTCGCGCCGCACCGGGTCGGCCAGGGCCTTGAAGACCGCGTCCATGCTCATGGGCGCTATATGCAACTATTTAGTTGCCCAATCAAGCAGCCTCTTGGTCCAGCTTGGTCCAGCCTGCCGTGGCTCGGCCGTTTTCGGCGCGACGATCACGCGCCGCAAGAAAGTCGACGAGACGCGCGATGTCGGATCGCGCCTTGTCCGACAGTTCGACGGAGAAGGTCACTTCTTTGCGAAGCGCGCCTCGACCGCGGTTCGGAAGTCCGCCATCGCCTGGTCGGCCGGGATCGAGTGTCCAGTGGCCTCGAACTCCGCTACTCGCGCGCAGTCTTCCGCCCAATCGTCATCAGCAGCCGCCTTGAGCGCCATCAGCGCGTACCGTTCCACGCTTTCGCCGGCCGCGTCGGCTGCTACGCGCAGCCTCCGGGCGAGGTCGTCATCGACTTCGATCATCAGTCCGCCGTCAGCGATGGCTTGAGTCTCCACCCGGCCGACTGTTGCGTCAACCGGGCGGCTCCAGAGCTAGCCGCCCCGCGCGCCGAGGCCGCCGTCGACGGTCATGATCACGCCCGTGGTGTAGGCCGAGCGGTCGGAAGCGAGGAACAGCATCATGTCGGCGATCTCGCGCGGCTTGGCGGCGCGGCCGAGCGGGAAGCGCGACATCAGTTCCGGGTAGCGGCTTTCGTCGCCAAACGCCGCGGCGGCCCTGGTCTTCATCAGCGAGACGATGCGGTCGGTCTCGACGGGCCCGGGATTGATGCCGACGACGCGGATGTTGTCGTCGAGGCTGCGGCCGCCGAGGGCGCGGGTAAAGGTCATCAGCGCCGCGTTGCCGGCCGCGCCGGCGATGTAGTTGGCGTCGAACCGCTCGCCCGCTGAGCCGATGTCGTTGATGATCACCCCGCCGCCCAGCGCCTTCATCTTCTCGTAAAAGCGCCGCGTCAGGGCGATGTAGCCGAACACCTTCAGCTCCCAGGCGTGGCGCCAGGTGGCCTCGTCGATCGCCGACAACGGACCGCCCGGCACGTCGCCGGCATTGTTGACCAGGATGTCGATGTCGCCGACCTCCTCGGTGAGGCGCTCGATGTCGGCGGCGCTGCGCAGATCGGCCGGGTGGGCGGAGGCCTCGATGTTGTGGGCGCGCGACAGCTTGCCCGCCAACGCCTCCAGCGCCGCGCCGTCGCGGGCGGCGAGCCGCACGTCGCACCCCTCCTCCGCGAACGCCTCGGCCGCGGCGGCGCCGATGCCCTTCGACGCGCCGGTGATCAGGACGCGCTTGCCGCGCAGATTGAGATCCATGGCGCCGTCTCCCTCAGGCTCTGGTCCGGCGGAGATAGTCGAAGAAGAGCCCGGCGAATACGGCGTCGCCGCCGATCAGACCGCAGAACCGCCAGAGGTGCGGCTGGGTCAGCGCGCCAGCGAACACCATCGCCACCGCGGCAAGCTTGCCCAGCGCGCCCATCGCGATCAGCGGCCGGAACTGGATGGGGCCGAGGGCGACGCGGAGGTAGCCGTAGCCAAACGCGGCGATCAGCAGCGCGGCGAGGTCGACCAGGATCACGTTCGTGCCAGCGATGGGATCGAGCCCGAGGATCGCTACGAACGCGCCCTGCCCCACCGACATCGCCGCCGCGACCGCCACGTTCGCCGCCGCCGCGATGCTGAACAGCCAGCGAGCGTATTTGGTCATCGGTCTTCGCGGCCGTGGAAGATGCGTGCGATGACGACCGCGTCGCCGCGAACGCCGTAGCGCGCGACATAGCCGTATCGGCCGAACCGAATCTGCAGTTCACGGATTTCCGAGTTAGGTAGGCGCGGCGCCGAGAGCGGGAACGCTTCGAGCAGGCCAATACGCTCGACGATCGTCCTGACGGCCCGATCCGCCGTCTCCTCATCCTTGTCGGCCAGCCAAGCGCGCAGCCGCACCAGATCGGCACGCGCCCGCGGCGCGAATTCTACTTTCGCCATCTCGGCGGCGGGAGTTCGCCGGGTTTGCCCCAGGATTCCACCCACGGTCGGATTTCATCCCAGGGGATCGTGTCGCCGCGACTCAGGGCTTCGTCGATGATCCGTTCGTCGATGCGCGGATCAGGATCGTCCGACCAGTCGATCGCTGCACTCAGTCGGTGGGCGACGGCGTCACGGACGAAGACCTCCACCGGCACACCAGACGCGGCCGCCGCCGCCCTTACCTCGTCGGCAAGATCGTCATCGATCTGAACACTGAGTCCGCCGTCGGCCATGGGCGGAGTCTCCCCCGCGCCTGGCGAGGCGTCAACTATCCAGGAAGCTGCGGAGTTTGCGGCTGCGGCTGGGGTGCTTGAGTTTGCGCAGGGCCTTGGCTTCGATCTGGCGGATGCGTTCGCGGGTGACCGAGAACTGCTGGCCGACCTCTTCGAGGGTGTGGTCGGTGTTCATGCCGATGCCGAAGCGCATGCGCAGCACCCGCTCCTCGCGCGGCGTCAGCGACGCCAGCACGCGGGTCGTGGTCTCGCGCAGGTTGGACTGGATCGCCGCGTCGATCGGCAGGACCGCGTTCTTGTCCTCGATGAAGTCGCCCAGGTGGCTGTCTTCCTCGTCGCCGATCGGTGTCTCGAGGCTGATCGGCTCCTTGGCGATCTTCAGCACCTTGCGCACTTTCTCCAGCGGCATGGCCAGCTTCTCGGCCAGCTCCTCCGGGGTCGGCTCGCGGCCGATCTCGTGCAGCATCTGGCGGCTGGTGCGGACGATCTTGTTGATCGTCTCGATCATGTGCACCGGGATGCGGATGGTGCGCGCCTGGTCGGCGATCGAACGGGTGATCGCCTGACGGATCCACCAGGTGGCATAGGTAGAGAACTTATAGCCGCGGCGGTACTCGAACTTGTCGACCGCTTTCATCAGGCCGATGTTGCCTTCCTGAATAAGATCAAGGAATTGCAGGCCGCGGTTGGTGTATTTCTTGGCGATCGAGATCACCAGGCGCAGGTTGGCCTCGACCATTTCCTTCTTGGCCTGACGCGCCTCGCGCTCGCCCTTCTGCACGGTCTGGACGATGCGGCGGTAGTCGTCGATCGGCAGGCCGGACTCGGTCGCCAGCGCGCCGATTTCCTGGCGGATGTCGCCGATCTGGTGCGCGTCGTTCTCGACGAACTTGGTCCAGCGGACGCCTTGCGGCCCCACCTTCTCCGACCAGTTGGGGTCGAGTTCGCAGCCGAGGTAGCTGCGCAGGAACTCGGCCCGGCTGATGCCGTAGCTGTCGGCCAGGCGCAGCAGCCGGCCTTCCAGCCCGAGCAGACGCCGGTTGATCGCGTAGAGCTGATCGACCAGGGCCTCGATCCGGTTGTTGTTGAGCTTCAGCGTCTTCAGGTGCTGGACGATGGTCGAGGTGGCGACCTCATAGGCGCGCCGCTCGTCCTCGGTCAGGTCCTCGCCGCGCAGGCGATGCTCGACCAGCTTTTCCTGCAGGCGGCGGAACGCCTCGAACTCGCCGGCGATGGCGTCGAGGGTGGCCATGACGCCTTCGCGCAGCTCGCCTTCCATCGCGCTGATGGTCGGGCCGGCGCCGTCGTCGAAGTCGTCGTCGTCGTCGGTCGCGCCGGGGGGCGGCTTGTCGCCGTCTTCCTCGTCTTCGTCGCGGGCGGCAGGTTCGGCCTCGATCTTTTCGCCGGCGACGGCTTCGTCGCTCAGCGCCTGGGCGACCTGGCCGCCGTACGTCTGTTCGAGGTCGATCACTTCGCGCAGCAGGATGCGGCCTTGGCCGAGTTCCTCGCGCCACACCATGATGGCTTCGAAGGTCAGCGCGCTTTCGCAGAGGCCGCGGATCATCGTGTCGCGCCCGGCTTCGATGCGCTTGGCGATGGCGATCTCGCCCTCGCGAGAGAGCAGCTCCACCGAGCCCATCTCGCGCAGATACATTCGTACCGGGTCGTCGGTGCGGTCGTAGGCGCTTTCCTTGGTGGTCTCGACGACGGCGGTCTCTTCGCGCGCCGCGACATCGGTCGATTCCTGCTCCGGCGCGTCTTCCTCGGCCTCGACCACGTTGACGCCCATCTCGGAGAGCATCGCCAGCGTGTCCTCGATCGACTCGGAGGTCACCTCTTCGGACGGCAGCACCTTGTTCAGCTCGTCCATGGTGACGTAGCCGCGGGTCTTGGCCTGCTTGATGAACTTCTTGACCCCGGCGTCGGTCAGGTCGAGCAGCGGCCCATCGGGCTGCGGCGGGCCTTCCGGCGCTTCGGTCGTCGTGGTTTCGCTCATCTAGGTCTCCGAAATCGGGCGGACTCGGCCATGCAAGGCCGGCGCCGAAGATGGTTTACAAAAACGAATCTTAAAGGGCCGGCGTCAATTCGACCCATCCTCGTCAAAAATAGTTCCTGACTTCAGCGCCCGTCGCAGTGAATCGCGCTCCGTCTTCAGGGTCATGACCCGGTCGGCGCTGTCACCAGAAGCCAGGGCCTGCTTGGCCTGGTCCATGGCTACCTCCAGCGCCGCCAATCGGTTCATGGCCGAAAAGGCGTGCGTCCACTGGGACCTGGCGGCAGCGAGGGTGACATCCGATTGAATAAAGGGCGCGCCCGATTTCGCGGCGGCCCGGTCGATGTCATTCAGCAGCGCGCTATATCCTCGTGAGGCGAGATGGCGTTGCAAGGCGCTCGTGTCAAGGTGTTCGGCTTCAAGCCGCAGGCGGACGATTTCGCTGGCCAAATCCGAGAGCGCCGGATCGCCGAAGCCGTGGGTCGGCAATTCGTCCAGCACGGACTCCAGCGCGGCGGGGTCGGCGAGGGCATAACTGGCCAAGGCGGCGGCCAGCGGTTCGAGGTCTCGCGCGAGCCGTTTGGCCCCTGCCCGCCCCGCGTCGGTGGGGCGCGGATCGGGCGCCCGCTCTCTGAAATTGCCAAAGCCGCGTCGGCCGCCACCCTGGAACATTTGCGGCGCAGCGGGCGCGGGGAAGAGGGCGTCGAAGCGGCGCTGCAACTCGTCGCGGTAGGCCTGGGCGAGATCGGGGTCGGTGATCGACGAGGCCGCCTTGCGCAGCCGCTGCCTGAGGCCGGCGCGGCGTTCCGGCGTCTCCAGGGTCTCCAGATCGCGTTCGCGGACGAACAGCAGGTCGACAAAGGCCGTGGTGTCGGCCAGTCGGGCTTTCAGCGCCTGAGCGCCTTGTTCGCGCAGCACGTCGTCCGGATCCTTGCCGCCGAGCGAGAGCGCGAACTTGAAGCTGCGCGCGGCTTTCAGCACCGGCAGGGCGCGGTCGATCGCCCGGAACGCCGCCGCGCGCCCGGCGCGGTCGCCGTCGAAGCAGAGCGTCGGCTCGGGGTGGAGGCGCCACAGCACTTCCATCTGGTCTTCGGTGAGCGCCGTGCCCATCGGGGCCACGGCGGCGACGCCGGAGCGCTGGCAAGCGATCACGTCCATGTAGCCTTCGACCACGACCAGCGCCGCGCCGTCGCCCGCCGCATGCAGCAGCCGCCGCGCTTCGCGTAGGCCGTAGAGCATCCGGCCCTTGTGGAAGACCGGGCTCTCCGGCCCGTTCAGGTACTTGGCCCTGGCCTGCGGATCGAGCGCGCGGCCGCCGAACGAGACCATGCGGCCGCGGCCGTCGGCGATCGGGAAGATGATCCGGTCGCGGAAGCGATCGTAGGGAGCGCCGCCGCCGTCCTCCGGCGCGATCAACAGCCCGGCCTCGACCAGCTCGGGTGGGTGGGCGCCCTTGGTGACCAGATAGTCTTTCAGGGCGGTGCGGCCGGACGGCGCGTAGCCTAGCTGGAAGCGCTTCCACTCGTCCTCCGGCAGGCCGCGGCGGCTGAGGTACTCGCGCGCCTCGCGGCCGGCGGGCCGGCGCAGTTCTCCCTCGAACCAGGCGGCGGCGAGGTCCAGCCAGTCGGTGAGGCCGGCGATCTTCTTCTCGGTTTCGACCGACCGGGCGTCCGGGGTCGGCAGCGCCATGCCAGCTTCCGCCGCCAGCCGCTCGACCGCCTCGACGAAGGTGAGGCGCTCGGTCTCCTGCAGGAAGCTAATCAGGTCGCCGTGCTTGGCCGACGAGAAGTCGTGGAAGAAGCCCTTGTCGTCATTGACGAAAAACGACGGCGACTTCTCCTTGGTGAACGGCGAGAGGCCGACATACTCGCGGCCCTGCCGGCGCAGCTTCACCGTTCGGCCGATCACGTCCGAAAGGCGAAGGCGCGATTTCAGCTCGTCGAGGAAGTTGTCGTCGAAGCGCACCCCGCATCATAGCGCGGCTCGGCGCAGAGTCGCATCGGCCAAGTCGCCCCATCCCTTCGATGAACGGCGGTTGACGAAGGGGGATAGGGCAAGTTCAGTCGTGGCCACGCATCTTCGTCACGATCGGCGAGACACAGGAAGCGCCGAAACTCTCGGAGCATAGAGATGAGAACAAACCTCGCAGTCGGCTTCATGGCGTTGGCGCTCGTCGCCAGCGCAGGCGCCTCCGAAGCCTCCAATCTGCCGCACCGGCCGAGCGTGACCCGGCCCGAGCACCTCACGCAGCCAGCCAAGTTTCCGCCAGCCAGCCATGCGCCGCCGCTCACGGCCACTCTGTGCACAGGACCAAGCAAGCCGGTGTTTGAGCATGGGGAGCGCACCCACCAATGCGAGTGCGATCGCGGCGCGACCGGGACGATCGTCCGCGACATCCACGGCCACCGCGTCCTCCACTGCATCCCCAACGGAAAGCACTGAGATGAGAGCGGCCGCGATGCTACGAGCCGTGTCGGCCAGTTTGCTTCTATTCGCGGCGCTCCCCGGCGCCGCCGCGGCAGCCGTAAACCACCGCATGGGAAGCGCGACCCCCACCGTGGCGATGTCGGCGCGCTCCGGCGCCGCGGCGGCAGCCGCAAACCACCGTGTGAGAAGCGCGGCCCCCACCGTGGCTGTGGGCATCCGGCCGTCGGGCGCTGGAGGCGGCGAGGTCGCCAAGACCTGCATAGGGCTCAGCGTGCCGGTCTATCTTCGCGATCCGCGGACCCACCGGCAGGAAAAATACTGTCGCTGCGCGGATGGGGCCGACGGGCGCATGATCAAGGACCCTCAAACCCACGCGCCGGAGCTCCACTGCACCTTCAAGGTCGTGCCGATTCGCTGAGCTAAGGCTCCGCCGCGGCCTCCTCCGAGGCCGCGCGTTCGCGGCGACCCGAATTACCGCGTCGGCGCGCTTCGCCAACGGACGCGGCTCCCACGATTTCGGACGGACGGCGGGCCAAGTTCATGCCGCGTTGACCATGCCGGTTATCGGAGTCTTCGGTTCGTTCCGCGTAACAGCGGTACATGGCCTTTCAGGACGCCCTGCCCTCCCCCGCTTGGGAACTCGAAGCCGCCAGCCCGGATCCCGCGCTAGAGTCGCCGTCGGCGGCCCGCGGGCGTCGGCCCATGGCGCTCTTGATCAGCCCGAAGCCGGCGGGCCTGGCGCAGATCAAGGCGGCGGCGCACGAGGCGCTGCCCGGCTGCGACGTCGCCGTCTGCACCGACGCCGGCCTGGCGCTGGCCAAGGCCGAGACCGCGCGCCACTTCGGCTGGGCGCCGGCGGTGTTCGTGTTCGATTACCGCGGCGGCCACCCGGGCGACCTCGCCGATCAGCTGCGCCGGGTTCGCGTCGCAGAGCCGGACGCCGAGCTGATGGTGATGATCGAGCAGGGCGATCTCACCCTCTGGCGTGCCGCGCTGCAGGTGGTGCAGGCCCCCGACAAGCTGACCTTCCTGATGACGCCGTTCTATCGGCCGGACGCGGTGGCGGCGCTGAAGTCGCTGACCGAACGCTATGCGACGCTCGGGGATCACGAGCAGGCGGTCGAGACCGGATCGCGGACAATCAAGGGGCTGGAGACCGAGGTCACCGCGCTCAGGGCCCGGCTCGAGATCGCGATGCACGCCGCCGAGCACGACCCGCTGACCGGCATCCTCAACCGCGCCGGTTTCATGACCGAGCTGACCACGCGCCTGGCCCGCGGCCGCAAGTCGCAGACCGTGCTGCTGATCGACCTCGACCGCTTCAAGCTGGTCAACGACACCCTGGGCCACCACGCCGGCGACGACCTGGTGCGCAAGATCTGCGCGGCGATGGCGGCGGTGATGCCGCCCGGAGGGGTGCTGGCCCGCCTGGGCGGGGACGAGTTCGGCATCGTGATCGAGAGTGGTGATGGCTCGGTCGACGAGTTCTGCAGCATGATCCTCAGGGTCTGCGCCCAGACCCGCCGCGTCGCCGGCCACGAGGTGCAGGTCAGCGCCTCGATCGGCGTCGCCCGCCAGGACGAGACCAGCAGCGACTCGGCGCTGATGCGCCGCGCCGACCTGGCGCTCTATGCCGCCAAGCGCGAGGGCCGCAATCGCTTCCGCCGCTACGACGGGGCGCTGGAAAAGGTGACCCGACGCCGGCTCTCGATCGAGAACGGGCTGGAGCTCGCGCTGCGCACCGGCCAGTTCCGCATGGCCTACCAGCCGATCGTCACCGCCCAGAGCGGCATCGTGCTTGGGTTCGAAGCGCTGGTGCGCTGGGACAGCCCGGACCACGGCGCGGTGTCACCGGCCGAGTTCGTGCCGGTGGCCGAAGAGACCGGCCTGATCCTCGACCTCGGCGACTGGATTACCCGCCAGGCGTTCAAGGACGCGCGGCGCTGGGAGGGACCGTACGTCTCGGTGAACCTCTCGGCGCGGCAGTTCCTGCGCCAGAACGTGGCCGAGCGGATCCTGCGCTACGCCGAGGAGGCGGATCTTGCGCCCAACCGGATCCAGATCGAACTGACCGAGACCGCGATCATCGACGACGTCGAACGCGCCGCGCATAACCTGAAGGTGCTGCGCGAAGCCGGCATGCGCGTGGCGCTGGACGATTTCGGCACTGGGTACTCCAGTCTGACCTACCTCAACCAGTTCGCTATCGACTGCATCAAGATCGACAAGTCGTTCGTCGACAACGTCGCCCACGACAAGCAGTCGGCGATCATCGTCGCCTCGGTGACCCGGCTGGCCTCGTCGCTGGGCATGGGCGTGGTCGCCGAGGGTGTCGAGACCGACGCGCAGCGCCAGGTGTTGCAAGCGGCGGGCTGCGGCGCGCTGCAGGGCTACCGGTTCGGTAAGCCGATGTCGCCCCGCGACGCCCGTGCCCTGTTGCAGTCGCAACTGCACGAGTAAGTCTGTCCTCGCGATTGGGCCTGAACCGGCAAAGGCCAGACCCGTCAGACGGTTAGATCAGCGCCAGTGGTGGTGGTAACCGTAGCCGCGGCCACCACCGTGCCAGCCGCCGCCCCAGCGGTGGTAGTAGAAGGTGTGGTAGGGGTAGGGTCGGAAGATCCAGCTCCCGCCCCACCAGACCCACGGATTGTACCAACCCGGCGCGCCGTAGAGGAACGGCCCGGCGTCCGCGTAGTAGAATGACGGAGCGCCCTCGCGGACCACGAAGCCGGGGGGGCAGCCGGGGCTGGTGGCGTCGCTGCCGGAGCTGCCAGCGATCGCGGCGCCGGTGACGCCGCCGAGCGCGGCGCCGGCGAACGCACCGGCCGCATGATCGCCACGACCCGACAGCCCAGCGCCCAGGAACGCGCCGAAGAGGCCGCCGATCACCGCGCCGGCCGCTGGGTTGCCGTGCGCCTTGACGCAATTGTCCTGCGCCCAGCGCTCGGCGTACGAGGCGTAGCGCTGATCCTGCACCTGGTTCGGCGCGTCGGCGCTGGGGTTGTAGCCCGGCGGAGGCGGCGGTGGCGCCGCGCCGCCGTTGTATCCGGGCGGGGGCTCGTCGTTGTAGGTCTCGGCGCCAGCGCCGCGGTAATCGGGCGGCGGGCCGGCGCTGTCGTCATTGCTGGACGGCGGCGGTCCGCGATAGTCGGGCGGCGCACCGTTATCTGAGTTTGACGGTGGATTGTACGCGGGCGGCGGATTCCCTGGCGGGCCGCTGTCGTTGTAGTCCGGCGGCGGCTGGTTGTAGCCCTGGGCGGCGGCGGTGGTGGCCGGCAGCGAGGTGGCGGCCATCGAGACGGTGGTGGTCAGCAGCACCGCCCGGGTCAGCAACTTGAGGGTCATAAGCTCAGCATTCCTGCGCAAAAAAGCGAACACACCTCGCCCTTCAACACGCTCAAAGCTGAACGGGGGCTGAGCGTTCCATTCAGGTAGGTTGCCGGACCGCCGACCCAGTCCCCAAGCCGTGCAGCTATCCGGCGCCGGTCCGCTGCAGCTTCTCGGGATTGGCGACCATGTAGATCGCCGCGATCCTGCCTTTCCCGTCCGGCTGGAACGCGACCGTGGCAAGGCCGTCCGGGGTCCTCAGGATCACGCCGAGGTAGCCGTTGATGCGGGCCAGCCGCACCAGCTCGGCTTCGACCGCCCAGTCGTGGCGCCAGTTGAGGCCTTGCAGCAGGGCGATCACGTCGTCGCGGCCAACCATCGGCCGCAGCGCCGCCGCGCGCTTGCCACCGCCGTCGCTGATCAGCACGGCGTCCTCGGCGAGCAACGACTTCAATGCCGCCAAGTCATTGCCGCGGGCGGCTTCCATGAACGCGACGGCTAGGCGCGCGGCCTCGGCCTGGTCGACGGTAAAGCGCGGCCGGGCGTCGCGGACGTGGTCGCGGGCCCGCACGGCCAGCTGCCGGCACGCGGCCTCGCTGCGGCCCAGGGTCTCGGCGACCGCGGCGTAGTCGGCGTCGAACACGTCGTGCAGCAGGAACACCGCGCGCTCCAGCGGCGACAGCCGCTCCAGGGCCAGCAGGAAGGCGACCGAGACCTCCTCGGCCCGCTCCAACGGATCTTCGGTGAGATCCTCGATCAGCGGCTCGGGCAGCCAGGGGCCGCGATAGGCGGCGCGGCGGGTTTTCTCGGCGCGCATCCGGTCGAGGCAGAGCCGGGTCGCGGTGCGCACCAGCCAGGCCTCGGGCTCACCGATGGCGGCCGCATCGACACCCTGCCAGCGCAGCCAGGCGTCCTGCGCCACATCCTCGGCCTCGCCGACCGAGCCCAGCATCCGGTAGGCGAGCCGCACCAGCCGCGGACGGTGGCGCTCGAAGTCGCCCAGCTCGCTCATGCGGCTAGAGCCTGTCCCGTTTTGATGGACCCATCAAAACGGGATCAACAGGCTCGTCTCTTTTAGTTTGCGAGCACGATTCAGATTTTTGTCGGTTCCGACAAAAGTCATCGTGCTCTTGGAGCCTCGGCCGTTCGAACGGCGCCGCTTCGCCGGCCACGATGACCTTCGAGCACGCCTTGCCGTAGCCGAGCGCATACTTCAGCGTCGGGTACATCCGGCCCGTGGTGATGGTCAGCGCGATCGCCACCAACGCCTTCTCGCCCCAGCGGCGGACGATCTCGTCACGCAGCGGGTCGGCGGCCTCGATGTCGCGATCCAGCGAGGCGCGGGCGAAGCGGTAGGCCAGCGCCGCGTCCTCGCCCATCGCCGCCTCGTCGGCGGCCAGCATCGCGCGCAGCACGGCCCGATCGACGCCGCCGCGCTGGGCGATGTCGACGCTGATCTGCGTGCAGGGGCCGCAATCCTCGCGCAGGGTCGCGGCGATGCCGGCGGCCGCCAGCGCCGCGGCCGGCGCATCGCCGCGCGGGATGAGGACGGTCAGCACCGAGAACTTCAGGAACGTCATCGGGCTGGCGGCCAGGAGGGCGCGCATGTAGCTCGCGTCGTAGGCAAAGGCCCGCTCGAACGGGCGGATCGCCAGGCGGTCAAGGATGGCTCTGAGCATGGCTGGGCTCCAGTCTAGAGGATGCTGAGGCGACCACCCAGCCGGCGATCAGCGCCGGCAGGAAGACGCCCGGAAAGTCGCGGAAAAAGTCTGCGAGACCCATCGGGTCCGTAACGGCCATCGCCAGGTGGATGCAGGCATGCAGGACCAGGAAGAGCGCGGCGGCGCCCGCAGCGCCGCGCATCATGGCCGAGGGCCGCGCCGCCCAGGCGGCGAAGGCCAGGCCGACGACGACGTAGGCCATGCCGATGTCCTGCACGAAGTGCGGATTGTAAGGGCCGGTTGAGACCACGCCGGGCACGGCGGCGTACCACCAGCGCCCAGCGGCGAGCATGACCACGCCGTTGCCGCCCATGGTCAGGGCGAGGAGGGCGGCGAGGCCGCGGCGGAGATGTTGCGATGCCATGCCGACAAGACGGCTCAGATCGCCGGTCTGTGACATAGGACTCGAAAAAGTCCCGCCCTTAACCCTTTCGGGTCATCGAAGGGACACCAATCTTAGGCTATAACGACACCCGTAAACGGGGAGGCGACGGAACCAGGAGCCGGCCATGAGCGCGCATCTAGAACGCGAAACAGAGCTTGATCGCCAACGTGCCGCAAGGGCGCGCGCCGCCGCTTTGGATGCCGACCGCTCGCACGTGCTGATTGTCGACGACCACGCGCCCAGCCGCCGCATCTACGCCGGCTACCTCGACCTTTTCGACCACACCAGCAAGACCGTCGCCGGCGGCGCCGAAGCGCTGGAAGCGCTGCGCCGCGAGCGCTTCCACGTCGTGGTGATTAACGTCCATATGGACGAGCAGCATGGCGGCCTCGAAACCCTGGAGGCGATCCGCGCCCTGCCGGCGCCGGCGGGCGAGACCCCGATCATTGGCCTCACCGCGGTCGGCCGCGACGACGAGGCCCAACGCTGGCTGGGCGCGGGCCTGGCCGGCGTCCTGCCCAAGCCGCTGACTGCCGCGCGCCTCTTCGCGGCGCTGAACTCGGTCGCCGCCAGCCAGACCGAAACCGCTCGCAGCTGGGCCCCGGCGCGGTAGCCTTCCGCTTTTCCGTGAGATAGGCCGACCGCTCAAGCTGCGGCGGCCAGAAAGTCCGTGACGCCGTCCGGATAGGACGGGGCGCCGCACTTCTGCAGCAGGATGCCGACGTTGCCGCGGTGGTAAGTTCCGTGCAGGCAGACGTGCAGGATGATCTCGCCGCGCGTCATGCGAGCCGGCTTGCCGCTGGTGAACACGAAATTCAGCGGCTCATCGAAGGCGGACGCCGCGAGGCTGTCGACATAGTCGACGTACCAGGCGTCCACGCGCCGGGTGTCCTCCGCCAGCTGGGCCAGACTGGGTGTCACCTCGGAGCGCGGGCCGTGAAATCCGTGCGGCAAGCCTTGCAGATGATGCTGGAAGATCCGGTCGACGACGTGGAAGTGGTCGAGGACCAGCGGCACGATCATCTGGTCCATGGCATCCAGCCGATCGAAGCTTTCGGCGATCGCGCCGTGCAGGCCAAGATCGGCCCACTGCTTGAAGCGGATTAGCGTCGCGTAGCTGTTGGCGGTCATGTCGGCGTTCCTTTCGCACTGAACTTCGGCGGCGAGCGGTCGGGCTCCGATCGCTTGCTCGGCCACCGATGACCCGATAATATGAGCTTTCACTCGCATAAAATACTCGCATCCGAGGAATGAGACTGATGGCCGCTCGGGCGCTCACCGATCCTAGGAAACGGGCCTCTCAGGCCCGGTCGCGGTCGACGGTCGACGCGCTGATCGAAGCGACTGCTCGCATTCTGGTGCGCGACGGTTTCGACCGCGCCAGCACCAACCGCATCGCCGAAGCGGCGGGCGTGAGCGTGGGCTCGCTCTACCAGTATTTCCCCAGCAAGGAGGCGCTGGTCGCCGCGGTCATCGAGCGGCACAACCGCGACCTCCTACGCATCGTGCGGCGCGCGCTGGCTGACGCCGAGAGCCAGCCAGTCGAGCAGGCGGTGCGCACGCTGGTAGCCGCGGCGATAGCGGCGCACCGGATCGATCCGAAGCTTCATCGCGTGCTGGCCGAACAGACGCCGCACCTGGGACCAGCCCAGACCGTCGGCGCGCTCGACCGCGAGACCTACGCCCTCTTCCGGGGCTACCTCGAGCGCCACCGAGAGTCGTTGCGCATGCCGGACCTGGAGTTGGCGACCTTCATCTGCGCGACGTCGATCGAAGCCTTGACCCACGCCGCGGTGCTGCACCGCCCCGACATGCTCACCGACGCCGACGCCGAGACGCTGGTCGAAGAAGCGACGCGGCTGGTGGTGGGGTATCTGCGATAGGCGCCGAAGAGCCTCGCTCGCCGGCTGGTGCAATCAGTGGGCTGCTGGTGGTGGGCCGATAAGCTGGCGCAGCGGACCTAGCGGACCCAGTGGGGTGAGGTCGAAGGTCATCAGGTGGGCCTGGCCGAGCGGCAGCGCTTCAAGCATCGCTTGGGCGGCGGCTGGATCAGTCACGTTGAGGATGAACACCACCCCCCGCCGCCCAGTCTGCGAATACCACTGGTCGATCTTGCCATCGAGGTAGAGCTGCACCGTGGCCCGCACCTCGCTCGGCAGGGTCGCCTGCAGCTTCTGCACGTCGGCGCCAGGGACCACCGTGCCGACCGCCAGGATGTGGGTGGCGGGCGTGGGCGCTGGCTGCGCGACGGCGACGACGGGACTGAGTAGCGCCAGGCAGGCGGCAGCGACGGCGATTGAGGGTCCGGCCATGACGTCGTTCCTTGAGTGAGTATGGAAAAGATACTCGCTCTTCCCGCCTCGCGCCAGCTAAGACGCGGCGGATTCCTCGATACGCGGCGGCTTGAACCGCCAGCCGAGCACCCAGAGCCCGTAGCCGCAGGCCGCCAGGCCCGTGGCGTCCACGAGCGCCGCCTTGGTGGTCAGCAGGCTGATGACTAGCAGCCCGACGCCGGCCAGCGCCGCGATCATCAGCGCGGCCAGGACCCGCGCCCAGGCGGCGGCGGCGCCCAGCCCGCGTCCGACCAGCCAGACCCCGAACGCCACCACCGTCACGACGAAGGCCAACACGGTCAGCACCCAGAGCACCCAGGCGGCGAACTCGTTCACGACCGCCAGCACGCCGGCCACCCAGGTCGCGGCGTTGGTCAGCAGCCCGGCGATGCCATAGTGCGTCGCGCTGAGGTAGTGCGCCGTTTGCGGCTTCGGTCCTGAGCCGACCATGATCGCGCCAGCGCCGAGGGCGAGCGCGAGCAGGAACGACGGGAGCCCAACCACCCAGCCGACGACCTGGAACCCGATGGCGACGATCAGCCGATGCGGCGGCAAGATGGGTCTCCAAGCCGGAGGACGGAGCGCTACTATAGCCGAAGCTGAGCGGTCGCCTGACTCTGGACATGGCGCGACATGGGGACGACGCCCTGAAGTCCGTTTCCGGGGTGAGTGGTGACGGCCCGGCGCCTCGTTTTGCAATTCGGCGCAAGGGTCCGGCGCGCCGCCCGCGCCGGACCCGGCTAGTAGCCGGGCCGGTCGTACGGCCCCGGCGTCGAGGCGGCGCCGGTGATGGCGCCTGTGCCGCCCCCCACAGCCGCGCCGATCGCGGCGCCCGGACCGCAGATCGGCATGGTCACGATGCAGCCGATGGCGGCCCCGAAAACCGCGCCGGCTACGCCGCCGCCGAGGGCGTGCGCGCCGGGATCGGAATAGTAGGGCCCGCGTCCGTAGTAGGACCGCGCGTAGCCGCGATAGGGGGGCGGGCCGTCGTCGTAAGGTCCGCCATCGTCGTAGGCGTCGGCGCGGTCGTCGGCGCCGTCCGCTTCGTAACGCCGCGCGGCATAGCGGCGATGGTCCCGGTAAGGATGCTCATCATAGTCGTGTGCGTCGCGGTAGGCGGGCACGTCGTCGTACGAAAGGCCGGCCTCATAAGCGCGTCTATCATCGTAGCGGGCCCTGGCGCGGCGATCGTCATAGGCGGGACCGCCTCTGTCGGCCCCATAGCCGTCCCCCCTGGCATATCCGCCCCCGTCGTCGGCGGCGGGATCGCCATCGTCCGCGGACCTGTCGCCGTACACGGGGCCGGCGTTGTAGGCGGGCCTGTCGCCATAGGTTCGGCCGCCGTCGTAGTATGCGTCCTGAGCAAACGCAGTGCCTGCCATCAAGGCGCACCCAGCAACGCCCGTCATCAATCGCCAGAACATATAAGCTTCCTCACCCTTGGCGCGAGCTGTCCGGCCCACCCCGTCGAACAACGGCGACCGCCCACGGATCATCGATCTTGGGAACAGCCAAGGTTGTTCAGTAATGTTACGCCCTCAGCTTGAGTGCTTATCAGTAGAGTCGGTGGAGCGCCAGCGGAGTCGGAGCCGGGTATTGTCTTCCTGACACGCGCTCTGGAGCCTCGCCAAACAAGCCCAAACCGGCGCGCGTGAGTGCCCGCGTTCCGAAAGGAAGCTTAGGTCCGCTCCTACCTGTAGCGGACATTGGGTGGTCCGCTTGTCGGCCGGCGCTCAATAGCCGCTTTCGACCGAGGCCGTGTAAAAACGCGGGCCGTTAGCGTGAGGTCGTGGTCGGGCGTATGTCTACCCCGACGACGGCCTCATCGTCCCGCCGGGGGAAGTGCAGTCGTACCTCGACGCCCAGCTAGCCGAGCTCGCGAAGTACATCAGGTGAATCGACCCGAAAGCGACTGCAGCATCCGGAACCCTTAGCGGACCTTGTAGGTAAACATCGCGGCCAAGATGACATCGTCGACTAACTCGCCGGCTCTGACATCGCCCGCTGGGCGGCCGGCACGAGCAAGAACCGTCCGATGAGTAAGGTGACGACCAGCGTGATCGGAGCAGGGGCGTGCGCCAGGATGACCGACTGGCTGAGGGGCAGCCGATAGACGATAACCGTGCGAAGCGCCGCGTCGAATAGGAAGACGATCCCGAAGAGCGCCGTGGCCAGTCGCATGCGCGCGCGGAAGTCGGGATGATTCCAGGCTTTGTTCCAGCGGGCGGCACGCTCCTCCGATCCGCGAGCAGCCGCCGTTGCGGCCACTGTGTAGATCACCGGCTGGAACGGGACGGTGGCCAGGAACCAAATCCCGAGGCCGACGAAGATGATCACCTCCTTCATCAGCATCACGCGAGGGTCGTGTACGAAGAAGGCGAGCGCCGCCGTCAACGCGAACATGCCACAGACGAAGACGGGCAAAAGGCGCACCCGCCGCTCGATCGCGATGCTTATCAGGGCGTCGATCGCCGGGGACGCGCCGCCGGCGAGCAGGGCTGGGAGGTCCGCGACGTTGATTGCCTTTAGCCCGTAAAAGATGGCGATCGGCAGGAGGGCGTCGACCAGGAAGGGCCTGAATCGATTGAAAGCCTGGACGTTCACTCTGACATCCTTGACCGGATGGCCTTCGAGGCAATCCTCATCGGTGCAGTTGGCTAGTGCTTTCGGCCTCGCAACGTTCCAAAGTCGGCCTCCTCACAAAGGCTGACTCTTGTGCAACCACATGTTGTCCGCGCCAATGAACGTCGGCTTTCCGGCGCGAAGCCGATGACGGCGTTCGACCGAGGCCGTGTAAAAACGCAGCCTTACTGATTTCGCGCGCAAGACGTTGCCCAGATAGTATGAAATTCTGGTCCAGCCCTGCAACGGCGCTACGCTTGACGCGCTCCCAGGGGCAAAATGTTGCGCCGGAAATCACACTGACCGCGTTTTTACACAGCCTGGACCCGAAGCGGACATCGACACATGTCCACTAACGATACCTAAGTCGCCGTCGATTGAATCGCCGACGATAGCTTGTCAGCCGCTGCGAGTTGCGCGGCCACGTCTCTCTTCCACCTCTCGAGTGACTCGCGACGGAGCGGGACGGGACGTCCTTCGGCGACAATCTGGTCGATGAACGCCACGTAAGACGCAGGAAATGCTCGGCGGAGGTGCGCCCAGGAGACCCGAAGCGGCGGGCTCCGAAACGACGCGTTGAGGGCGAGCACGAATCCATCGAAGTCATCTGGGTGCAGCAACCCACGGCGATGCTGGGAATATGTGTCTTCGCCGTTCTGGAATATCGCATGCGCGTGGGAATTGAAGCGATTCCAGTCGGTGAGGGTAAGATCTTCGGCGTTGGTCATGATCCTCAAGTAGACGGCCGCGAAGTCGGCGTCAGCGAGGCGCGCATTGACTTCCATGACCCGGGTCGTCCGAGCCTGTTTGACGAGCGTTTGCTGGTATTTGTCGGCTTGCCTGACCTGGGCGGTCAGTTGGCGAAGCTGGGAGTACAACAGGACCAACGAAATCAGTACCGCCAGCCCGCTGACGAGGCTGCCGAGCGCAGCGAGATCGGAAAGTGTCATGAGGTCCCCCACCGTTGTCACGTTGGCGGAGGTTAGTCGTCGCCCGCCGGGGCGCAATCGCGCAGGTCTGCTGAGGGGTCACTCTTCCAGGACCGCTAACCACCCTTCTCGGAAATTCCGTAGGTCCGCTTGTCGGCCGGAAGGATCTGGTAAGAATCGTGCTCCGATTTGCTGATCCCCTTGACCCTCGGCTTTCATTGGGATGAGCGGGGCGGGGGTGATTTGGGCGTGGATGTGAACGGGGCTTGACGGCGGATATTACCGTGCGTAGCTGGGGTGGTGCATGTCGGCGCTCGTCCATCCTCGCACCATCGCCCGCTCCGCGCCACGGCCTCTCCAGGGCACAGAGGACCGTAGTTTACGGTACATCTGCGGTCGGGGTGGCCGGCGGCGGGACGCCTCCTGTGAGACTTCCGGTAATGTAGCCCGCTTACTCCCGCCGCAGCAGCTTGTCCGACAGCAGGGTGCCCCACCATTGGGCCTTGAACTCCTGCTTGATCGCGACCGGGTCGTAGGCCGGGCTCTTGACCCAGTCCTCGTAGGAGATGCCGAGCGGTTCGACCTCGCGCACGTATTTCTCGAAGCAGTAGTCGAGGATGCCGGTGAGGCCGGCGCGGACGTGGCCGAACTTCATGTCGAGCTGGGCCAGAGCCTCGGAGATCGGCTTCTTCTGGCGGAAGTGCATGTAGAGCACGCTCATCACGCCGGCCCGGTCCGCCCCCGACTTGCAGTGCATCATCACCGGGTATTCGAGTTCTTCGAACAACTGCTTGGCGCCCAGCACCTGCGCGCAGCTGGGCGCCTCGCGGGACCAGACCACGAAGTGCACTTGCTTCACGCCGTAGCGATCGCAGGCGTCTTTCTCGAGGTAGTGGTGGGCGTCGACGCCGTGGCGCAGGTTGACGATGGTGCGCACGCCGCGGTCGCGCCAGGCCTTGACCTGGAACGGCCAGGGCTGGTTGGCGCGCACGAACTCGTCGCTGAGCCAGTGGGCGTTAGAGTTGGCCAGCCGCAGCCAGGCATGGTCGTGCCAGACGTGGTGGAAGTAGGTCGCAAGCCGCCCGCGCTTGGTGGACAGATCGAATGCCGGCACCGGTCCTCCCACTCAAGGTCAGCGATCGTTCGCCTAAGTACGTTGAGGCGAGCGCAATGCAAGGGGCGTGCGGCAAGAGGCGGCGGCTGGCGATGTCGCCGTGGCGGCGCCGGCTTGACAGTCAGGCGCGCACGTCCGACCTCGGCGCCATGAGTTCCATCAGCGACCCCGTGGCCAGGCCTGGCGCCGAGCGCGCCATCGGCTTGCGCATCTGGCGGCGATACCTGCAGCGGCGCTGGAAAGGCGTGACCGCGGCGCTGTTCTTCGCGGTGCTCTCTGCGGCTTCGAGCTCTGCGATCCTGTTCCTGGTCAGCTTCACGGTCGACACGCTGCTGACCAAGCACGGGCTCAACTACACCTGGCTGACGGTGCCCGCGATCATCGGCTCGGTCGGCATCGTCCGCGGTCTCGCCTTGATCGGCCAGTCGACGGTGATCAACCGAATCGGGCACGGCGTCGTCGCTGACATCCAGCGCGAGCTGGTCGGCAACTTCATGCGCGGCGACCTGGCCAGGCTCAGGGCCACGCACAGCGGCGGCTTCGTCTCGCAGATCCTGTTCGACGCCGCGCTGGTGCGCGAGGCGTTCACCAACGGGGTGATCAACTACGTCCAGAACGTGATGATGCTTGTGGGCGTGCTGGCGGCGATGCTGTTCGCCGACTGGCCGCTGACGGTGATCGTGCTGGTGATCGCGCCGATCGTCGGCTGGGTGCTGCGCGACTACTCCAAGCGCACCAACAAGGCCGCCAAGGGCGCCATGGAAGAAAGCTCGTCGCTGACCAGCGCGGTGATGGAGAGCCTGGACGGCGTGCGTGTCGTCAAGATGGAGAACAAGGAAGCGTTCGAGGAGGCCAGAGTCGCTGCGGTGATCGCCCGGCGGCAGAAGCACATCATCGCCGGCGCCGACGCCCGGGCGATGGCCGCGCCGGTCTCCGAGCTGATGACCACCATCATGCTCGGCCTGGTGATCTGCTACGCCGGCTGGCGCTTTCAGTTCAACGCGACCCACTTGGGGCCGTTCACGATCAACAAGGTGACCCCGGGCCTCTTCACCCAGTTCGTCTCGGCGCTGCTGATGGGCGGCCAGGCGCTGCGCCAGGTGGCCAACCTGCAGACGGTGATGAGCGAGGGTTTCACCGCCGCGCGCCGCCTGTTCGACAACCTCGATATCGAACCGACGATCCGCAACGAGCCGGGCGCGGCGCCGCTGCCGGAGGGCCAGGCGACGGTGCGGCTGGAGGGGGTGACGTTCTCCTACGGCGACGAGATCGCGGTGCTGGACGATATCAGCCTGCACGCCAAGCGCGGCGAGATCGTCGCGCTGGTCGGCCCGTCGGGCGGCGGCAAGACCACGGTGCTGAACCTGATCCCGCGCTTCTACGACGTCACCGGCGGCAAGCTGACCATCGACGATCACGATGTGCG
Source organism: Caulobacteraceae bacterium (assembly GCA_036494265.1). Classification (GTDB taxonomy): domain Bacteria; phylum Pseudomonadota; class Alphaproteobacteria; order Caulobacterales; family Caulobacteraceae; genus Acaudatibacter. Next base: position 211,347 of record DASXOP010000081.1, on the reverse strand, counting down.
CGAGCTGGGGCTCGCTTCGCTGCGCCACCAGATCGCGCTGGTGACGCAGGAACCGTTCCTGTTCGACGACACCATCCGCGCCAACATCGCCTACGCCAAGGACGACGCCAGCCAGGACCAGATCGAGGCGGCAGCGCGGCAGGCGGCGGCGCACGATTTCATCCTGGCGCTACCGAAAGGCTACGACACCTCGGTCGGCGAGGCCGGCGCGCGGCTCTCCGGCGGCCAGCGCCAGCGCATCGCCATCGCCCGGGCGTTCCTGAAGGACGCGCCGATCCTGCTGCTCGACGAGGCCACCAGCGCCCTCGACACCGAGAGCGAGGCGCAGGTGCAGGCGGCGCTGGAGCGGCTGATGGCCGGGCGCACCACCATCCTGATCGCACACCGCCTATCGACCGTGCGCGGCGCCGACCGGATCTATGTGATCGACCGCGGCCGGGTGGTCGAAGAAGGCACGCACGGCCAGCTGGTCGGACGCCGCGGCCTCTACGCCCGCCTCGCCGGCGCCCAGGACCTCGACCACGCCCCCGCCGACTTCTCGCCCGCCCCGGAGGCGGCCGAGTGAAGCTGTTCATCCGGACCCCTTGGGTCCAGTCGACGCTGGCCTGGCTGGTGTCGGTCTACCTTGGCGCCACGCTGGCGACAATGCGCTGGCGCTTCGAGAACCGTGAAGCGGCCGATGTGATGGTGGCTTCGCCGAGCGGCATTGTCGCCTGCTTCTGGCACAGCGGCCTCGCGCTGGCGGTGATCAGCGGCCGGGTGCTGAAGCAAAAGCCGCGCAGGGTGATGATCTCCAACTCGCCAGATGGAGAACTGATCGCCAAGATCGTCGCGCGCCTCGGCTTCCCGGCGATCCGCGGCTCGACCACGATGGACAGGCGCGCCAACCGGCGCAGCGTCGGCGCCTTCCGTGAAGCGCTGCGCTTCATCGAGGACGGCGGGGTGATCGCGATCACCCCCGACGGCCCGCGTGGGCCGCCCGAGCGAATGCCGGAAGGTCCGGTGGTGCTGGCCAAGGCGCGCGGGACCCCGGTGTTCCTGTGCGGCCTCGCCTGTCGACCGGTGGTGACGCTGAAAAGCTGGGACAAGACCAAGCTTCCCCTGCCCTTTGGCCGCGGCTGCGTGGTGTTCGACGGCCCGCTCGCGATCCTTCATGGCGCCGACCCGGAGTCCGTGGAAGCGACGCGGCTCGACTGGCAGGCCAGGCTGAACGCCGCGCAGGCCCGCGCCGAAGCCTTGCTGGCCGCATGATGAACGGCGCGCGGACGCCGACGCCCTTCTCGCTCGCGGCTTACCGGGCCGCCGCCGGCCTCGCCTCTCTGGTCGCCGAGCCGATCCTGCGATCCCGGGCTCGCCACGGGAAGGAAGACCTCGGACGGCTGGGCGAGCGCCTGGGCCATGCGTCCACGCCGCGGCCAGAGGGCCCGCTGGTCTGGATGCACGCGGTCAGCGTCGGCGAGAGCCTCTCGCTGTTACCGCTGATCGCAGCGCTGCGATCCGAACGCCCCGGCGTCTGGCTGCTGGTCACCAGCGGCACCACCGCTTCAGCGAAGATCCTGGCCGAGCGGCTCCCTGCCGGCGCGGTGCACCAGTACGCCCCGGTCGATACGCCAGACTCGGTGCGGCGGTTCCTGGGCCATTGGCGACCGGACGTGGGCCTCTTCGTCGAGAGCGAGCTCTGGCCGAACCTGATCCTGGCGGCGCGGGACGCCGGCGTCCGCCTGGGTCTGATCTCGGCGCGGATGACGATGAAGAGTGCGCGGCGCTGGTCCGCACGCCCGGCGGCCGCGCGGACGATGATGCAGAGCTTCACCCTGCTACTGGCCCAGGACGTAGCGACCGAGCAGCGGCTCGGCGCACTCGGCGGGCGCGTCGATGGCCGCCTCAACCTCAAGCGCCTGGCCGAACCGCTGCCATGCGATCCAGCCGAACTGGCGCGGTTGCAGTCGCTGATCGGCGCGCGGCCGCTGGTGGTGGCGGTCAGCACCCACGCGCCGGAAGAAGCAACGGTCGCGTCGGCCGTCGCGGACCTGGCGTCGAACCCGCTGGTTATCCTCGCGCCCCGGAACCCCGAGCGAGGAACCGAGATCGTGAGGCTGCTGTCGCCCGGGCGGATCGCGCGCCGGTCCGCCGGCCAGACGATCGGTCCTGAAACGACCATCTATATCGCCGACACGATAGGCGAGCTCGGGCTTTGGCTGCGGCTGGCCCCGTTCGCGATGATGGGCGGAGGCTTCGATCCGGCGGTCGGCGGCCACAACCCGATGGAGGCGGCGCGGCTCGGCGTCGGCGTGCTCAGCGGCCCGCAGGTGGCCAACCACGCAGAGGTCTACGCCGAGATGGTCGACGCCGGCGCGGCGCAGCTAGCGACGGGCGCCGCCGACCTGGGTGCGCGGATCGTCGCCCTGCTGGCCGACCCCGACCGACAGGCGGACATGGCCGCTGCCTCGGCGCGCTACGCCGCCGCGCAGTCGGGCCAGATGGAGGCCGCACTGGGTCTGATCCGCCCGTTGCTGCCTCTCGCATGAAGGTCTCGACACCGAGATGGTGGTATGTCCGCCGCGGAGCGCCGGCGCCGGTCATCCGTGCGCTGCTGCGGCCGGTCTCCTGGGTCTGGGCGGCGGTGACCGCGCGGCGGATCGCCAGCGGCAAAGCATTCGATCCAGGCATCCCGGTCATCTGCGTCGGCAACCTGACCGTTGGCGGTAGCGGAAAGACGCCGGTGGTGCGGACGCTGGCGCGGCGATTGGGCGGCGCCGAGGCCGGGGTTCAGATCCTGACCCGGGGTTACGGCGGGCGGCTGAAAGGTCCGGTCCTGGTCGTGCCCGGCCTGCGCAGCGCGGCCGAGGTCGGCGACGAGGCGCTCATGATGACCAAGGATGCGCCGGTGTGGATGGCGCGTGATCGCGCCGCGGGGGCCCATGCGATCGCCGCCGCCAGCAGCAAGCTCATCGTCATGGACGATGGCCACCAGAACCCGAGCGTGAAGAAGTCGCTGGCGCTGGTGGTGGTCGACGGCGAGACGCGCGACGGCGAGTGGCCGTTCGGCGACGGCGCGGTCTTTCCGGCGGGACCGATGCGGGAGCCATTGGCTGCCGGGTTGGCGCGCGCCGACGCCGTGGTTCTGCTCTTGCCGGCCGACCTCGCCGCGCCAGACCCGGCGCTGCTCACGCTCTTCGGCGACAAGACAGTGCTGGTCGCGCACCTGACCGCGCCGCCGCCGCCGCCCGGCCCCCAGCTCGCCTTCGCCGGGATCGGCAAACCTTGGAAGATGGAGCGCGCGCTGAAGGCCGCCGGCTGCGACCTCGCCGATTTCGCGCCGTTCCCCGACCACGCCAGCTACGACGAACGCCTGCTGCGCTTCCTTGCGGACCGCGCGACGACGCTGGGCGCGGGTTTGCTCACCAGCGAGAAAGATTGGGTGAAGCTGCCGGCCGCCTGGCAGACGCGCGTCAAGGCATGGCCTGTCGAGGCGAAGTTCGACGACGAGGTGGCGCTGGACGCCCTCCTCGCGCCGCTCAAACCCGCGAGTTAGGCCCCCGCCTTCGCCGCGAACTTCCAGGCCGCCGCGCCCAGCGCCGGGACCCGGGCGGACATCGCGGCGGCTTGCGGGCTGTTGGCGGTGCCGTCGCGGGCGCGGCCGACGATGCCCTGGATGATCCCGGCGAGGCGGAAGATGTTGTAGGCGAAGTACCAGTTCAGGTCTGGCAGCCCTGAGCGTCCGGTGCGCTGACAATAGTCCTCGACCACCGCTTCGATCGTCGGCGCGCCATGCGCCTTCTTGTCCTCGATCGCCGCCATCGACCCATTCACCCAGCCCATCAGCAGGTAGGTGAAGTCGGCCAGCGGATTGCCGAGCGTGCCGAGCTCCCAGTCGAGCACCGCGATCACCCGGGGCTCGGTCGGGTGCATCGCCATATTGTCCATGCGGTAGTCGCCGTGGACAATCGAGGTCTGGTCGTCGACCGGGCAGGTCTTCGGCAGCCATTCGATCAGCCGCTCGATGGTGTCGATGTGCTGGGTTTCGGAGGCCTTGTACTGCTTGGTCCAGCGATCGATCTGCCGGGCCATGTAGTTGCCGGTGCGGCCATAGTCCTCGAGACCGATCGCCTTGTAATCGGTGTTATGCAGGTCGGCGAGCGTCTTCACCTGCGCCATGTAGATCGGGTAGCGCTCTTCCGGCGTATACTGCGGCAGGCTCTGATCCCAAATGATCCGGCCCTCGACCATGTCCATCACGTAGAACATGGTGCCGATCACACTATCGTCCGTACACAGACCATAGCTCTTGGCCACCGGGAACCCGGTCGGGTGCAGCGCTGTGATCACCCGGTATTCGCGGTCGACCGCGTGCGCCGACGGCAAGAGCTTGCCGGGCGGCTTGCGGCGCATGACGTATTTCTTGGCCGGCGTGATCAGCTGGTAGGTCGGGTTCGACTGGCCGCCTTTGAACTGGCGCACTTCGAGCGGCCCCTGGTAGCCCGCGACATTGGCGGCCATCCAGCGATCCAGCGACGGCTCGTCGAAGCGGTGGCTCTCGACCACGTCCTTGGTGCCGCTGTTCTGCATCTCCCGCGTGCGCTCGGCGGCGTCGGAGGTGGTCGTTTCTGTGCTGGCCTCGGCCATCGTCGTCTCTCCCTCGCGCTTCCGTACGCTTGTTTGAAAATACTCTAGGACCGCGAGGGCGCCTTGCAAAGCGCTCAGCGCTGGAGCGCGCGCCAGCCGATGTCGGTGCGGTGGAAGCTCTCGGGCCAGTCGATCTTGGCGATGGCGGCGTAGGCGCGGCCCCGCGCTTCGCCGACATCGGCGCCCAGTGCGCAGACATTGAGCACCCGCCCGCCGGCGGCGATCAGCGCCCCGTCTTCGCGGCGCTTGGTGCCGGCGTGGAAGACAACGACCTCCTCGCCGAGGTCGGCTTCCGCCCCGCGGATCACTGTCCCCACCTGCGGGGCTTCGGGATAGCCGGTCGCGGCCATCACCACGCAGACGGCGGCCTCGGTGCGCCACTCAGGCGGCGGTAACGCCGAAAGGTCGCCGCGTGCCGCTGCCACCAGATACGGCACGAGGTCGCTCTTCAGGCGCAGCATCTGCACCTGGCATTCGGGGTCGCCGAAGCGGGCGTTGAACTCGACCAGCTTGGGCCCATCCCGGGTGACCATCACCTCGCAGAAAATCACCCCACGGTAAGGCGCGCCCTCGGCGGCGATGCCGGCGAACGCCGGTTCGATCAGCTGGGTGCGCGCGGCCTCGACCGTCGGATCGTCCAGAACTGGCGCTGGCGAGTAGGTCCCCATGCCGCCAGTGTTGGGGCCGACATCCCCGTCGAACGCACGCTTGGCGTCCTGCACGCCGCCGAAGAGCAGGCTCCGCTCGCCGTCGCAAATCGCGAACAGCGAGGCGATCTCACCGTCGAGATACTCCTCGATCACCACCCGAGCGCCCGCGGCGCCGAACCGGCCGCCGAGCGCATCGTCGATCGCCGACTCGGCCGTCGTTAGGTCCGGCGCGATCACCACGCCCTTGCCCGCGGCCAGGCCATCCGCCTTGATCACGAACGGCGGCGAGAACCCGTCCAGCGCCGCCTTGGCCGGCGCGGCATCGTCGAAGATGCCGTAGCGGCCGGTCGGCAGGCCATGGCGGTCGCAGAACGCCTTGGTGAACGCCTTGGACGACTCCAGCCGGCCCGCCGCCGCGGTGGGTCCGAAGCAGAGAATGCCGGCCTCGGACATCGCGTCGGCAAGCCCGGCCTCCACGGCGGCGTCCGGACCGATCACGACGAGGCCGGCGCCGATCTCGCGGGCCAAGGCCACCTGGCCTTCGACATCCGTGGCGCTCACCGCGCGGCACTCGCCCAGCGCCGCCATTCCTGGGTTGCCCGGCGCGCAGACGACGCGGGTGGTCAGCGGCGAGCGGGCGATCTTCCACGCCAGCGCATGTTCGCGCCCGCCGGAGCCGACGACCAGGATGTTCATGGCGCGGGCTTTGGCGCGCGGCGAGAGGGCGGTCAAGCTGGCGCGCAGGCCTCCTGCGTGGCCATCGGCAGATAGGCGCAGAACGCCGCGCCTTCGCCCGGCGCGCTCTCGACCGTCAGCCCGCCGCGGTGGCGGTTGACGATGTGCTTGACGATGGCCAGACCCAGGCCCGTGCCCGGCCGCTCGCTCGCCTTCTGCCCCTCGACCCGGTAGAATCGCTCGGTCAGACGCGGCAGGTGCTCGCGGGCGATGCCCTGGCCGGCGTCGGCGACCCTCAGGCAGATGTAGCGTTGCTCCCTGGCGTGGTCGGGCGTCAGCAGCGACAGGTGCGCGGCGCCGATCTGGCGCGGCGCCATTGCTGCTTCGGCCGAGACGTCGGCCAGCACCTCGATCACCACCGCCGAGCCGCTCGGCGCATACTTCAGCGCGTTCTCCGCCAGATTCTGGATCACCTGCACGATCTGGTCGCGGTCGGCGGGGCGCGCGACAGCAGGCTCGTCCGGGGTGCGCACGTCAAAGCGCACGTCCTTCTCGGCGGCCAGGGGCGCGAGGGCGTCGACCACGTCGCGCACCGTCAGCGAGAGATCGGCCCGGCCTTGCGGGGGGATGTGTTCGTTGAGCTCGATCCGGCTGAGGCTCATCAGGTCGTCGATCAGCCGCGCCATGCGCCCCGCCTGGTCCGCCATGATCGCGAGGAACCGGTCGCGGGCGACCGCGTCGTCGCGGGCGTGGCCGCGCAGCGTCTCGATGAAGCCGGTGAGCGACGCCAGCGGCGTACGCAATTCGTGGCTGGCGTTGGCCAGGAAGTCGGCGCGGGTGCGCTCCGAGCGCCGCAGCTCGGTCTCGTCGCGCAAGGTGAGTAGCGCCAGCCGGCGCCCGTCCGCGCCGTCGAGCGGCAGCGCCCGCGCCCGCCACACCCGGTCCTGCACACCGCCCGCCGCGTAGGTCGCTTCGCTGGCGATGCGGCCGAACAGAGCTTCGTCGACCGATTCGAGCACCTTCGGATCTCGTACCGCGCTGACCAGTAGGCCCGCGTCGCGCCTGGTGCGGAAGAGTTCGCGCGCCGCAGCGTTGGCGTAGATCAGCCGCCGCCCGGCGACATCATCGGTCTCGTCGCCCCAAACCACCAGCACCGGGTCCTCCAGCGCCTCGAGCACAGCAAGTTGAGACGCGGCGGCCGGGTCATCTGCGCGCGTCGCGGCCGCGGGCCGAACGGCCGTGCTCGGCCGTTCGGCCATCCAAAGGCTGAGACCGCCTCCAACAGCGAGCACGAGCACGGCAGCGATGCTCGCCCCGAGCGGGTCGGCGGTCTTGCCGGCCACCAACGCCAACAGCGCAGCCAGCGCGACCGCGGCGACCGCGAGCGGCGCCCAGGCGACGCCCGCCGGGGGACGAGGTGGCGTAGCTTCGAGCGACTGGACGGCCATCGTGGGCGACTCGGCAAAAGACTCCGGTTGCATTTCAGCGGCTTCGTGTGTCGTGCGCGTGACAGTCGGGCGCACCGTTCGCTGTAGCTTGAAAGGCGCCGCAATGCAGTCGTATTAGGCGGCAAGGGTGCGACGTCGGTTGGCGGCTGTCAGAGAGTGTTCGGTTCATGCGCAGAGTCCACCTGACCGCGGTCGCTGTGGCGCCGCTGCTCGCCCTGATGGGCGGCGCGGCCTACGCCGCCTGCCCGACGGGCGGCGCGGTGACCGGCGGGTCGGACATCAGCGTGGATTCCGGCTGCGTGGTCACGCCGAAGACCGGCGGCGCCGGCGTCACCCTGAACACCAGCAACAACGTGACGGTCGCGACCGGCGGCCAGATCACCAACACCGACGTCAACGACTCGATCGCAATCCAGGCGATCGGCGGCAACACTGGCTCTGTCGATAACTTGGGATCGATCATCCTCGGGCAGAGCTACACCGCCACCGATCACAATAACGACGGTTTCGTCGACGGCGCGTTCGCCACCGGCCACGACCGAATTGGCATCGACGTGATCGGACCGGGGGTGCTGAACGGATCCGTGACCAACGACACCGGCGCCGTCATCAATGTCGCCGGCGACAGCTCGACGGGTATCCTGCTGGAGACCGGGATCACCGGCGCGTTGATCAACAACGGCTCGATCTCGATGCTGGGCAACCAGACCACCGGGATCAACGTCGCCGGCGCAGTCGGTGGCAACGTGACCATCAACGGCGCGATCGACGTGACTGGCGTCGGCGCGCAGGCGCTGGTGACGACCGCGCCGATCGGCGGTTCGTTGACCTTGGGATCGACGATCGCCGCGACCGGCTTCCGCTCCACCGTCGCCCCCACCACCTCGGCGATCCTTGGCAATCTGAGCTCTGACGAGATGCTGCTTGGCGGGCCGACCGTGAACATCGGCGGCAGCGTCGGCGCCGGCATCATCGTCACCCCGACCATCGTCACCGGCACCGGCACCAGCGCCGTCACCACGGCGGCGGCGGCGATTCAGCAGTTCGGCTCTGCGCCGGCGCTACAGATCGGCGCCGCCGGGCAGGCGATCACGATCGGCAACAACGCCAGCGAGGCCTACGGCCTTGTCATCGGCGGCTCGGTCACTGCGGCAGGCATCTACGACCCGAAGACCGCGACCCACCTGGCCGGACCGATCTCCGCGACAGCGATCGAGATCGGCGAAGGCGGAACGGTCGACCTCAGCGGCGGCATCCACATCTCCGGCGGCGTCGCCGCCTCGGCCCTTGATGCGTCCTCGACGGCGATCAGCCTGGGATCCGGCACGACGGCGCTGGCGATCGTCAACGACGGGGGGATCTCCTCCGCGATTTCAGCCTCGACGCCGCAATCGGTGCTTGGCCTGACCATCGCCGCCGGGGCCAGCGTGGGATCGATCACCAACACCGGCTCGATCATCGCCACCATCACCGACACCACCAACACCAGCGGGTCCGCCGGCGCGATCATCGACCATTCGGGCACGGTCGCCTCGATCAGCAACACCGGCCAGATCGAAGCGACCCTGGTGCCGACCGACAGCAGCTTCACCCTGACCGGCCCGACCACGGCCATCGACGTTTCGGCCTCGTTGACCGGCACGGCGATCACCCAGACCCCTTCGGTGACGTTCGGCGGGCAGCCGGCGCCGCAGTTCACCGGCTCGATCTCCGGCACCACGCTGACGGTCAGCGCCGTCGCCTCGGGCAACCTCGCGATCGGCGAGACGCTCTACGGGCCAGGCATCGCCGCAGGCACCACGATCGTCGGCGCGCTCACCGGCACGGGCGGCACCGGGACCTACACCGTCGGTCTCACCCAGACGGTGTCCAGCGAGGCCTTGTCCGCCGCCGGCGCCCTCCCCGACATCAAGGGCGACGTGCTCTTCGGCGCCGGCGCCAACAGTTTCAACATCCAGGCCGGCAGCACCAGCGGCGCGGTCAGCGAACTGGCCGGCGAGCGCAATATGGCTATCTCGGTCGCGACGGTCGCCGGCTCGACGGCGACCGTCGACATCACCCGGGCCGAAACCCACCAGGTGACCTCGCTCGCGGTGGGCGCCGGCGGCCAGCTGACGGCGCAGGTCGATCCCACCTTCGCCATAGGTGCGTCGAACACCACGCCGATCTTCGACACCACGGTTCATCCCGGCCAGGCTGGGCCGGACGGCACGGCCAGCTTCGCCGACGGCGCCAAGATCGGCGTATCGCTCGACGGCCTGCAGACCGCCCAGAGCGCCAAGTACATCTTCGTCCAGACCAGCGGCGCGGCTGGGGCGCTCACCATCGGCAACCTCGGCGCCACCCTGTTGAACAACGCGCCCTTCCTCTATACGGCGAGCGCGTCGTCCGATGCGGCCAACCTCTACGTCACGCTGAGCCTGAAGACGCCGCAACAGCTGGGCCTCAATCCCAGCGGCACGGCCGCGTTCAACGCCGTCTTCCAGGCGCTGACCAAGGACAATCGCCTGGCCGACGCCATCATCGCGCCGACCACCCAGTACAGTTTCGTCCAACTCTACGATCAGATGCTGCCCGACCAGGGCATCGGCATCTTCGAGTCGCTCGAGTCGGCCACGCAAAGGATTTCGGGCCTCACCGCCCAGACCCCTGACGCCGGCACGCGGGTGGCCGGCAGCAGCCTCTGGCTGCAGGAGGTCAACGAGACCACCAAGCGCAACGATGGCGACACCCTGGGCTCGACCGACAAGATGTTCGGCCTCGTCGGCGGCGCCGAGAAGATGGGGGCCGCCGGCGGCGCGCTTGGCGTCACGGTCGCCTATCTCAATATCGGCGACACCGGCGTCGCGACCCCGGTCGACGGGCGACTGGTGAGTAACATCGCCGAACTGGGCGCCTACTATCGGCGCGCCTGGGGCGGCCTCAGGCTCTCGCTGCGCGGCGCAGCCGGCTACGCCTGGTTCGATGAGCGGCGCGAATTCACCACCACTGGCGTCTCGGAGACCAGCAGCGGCAACTGGAACGGTTTCTTTGGCGATGCGCACGCCGGCGCGGCCTATGAGGTCAAGATCGGCCGCTTCTTCGTTCGGCCGGAGTTCAGCGCCGACTACCTCTACCTCAACGAAAACGCCCACAACGACACTGGCGCCGGCCCCGGTTTCGACCTGGCGATCGCACAGCGCACCAGCAGCCGGATGACCGGCGAGGCGATCGTCACCCTGGGCGCCCAGTACGGCCACGACACCTGGTTCCGGCCCGAGATCTTCGGCGGCTACCGGCAGGTGTTCTTCGGCAATATCGCCAGCACCACCGCGGCCTTCACCGGCGGGACGCCGTTCACCCTCGTACCCGGCGACGTCAACGGCGGCTGGCTGGTCGCCGGCTTCTCGCTGAAAGCCGGCACCCCGCTCTCCTATGTCGCGATCGAGGGCGAGGCTGACCTTAAGAACAACGAGCAGCAATACGACATCTTCCTCTCCGGCCGGGCGATGTTCTAGCCAGCTTGGCGGCCCGCTAACGCGGCCGCCGCCGAAGCGCCATACTGCGCGCCGGAGGGTTCGATTCGATGCCGGTGACGTTCGAGGGCTTCCCGCGGATCGTCGATCGCGAGGCGATGAAGCCTGGCCGCTGGTTCGTGGCTAGCGATGGCGCGCGCCCGCTGATCTGCTTCTCGACCGAAGAGGGCGAAGGTCCCGAGCGGCTGATCCTGACCTTCAGCACCACGCGGCCGGAGACGCTCGACTTCGCGCCGACCACGCTGCAGGCGCTGGGCGGGCCTTTGGCGACGCTCGAGCACGAGGTGGTCTTCGCACCGGGGCTCGCCGGCCACTCCCCTCAGCTAACCGCGCCGGTGCGCCGCGCGTTCCGGCCCGGCGCGTTGCTGCGGTTGAAGAGCGGCGACCTCGGGCTGGGCTTCGCCGGCCACGGCGGGGTGCTCACCTGCGTGTCGCTGGGCACCGGCCTGCGAGCGGAGGGTTACGACCTCGTGTTCGATCGCTGGACGCTGTCGCTGCGGCGCGCCGGCGCCGAGTTGCTGGTCGGCGCCTACCGGCCGATCTAGCCGCGCCCCAGCTCGCTTAGGCGCCAGTGTCCCAGCGCAGCGGCGTGTCGACCACGATCGCACGGCCGTTGCTGAGCGCGCGGACCGAATGGCGCGCGCCGGGCGGGGCGATGGCGACCATGCCAGGGCCCGTAACCTGGGCCGCGCCGTCGATGGTCACCTCGAGCTCACCCTCAAGCACATTCCACACCTCTTCCTGCTCGTGATGGTGCTCGTGGATCGAGGCGCCGGCGTCGAACTCGTAGTGGGCGAAGGTCATGTTCGGCGAATTGAAGATGCGCGCGCGCCAGCCCGGCAGACGCGAAACAATCTCCAGCGTCGAGGTGTCGACAAAGGTCATGGCCATCAGGCTACCCGACTTTCAGCGGCCCGTCATGTCGCCCTCTGACCGGCGGACGCAGCCCATCGCCGTTCCGCTCGTTAGGCGATCGTGAGTTCGGCCGCAGCGGCCGGCGGCTGGAGGTGAGCGGCGTGCCGCGCAACGGCGAGCGCGACAGCAAAGGCGTCGGATGGGGTAACCCGTTCGCGATCGGCGTCGCCGTGGGCATCGGGCTGTCGCTCGCCGACTTCGCCAGCCGTGCGCTGCGAAAGACGAACGCGGACGCGTTGGCGGGCGCGAGACTTCCGCTCGACGCCCGAGGCTGGCGCGACATCGTCTGGCGCGCCGTCACGGCCTTCGGCAATGATCGGATTCCGAGCGCCGCCGCCGGGGTGACGTTCTACATGCTGCTGGCGATCTTTCCAGCGCTCAGCGCCTTCATCTCGCTCTACGGCCTAGTCGCCGACGCGGGCGACGCACAACGGCACGTGCTCGCCCTCGCCGGGCTGCTGCCTGGTGGGGCGCTGAGCGTGATCAGCGACGAACTGACCCGGCTCACCAGCACCGACCACGGCGCCCTCGGCATCGCCTTCACGGTGAGCCTCGCCACCTCGATCTGGAGCTCCAACGCCGGCGCCAAGGGACTGATCGAGGCGCTGAATGTGGCCTACGAGACGCCGGAGCGGCGCGGCTTCGTCCGCCTCACGTTGATATCGCTCAGCTTCACCCTCGGCGCGATCCTGCTGGCGATCGGCGCCCTGACCCTGGCGGTCGTCGCCCCTGCCCTCTTGGCGCGCCACGGCCTGACCATCGGCGACGGCGGCGCGGTGCTGCAGTGGCCGCTATTCGTGGCTTCGGCGACGCTACTGCTCTCGATCCTCTACCGCTTCGGCCCGGACCGCCGCGGCGCGAAGTGGCATTGGATCACCCTCGGCGGCGGCGTTGCGGCGCTGGGTTGGCTGGCGATGAGCGGGCTCTTCTCGTGGTACGTCGCCAACTTCGGCTCCTACAACAAGACCTACGGCTCGCTGGGCGCGATCGTGGGCTTCCTGACCTGGATCTGGATCTCGCTGATGGTGGTGCTGTTCGGCGCCGAGTTGAATTCGGAGATCGAAAAGGCAGATCCGGGCGCGTGACTTAGCCGCGTCGCAAACCGGTGGGAGAATGCCGCCGGGGCCAGTAGAATGCGGCTCCGGCCGGTCCCGGGGTCGCCAAGGTATCCATGACAGTTCCGACGCCGCATGAGATCGCCCGCCCGCCCTGGATCGGCGACCACTATCCGACCCGGGCGGCCGAGCGGACCGACTTGGCCGTGCACATCATCGGCCTGGCGTTCGCTCTCTTTGGCGGCGGCGTCCTGCTAGGCCTGGCGTTCGGCTTGGGATCGTTGCCGCAGGTGGCGTCGGTCTCGATCTACGTGACCGCCTTCATCGCCATGCTGGCGCTCTCCACCGCCTACAACTTCTCCACCCCGAAGCTGCGGCCACTGCTGCGCCGGCTCGACCACGCCGGCATCTTCGTGATGATCGCCGGCTCCTACACCCCATTCACGACCCTTCGCCTGCACGGCGATTGGGCGATCGGGATGACCGCCGCCGTCTGGGCGATCGCCGCGGTGGGGGTGGTCGGGAAGCTCTTCTTCCGCGGCCTCGGCCAGAGCTTCTGGATCGGCATCTACCTGGCGCTCGGCTGGATCGCGCTGATCGCGATCAAGCCGCTCTTCGATAGCGTTTCGCTCGTGCCGTTGCTGCTGCTGGCCCTCGGCGGGGTGGTCTACTCAACTGGCGCGGTCTTCTACGTGATGAAGAAGCTGCGCTTCCGCCGTGCGATTTGGCACGGCCACGTCGTCGCCGGCTCGGTGCTGCAGTTCGTCGCGGTCCTGGTGGGCGTGGTGCTGGCGCCGGGGAGTTCCTGATCGGCGCCTCGGGCCTGTCGCCAGGTCGCAATCTTTGATAGGTGTGGTCCGACATGAGCGACCGAGCAAAGAAGCTGAACACGGCGACCGAACAGGTGGATGCGGTTGCTTCTCGCAACCTCGCAGATCTCAACGCTTCCATTCGAGTCTCTCGCGAAGAGGTCGCCAGGGGCATCTTTTCGCCGCGAACCGTCGCCGACATCATCTCTGACGGCCGCAAGCGTCACGGATCCCGCTGAGACTAACCGCTAGGCGATGCCACAGCTGAGGGTCATCCTTTCGCTGCAGGCGGCGCGCGACCTTGACCTTCTCTTCGACTGGATCGCGTATGAGAGCGGCGTCGCGAGAGCCGAAGATGTCTTGCAGCGTATCGATGACGCCATTCAGCGCGTCGCAACGATGCCCGGTATCGGCCGACTCCGTCCGGAGCTGGATGGCTCGCCGCGAACGTTTCCGGTTAGTCGCTGGCTGATTGTCTACGAGCCACAAAAGACGAACCAAGGCATCGTTGTCTGGCGCGTGATCGACGGCGCCAGGGACCTCCCGCGCCACATTCGATGCTGGAGACCGGACGATGGTAGGTCAGCCTAGCGCGGGTTGTTGCGCTCGATGAAGGCGGCCATGCCGTCGATGTAGGCTTGCGGGATAAAGCCGCGCATCACCGCCGAGAGGTGGCCCTTGCCGGGCAGCACCAGGTTGGTGAAGTCGTCGCATTCGCGCCAGAGCCGGTGCGACTTGGCCAGCGGCCGGTCGAACTCGCCGTTGATGGTCATGATCGGGAACTTGATCGCGGTGAGATCGAGCCTGGCCAGCAGCGCCTCGCGCCGTTTTGCCATCTCGTCGGCGCGCGCTTTCTGTTCGGCGTCGCTGAGGGGGCTCGGCTGGCGGGCGGCGGCGTTGTTGCCGATCTCCTGGCCGCGGGCGGCCTGGGCGGCGGCGTAGGCGGCGCGGGCCTGAGTTGCCTCGGGATCGGCGGCGTCCTTGTCCTTCGGCACTTGGTCCCGCCACTCGGCGGTCTCGCCCACCCCTGAGCCGTGGAAGCTGGCGGTGAGGAAGCGCTCCGGGTGCTCGACCAGCAAGGTCAGGGTGACGCCGCCGCCCATCGAGTAGCCGCCGATGTGCGCCTTGGCGATCTTCTGCGCGTCCATGAACTCGATCACGTCGGCGGCCATCTTCGAGCGGCCGCCGGGCGGCCCGTCTTCGGAGAGCCCATGGGCGCGCATGTCGAGGCCGATGACGCGGTTGGTCTTGGCCAGGCGCGGAGCGATGCCGTTGGCGAACCAGTTGCCGACCGCGCTGCCGCCGGCGCCGTGGATCAGCACCACGGGCGTCCCCTGCCCCATCTCGACGTAGTGCAACTTAGTCCCGTCGGAGGTGGTGAAATGATGGTGGACCCAGGTGTCGGCGGGCGCGTCGAGGGTGGCGGTGCTCATCGGTTTCCGGCCTTCTCAAGTCTCGGTTGGACGCCTCACCTATAGTCAGCTCTGACCACACCGGCAAGCCGCTCGCAGCGCTGGCGCCGACCAGGGTGTTGATTGGCGCAGGACAAAGCTCGAGCCGCGGGTCTAGTCTTCCCAGCTAAGGTCGTTGAGGAGGAAGCCGATGTCCGTCGAGCTGCAACTGCTGGGTTGGTCGGTGGTGCTGCTGATCGTCTACATCCTGGTGCAGGGCGGGTTCGTGGCCCCATTGCGCGGGGCGGTCTGGAACGCCGGGCCGCGCGACGAGGGCCAACCCCCATTGGGCAAATACCCGGGACGGGCGCAACGGGCCCTCGAGAACTTCAAGGAAACTTACCCGGCCTTCATCGCCCTCGCGCTCGGTCTGTTGGTGAGCGGCCACACCGGTGGCAACGGCGCGCTCGGCGCCTGGCTTTGGTTCGGCGGCCGCATCGCCTACCTGCCGCTCTACATCCTGGGCGTCCCGTGGGTGCGCTCGGTCGCCTATGGGGTCTCGTTCGTGGGCCTGATCATGATGCTGACGCGCCTGATCTAGACGCGCCGACCCACAGTCGCCCGCGACGGCCAACTCAGGGACACTGCGTGCCAGTCGCTGGGCGTGCAAGCGCCGGAAGCTTGGCGGACAGGTGAGGCTGGGAAGATGGCGGAGGCGCGGCCGGTCGGCTGCGCCTCCTATTCGTTACGCGACGGCGGCGGCCGCCTGGCGACGCGAAGTCCGCAGCGCCGCACCGACCCCAAACAGGCCCAGCGCCATCAGCGCCCAGGTCGTCGGCTCCGGGATCCCGCTGTTGCTGCCGTCCGTCCCTTCACGGGGAAGCGTCCCGAGGTCAGCGATCTCGAAAGCGTTGGTGTTCGATCCGAAAGTGACGCTGGTGAAGTCTTTGTCGAAGCTGAAGGTGAAGAGGCCGTTGTTGTTGGGGCTGGTCCGGTCACCATTCGTGGCAACGTTGGGAAGCAAACCCAGGTCGGTGCCGGTGAACGTCTGAGAACCGTCGGCGAAAGTGAAAGTCACCGAGTTATAGTAGTCGAACGATCCCGCGTAGAGATCCAGCTCATCGATGCCCGGCGTCATCAGCGTGGCGCTTTCGCCGCCGGCAATGCTCAGGTAGGGCGCCGTATCGAACGTGCCGCCAGGCATCGTCGGCGCGGCGCTGCAGCAGTCGACAGTGCCGGACACGACATTGCCGCCGGTAAGTCCGTAGTCGGTCGGCAGTGTCAATGCGCTGCCAAGAGCTGCACCCGTGGGTTCCGACGTCCCCGAAAACGAACCCCACTGGGTTATCAGAACGTCGCTCGCCGGGATATCCGTCGAAAGCGACGTGTACGGCATGAAGGTCACGTCGGCGCTGGCCACCCCGGCGGCGCCCCAGCTCAAGGCGATCACGGCCGCTGCGGCGAGAAGCTTCGTCTTCATACTGTAGTCCCCTAGGCCCCGCCTCGATCGGTCCCTCCACGAAGGCGGGCCGCACGAGACATATTAATTCAAGCCTAACCATATCGACGGGTTTCGGTCGAGTCCCGCCCATTCCCCTGACAGTTGATTGGGCCTCACCGCGGCAGCAGTGCTTTGACCTAAGCGATTGAAAAGATTTGGCGCGCTCGGAGCGATTCGAACGCCCGACCCTCAGATTCGTAGTCTGATGCTCTATCCAGCTGAGCTACGAGCGCGCGCCGCCTTTCGGCGAGGGGCGGAAACTAGTCGGCCGAAAGGGAAACTTCAAGGCGCCCCCGGGGGCTTCGTCAGGGCTGCGGCGGTTTGGCGGCGGAGGGCGGCGCAGCCTTCGGCGCCACGGGGGTAGTGGCCGTCGGCGTCGGCGACTGAGCACGGGCCTTGGCGGCGGCTTCGATCAGGTCGAGGCGCGCCTTGGCGAAGCCCTTGCGCACGTTGACGCCATCCGCCCCGAACTCGACCAGCTCGTCGCCCGCCTCGGTGTAGCGCGGCCAGGCCGGGCCGGCGGCGCTTGCCGGGTCGCCGGTCTTGGCGAAGCTGACCCAGTAGGCGTGCATCGCATCGGAGATCTTCTGGTCGTCCGGCGTGGCGGCTGGGATGTCGCGGCCGCCGTAGGTGGTCGGCTGGGTCGGCAGGGTCGAGAACACGTAGGCGATCTCCGAGCCGTGGGCGGCGCCGAAGCTGGTCGCCCGGACCGACGCTGGCACGTAGGAGAAATGGTAGACGAACGCCGGCACGCCCTGCCGCGCCATCTGGCGGGCGAGGTCGCGGTCTGGCTCGGTGATCAGGGTGTCGGTGAGCACCTCGCGCGCCACCTCAGGGGCTGGCCGATTTCCGTAGGCCGCCTTGACCGCGGCCGGATCGCCGACGCGGGCAATCACCGGGTCGGGGAACTGCGCCACCTGCGGAAAGAGGCTGGCTTCGTAGCTGTTACCGCCTTCCAGGTAGGGCACGTGCGCCTCGGCGCCCTTGGCGAAACCCTGATCGATGCCGGAGGTCAGCATCTGGCCGTCCATGATCGGATTGGGGATGGCGGGATCGCCGAGACCGGTGAAAGGGGCGTTGATCGTGTCCGCCGGCAGCGCGCGCAGCGCCGCGGCGGCCGCCGCATCGTCGCCCTTGACGCCGTTCGCCTCGGCGAACGCCTGGCCGATCGCCTCGGCGGAGCGCTCGCCCTTCAGCGGCCGGGGCGTATCGCGGCCGAAGCCGGACTCCGCGATCGCCTTGGCGAACAGCCCCTTAGCCGTCGACGAGACCATGAGGTAGTTAACCGAGATGGCGCCGGCGCTCTCGCCGAACACGGTGACGTTTCTCGGATCGCCGCCGAAGGCCGCGGCGTTGTCCTTGACCCACTTCAGCGCCGCGATCTGGTCCATCAAGCCGTAGTTGGCGATCGGGCCTTTGCCGGCGTCGAGCGCCGGATGGGCGAAGAAGCCGAAGCGGCCGACGCGGTAGTTGAAGGTGACCAGCACTAGGCCTTTCTCGGCGAAGTGGGTCCCGTCGTAGACCGGCATCGACCCGGCGCCGAAGATGAAGGCGCCGCCGTAAATCCAGACCATCACCGGCAGCTTGTCACCCGACTTGGCGCCCGCGGGGCGCCAGATGTTGAGGCTGAGGCAGTCCTCGCTCATCGCCGCGGGCGGGCCTCGGCGGCCCTGCATGCAAATCGGCCCAAACGCCTCGGCGGCGCGAACGTCGGTCCAGACCGGGGCCGGGCCAGGCGCACGCCAGCGCATGTCGCCTGTCGGTGGGGCGGCGAACGGAATGCCCTTGAAGCTCTCCACCGCGCCGACGGTGACGCCAGTCAGGTCACCCTGGGCGATATGCACCGGCGCGGCGACCGCGGCGCTCGTGGTCAGGAGCGCGACCAACGTCGCCCAGGCGATCGCCTTGATCCCTCGCCCCATCGCTCGCTCCTGCAAAAATCGCTTCGCAGGCGAGTCTAGCGGCTCAGGCCCTGGCCTGCAAAGCTTGCTGGCCACCTATGGTTAGCGCCGTCAGCCCTTGAATGCGTCCTTGGCCGCGCGGACCGCGGCGAACGCCTCGTAGTCGGGGGCGCCGGCCTTGCCGACCCGGGCGGCGAGCTGCGGGGCGCGCAGAAAGGGGTTGGTCGCCTTCTCCAGCCCGATCGTCGTCGGCACCGTCCACTCGCCGCGCTCGCGGGCCGCGAACACCTCGGCGGCCCTGGCTTTCAGCGCCGGACCCTCGTCGACCGACAAGGCGAAGCGGGCGTTGGAGGCGGTGTACTCGTGGGCGCAGTAGACGGTGGTCTCGTCCGGCAGCGCCGCGAGGCGCGAGAGCGAGGCCCACATTTGCTCCGGCTTGCCCTCGAAGAGCCGACCGCAGCCCAGCGCGAAGAGGGTGTCGCCGACGAACGCGATCCGGTCCGCCGGATCGAAATAGGCGATGTGGCCCAAGGTGTGACCGCCAGCCTCGATCACCTCGAACCGGGTCTCTCCGACATCCACCAGATCGCCGCCGACCACGGTGCGATCGAGCGGCGCGATGCGGGTCACCTCGGCCGGACCCACGATCTGGCAGCCGGTCGCGGCCTTGATCTCGGCGTTGCCGCCGGCGTGGTCGGGGTGCCAGTGGGTGTTGAGGATGAAGTCGAGCCCCCAGCCAGCCTCCTTCAGCGCGGCCAGCACCGCGCCAGCATCTGGGGTGTCGATGCAACCGGTCTTCCCGCTCGCCTCATCGCGGATGATGAAGCCGTAGTTGTCGGAGAGGCAGGGGAACTGGCGGACAGTGAGGGTCATGGGCTAACTCCGTGGGTGGCCCATATATCGTGCTAAGGCCGGCGTTAGGGAGCCTTGATGCGCCGCGACGTGCTCGACCTGCGCGAATTCTACGCCGGACCGCTGGGCGCGGCGGCGCGGGAGATGGTGTCGCGCAAGGTCGCCGAGGCCTGGGGCGGGCTCGCCGGACTGGACGTGCTGGCGCTGGGCTACGCAACGCCGTTCCTGGAACCGTTGGCGGCCGGCGCGCGGCGGACGATCGCGGCGATGCCCGCCCAGCAGGGCGTCGAGGCCTGGCCGCTGGGCGCCGCCAATGCCGCCACCCTGGTCGACGAAGCCGCCCTGCCCTTTCCCAGCGCGCTTTTCGACCGGGTGCTGGCGGTGCATGCGTTGGAGGAAGCCGACAGTCCGCTGTCGGTGATGACCGAGATCGGCCGGGTGCTGGCGCCGTCCGGGCGGCTGATCCTGGTGGTGGCTGCCCGCCACGGTCTCTGGGCCAACGCCGAGCAGAGCCCGTTCGGCCACGGCCGACCGTTCTCGCGTCGCCAGCTGGAGGCGCTGGTGCGCGAGGCCGAACTGGAGCCAGCCGGCTGGACCCGCGCCCTCTACGCGCCGCCGCTGACCTGGGCGGCGCGGTGGGCCGAGGGGTTCGAACAGGCGGGCGCGCGGCTCTGGTCGCCACTGGCCGGGCTGATTCTGATGGAGGCGCAGAAACAGACCCCGGCGGTGCGCGCGATCCCGATGCGGCGTCCGGCGCGGGTCTTCGCCCCTGGGGCGCTTCGGCCCGCTTAGAGAGGCGCTGCCCGTTCCTTGGGCGGATGCGGCCAGCGCCGGCCCGAGGGCTTGGGGCGCACGGCGAATGCGCCTACATCTTTTTGGAGGCGCAAGGAGACGGCGCCTGCGAGGGCCCGCCGCATGAAGATGATCGTCGCCGTGATCAAGCCCAGCCGCCTCGATGCGGTGCTCGAAGCCGTGACCGAAGCCGGCGCCTCCGGCCTGACCGTGACCGAGGTGCGCGGCTACGGTCGGCAGAAAGGCAAGACCGAGGTTTACCGCGGCGCCGAGTACGAGGTGAAACTGCTGCCGAAGGTGAAGCTGGAGATCGCCGTTTCCGACGACATGGCCACGAGCGTTGTCGAAGCGGTTAGCCGCTCGGCCAACACCGGCAAGATCGGCGACGGCAAGATCTTCGTCATGGACCTGGAGACCGCCATCCGCATCCGCACCGGCGAGACCGACGTCGCGGCCATTTCGGGTTAGGCCGCGCCGAATTTGACGCCGGTGAGCGCTTCCGAGACGTCCCAGAGGTGCTTGGCGACGGCTGTGTCCTTGGCGGCGTCCGACACTTTGGCGGCGCTGGGCGGACCGATCAGTTCGAAGAACCCGCTCGGGCCCCAATAGGTGGCCGGGCCGGCGTCGGGCGAGGTGGCCGCGAAGAGCTGCGGCAGCGCGCCTTTGGCGGCATCCTGGCTGATCAGCGGCTGCACGATCCGGCTCAGCCGCGACATCACCGAGTCCAGCCCCGGCCCGTTAGCGATCAGCTCGGTGCGGGAATAGCCGGGGTGGGCTGCGTTGCTGACCAGGCCCCAGCCACCCACGTCGCTGCGGCGCTGCAGTTCGAACGCAAACAACAGGTTGGCGAGCTTGGATTGGGCGTAGGCCGGCCAGGCGCTGTAGCCCTTGGTCCATTGCAGATTGTCGAAGTCGATCCTGCCCGAGTGATGGGCGCCGCTGCTGACCGTGGTCACGCGGGGCGCGGTGCTCAGCTGGAGCAACGGCAGCAACCGCCCAGTCACAGCGAAATGACCCAGATGGTTGGTGCCGAACTGCAGCTCGAACCCATCGGTCGTGGTCTGCCGCTTCGGCGGCGCCATCACACCGGCATTGTTGACCAGCAGATCGACCGGGTCGCCGGCCGCCAGGATGCGATCACAGAAGCCGGCGACGCTGGCGAGGTTGGCCAGATCGACCTGCTCGAACACCACGTTGGAGCCAGGGTGGTTATTCAGGATGTGGACCACCGCCTCGCGACCTTTGCGGGGACTCCGCCCAGCGATCACGACGTGCGCGCCCGCCGCCACCAGCGCCACGGCCGTCTCGTAGCCGAGACCGCCAGTGCCGGTGACGATGGCACGTCGCCCTTTTTGGGGCGGCATGTCCGCGAGAGACCACATTTGTTGGCTCACCCTCGATCGGCCCGACTCAGGGCGCTTTAGTGTGAACCGCCAATGTCACTTTAGTTCAACCGTTTGAAGGCGGTTTGACGCGATTTCGGCGCCAGCTTCACCGCGCGGCAACCTCAGCTGAAGAGATCGGCCTTCGACTTCGCCACAGCGCCGTCACTCGGTGCGCCCTCGGCCGGACTGGGCGTGACGCGGCTGAGCAGGAAGAGCGCGGACTCGGCGCGCCAGTTCTCCAACGGTCGCTTCGGGTCGATCGGGCGGGCGGGCTTACCGTTGGCGAGCGCGGCGCAGGCCTCGATGCGTAAGCCCAGGTCGTCGCAGAGCAGGGTGAAGTCGCGGACGGTGCAGAGGTGGATGTTGGGCGTACCCCACCACGGCGTTGGCAGCACCCGGTTCATTGGCATGCGCCCCTGGCCGACGAGGTCGAGGCGGATCTTCCAGTGGCCGAAGTTGGGCAACGAAACGATCGCGCGCTCGGCGATGCGGAGCAGTTCGGAGAGCACGTGCCGAGGCTGGCGCACCTGCGGCAGGGTCTGCGAGAGCACGGCGTAGTCGAAGGCGCGCGCCGGGAAGTAGTCGAGATCGTCGTCGGCGTCGCCCTGCACCACGGCCAGGCCGCGGGCCAGGCAGGCAGAGACGCCTTCGGGACTGATCTCCAGCCCGCGGCCATCGACGCCCTTCTCGCGGCTCAGCAGCTCGAGCAACTCGCCCTCGCCGCAGCCGACGTCGAGCAGCCGCGATCCCGGCCGCACCAGCCGCAATATCTCGCGGAAGTCTTCGCGCTGAGTCACGCCGCGGCCCCCACGTCGCTCACCGGCAGTCGCGCGTCGATGCGCCCGACGTCAGGAAGCCGGTCAGCGCGGCGTGGAACACCGGCTCGTCGAGGAAGAAGGCGTCGTGGCCCTTGTCGGTCTCGATCTCGACGAAGCTGGCCCGGGCGCCGGCGGCATTGAGCGCCCGTACGATCTGCCGGCTCTCCGGTGTCGGGTAGAGCCAGTCGGACGAGAACGAGAACACACAGAAGCGCACGTCCCTCGCCCGCCTGAACGCCTCGGCCAGGCTGCCGCCATGGCTGGCGGCGAGGTCGAAGTAGTCGAGCGCCCGGGTAATGTAGAGATATGAGTTGGCGTCGAAGCGGTCGACGAACGCAGCGCCTTGGTGGCGCAGATAGCTCTCCACTTGGAAGTCGGCGTCGAAGCCCCACGAGAGCCCGTCGCGCTGCAGGTGACGACCGAACTTTCGCTGCAGGGCGGCCTCGGAGAGGTAGGTGATGTGCGCCGCCATGCGAGCGACGGCGAGGCCCTTCTCCGGCCTAACGCCCTGGCGGGCGTAGTCGCCGCCGCGCCAATCCGGATCGGCCATGATCGCCTGGCGGCCGACTTCGTGGAACGCGATGTTCTGCGCCGAGTGCCGCGCCGCGCAGCCGATGCAGACGGCCGAGAACAGCCGGTCGGGGTAGTCGGCGGCGAACTGCAAGACCTGCATCCCGCCCATCGAGCCGCCGACGGCCGCGTAGAGTTTCTCGATCTCGAGCGCGTCGAGCAGCATGGCCTGGGCGCGGACCATGTCGGCCAGCGTGACCATCGGGAACTTCAGGCCATAGGGCTCTCCGGTGGCGGGATCGATCGACGACGGACCGGTGGTGCCTTGGCAGCCGCCGACGACGTTGGTGCTGATGACGAAGTAGCGATCGGTGTCGAGCGGCAGGCCAGGCCCAATCACCTGCGCCCACCAACCCGGCTTGCCCGTCGCCGGATGAGGTGAGGCCGCATACTGGTCGCCGCTGAGCGCGTGGCAGACGAGGACGGCGTTGGACCGGTCTTCGTTCAGCAGGCCGTAGGTGTTGTACGCAACCTCCAGGCCTTCGATCCGGCCGCCTGAGTCGAGGCGCAGCGGCTTGTCCGCCGGGAAGCGCATCACGCCGCCTTGCGTCTCGATGAAGCTCGCCGATGTCTCGCCGTCGCTCATGGGGCGCCCTTGGACTGCCAAAGCGGTCGCCCTGTCAACGGCCTGGCTTGGACGCCACGCGGGCTTGTCGTGACCCAGGGAACGGTCTGATAGGAGTAATCAGATGCGCCGACTCATCCTCTTCCGCCACGCCAAGGCCGAGCCGCGCGGCTCGGGCGAAGAAGATTTCGACCGCGCCCTTGCGCCGCGAGGGCGGGACGACGCGACGCTGGTCGGCAAGGCGCTGGCAGAGGAGAACCTGGCGCCGGACTGCGCGCTGATCTCGCCGGCCCGGCGCACGGCGGAGACCTGGATCTTCGCTCGCGAGGCCTTCCCACGCATTCGCGCCGAATTGGACCGCACCCTCTACGACGCGAGCGTCGAAGACATCCGCGCCACCATCGAGCGCGTCGCCGACCGCTGCGAGACGCTCATGGTGGTCGGCCACAATCCGGGTCTGCACGAGCTGGCGGTCGAGCTGCTGATCGACAGCGGGGCGTCGGCGGCCGAAGTCGAGCGCGTGGCGGCCCGGTTCCCCACCGCGACGGCCGTGGTCTACCAGATCGACCACGTCGGGCGCGCTTCGCTGGAGA
Organism: Caulobacteraceae bacterium; assembly: GCA_036494265.1. Taxonomy (GTDB): domain Bacteria; phylum Pseudomonadota; class Alphaproteobacteria; order Caulobacterales; family Caulobacteraceae; genus Acaudatibacter. The sequence goes on along the minus strand of DASXOP010000081.1, from coordinate 187,286 downwards.
GCGTCTACTTCGCCAAGGATCTCGGCGGCGAGGGCGAGGGCTGAGGCCGTGGCCAAGGTCTACAAGATCGCCGCGGGCGCCGAGTGGGAGGCCGCGCTGGCGGCCGGCCGGTTCGACGGCGCCGCGATCGACCGGCGGGACGGCTACATCCACCTCTCCACCGCGACCCAGGCGCCGGAGACGGCGCGCCTGCACTTCGCCGGCCAGGCGGGGCTGGTGCTCCTGCGGCTCGACGCCGAGGCGCTGGGCACGTCTCTGAAGTGGGAGCCGTCGCGCGGCGGCCAACTCTTCCCGCATCTCTACGGCGCGCTCGATTGCGGGTTAGTAGAGACAGTGACGGAGATCGAACTGGGGCCGGATGGGACGCCGACACTGGGTCCGCTCGATCCGTGATGGGCAAAGTCGGCGAATCTCGAATGCCGCCACATCCTGCTCCCTTCCCCCTTGCGGGGAAGGGTCGGGGATGGGGGTGTCGGCTCGATGTCGGCCGATTGGTGGGCGCCTCCTGGCTAGCCGTCGATAACGAGCTTGCACCCCCACCCCTGACCCCTCCCCGCAAGGGGGAGGGGAAATGCACGCAATCACCGAGACCCGGGCTGCCCCGACCTAGATGCGTGACTGACGGACCGACGTGGCGATGATCTACGCCCTCGCCACCCGCGCCCTGCATTTGCTCGACCCCGAGGATGCGCACCGGACCACCATCGCGGCGTTGAAGGTCGGCCTCGGGCCACGCGTGGCCTCCGCCGATCCGGCGCTCGCGGTCGGGGTCGCGGGGTTGAAACTGCCCAACCCGGTGGGGCTGGCCGCCGGGTTCGACAAGGACGCCGAGGTGGCAGCGACGATGCTGGCGGCGGGGTTCGGCTTCGTCGAGTGCGGGACGGTGACGCCCCTGCCCCAGACCGGCAACGCCCGGCCGCGTCTGTTTCGGCTGAGCGAAGACAGGGCGGTGATCAACCGCATGGGCTTCAACAACGGCGGCCTGGACGCCTTCGCCGCCAACCTGGGCCGGCGCGGCCCTGGCGTCGTCGGCGCCAACATCGGCGCCAACAAGGACTCGGCCGACCGCATCGGCGACTACGTCACTGGCCTTACCCGACTTTGGGGCCTGGCCGACTATTTCACCGTCAACGTCTCGTCGCCCAACACGCCGGGCCTGCGCGCGCTGCAAACCGGCGATGCGCTCGCCGAACTCCTGGGCCGCGTCGCCGAAACCCGTGCGACACTGGCGGGAAGCGCCCCAGTCTTCCTGAAGGTCGCGCCCGACCTCAACGAAGCGGACGTAAGCGCGATCTCCGATGCCGTGGCCGCGGCAGGCTTCGACGGCGTCATCGTCGGCAACACCACGCTCTCGCGGCCGGAGGATCTGACGTCGCGCTTCAGCAGGGAAGCCGGCGGTCTCTCGGGAACGCCGTTGATGACGCTCTCGACCCGCGTTCTCGGACAATTCCACGCAGCCGCGAACGGCCGCTTTGCCTTGATCGGTGCGGGCGGGATCGCCTCCGGCGCCGACGCCTACGCCAAGATCAGAGCCGGCGCCGCCTGCGTGCAGCTCTATTCGGCGATGGTTTTTCAAGGTCCGGGTCTGGTGACCGTCGTCCGCCGCGACCTCGCCGCCCGTCTCGCCACCGACGGATTCAAGTCAGTCGCGGCGGCGGTCGGGGCTCGCTGACGCCGCGCTTGCCAAGCTTGCGAGAGGCGAGTTCCGTTGCGGGGGACCTTGCGCTCAAGTAACGGGACGTAATGGCGGACGACGCGCCCCAGTCCGACCGACCTCGACCGGCCGGCCGCCGCGTGCTCTGGCCCGGCGGCCTCTCGGCGCGGCTGCTGCTTGCGACGACCCTGGTCGTGGTGCTGGCCAACGCCATTGTCTTCCCCGTGCTACTCGCCAACCGCCAACGCGACTGGCTGAGCGACCGCGTCGCGGCGGGCGAGCTCGCCTCGTTCGTGGTCGGCGCGGCGCCCGAGGGCAAGGTCACCCAGCGACTGAAGGACCAGATATTGCGCAGCGCCGGCCTGGTCGCGGTCAACGTCCAGGCAGACGGGGTGATGCGCTCGGTGCTGGCGCCGGCGAAACTGCCTCACACCGTCTATCGGCTCGACCTGCGCCAGCAAGATCCGTTCAGCCAGATGTCGGGCGCGCTCGACACCTTGTTCGGCGGCGGCGACCGGATGGTGCTGGTGATCGACAAGCCGCACTACCTGACTGGCGAGCTGGTCGAGATTCTGGTGCCGGACGCGCCGCTGCAGTCGATCCTGGTCGACAACGCCCGCGAGCTGCTGCTGGGGGCGGTGCTGACCTCGATCATGGCCGGGGCGCTGGTCTACCTGTTCCTGACCTTCTTCCTGATCCGGCCGATCCAGCGCATCACCCGCTCGATGGAGCGCTTCCGCGCCGATCCGGACAATCCAGCCGCGCACCTACCGCCATCCGGGCGACATGACGAGATCGGCCGCGCCGAAGTCGAGCTCGACCGCATGCAGTCCGACCTCAACGCCGCCCTGGCGTCGCAGGCCCGGCTGGCGGCGCTGGGAGCGGCGGTCGCCAAGATCAATCACGAGATGCGCAACATGCTGACCAGCGCCCAGATGGCGTCGGAGCGGCTGGCGACCTCCGGCGATCCGGTGGTGGCGCGCACCCTCCCCAGGCTGGAGCGGGCGCTCGACCGGGCGGTGACGCTCGCCGCCAACGTGCTCGCCTTCGGCCGCAGCGAGGAGCCGCCGCCCTCGCCCCGCCCGACCCCGCTGCTCGTCGCGCTGGAACAGGCGGCTGAAGACGCCCAGTTGGGCGCGAACGTGACGCTGGCCACCGACATTGACGATCGCGCCCAGGTGCTGGCCGATCCGGACCAGCTGCATCGCATCCTGGTCAACCTGATGCGCAACGCTCGCGAGGCGATCGATGGTCGGACGGACGGCGGTCCCGGCGTCGTTCATGCTACGTTCTCGGTGGAAGACGGATCCAGTCTGGTCCGGCTGAGCGACAATGGGCCGGGGCTGCCCGAGCAGGCGCAGACCAACCTGTTCCAGCCGTTCCGGGGCTCGGCTCGCCGCGGCGGCGCTGGCCTGGGCCTCGCGATCTCCAGAGAGCTCGCCCAGGCCCACCATGGCGACCTGAACCTGGTCGAGACAGGGCCAAGCGGGACGGTGTTCGAGCTGCGGCTGCCAGGCGCGCCACCGCCGCTGCCGGCCAAGGTCGAGCAAGCCGCTGAGCCGGGCCAACCCTAACGGCGAGGCTTACTTGCGCTCGATGCTGATGTCGGCGGCGTCGGGCAGTCGCCCGCCCCGCTCGGCCATCATCCGGCGCAGGTCGCGGTCGATGGTGACGCGCTGCGGCGGCTGGAACACCGGGTAGCGTAACCCGTCGAGGTGCATGCCGGAGCTCATCACCGTCGGGGTGACGAAGATGTAATAGCCCTGGTAGGCGCCGTCGGCCTCGGGCGCCCCCTGCAGCCGCACCGCCTCGAGGAGCACGGTGCAGTTCTCCAGCGATTGGATGCCGCTCGCCAGCTGCGTGAAGCGCGCCTCGCCGCCTGGCGCTCGCGTCATCCGCCAGCAGACCCCGTCAGCCTGCGGCGCGACGGGACCGCTGCAGGCGGCGAGCAGCAGGGCGAGGAGAACGGCGGGGACGGCGGCGGCGCGGATCATGCCGCGGCAACCTAGACCAGGATCGCCTCAGGCGGCGAGGCCCGCGGCCTGGATCATGTCGCGCACCTCGGCGAGGCGCTCAGGCGTGGCGCTGAGTTCGGCGCGGGCGGCGTCGCTGCGCAACAGCTTCAGCGCCGCGGCGCGGGCGCGGTCGGCCGCCGGGCCAAGGGGCCCCGCTTCGCCCATCGCCAGCCGCAGCAGCAGGCTGAGGCGGTGCAGGATCGGGGCGTGCGCGCTGGCCAGCGTCTGGGTGAGCTTGGCGTCCGCTTCGATCAGTCCGCCGACGTCGCCGATCTTGGCTTGCACTGGCGCCAGGTCGGCAGGGTCGAGGCCAGTGCGGGAACTGGACTTCTGCATCGCCGCCAGCGAGGCCAGCCGGTGGCCGGGCGCATCGGGGCCGTAGCGCAGCTCCTTCTCGAACCGAAGCGAGCCGACGTGGGTGGCGAGGTAGCGCGCCGCCTGGCGCTTGTTGACCGCGCCGACCACGTTCTCGGAGAGCCAGATCAGCAGCTCGGCCTCCTCGCGGGCGCTGCCGTCGCGGCCCAGCAGGCTTTCGACGAACTCGGCCGTGACCAGCATCCGCGACCGGGCGAGGAAGGCTTCCTGGACGGTATCGGCGGGGAGCAGCTGGCCGGCGGCCGCGGTCAGGGTCATGCCGAGCGCGCGCAGCAGCTCGATCTCGTCGCGGGGATCGGCGGCCCGCAGTCGCCGGGGTCCGAGCAGTTCGCGCAGGATCCGCCGGCCAATCGCGGCGCGCACAGCCGCGAACGGCGGCTTGCAGATCCATTCGGCGAGCCTCGCGGCCGCGCCCTCCAGCGGCGGGAGACTCTTGCCCAGGCGCGGCTCCATCGCCATCAGCGCGGCGACCGAGTCAGCAGCCACCAGCCGGGTCATCGCCGCCAGTTGCCCGCCAAGATCCAGGTGCGAACCCAGCAGCTCGGTCAGCGCCGCGCGACTCTCCAGCATCTCGGACAACGGCTGTTCGAGCACCTCGAACGCCACCTGCCGGGCGCCGCCGCTCTCCGGCGCCTGGTCGGCGAGGTCGAGCAGGCGCAGCACCTTGTCCGACCAGCTCTTGGTCCCGGCCAGATAGCCGGCGACGCCGGCGCCGAGGACGTAGGCCGCCTCCGGCTCGCCGACGATCCGCTCGGCGAACTTGGCGAAGGGCTCTTTGGCGAAGTCGGGGAAGCGGTCGCGCTTGGCGTCGGCCAGCACTCGCTGGATGGCACGCTCGATCAGCCGCTGGAACGAGCGGATCAGTTCATGCACCGAGGTTCCGCGAGCCTGCGCCTCGGGCACCGCGATCTTCTGGACCGCGTGCTGCAGCTCATTGCCGGCGGCATCGAGCTTCTCGATCAGGTCTGGCCGGTGCAGCAGTTCGAACGGGGTGGCGTTGTGGCGCAGCAGGAACGCTTCCAGCAGCCGTCCGATCCGCTCTCGAGCATGGACGGTGTAGAGGTCTTCCGGGGTGACGCAGAGTGGTTCGTGGTTCTCGACCGTCTTCTTCTTGCGGCCAGCCTCCGCCTTGCCGAGCGACAGGATCGAGACGCTCTGGAACTCGCGGGTCTCCTCGTCGAGCGTCTCCTTGGTGACGCGCACCGCGGCGACCCGGCCCTCCTCGAACATGGTCTGGGCAGTCTCGACGACGTGGGATCGGTTCTCGCCCGCCATCTCCAGCGTCCAGGAGGCGCCGGGGTTATGCCGAACGAAAAGCTCGTAGTGCACCTGCACTTCAGATCACCCCGGCCGCCGCTGTTTCGCGAGTCTCGCGCCGGCAAGCGTCTCTCATTAGCCTTAAGAGCGTCTTGCAATTCGCTCCGGCGCGCCCAATTGAGGCCATGAACCAAAGCGATGCCGTGCGGCATGGCTTGCTCTGCCGCGCGGCATGATGAAATTGCGCTGAGACGGCCGCCACTTAGCGTCGGTGGCGCAAAACGCGGAGTTCGTGCGTTAGGTCGCGCGAAGGACAGCTAAAGAAAACAACATGGCCAAGATCACACTCGTGGACGACGACGAGAATATCGTCGCTTCTGTTTCGCTGGCCCTGGAGAGCCACGGGCACACCGTGAAAGCCTGCTACGACGGTGCGTCCGGTCTGGCCGCGCTCGAAGGCGATCCGCCCGACCTCGCCATCCTCGACGTGAAGATGCCGCGGATGGACGGGATGGAGGTGCTGCGCCGATTGCGCCAGACCAGCCCGATGCCGGTGATCATGCTGACCTCGAAGGACGAGGAGATCGACGAGATCCTCGGCTTCAACCTCGGCGCCGACGACTACATCCACAAACCGTTCAGCCAACGCCTGCTGCTGGAACGGGTGAAGGCGGTGCTGCGGCGCGCGCGGTCCGACGATCCTGAAGAGGAAGCCGCGCAGCAGGCCGCCGGCGCCACCAAGGCGATCAAGCGCGGCCGCCTGACCCTGGATCCCGCCCGCCACGACTGCCTTTGGGACAACAAACCGGTGCGCCTCACGGTCACCGAGTTTCTGCTCTTGCAATCGCTGGCGCAGCGGCCCGGCTTCGTGAAGAGTCGCGACAACCTGATGGACGCGGCCTACGACGATCAGGTCTACGTCGACGACCGCACGATCGACAGCCACATCAAACGCATGCGCAAGAAGTTCCGCCAGGTGGACTCGGATTTCGACGCGATCGAAACCCTCTATGGCGTCGGTTACCGCTACCGCGAGGCCTGAACGCGCGCGCTCTCGCCGCGCCGACGCACCGCCCTCGCGCATCGGGCGGCTGATCATCGTCCTCAATCTGACCGGCCTGGCGATCCTGGTCGGTGGGGCGCTGCTGCTTAACGAACTGCGCCAAGGGCTGGTGACGGCGCGGATCGAGTCGCTGCGCACGGAAGGCCAGTTGATCGCCAACGTGATCGACAAGGAAGGCACGGTCGGCGATCCCGAGCCACAGCTGCTGGCCGACGACGCCAGCCAGATCCTCAACCAGCTGTCGGTGCCGAAGTCGGAGCGCGTCAGGCTGTTCGACACCGACGGCCACCAGATCGCCGATTCCTACGTCGAGGCCGACCGGGTGGAGGCCACCGACCTGCCGCCGGCGCACAAGCCGGGCGAGAAGCCGTTCAGCTTTCCAGGCTTCGGGCCACCCACGCACAACGACGTCGAAGCCGAGAAGGCGCTGCAGAAGGAAGTCGCCGCGGCGCTGACTGGCGGCCCCGAGCCGATCACCGGCGTGCGCCTTTCGGAAAACGGCGGCCGGGTGGTCTCGGTCTCGATGCCGATCGAACATGTGCGGGACGTGGTGGGCGTGCTCACCCTGGAGGCGGGCGACGTCGACAAGATTATCGCCGCCGAGCGCATGGCGCTGGTCCCGTTCATCGTCATCGCCGTCGCGGTGAACCTGCTCTCCTCGTTCGCCCTAACCCAGCTCATCGCCCAGCCGGTGCGGCGGCTGTCGGCGGCGGCAGACAGCGTGCGGCTCTCCCGCAGCCGAGCCATCGCCTTGCCGGACATCGCCGAGCGCAAGGACGAACTCGGCGACCTCGCCCGCTCGCTTGAGGACATGACCCACACCCTCTCCGACCGGATGGAGGCGATCGAGCGGTTCGCCGCCGACGTGGCGCACGAGATCCGCAACCCGCTGACCTCGATCCGCTCGGCGGTGGAGACGCTGGAACTGGTCAAGGAAGGGCCGTCGCGCGATCGGTTGCTGGCCATCCTGAAGCAGGACGTCAGCCGCCTTGACCGGCTGATCACCGACATCTCGAACGCCTCGCGGCTCGACGCGGAGCTGTCCAGAGAGTCGCCCCGTCCGTTCCAGCTGGCGCGGCTGCTGAAAGAGATCGCCGGCTTCTACGAGACGGTGCGCGGCGACGCCGACGTGCATGTGCGGCTGATCGGCGGCGACGACGCCGACGGACTGACCGTGGCGGGGCGCGAAGGTCCGTTGAGCCAGGTGTTCCGCAATCTGATCGACAACGCCCGCTCGTTCTCGCCGCCCGGCGGCGAGGTCCGCGTGACCCTCGGCCGCGATCGGACCATGGCGCTCATCACCATCGACGACGACGGTCCCGGCGTGCCGCCGGAGAACCTCGAGACTGTGTTCGAGCGGTTCTACACCGCCCGGCCCCGCGGCGCGGCGTTCGGCGGCAACTCAGGCCTGGGCCTCTCGATCGCTCGCCAGATCGTCGAGGCGCACGGCGGCCAGATCCGCGCCGAGAACCGCGCCAACGATGACGGCGAGACCGGCGGCGCGCGCTTCGTCGTCACCATCCCGGCCGTGAAAGCGACAGCATGATCCTGCACGCCGGCCTCGTGGCGCTGAGGCTTGGCGGCTATTGGCGCGGCGCGCTGATCCAGGGCCCGTCCGGCGCCGGCAAGAGCGACCTGGCGCTCCGGTGCCTCGACGCCGGCTTCCAGCTGGTCGCTGACGACCGGGTCGTGATCTGGGCTTCGGGCGGCGCGGTCTATGGTCGTCCGCCGGCGCCGCTGGCCGGGCTGATCGAAGCGCGGGGCCAGGGCGTGCTCACCGAATCGGCGCTGCCGTTCTGCGAGATCGTGCTGGCGCTCGACCTAATCGTCGCAGGGGGCGAGATCGAGCGCATTCCGGCGCCGGACGTGCTCACCTTGGCCGGCATGACCCTGCCGCTGCGCCGATTCGATCCATTCGAGGCTTCCGCACCTGCGAAGCTTCGCCGCGCACTGCAACATCTTGGAGCGGCGCGACAACAGGCGTATCTAGCCTGCGCTTCCGGCGGTGGGGACCGTCTTGGGACCGGGGGATACTTTTTGAGGCCTCTTCGATGATCGGGCTCGTGATCGTCACTCACGGTCGCCTGGCGGAAGAGTTCGTGCATGCGATGGAGCATGTCGTCGGGCCGCAGATCGCGGTCAGCGCCATCTGCATCGGGCCGGATGACGACATGGAGCGCCGCCGCCGCGACATCCTGGCGGCCTGCCAGAAGGTCAACGATGGCGCCGGCGTGATCCTGCTCACCGACATGTTCGGCGGCACCCCGTCGAACCTCGCCATCTCGGTGATGGAGCAGACCAAGGCCGAAGTGATCGCCGGCCTCAACCTGCCGATGCTGATCAAGCTCGCCTCGATCCGGCTGCGCGAAGACCTGCCGACCTGCGTCGCCCAGGCCCAGGAAGCCGGCCGGAAATATATTTCCGTGGCCTCTTACGTTCTGGCGGGCGAGAAATAGGCCGCATGGCGGCTGAAACTTCTGTCGAAATCACCAATGAGCGGGGCTTGCATGCCCGGGCGTCGGCCAAATTCGTCAAACTGGCGGCGACGTTCGACGCCGAAGTGACGGTCACCAAGGAAGGCGCGACCGTCGACGCCCGCTCGATCATGGGGCTGATGATGCTGGCCGCCGGCCCTGGCAGCCACATCACGATCAGCGCCGAAGGCGCCGAGGCGCAGGCCGCTGTCGACGCCCTGGCAGAGCTGGTGACCAACCGCTTCCAGGAAGACCGCTGAAAAGGCGCGCCTAAGGCGGCGTTTTTCTGAGGCGGGCGCGCGCAGCCACCCCAGGCCCTCCAGCGTTCGGATGGGGCCCCTGGCGTGCTAGGAGGCGCGGGAGAGGCAGGTTGGCGGATGAGCGACGCGCCCAGAGAGATCGAGCTGAAGTTCGCGATCCCGCCTTCCCGCGTCGCCGAGGTCGCGGCCGGGATCGAGTCGCTGGCCGATGCTAAGCCTACGCTATTGGTCTCGACCTACTACGACACCGCGAAGGGAACTCTGCGCCGCGCCGGCATGGCGCTCCGCGTTCGCCGACGCGGCGACAGCTACATCCAGACCCTGAAGGACGCTGGCGATGGCGCGTTCACCCGCGGCGAGTGGGAGACCAAGGTCAAGAGCAACGCCCCGAGCCTGGCGGCGCTGAAAACCACGCCCGCCGCCCGGCTAATGGCCGAAGCCGGCAAGCTTGCCCCGGTCCACACCGTCGAGGTGCGCCGCCGCACGGCCGAGGTGGTCGAGGGCGAGAGCCTGATCGAGCTGGCGCTCGACGAGGGCGTGGCCAAGGCGAAGGGACGCGAAGCCGCCTTCGCCGAGTTGGAGCTGGAGCTGAAGGCCGGCCCGCAGTGGGGCCTCTTCGCCCTCGCCCGCCGACTGGCCTCTAGCGGCGACCTCACCTTGTCGTTCACCACCAAGGCGGCGCGGGGATCGGCGCTCGCCCGCCCGCCTCGTTCGTTCGCCCACAAGTTCGCCGCGCCCCCGCTTTCGCCGACGCTCCTCGCCGGGCCTGCGTTCCAGGTGGTGGCCAGGGCCTGCCTGACCCAGATCACCGCCAACGCCGAGCGACTGCGGCACCGGGCCAGCCCCGAGGTGATCCACCAGCTGCGGGTGGGCCTGCGACGGCTGCGCAGCCTGATCACCTGCTTCAAGAAGGTGGTGGGCGACGCCCGGTTGCCGGCGATCAAGGCCGAGCTGAAGTGGCTGACCGGCGAGCTCGACGCGGCGCGCAACCTCGATGTGCTGCTGCATGGCGACTATCGCCGTGCGGTCTCTGAGAAGCAGGACGCCGCTGGGCTGAAGGGCCTCGGCGTGCGGCTGCGCGGCGCTCGCCGGATGGCCTATGTCCGCGCCGCCGCCGCGGTGGAGAGCGAGCGCTTTCGCCGGTTGCTGCTCGACCTGATGGTCTGGATCGAGACCGGGCCGTGGACCGCCGCGTCGGCCTTCGCCCAGGAGCGCGAGCGTCCGATCCGCCGCTTCGCCGCCAGGGACCTGGAAAAACGCCGGCGCAAAATCGTGAGGCGTGGCGGACGGCTGCGCCGACTGACCGCCGAAGAGCGCCACAAGCTGAGAATCCAGGCCAAGAAGCTGCGCTACTCGGCCGACGCCTTTGCCGGGGTGTTCGGACGGCCGAAGCGGGCCCGGGCGTTCATCGAGGCGCTGAAGCAAGTGCAGGACGCGCTGGGTGATCTCAACGACATCGTCGTCGGCGAGCGGCTGGCGCACGAAGCGGCGATAATCCCCGGCCGCGCCGAGACCGACAGCGCCTTCGTCGCCGGCCGCATCACCGGAACCCAGAAAGCCCGCGTGGGTCCCCTCACCGACCGCGCCGAAACCGCGCTGGCCGCGTTCGAGCACGCCAAGGCGTTCTGGTAAGGACCCACATCCCGGCTTATCTGCCGGGTCGAGAAAACGATCCACCACGAAGCACACCAAGGACACGAAGAGACCGAGCTAGCCGCCCTACCAATGGCTTCGTGCTCTTCGTGAGCTTAGTGGTTCCCTTTCGACGTCTTCCTGCACTGGGTCCCGCTTTCGCGGGGAGAGCGGAGTTGGTGTTTCAGTCGCGCTCCACCAGCCGGACGATGGCGTCGAGGTAGGTGCGGAAGGCGGTGCGGCCGGGGTCGGTGATGCGGGCTCTGGTCAGCGGCTTGCGGCCGAGGAAGCTCTTTTCGATGGTGATGTAGCCGGCGTCTTCCAGCTTGCGCAGGTGGATCGAGAGGTTGCCCTGGGTGGCGTTCAGCGCGGCCTTCAGCGCGTTGAAATCGGCCACCTCGGCGTCGGCGAGATAGGCCATGATCCCCAACCGCATCCGGCCGTGGATGACGTCGTCGATCTCGCCGATGTCGAAGGCGGCCACGGGCTGGTCAGCCGGCAACGGGCCGGGCGAGGCGGCTCATCACCCAGCCCGGCAGCGCCATGCAGAGCCACATGCCGATCCCGCCGGCGAGCAGGAAGTAGCCCAGCGACTGCACCGACAGCGCCATGGCGACCCCGCAGACGAACCAGCCGAGGCCGACGAAGCCGAGCCAGGCGCGCCGGCGCAGCTGCCAGGCGAAGAGCCACGCCGCGCCTTGCAGCACGAACACCGTGCAAGGGTAGACCAGCCAGGTGGTCAGACTTTGCTCTCGCCAGGCGACCGAGCCGATCACGCCGATCAGCGCCAGGTTGGCGAGGCCGATGCAGCCGAACATCACGGCGACGGCGCGGCCGGTGGAGGTCGGCGGCCGATCGTGACGCCGCCGCCAGCTGTTCCACACCATCGCCACGATGAAGACGACCGTGGGGCCAAGTCCGATGGCAAGACTTAGCGCCGGCGTCGACGGGATCGCGCCGAAGAACTGCACACCGTGCAGCACGAACTGGACCCCGTAGATCACGCCGGCGGCGAAGTAGCCCTCCGCGAACGGACGGCTGTAGCTGTCGCCGGCGCTGACCAGGGCCCGCATGAACGCCAAGTCTTCGCGAACGGTTTCGGTATCTGAACTCATGATCTGGCTCTAGCTTGGGGAGAGTCGGCCGCCGCGAGCAGGCCTGAAGCGCTCATCCGCGTCCAGGGCACACGCCGACCGTTGAGGATGGCGCCGATGAACGAGTGGCGCACCAGAAGCTCGTAGCTCGCCAGCATCAGCGGGAAGGCGACGCCGAGGATGACCGCGAACTTCACCGGCCAGGGCCAGGCGAGGGGCGCGACCACGGTCTGCAGCGCCATCACGATCGGCATGTGGGCGATGTAGAGCCAGTAGGAGGCGTCGGCGAGGTAGCGGCGCACGGGGCTGTGGCCGTTCAGGAACTGCAGCGCCAGTCCGATCAGCGCGAAGGTCCAGGTCCAGCTCGCCAGGCTGTAGACGCCGGCGAAGGCGACCTGGTCCAGGCCGGTCAGCGGATGCACCAGTGGCGCGATGCCGACGATGCCGAAGCCGGCGACACTGCACGCGATGGCGGCTGTGAGGTTCAGCGGCCAGCGGCGGCGGACCGTCTCCAAGAGGTCCGTGCGCCGGTGCAGCAACCAGCCGAAGCCGAACGCGGTGAAGTAAGCGGCCAGCGCCGCGGGGTTAGGGACCAAGGAGCTATCCGGCGTCGGCACGCCGAACCACGCCAGCCACTGCGGCGTCAGGGCGAGCGCGACGGCGGCGGGGGTGGCGAGGACGACAAGGCCCAGCGGGCTGCCGACCAGGGTCCCGACGGCCCGGTCCGCAGCGCGTCCCAGTCGTCCGCCCTTATCGAGGGCGCTCGACGCCGCCCGCAGCGCCAGGATCGCCGCGTAGAACCAGAGCAGCAGGTAGAGGAACCAGAGGTGGGTCAGCGGAAACGCCGGGAAGCCGGCGTAGGGCGGCGCCTTCGGCAGCGGCCCGCCCTGCGCCCCCTGGATCGCCGCCCAGATCGTCACCGCCACGATCGCGGCGAACACGAACGGCCAGCCGGCGATGAGCGGGACGCCGATCCGCTTGGCGCGGTCGGCGATGAAGGCGCGCTGGCCGCGGCGGTGGAAGGTCAGGTGCGCGAAGAAGCCGGCGATCAGGAAGAAGGTGGTCATCCGGAACGTGTGCAGCAGGTGGAACAGCACCGAGAGCACGAGGCTCGGGTGGTTGTCGGTGATGATCCAGATCCCGTGCCCATGCGGTGTCGGCAGGAACGACAGCGTGGCGTGAAAGACGATCCCGGCAGTCAGGGCGAAGCCCCTGACGGCGTCGAGGGCGTGAAGGCGTTCCGGCGGGCTCTCGGCCATGTCCCTTGCTCCATACGCGGCGCGGTTCGCACCGTGGCTGCCTCATAGTGCCAACTGGTTTGTTTTGTAAACTTGTTTCTTACGGATGACGGCTTAGTGGGTCGATGGAGTCACATAAAGAAAACCTTATGTCCGATTGCGGCAGCGAGCCGGGGCGGCTATAGAGCCCCCGCGCCGAAGAGGAAGATCGACACCGTGGCCGACTACATCATCAAGGACGCGTCCCTCGCCGACTGGGGCCGCAAGGAAATCGAGATCGCTGAAACCGAGATGCCGGGCCTGATGGCCGTGCGCGCCGAGTTCGGCAAGGACCAGCCGCTGAAGGGCGCGCGGATCGCCGGATCGCTGCACATGACGATCCAGACCGCGGTGCTGATCGAGACCCTGCAGGCGCTGGGCGCCGACGTGCGCTGGGCCAGCTGCAACATCTTCTCGACCCAGGACCACGCCGCCGCCGCCATCGCGGTCACCGGCACGCCGGTGTTCGCCACCAAGGGCGAGACGCTGATGGAGTACTGGGACTACGCCCACAAGATCTTCGAGTGGAGCGACGGCGGCTACCCGAACCTGATCCTCGACGACGGCGGCGACGCCACCCTGCTCTGCGTGCTGGGCCCGAAGGCCGAGAAGGACGCGAGCCTGCTCGACCATCCGGCGAACGAGGAAGAAGAAGCGCTCTACGCCACCATGAAGCGCTACCTGAAGGAAAAGCCGGGCTTCTATTCGGCGATCCGCGACGCGATCAAGGGCGTCTCCGAAGAGACCACCACGGGCGTCCACCGCCTCTACCAGATGGCCGAGCGCGGCGAGCTCCCCTTCCCCGCCATCAACGTCAACGACAGCGTCACCAAGTCGAAGTTCGACAACCTTTACGGCTGCCGCGAGAGCCTGGTCGACGCCATCCGCCGCGGCACCGACGTGATGCTGGCCGGCAAGGTGGCGGTGGTCTGCGGCTACGGCGACGTCGGCAAGGGCTCGGCGGCCTCGCTGCGCCAAGGCGGCGCGCGGGTGATCGTCACCGAGATCGACCCGATCTGCGCGCTGCAGGCGGCGATGGAAGGCTACGAGGTGCAGACACTGCAGGATGTGGCGCCCAACGCCGACATCTTCGTCACCGCCACCGGAAACAAGGACGTCATCAAGCTCGACGACATGCGGGCGATGAAGAACAACGCCATCGTCTGCAACATCGGCCACTTCGATAGCGAGATCCAGATCAGCGCCCTGCGCAACTATCGCTGGGACGAGATCAAGCCGCAGGTTCACCACGTCGAATTCCCGGACGGCAAGAAGATCATCGTGCTGTCGGAAGGCCGCCTGGTGAACCTCGGCAACGCCACCGGCCACCCCAGCTTCGTGATGAGCGCCAGCTTCACCAACCAGACCCTGGCCCAGATCGAACTCTGGACCCAGGGCGCGCGCTACGGCACCGCCGTGCACGTGCTGCCCAAGCACCTCGACGAGAAGGTGGCGATGCTGCACCTGGCCAAACTGGGCGCCAAACTGACCACCCTCTCCAAGGACCAGGCCGACTACATCGGCGTCCCCGAAGCGGGGCCGTTCAAGCCGGATCATTACCGGTACTAGGCCCGCCCTAACCCCCAACCGACCCGCTCATCCCGGCGCAAGCCAGGACCCAGGCAGGAAGAACGTTTAACCGCGGAGATCGCGGAGATACGCAGAGGAAGAGAAGTAAGGGGAAGCCCAATTGAGCTCGGCCGCTCTCTGCGCATCCCCGCGATCTTCGCGGTTGAATTCTTTGGAGCGCCGCAACGTCACCTAGTCGAATGTACTTGCTGCCGTGAGTGCAACGCTTGCCGCAAGTCGTTTCAAAACGCCAGACGCCAGAAAAGCGCGACACGCAACCCAAGTCGCTGCGAGCCAAGAACCAGCGAAGGCCAAGGGAACCAACACATATACATACATAATGAGGGCATTGTAGCGCGATGCTAGGGACCACAGCTCGACCCCAAGTCCTCCAAGGAATAGCGCCAGCAGAACGGCGACTATTGCCATCAAAGCCGCCGCCACTCTCGCCCGGCTCAACAAGAGGCCGACGGCAGGCCCAAGAATGACGAAGCAAGTGATTGCTTCGCTCGCCACGTCGCCAGGCGACAAATCGAGTGCGTTGCTCATGTAGGCAGCCGCCTGCACGCACACGAACATTGCGACAGTGAGTCCGATGTGCAGCCCGGCTGCCCGGCGCATGATCGTAAGTGCTGCGACGTCACTTACGATGGCGCCGCGGAATAGATGGACAGTCTGGGTTGTTGACACAGTGCGCTAGTACCCCAGCGCCTCGCCCTCGCGCCGCGGGTCCGCCCCGCCCTCGTAGCCACTGTCGCGTTTGACGATGCCGTGGATGCCGGAGCCTTCGGCAGAGAAGCCGCTGGAGACCTTCAGGCCTTTGGCGAGCAGGGCGTCCACCACGCCCGGCGCATAGCGCTTGGGTTCGGACTGGATCGAGCCGCCGCGGGCGATCAGGTTGGGCAGGGCCGAGGCGTCCTGCATCGACATGTGCCAGTCGAGCACCGCGACCAGGGACTTGATCACATAGGCCGGGATGGCGTTGCCGCCGGGCGAGCCGACCGCGGCGAAGAAATTGCCCTGCTTATCCAGCACGATGATCGGCGCCATCGACGAGCGCGGGCGCTTGCCGGCGGCCACCGCGTTGGCGATCGGCAGGCCGGCTTGCGTCTTTGGACTGAAGGAAAAGTCCGTGAGCTGATTATTGAGGAAAAAGCCGTGGACCATCCGTCCGTCGCCGAAGATGCTCTCCACCGTGGTGGTCATCGAGACCACGTTGCCGGCGGCGTCGACGATGACGAAGTGCGAGGTGCCCCCCGGCTCGGCGGTGGCGTCGAGGCCGACCTTGGGTGCGCCGGCCGGCTCGCCGGGCGCCGGCGGCTTGGCGAACGCGGTATCGCCGATCAGCGCGGCGCGCTGGGTCAGGTAGGCCGGGTCGAGCAGCCCTTTGATCGGCACCGAGACGAACGCCGGGTCGCCCTCGTAGGTGTCGCGGTCGGCGTACATCAGCTGCTCGGCCTCGGCGATCTCGAGCCAGGCCTGCGGGTCCGTCGGGCCACGGGTGGCGATGTCGGTGTGTTCCAGAATGCCCATCGCCTCGAGCACCGCCATGCCGCCTGACGGCGCCTGATCCGAGCAGAGGATGTAAGCGCGGTAGGGCCGGCAGAGCGCCTCGCCCTCGTGAGGCTTGTAGGCGGCGAGGTCGGCGAGGGTCATCGTGCTGGGCAGCGGGTCTTCGTGCAGGCGCTTGACGATATCCGCTGCGATCTGCCCGGTCAG
This sequence comes from Caulobacteraceae bacterium, assembly GCA_036494265.1. Lineage (GTDB taxonomy): Bacteria > Pseudomonadota > Alphaproteobacteria > Caulobacterales > Caulobacteraceae > Acaudatibacter. The sequence continues at coordinate 170,897 of DASXOP010000081.1, read as the reverse complement.
GATGGCGCGCGGGCCTTCGGCGGCCAGCTTGCGCAGCACGTCGCCGTAAGCCTTGTTCACCAGCAGGTCGCCGGCGGCCATCTTGGTCCCGTCCGGCTTGGTGAAGTAGCGGATGGTGTCGGGCTGCTTGTTCTGCGGCGGATAGGGGCTGGCGATCATGCCGGCGAGGCGCGGGCTGACCGTGAAGCCGTTGTCGGCCAGCTTCTCGGCGTCGCCAAACAAGGAAGCCCAGGGCTGCCGGCCGTGCTCCTTGTGGGCCATGTAGAGCATGGCGATCGCGCCAGGCACGCCGGCGGAATGGCCGGAGACGATGGCCGCGCCGAACGGCAGCGGCGTGCCATCGTCCTTGAGGAACAGCGCGGGCGTGGCCCCAGCCGGGGCGACCTCGCGGCCGTCGTAGGCGGTGAGCTTATGGGTCGTGCCGTCGAGGTAAACCATGAAAGCGCCGCCGGCGACGCTGGTGCTCTGCGGCTCGACCAGCGCCAGCACCATCTGCACCGCGACCGCGGCGTCCATCGCCGAGCCGCCGGCCTTCAGCACCTTCAGCCCGGCCTCGACCGCGTGCGGGTTGGCGGCGGCCACCATGGCGTGCGGGCTGAGCGGCGGCGTCGGGTCGGCGGCGCTGGGCAGCGCGAACGCCAAGGTGGTGAGCGCGGCGAGGCCGGCGACGATCCGCTTCATCAAACCCATCGGCCCAACCTCGACTCTGCTCGCGCCGCCGCAACATAGCGACCCGCCCGCCGTGGACAACAAAGCGAAGCCCTTCTAGCAAGCGCCATGAGCGGCGCGGGGCCTGGTCCCTTCAATCTGATCACCGACGTGGCGGGCCTGCTGGTCGGCCAGGCGGACGACGCCTCGGCGCGGACGGGCGTCACCGTGATCCTGGCGCCGGACCGGGCGGTCTGCGCGGTCGACGTGCGCGGCGGCGCACCGGGCACCCGGGAGACCGACGCCCTGGCGCCGGAGAACCTGGTCGACGCGGCCGACGCCATCGTGCTCTCCGGCGGCTCGGTTTACGGCCTCGCGGCCGCCGACGGGGTGACCGCGGTGCTGGGCGCGTCGGGCGGCGGCTATCGGCTGGCGGCGAGCGCCTGGGCGCCGCCCTCCCCGATCGTGCCGGCGGCGATCCTCTACGATCTCGCCAACGGCGGCGCGAAAGGCTGGGGTGAGACACCGCCCTACCGCGACCTCGGCTCTGCGGCGATGCGCTCCGCTGGCCGCGATTTCGCGCTCGGCACGGCCGGCGCCGGGTTCGGCGCGATGGCCGGGCGGCTGAAAGGCGGCATCGGCTCGGCGTCGTTCGTCACCGACGATGGCTTCACCGTCGGCGCGATCGTGGCGGTGAACAGCTTCGGTTCGGTGGTGGCGCCCGGCGGACGCACGTTCTGGGCCGCGCCCTACGAGGTCGGCGGCGAGTTCGGCGCCCTGGGCTCGGCCGGCCTAAGCGCCGCGCCGGACGACTGGGGACTCTCGAAAGGGCCGCCCAACGGCGCGGCCGCACCGGAACGCACCAACACCACCATTGCCTGCGTCGCCACCGACGCGGTGCTGACGACGGCGGAGGCCAAGCGGTTGGCGATCATGGCGCAGGACGGCCTTGCCCGCGCCATCCGCCCGGCCCACGCCCCGTTCGACGGCGACGTCGTGTTCGCGCTGGCGACGGGCAAACGCGAGCTACCCGAGCGCAGGATGGCCTACGTCGCCCGGCTGGGCGCGTTAGCCGCCGACTGCCTGGCCCGCGCCATCGCCCGCGGCGTCTACGAGGCCACGCCGTGGCCGGGGACCGACGCCGGGTGCTGGCGGGACCTGGGTTAGCCACTACCGCCCGTACGCCACCTTCTCGATCCGGCGCGACGAGGGGCGGCCGGCGATGCCTTCGGCGATGACGATGGTGATCGTCAGCACCCGGTGCTGAAGCACAACGTTGGCCTTGCCGCCTTCGGTGATGACGACGTCGGTGATCCCGGCCAGTGACAGCCGACCGTTCGGCAAGCTGCCGATTTCGACGAGCGCCTCGCTGGCCACCGCTGCGGCGTCGGCGACATAGGCGGCCGAGGTCGAGTCGGCGTCCTGTCCGGTCTCGAAACCGATCTGGTGGAAGGCCGCGCGGCTCGCCTTGATGCTGGCCTGGTAGAACAGCCGGTACAGCTGAGGCGGGCTGACCGCCGGCAGGCGCAGCGGCGGCGAGGCGCCGTCGAACGCGGCGGCGGACCCGTCGGGGCGCTTTTCGGTGAAGACGGTCATCCCGCCCATGCGCGTCGACCGCAGCATCGGCTCGCCGAGGTCGTTGCGATAGATGGTGTCGCCTCTGGGACCAGGCGCCGGCTGCAATGCCCAGATCTCGCCGGCGTCGTCGAACTTCATCATCGGCTTGGGCGCGGAGCGGTCGAGCACGAAGGCGCCGCCGGCGTCGATCTGATAGCGGCCGATCAGCGGCGCGGTCGGATGATCGATCATGTGGCCGCCAGCATAGGCCTCGTGCGCCGCCAGCGAGATCGGCGCGGCCAAGCACGACTGGGCGCACGACAAGGCAAGCACCCAGGCCGAGAGGCCGACGGCGCACGTCAGAACCATACGGAATGCCGTCAACGGCGCCGCCATTCCCTGGCAAATGCCCTGCGAGTGGGGCGCTTTTTGGACGTCTTACTAGCCGGTAATGTATTGACCGCCGTTCACTGTCAGCGTCGAGCCGGTGATGTAGCCCGCCTCCTCGGCCGCCAGGAAGGCGACGCACCGCGCGATCTCGTCGGCCATGCCGAGCCGGCCGACCGGGATGGCGGCGATGATGCCCTCGAGCACGTTGGCCGGCACGGCGCTGACCATCTCGGTGTCGATGTAGCCAGGCGCGATCGCGTTGACGGTGATCCCCTTCTTCGCGTTCTCCTGCGCCAGCGCCTTGGTGAAGCCGATCATGCCGGCCTTGGCCGCGGAATAGTTCGACTGGCCGATCTGGCCCTTCTGGCCGTTGATCGACGAGATATTGATGATCCGGCCGAAATTGCGCTCGCGCATGCCCTCGATGACGTTGCGGGTCATGTTGAAGATCGAGGCGAGGTTGACGCGGATCACCTCGCTCCACTGCTCTTCGGTCATCCGGTGCAACACAGCGTCGCGGGTGATGCCGGCGTTGTTGATCAGGGTGTCGATCGGCCCCAGTTCGGCCTCGACCCGCTTCACCGCTTCGGCGCAGTCGGCGAACGACGAGACGTTGCCCTTCACGGGCATGACCCCGAGTTCGTCCTTGCAGCCCTGGGCGGCCACCTCGTTGCCCGCATAGCCGGCGGCGACCTTGTAGCCGGCGGCCCTCAACCTGGCGCTGATCGCCTTGCCGATCCCCCGCGTGCCGCCCGTGACGAATGCCACCCTGGTCATACGCTCGTTCCTTCCCATCCCTATTTGCATCCCTCCCCTTTATGGGGAGGGTGGCGATGCGTAGCATCGACGGGTGGGGCTGTGCGACGCTGCAACGCCAATCGGCTAGCTAGCGGACGGCGTCAGAGTCCCCCACCCGACCGCTTCGCGGTCTCCCTCCCCATGAAGGGGAGGGATGCCGATCAGTTCAGCCCTTCCACCGCCAGCGCCACGCCCATGCCGCCGCCGACGCAGAGGGTGGCGAGGCCCTTCTTGGCGCCGGAGCGGTTCATCTCGTGCAGCAGCGTGGTCAGGATGCGGGCGCCGGACGCGCCGATCGGGTGACCGATGGCGATGGCGCCGCCGTTGACGTTGACCTTGGCCGGGTCGAGGCCCAACTCGCGCACCACCGACAGCGACTGCGCGGCGAACGCCTCGTTGCTCTCGATCAGGTCGAGATCGCCGATCTTCCAGCCGGCCTTTTCCAGCGCCTTCTGGGTGGCGGGGATCGGGCCGGTGCCCATGATCTCGGGCGGCACGCCGGCGTGCGCCCAGGAGGCAATGCGGGCGAGCGGCTTCAGGCCGCGGCGCTTGGCTTCGTCGGCGGTCATCAGCACCAGCGCCGCGGCGCCGTCGTTGAGGCCGGAGGCGTTGGCGGCGGTGACGGTGCCGTCCTTGGTGAAGGCCGGGCGCAGGCCCGCGATGCCCTCCAGCGTGACGCCATGACGGATGAACTCGTCGTCCGAGACCACCGTATCGCCCTTGCGGCCCTTGATCGTGACCGGGGCGATCTCGTCCTTGAACTTGCCGCCCTTCTGCGCCGCCTCGGCCTTGTTCTGCGAGGCGACGGCGAAGCGGTCCTGGTCTTCGCGGGTGATCTGCCAGCGCGCGGCGATGTTCTCGGCGGTCTGGCCCATGTGGTAGCCGTGGAAGGCGTCCCAGAGCCCGTCCTTGATCATGGTGTCGACGAAGGCGAGGTCGCCCATCTTCTGGCCGCCGCGCAGGTTCTGCGCATGCGGCGACTGGCTCATGCTCTCCTGGCCGCCGGCGATGACGATCTTGGCGTCGCCCGCGGCGATCTGTTGAGCGGCGACGGCGACGGCGCGCAAGCCCGAGCCGCAGAGCTGGTTGAGGCTCCAGGCCGGGCTCTCGACCGGGATGCCGGCGTTGACCGCCGCCTGGCGGGCCGGGCCCTGTCCGGCGCCGGCCTGCAGCACCTGGCCGAGGATCACTTCGTCGACGTCGCCGAGCTCGATCCCGGCGCGCTCGACCGCTGCCTGGATGGCGATGCGGCCTAGGTCGTGGGCGGGCAAACTGGCGAGCGCGCCGTTGAACGATCCGACCGGCGTGCGCTGGGCAGAGACAATGACGATGTCGGTCATGGGGGGCCTCCTTAAGGGCTGGAAAACATATGGCGAATGACGGGGCCCGCGTCACTCCCCGCCGCAGTGGAAGGCTAAATTTGACTCATCTCTCGCGGTGAGTTTGCATGCGCGGCGCCGCAGTGCGAAAAACCGTGCTCGCCGGGGTGGGGAACGAGACCGAGATGACCGAACAGGGCCAGGCGCGTAAGCCCACGTCCGACAAGGTGGTGATCCAGAAGTACGCCAATCGCCGGCTCTACAACAAGGCGACCAGCACCTACATCACCCTGGACGACCTGGCCGGCATGGTGCGCGAAGGCGTCGACTTCGTGGTCTACGACGCCAAGACCGCCGAGGATATCACCCGCAAGGTCCTGACTCAGATCATCTTCGAGGAAGAGAGCCGCGGCCAGAACCTGCTGCCGATCCAGTTCCTGCGCCAGCTGATCCGCTTCTACGGCGACCAGATGCAAGCCTTCCTGCCGAGCTATCTGGAACTTTCGCTCGACAGCTTCATCCGCCAGCAGGAGCGGCTGCGCACCCAGTTCTCCACCATCAGCCCGCCCGGCATCCCAGGCTACGAAGAGCAGATCCGGCAGAACCTGGCGCTGTTCGACCGGGCCATGAAGATGTTCTCGCCCTTCCCGTTCCGCGGCGAAGAGGAAGAAACCGCCGCCCCGGCCGCGGCGCCGGAGCCCCGCGCCGCGCCTGCGAAGGACGACATCACCGCGCTGCGCGAACAGATGCAGGCGATGCAGGCTCAACTGGAAGCGCTGGCGAAGAAATAGACCTCGCCGTCACCCCGGGACGCCGGCGCGGATGTAGAGCAGCGCGCCGGTCCGACTCACGATCGGCCCGTGGTCGTGACCCGCGAACGCCAGGTGCAGGTCGCCCTTGCGGATGGTCGCGCCGCCGACTTCGACCTCGCCCTCGAGCACCAGACACTCCTCGAGAATCGGATGGTCGCGCGCCGATATCTCGGACCCAGGCGCGAGGCAGACCATGACCGATTGCCAGCCGTCCTCGGCCTCGACATGAAGCAGCTTGCGACGGACGCCCGGCGAGGTGAGCTCCCACGCACCCTCGTCTGACGGCACAGTTAGCGCGCCGCGCGCCGAGACGACGGCGTCGATGCGGGCGGAAATCCGATCCCACAGGTTAGGTGGCTCCGCGGCGGCGGCTTCGATCGCGGGAGCAGCCTCGCCAAGGCGGGCGTCCCAACGCATGAGCGCCGCGATGAGAGGCGAGTCGCTGTCAGTTTCGTGCGTCATGGCAAGGCGAAGGTTCACACAGAAGGCGGTTGCCGTCCACGCGGCCGCCCTGAGGCTGGCTTCAGGCCGCGCGGACCTTCAGCTTGGCGCCGCCGAGGATCTCGAGCACCTGGACCTTCGCGTTGGCGGCCAATTCGCCGCCGCCGTCGAGTTCGGCCGCCCACTCCTTGCCGTCGACAAAGACGCGGCCGAGACCGGAGGTGAACGCCGAGGCGGCCTCGCCTTCGCGGCCGACGAGGCGCGGCGTCGGATCGTTGATGTCGCCCAGACCTTTCGGCGCTGGGGGCAGGAAACGGCGTCCAAGGTAGGTGAACACGATCGCGGCGCCGACGAACACCAGCACTTCCATCGGCCAGCCGAAATTCGGGACGATCAGGCTGGTGACACCGACCACCGCCGCCGACGCCGCTGGCCAGAGCAGCCAGCCCGAGCCGCTCATCAGCTCGCCGATCAGGAAGATGCCGCCAATCGCGATCCAGGCCCAGAACGGATAGGCGAAGAAGAGGGCTTCAGCGTGTTCCATGGCCTTACGTCCCCGTTGGCGGTCTCGGCGCGGCGGGCGGCCGCGGCGGGGCTTGGCTGGGCCCGCCCTGGGCGCTGCGCACCAGCTCGGTGATGCCGGCGATCGAGCCAGCGATGCTGGCGAAGTCGGCCGGGATGATCACCGTGCGCTGCTGGTTGGAGTCGGCCAGGCGGCCGAACGCCTCGACGTATTTCTGGGCGACGAAGTAGTTCAGCGCGTTGACGCTGCCGGTCTCGATCGCGTCGGACACCACCTTGGTCGCCTGCGCCTCGGCGCCCGCTGCCCGCTCCCGCGCTTCGGCGTCGCGGAACGCGGCTTCCCGGCGACCTTCGGCCTGCAGGATCGCGGACTGCTTGGCGCCCTCGGCGCGGGTGATGGCGGCCTGCCGCTCGCCCTCGGCTTCGGTAATCACCGCGCGACGCTCCCGCTCGGCCTTCATCTGCCGGGTCATGGCGTTGGTGATGTCGGGCGGCGGCTGCAGGTCCTTGATCTCGATGCGCGCCACCTTGACGCCCCAGGGGCTGGTCGCCTCGTCGATCACCGCGAGCAGCCGGGTGTTGATGTGCTCGCGGTTGGACAGCACCTCGTCGAGCTCCATCGAGCCGACCACGGTGCGCAGGTTGGTCATGGTCAGCTGGGTGATCGCGCCGGAGAGGTTGGCCACCCGGTAGGCGGCGGCGGCGGCGTCCATGACCTGAATGAAGACGATCGCGTCGACCTGGACGCCGACGTTATCCTTGGTGATCACCTCTTGCTGCGGCACCGGCAGCACCTGCTCCATCATGTTGATCCGCCGCCCGACCGACTCGACGAACGGAGTCAGGATGGCGATGCCGGGCTTCAGGGTGCGGGTGTAGCGGCCGAACCGCTGGACGGTGAATTCGAAGCCCTGCGGCACGGTCTTGATCGACATGAAGACGATCGACAGCGCCACGCCGAGCAGGACGAGAACGATAATTCCGGGCACGTGTTTGACCTCCCAAGGTCAGTTTGGGGTCAAGCTTAGCGAATTGCCGCGGCGGCGGCCATGGGCGTGCGGTTGCGCGCCTCGTTGGGCCCGGCCTACCGTCTGCGCTGGAGGCGAATCGCGATGATTAGAGTTTGGCTGACGGCCTTGATGCTGGCCGCGGCGAGCGCTGGTGCAGCCCAGGCGCAGGACTTCGACGCGCGACGGGCCAAGGATGTCGCCGCCGTCGTAAGCGCCCACGGCGCCAGCGGCGCGTTGAAAACGTCGGACAGCGGCCGGATCTATTTCGACGGCCAGGCCGGCGGGACCTACTTCGCGGTGCACTTCCAGGACTGCGACGCGGCCCGCACGCTCTGCAAGACCGCCCTCTTCGACGGCTCGTGGACGACGAAGAAGGTCACCGCAGACCAGGTCAATCGGTGGAACCGCTGGACTCTGTTCTGCCCGGCCTACATCGATACCGACCAGACACCGGACGTCTGGTACGCGCTTTCGGTCTCCGCCCACACCGACCAGGCCGACCTCGCCGCCGCGGTCGGAACCTGGATGGGCTGTCTGAAGGACTTCGACAACTTCGTCGCCGACCCGGATGCCTTCATGGCCCGCGTCAACGCCGACGACCACGCGGCGACGTCGCCGCCGGCGGGGGCTCCGGCGCCACACTAGCGGGATCGCCGGCAGGCTCAGAAAATCGAGTAGCCGCCATCGATGATGAATGAGTCGCCGGTGTGGTACTTCGAGGCGTCGGAGGCCAAGTAGACGGCTATGCCGCCGAAATCCTCCGGCTCGCCCCAGCGGCGGAATGGCACCCGGCCGATCACCCGCGTTGTGAACACCTCGGAGTCCTGCGCACCGGCGGTCATGTCGGTGGCGATCCAGCCCGGCAGGATAGCGTTGGCCCGCACGCCATAGCGGGCGTGCTCGACCGCGATCGCCTTGATCATGGTGATGATCGCGCCCTTGGCGGAGGCATAGGCCTCGTTCCGCGGCGCTCCCGAGATCGCCGACAGCGACGAGGTGACAACGATCGAGCCGCCGGAGTCTCCGCCCTTGGCCCGCTCGACCATGTGCTTGCAGGCCTCGCGGGTGGTGAAGAACACCCCATCGAGGTTCACCGACATCACCCGGCGCCAAAGGTCGTGGCTCATTTCGGAGTACGAAGGCGCGCCGCCGCCGATGCCGGCGTTGGCCACCACGTTGTCGACCCGACCCATGGCGGCCACGGCCTCGGCCATCCCTGCCACCACCGCCGCTTCATCGGCGACATTGACCACCTGGGCCAACACCCGCACGCCGTGCTGCAGCAGCTTGGCCTCGGCCGCCTGATTCTTGCCGGCGTGCGTGCCCCAGATCACCACGTCTGCGCCGGCTTGGGCCATGGCTTCAGCCATGCCGAGGCCGATGCCGCTGTTGCCCCCGGTGACCAGCGTCACCTTCCCCTTCAGATCGAACGGCGCGTAGGCCATGTGTGCGTTCCCTCTCGTTGCGCGGACCAGAGCCGCCTGACGCGAGGGCGGTCAAGGCGAGTTGACGCGGCCAGACCCCTCACCTCACCTCTCCCCACTTTCCGGTAACTTTCCGGTGGGGAGAGGCTACGGATAGGTGATGGCAGCGGATGGATGGTGAAGCCGCCGCTCGCTCTCAGTAGCCCTCTCCCACGTCACTGGGAGAGGTGAGGTGAGGGCTCTTGGGTCCGTACCAAGTTAGTGCCGGAACACGCGCACCCCGGTGAAGGCCATCGCCACGCCGCGCTCGTCGGCGGCGGCGATCACTTCCTCGTCGCGGATCGAGCCGCCGGGCTGGATCACCGCCGTCGCGCCGGCTTCGGCCGCCTGGATCAGTCCGTCGGCGAAGGGGAAGAAGGCTTCCGACGCGCAGGCCGAGCCCTGAGCCAGAGACGCGGGCAAGCCGGCCAGTTCGGCCGCCTCGCCGGCGCGCATCGCGGCGATCCGGGCCGAGTCGCGGCGGTTCATCTGTCCGGCGCCGATGCCGCCGGTCTGGCCGTCCTTGGCGAAGACGATGGCGTTCGACTTCACGTGCTTGGCGACCGTGAAGGCGAACAGCATGTCGCGCACCTCGGTCTCGGTCGGCGCGCGCTTGGTGACAACCTTCAGGTCGTTGCCGGTGAGCCGCGCATCGTCCCGGCCTTGCACCAGGAAGCCGCCAGCGACCGACTTGAACGTCTCGCCCTTGGCCAGCGGGTCGGGCAAGCCGCCGGTGACCAGCAGGCGCACGTCCTTGCGGCGCTTGAACACCTCGATCGCGTCGTCGTCGGCCTCGGGTGCGATCACCACCTCGCTGAAGATCTTGACGATGTCGCGCGCCGCCGCCCGGGTCAGCCGGCCATTGAGCGCGACGATGCCGCCGTAGGCCGAGACCGGATCGCACTGCAGCGCGCGCTGGAACGCGTCCTTCAGGTCCGAGCCCAACGCCACGCCGCACGGGTTGGCGTGCTTGATGATCGCGCAGGCCGCGCCCGCCGACGGGGCGAACTCGGCGACCAGTTCCAGCGCCGCGTCGGTGTCGTTGATATTGTTGTAGCTGAGCTCCTTGCCCTGCAGCTGGGTCGCGGTGGCGACGCCCGGCCGGGGATTGGGGAAGGTGTAGAAGGCGGCAGCCTGATGCGGGTTCTCGCCGTAGCGCATGGTCTCCTTCAGCGCGCCGGCGATGGACTTCCGCGCCGGCCAGCCTTCGCCGATCTGGCCGGCGAACCAGCCGGAAATCGCCGCGTCATAGGCCGCGGTGCGGGCGTAGGCTCGGGCGGCGAGGCTTCGGCGCAGGGCCAGGGTGGTCCCGCCGGCCTTCAGCGCCTCGACCACCTCGGCCATATCCTCCGGCGCGGTGCAGACGGCGACATAGCCGTGGTTCTTGGCGGCGGAACGGATCATCGCCGGGCCGCCGATGTCGATGTTCTCGACGCAGGTCTCGAAGTCGCCGCCACCGGCGACCGTCGCTTCGAACGGGTAGAGGTTGACGTAGAGCAGATCGATCGGGCCGATACCGTGCTGGCTCATCGCCGCCGCATGGTCCGGGGCGTCGCGGACACCGAGCAGGCCGCCGTGAACCACCGGGTGCAGGGTCTTCACCCGCCCATCCATCATTTCGGGAAAGCCGGTGAGGTCCGCGACGTCTTTCACCGCGATGCCCGCGGCGGCGATGGCGGCTCGGGTGCCGCCGGTCGAGACCAGCTCGACCCCGGCGGCGGCTAAAGCCTGAGCGGTCTCGATCAAGCCGGTCTTGTCCGAAACCGAGATCAGGGCCCGGCGAATCGGCGCGAGGTCAGGAGGGGAAGGATAGTTGGGCGCAGCAGGCATGGCGTTCTCCGAAATGAGAGAGGGCGCCCAGGCGTGCGGCTTCGCTAATTTGGCCCGCGCTCCCCGGTGGTGATCCACCCTTCGCCAGTCACGCGGACGACCGCTGAATAGGCCAAGCCGGCCGGAAAATCTAGGCGCCGTTGGCCGCAGGCCGGCCTTCCGGGCGACGTTCCGGATCGGGCCGGAACGCGCGCCAGGCGTCGTAGAAGAAGTGGACGACGGCGAGGCAGATCAGCCGTCGTCGCGGGAGAGCTTCCAGCGCACTCGGGCGCCCTCGGTTGGCGTGGCCATGCCGACCAGGGTCAGCACCTGGATCGACCGCGGCTCGCCGGCCTCGAACACGGTCCCGGCGGAGAGGTGTATGGCCGCCGAGTCGCCGCGCAGCCGCCAGCCGACGCCGCCGGCCGGCCGCAGCACCGCGCTCTTGCCGTCATTGGCGATCTGGGCGGCGACGCCTGGCGCGAGGTGGAAACGGATCGCGTACTCGATCGGCGACGGGCGCGCTCGGCCGACCGGCGTGAGCGCGTCCTCGCCCCGCAGCTCGCCGGTGGCCGTGTCGAGAAAGAGCCTGCGCTGAGCCTCGAAGCCCTGGGCGCGCCAGCCGCCGTGATCGACATCCAGCCAGACCGCGTCGGCGCTCTCGTTGCGAAAAGCCTCGGCCTCGTAGCGCGCGACCTCGAGCCGCTCGCCGAAGTCACCGCGCTGAAGCCTGGCGCCGCCTGGCCAGGCCTCGCCCAGCGCCAGGCAGGAGCCGCCGGTGGGACCGCGCAACTGTGCGGGCGCTCCGCCGCCAGCAGCCCAGACCGAGCCGGTGACCAGCCGGCGTCCATCGACCAGCACCGCCAGCGCGCCGGGATGGGCGCATGCGCTGGCCGCCCAGGTGGGATCGGCGGCCGTGCCGCCAGCGTCGGCAATCAGCTGCAGCCCCTTGCCCTCCAGCCGATGATAGCCGCCGTAAGCCGCGGACTTCGGCAGGGTGCTGTCGCCGGGATCGAGCGCCAAGCCCGACGCGATGGTGGCCTTGTCCGCCGGACCGCCGCCCTGGAATGCCGCCAGCCGACCGTCCGCCAGGGTGAAGAACCGCACACCTGAGCCGAGACGGTCGATCGCCCGCGACACCTCGACCGGCGACGGCGCCCCGGCCTGGGAGAGCGCGTTATCGAGGGCGAGCAGATCGAACAGCAGGTCGAGGCCGCGCTCGGGCGAGCGGCTGGCGTGGACGCCGTCGCGCAGCACCGTCTCAGGCAACAACCGCTCCAGACGCGCCGTAGCCCGAGCGCGCAGCCCCTCCCCGGCGCGCCCGGCCAACCCCGCGCCGACCAGCGCGGCGACGGCAGCGCGCTCGGCCGCTCGCCCGGGATCGCCGGGATCGCTGAGCAGATGCCGCGCCTGCCGAGCGAGGTCGCCGACGAAGGTCGCGCCCTCAGCGTCGGAGACCAGCGGCGCCAGCGCGCCGGCTGACGTGGCGAAGTGGAACACCCGCCGCTCCAGCGCCATGCCAGTCCAGGCGAACGCATTGTGGCGGCCGAACACCGCTCGCCATTCCAGCCAGAGCCGCAGCAGCGCCCGCGCCCCAGGCTCGCCAGCGGTCAGCAGGTCCGGGGCCCAGCCGAAGCCATGCAGCGCCGTCGCAAACCCGCGGCTGGGCAGCGCGCACCGCCAAGGCTCGCCGCGGGCGCCGACGTCGAGGGTCTCGCCGCCGAACGTGAACACCCCTGCCAACACGCGCTCGCCGGCGGCAAGGTCAGGCGGGCGCAGATCGCGCGGGCTGATGCCGAGGCCGTCGGTCTTCGGCTGGCCGATGACGAACCGATGGATTGGACCGGCGCGCCATTCGCGCTGCATCTGGCGGCCCAGCGCGGTGATCGCCTCAACGGGCTGACGAACCAGGGCGGGGCTGGGTGGTTGCGCCATGGCCGCGGCGCGCCGTCAGGCCTCTCTGAGGGCGCGGATGTTGGCCGCGTAGGCGCTGGGTCCGCCTTTGAACACGGCGGTGCCGGCCACCAGCGCGTCGGCGCCGGCCCTCAGGCAAAGCGCCGCTGTCTCCGGCGTCACCCCGCCATCGACCTCCAGCCTGATGTCGCGGCCCGAGGCCTCGATCATCTCCCGCAGCCGGGCGATCTTGGCGAGTTGCGAGGGCATGAAGCTTTGCCCGCCGAAACCGGGATTGATCGACATCACCAGCACCAGATCGACGTCGTCCAGCATCCATTCGATCACATCGGGCGGCGTCGACGGATTGAACGCGACCCCGGCCTTGGCGCCCAGCTGACGGATGTGGCGCAGGCTGCGATTGAGGTGTGGACCGGCTTCGGGATGGATGGTGATCAGGTCGGCCCCGGCCTCGCGGAAAGCGTCCAGGTAAGGATCGACGGGCGCGATCATCAGGTGGACGTCCATCGGGATCGAGACGTGGGGACGGATCGCCTTGACCACATTCGGGCCGATGGTGAGGTTGGGTACGAAGTGACCGTCCATCACATCGACGTGCAGCCAGTCGGCCCCCGCCGCCTCGATCGCCGCGGCCTCTTCGCCAAGCCGCGCAAAGTCCGCCGACAGGATCGAGGGCGAGATGATCGGGACGGTCGCGGGCATCTGCTCGGCTTAGCGTCCGGGCGGAGTCGCGGCAAGGATGGGTGCGGTCAGCCCGCCGCCTTGCGAACAAGCCGGGCGATGAAGAAGCCGTCGAGGCCGCCATCCAGTTGGTGGGGCAGCACGCGGAGCCAGCCTTCCGGTGTCAGGCTCTCGGTCGGCGCACCGCTGTCCCCGGCCGCCGCGGCGAGGGTCGTGAAGTCCGGATGGCGGCGCAGGAAGGCGCGGACCTGGGCCTCGCCCTCCTCCGGCTCGAGCGAGCAGACGCAGTAGACCAACCTGCTGCCTGGTTTCACCCGCTTGGCGGCTGCGTCGAGCAGGCGAGACTGGAGTTCTGCCAGCTTGGCGATGTCGGCGGGGCGCAGGGTCCAGAGCACGTCGGCGTTGCGGCGGAAGGTGCCGCTGGAGGTGCAGGGGGCGTCGAGCAGCACGGCGTCGAACTGACGCGTATCCTCCCAGCGCTCGGCGTCGGCGACCACCGTCTCAGCCTTGAGCCCGGTGCGGGCCAGCGCGTCGGTGAGCCGGGAAAGCCGGCCGGCTGACCGATCGACAGCGGTGACCGCGGCGCCAGTCGCCGCCAGTTGCAGCGCCTTGCCCCCGGGCGCGGCACAGAGGTCGACCACCGTCTCGCCGGCCTGGGAGGCCAGCAGCCGCGCAGGGATCGCGGCGGCGGCATCCTGGACCCACCAGCGGCCTTCCTCGAAGCCGGGCCACTCCTCGATCCGCCCGCGCCCGGCGCGGCGCAATTGGCCGCCAGGGAGCAGGTCCGCCTCCAGCAGCTCGGCGAGGGCCGGCGCTTCGGCGGCGGCGCGTGGCGTGAGATCGGTGGCCGGTTCCTGCGGGATCACGCCAGCGATGGCGCGGGCGTTCGCCTCCCCGAATGCAGCGCGCCAGCGGGCGAAGAGCCAGGGCGGGGCGTAGTCCTCGGCGTCGGCCTCGCGCGCCGGTTCTCTGCCTAGCCGGCGCAGCACCGCGTTGACCAGCGCCTTGAAGCCGCGCGTCGAAGGCATCGCCTCGGCCAGGGCGACGCTGGAATTCACCGCGGCGTAGGCTGGGGTCTCCAGGTGGAACATCTGCGCGGCGCCGAGGCGCAGGATCATCCGGACCGCCTCGGGCGGTTCGCGCTGGAGGCAGGGGTTCAGCAGTTTGTCGATCGGGCCTAGGTGGCGCAGCGTCGCCATCACCAGGGCGCGGGCGAAGGCGCGGTCCTGCGGCGACAGCTTGCCCAGCCCCTGCCCCTCTAGCGCCGCTTCCAGCCCAGCTTTGCTGGTCAGGGCGGCGGTCAGGACATCGAGAGAGGCTCTACGGGCGGGATCGACTGGCACGGGACGACCGCCTGCCCGCATCCGGCCGCCGGCGCAAGCTCGCCGTGCTGGCGACAGCGCGCTAAAAGACCCGGATGGAGACCGATCCCCCAGGTGCGGCGCCCGGCAAGCCGCTGACCCCCGCCGCGCGCCGCGCGCTGGAGGAGGCGGCCGAGCGCCGCGCGCATCAGATGCCGCGCGCCTTGCCGCCGGAGGAAGGCGGCCCATCCGGCCCCGAGCCGACGCGCTACGGTGATTGGGAAAAGGGCGGCATCGCGTCCGACTTCTAGGCCGCAGGCTCAACCACCAAGAGCACAAAGATCACAAAGGCGCTTTACGCCGCCAATCTCCAGCAACCTGGAACGACTAGCTGGCGCGCTTGGCGCGCCCTTCGTGTCACTTCGTGGGCTTAGTGGTTCGCCTTCGACTCTGGGGCCGCTCGCCTCTGAGGGGCAATCGCTCGCGGGGGTTCGCGCTCAGAGCTAGTTAACCTTCGATTAACCACGAGTTTTCGGAGGCGATGATGAAGACGACCACGGCTGCCGCCGCGATCGGCGCGCTGATTCTGGCCGCTGGCGCCGGCCCTGCGATGGCCGGCGGCTACTGGGACGGCGGCATCGTCCACGAAGGCGGCGGCGAGGCCGGCCAGCGCTGGGATGAAAGCTGCCACTGCTATTGCCCCGACGCGCAACGCGACGACGGCTGGCGCGAGCACGCCTCGCGCGGCGACGAGCAACGCTGGGCCCGCAACGACGACCGGAGTGGCGACGACTGGCGCGGTGACGACTGGCGCGGCGACGACCGCGGCTGGCGCGACGAGGAAAGCTGGCGCGAAGAGGGCCCGGCCGATGAGGAAGAGACCTACACCCCGACCGAGTTCTACGAGGGCGAAGGCGGCGTCGGGCCGAACACCTTCATCGACGAAGGCGGCGGCGGGGGCGGCGGCTTCGCCGGCGCCAACGGCATCGCCGTGGCCAGCGCGTTCGCCGACGCCAGCGCCAGCGTCGACGTCAATGTCGACATCCGCGAACGCGAACGTCGCCAGCATGACCACAATCACATGATGCAGCCCTACCCGCCGATGCATCACGACCACCAGATGCAACCCTATCCGCCGATGCACAATCAGCCGATGCCGCCAATGCACGGCTATCAGCCGATGCCTTCGATGAAGGGCTGGGGCGGCGGCATGGGTGGCATGTCGTCATCGTGGGGCCACATGGGCGGTTACCACGCGCCGATGGTGATGCATCGCTCCGGCGGCGGACGGCGCTGGTAGATTAGACGGCTAAGCGCCAGCCATTTCCGCCACGATCATCAGAGCCGCGGCCCTGGGGTCGTCGGCGGCGGTGATCGGGCGACCGCAGACGATGTGACTGGCCCCCTGGGCGAGCGCGAACGCTGGCGTCTCGGCCCGTTGCTGGTCGTTCAGGCTGGCCCAGGTCGGCCGCACGCCCGGCGTGACCACCAGGAAATCGGGTCCGCCGATCCTGCGGGCGATGCTGGCCTCCAGCGGGCTCGCCACCACGCCGTCGGCCCCGGCGTCGATGCACTGGCGGATGCGGCGCTCGACCAGCTGCGCCGGCGAGAACGCATAGCCGATCTCGCCGAGATCCTGGCCTGAAAGGCTGGTCAGCACGGTGACGCCAAGCACCTTCATCGGCGATGACCCGCGGCCCTTGACGGCGGCGGCCAGCACCTGCGGCTCGGCGTGGACGTTCATGACATCGCACGCCTCTGAGGCGGCGATCGCGGCGGTGGCGCGGCGCACGGTCTCGCCGATATCGTGCAGCTTCCAGTCGGCGAACACCTGGCGGCCGCGCCGCCGCAGGTCTCGGCCCAGCGCCATGCCCTCAGTGGCCAAGAGCTCCAGGCCTATCTTGTAGTAGCTGACCGCGTCGCCGATGCGCTCGATCATCGCCTCGGCCTCGGCCCGGGTCGGCAGATCCAGCGGCACGATCAGCCGCGGATCGGCGACGGCGTCTGGGCGGGTCGCATCAGCGCGCGCGGCGGCGGCCAGGGCCATGACGGCTCCTTTGGTTTCGGGACTCGAATTGGGCTAAGGCCTGACCATGAGCGCAGCCCACTTCGCGGTCAACTTCTTCGTCGCCCTCTTCGCGCTGATCGACCCGGTGGGCAACACCCCACTGTTCGCGGCGGCGACGGCGGGCGCGCAACCGGCCGGGCGGCGGCTGACGGCGGCGTACATCGCCGTCTTCTCGTTCGCCTTCATGACCTTCTTCTTCGTCACCGGCGTCGCCTTGCTGCGGTTCTTCGGCATCTCCCTGGCCGCGTTCCGCATCGCTGGCGGCGTGCTGCTCTTCCTGCTCGGCATGGACATGGCACGCGGCGACCTCGCCACCACGCTCGGCGAGGCGGCAGGCGCCGGCGACAACCTGACCGCCCGGGCCTATGCGAAGCTGCGGTTCGAGCGGCTGGTGGTGCCCTTCGCGATGCCGTTGCTGATCGGACCCGGCGCGATCTCGACCGCCGTGATCTACGCCGGCGAGGCCGGGAAGCTCGGCTGGGCGGGCGAAGCCGCGGGCGTCGGGGTGATCGCGGCGACGGCGGTGACGATCCTCGCCTGCTTCTGGTTCACCGGCCTGATCACCCGGCTGCTGGGCGAGATCGGCATGGTGATCGTGGTGCGGGTGCTAGGCCTGATCCTCTGCGCCATGGCGGTGCAGTTCATCCTGGCCGGGCTGTCCGACACCACCATCGGCCTGATGCGCGCCTCCGCGGCGACGCCCTATCCGAAGTAGAGGCAGCGCGGAGAGGCTTGCGCCCCCTCCGTCACGCCGCGATTGCATCGCGCCGCGACACCTCCCCCGCATCGCTTCGCTCGCATTGGAGGAGCAAGGATCTTCGCTCCTCCACCGCCCGCAGAGGCGGGGGAGGTGTCAGCGGCCCGGACGTGTCCGAGGCGATGACGGAGGGGGCGCAAGCGTCGCCGCCCGCATCTACATCTGCCGGAATCGCGCCGACTGGCTCGACATCAGCGCCATGCCCCATTCGTCCGGGATGATCTTGGCGAGGGCCGCGATCGCCTTGTTAGGGGCGCCGGTGACGCAGAGCGGGCGGTTGGCTTCGGTGGCTTCGTAGCCGGCCTGGGCCACCTCGTCCGCGCCCAGCCACATCCAGGTCGGGGCCCGCTCGCTGACCTGGGCTCTGGTGCCGGCGACGTCGTGGAACTCCGAATAGGTGAGGCCGGGACAGAGCGCGCTGACATGCACACCCGTGCCTTGCGTCTCCAGGTGCAGGCCCTGCGAGAAGCGCATGACCAGCGCCTTGGCCGGGCCGTAGAGGGTGTGGCCGCGGGCGCCGGGGACCAGGCCGGCCAGCGAGGCGACGTTGACGATCCGCCCGAACCGCCGCTCCAGCATCCCTGGCAGCAGCCGATGAGCGAGCTCGCACGGCGCAGTGACCAGCACCTGCAGCAGCGCCCGTTGGTCGTCCCAGCGGGTCGTCGCGTACCCGCCTGGAACAGCATAGCCGGCGTTGTTGACTAGCGCGTCGACGTCGCGCCCGTTGGCGGCGATCGCGGCCAGGATCTCGGCCGGCGCGGCGGGCGCGGAGAGATCGGCGGGAATCACCAGGCTCTCGACGCCGTAGCGGAGACGCGCCTCGTCGGCGAGCGCATGCAGACGATCGTCGCGCCGCGCGGTCAGCGCCAGGTCGTAACCGTGACTGGCGTAGACCCGCGCCAGGGCCGCCCCGATCCCGGAGGAGGCGCCCGTCACCAGAGCGAGCCGTGCGCTCACGCGTTCATCCTGCGACCGAATGCCCCGTCATTGGACGGAGAAAACTAAGCAGGCCCGCTCCGCGTTGAAAGGGAATGTTCAGCGGGGCAGCGGTTAATCGCCACGATTGAACGGCGCCGTGATCGGGTGTATCGCGCCGCGCCGCCCGCCACATTGCCGCCCTTGTGGCGTCGTGGCGGACGGTCGCCCACCCGGGCGCTCCTGGAGGTTCACAATTGGCTGTCGAGGCTGCAGTCCAGACCCCGGCCAAACCCACCGACACTCCCGAAGCAGTCGAAGCCGCCACCTCCGGCCATGGCGCCGGCTATTGGGCGTT
This sequence comes from Caulobacteraceae bacterium, assembly GCA_036494265.1. Taxonomy (GTDB): domain Bacteria; phylum Pseudomonadota; class Alphaproteobacteria; order Caulobacterales; family Caulobacteraceae; genus Acaudatibacter. Next base: position 152,134 of record DASXOP010000081.1, on the reverse strand, counting down.
GACGCTCGGCTCGCTCGGGGTGGTGTTCGGCGATATCGGGACCAGCCCGCTCTATGCGATGCGGGAGGCGCTGGCCCATGCTCGTCCCGTCGGCACGCCTCAGGACGCGGTGCTGGGCGTGGTTTCGCTGGTGATCTGGGCGCTGACCCTGATCGTCACGGTGAAATACGTGATCTTCCTCATGCGCGCCGACAACAAAGGCGAGGGCGGCACCCTGGCGCTGATGGCGCTGGCGCAGCGGGCGCTTGGGCGCCGCTCGCTGGTGATCTTCTTCCTCGGCATGGTCGGCGCCTCGCTCTTCTACGGCGACGGCATGATCACGCCGGCGATCTCGGTGCTGTCGGCGGTAGAGGGTGTTCGCGACGCGCCCGGCATGGGCCATTACTTCGCCCCCTACGCCCTGCCCGGCGCGGCGGTGATCCTGGTGCTGCTGTTCATGGTGCAATCGCGCGGCACCCATCGGATGGCCTCGCTGTTCGGTCCCGTGACCGCGATCTGGTTCGTGGTGCTGGGTGGTCTGGGTCTCTTCCACCTGAAGGACGACCTCTCGATCTTCCGCGCTTTCCTCCCCTACTATGGGATCAAGTTCCTGATCGAGAACGGGTTCGAGGGGTTCGTCATTCTGGGCAGCGTCTTCCTGGCGGTGACCGGGGCCGAGGCGCTCTACGCCGACATGGGGCATTTCGGGAAAAAACCGATCCGCACCGCCTGGCTCGGCCTCGTGTTCCCCTGCCTGGCGCTGAACTACCTGGGCCAGGGTGCGCTGGTGCTGCACGACCCGCACGCCCGGGCCGACCCCTTCTGGCACATGGCGCCGCAGGTGGTGTACTGGCCGATCCTGATCCTCGCCACCCTGGCCACGGTCATCGCCAGCCAGGCGGTGATCACCGGCGCCTTCTCGATGACCCAGCAGGCGGTGCAGCTTGGGCTGCTGCCCCGGATCGACATCAAGCGCACCTCCGAAACCCAGGCCGGCCAGATCTTCGTGCCGGCGGTGAACAGCTTCCTGATGGTCGGCGTGCTGGTGCTGCTGGCCGCGTTCCGCGACTCCCACCGCCTCGCCTCGGCCTACGGCATCGCGGTGACCGGGGCGATGTTCGTCGACACCCTGATCGCCTATGTGATCGCGCGCCGGGTCTGGAAGTGGAACCGGTTCCAGACCGCCCTGCTGCTGGTCCCGCTGGGCGCGGTCGACATCACCTTCATCTCCTCGAACCTGCTGAAGATCCCGGACGGCGCCTGGCTGCCATTGGCGTTCGGCGCGGCGATGGTGCTGGTGATGATCACCTGGAACCGCGGCACCCAGCTCCTCTTCGACAAGACCCGGCGCGACAGCGTGCCGATGAAGGACCTGGCCGACATCCTGAAGAACCGCGCCCCGCACCGCGTCGCCGGCACCGCGATCTTCCTCACCTCCGACCCGGACGTCGCCCCGGTCGCGCTGATGCACAATCTCAAGCACAACAAAGTGCTTCACGAGAAGAACATCATCCTCACCGTCGAGACCGCCGAGACGCCGCGGGTGAAGGACGACGACCGGCTGAAGCTGGAGCCGCTGGGCGCCGACTTCACCAAGGTGACGATCAGCTACGGCTTCATGGAGACCCCGAACCTGCCCAAGGGGCTGGCGCTCTGCCGCCAGCACGGGCTGAAGTTCGACATCATGGCCACCAGCTTCTTCGTCGGCCGCCGCACGGTGGTGCCGGCGGTGCAGTCGGGCATGCCGCTCTGGCAGGACCGGGTGTTTATCTTCCTGATGAAAAACGCCACCAACCCCACCGACTTCTTCAACATCCCGCCCGGGCGGGTGGTGGAGCTGGGGACGCAAGTCACGGTGTAAGTGTGAACCCTCCCCCTTGAGGGGAGGGTCGGACCATAGGTCCGGGGTGGGGGTTTCTCTCCGCCATTGAGATGTCGCCAGCAGCCCCCCGCCCCCAACCCCTCCCCTCAAGGGGGAGGGGAGTCAGACGCCCCCTTGAACTTCCGTCATCAACCGCCTTTAAGGCGCGGCTCTCGCCTCCCCTGGGATTTGCGCCATGGCTGAACTGCCGCCCCTGAAGAAAGTCGTGCTGGCCTACTCTGGCGGGCTCGACACCTCGATCATCCTGAAGTGGCTGCAGACCGAGTACGGCTGCGAGGTGGTCACCTTCACCGCCGACCTCGGCCAGGGCGAGGAACTCGGCCCGGCGCGCGAGAAAGCGCTGATGGCCGGCGTGAAGGCGGAGAACATCTACATCGTCGATCTGCGCGAGGAGTTCGTGCGCGATTATGTGTTCCCGATGTTCCGCGCCAACACGGTCTACGAGGGCCAATATCTGCTCGGCACTTCGATCGCACGGCCGCTGATCGCCAAGGCGCAGATCGACATCGCCCACAAGGTCGGCGCCGACGCGGTCAGCCACGGCTCGACCGGCAAAGGCAACGACCAGGTCCGCTACGAGGTCAGCTACTACGCGCTGGAGCCCGACATCCGGGTGATCGCGCCCTGGCGCGCCGATAACTTCTTCAAGAGCCGCGAAGCGATGCTCGCCTACGCCGAGCAGCACCAGATCCCGATCGCCAAGGACAAGCGCGGCGAGGCGCCGTTCAGCGTCGACGCCAACCTGCTGCACTCGTCGTCGGAGGGGAAGGTGCTGGAGGATCCGGCGCTCGAGGCGCCCGAGTTCGTCTACCAGCGCACGATCGCCCCCGAAGACGCGCCGGACAAGGCGCAGGTGTTCACGCTCGAATTCGAAAAGGGCGATGCGGTCGCCGTGGACGGCGAGCGGCTATCGCCGGCGGCGCTGCTGACCCGGCTGAACCAGCTCGGCCACGACAACGGAGTCGGCCGGCTCGACCTGGTCGAGGGACGGTTCGTCGGCATGAAATCGCGCGGGGTTTACGAGACGCCGGGCGGGACGATCCTGTTGGCGGCGCACCGCGGCATCGAGTCGATCACCCTCGACCGCGGCGCGATGCACCTGAAGGACGAGCTGATGCCCCGCTATGCGGAGCTGATCTACAACGGCTTCTGGTTCACGCCGGAGCGCGAGATGCTGCAGGCGGCAATCGACCACTCGCAGTCGCACGTGACCGGCACGGTGCGGGTGAAGCTCTACAAGGGCAACGTCAGCATCATCGGCCGCGAGAGCCCCTACTCGCTCTACGACCAGGACCTGGTGACGTTCGAGGAAGGCCAGGTCGCCTACGACCACCGCGACGCTACCGGCTTCATCAAGCTCAATGCCCTGCGGCTGGCGGTGAAGGCGCGCCGCGACCGGCGCGGCTAGAGGTATTTCGCCAGAGCCACGCGCTCCACGGCGTCCCACATCGGACCGAGGTAGATTTCGACGTAGCCAAGTCCGGCATTGAGCGCGAGGGCGGCGCTATGGTCGGCCTCGGTCACCGTGTAGATCATGCCGATCCCTTCGGATGCCGCGGCCAGCTCGGCGATCTGCTTCAGAGTTCGAGCAACTCCGCGACGGCGCCACGCGGGGTCGACCCAGAGGTCGTGGACCTGAACGAAGCGGCCGTCCGCCGGGAAGAGCCTCGGCGATAGCGCTCCCAGGACGTTCCCTTCACCGAAGTCCTCTGCGAGCCGATTGCGGAGTCGGTAGAGCAGGAAGCCGACCGGCGCATCGTCGGCGCGCCTCGTAGCGACGAAACCTGCATCCGAACCATTCTCTGCGAAGCCACGGAGCGCTTGGCGGGTTTCGCTAAGCGTCGCCGGCTCACCACCCGGATGAGTGTAACCCTCGCCGGGGAGCAACGCTGCAGCTACGGCACCGAGATCGGCGAGAGCTAGGTGTCTCAAGCCGAGATCGCCAAGCCCGGCGTCCCGCCAGAGCGTTTCTGCGCCCGAGATCATTCGCCCTGCCACCTCCTGATGGAGGGCGAAGCTACTCGGTCAGCTTGTTGTAGGGATAGTTGCCGCGGATCGTTTCGGCGAAGAAGCGGCCCTTGGACGGCGCTTCGGCGAACGAACGATGCACTTCGCCCGGTACGCCGACGTAGGCATACTCGTCGCCGTCGATGAACCGCACGATCAGGCGCAGGCGACCCTCGTCGTAGCGGATGGCGCGGATGGCGGTGGACGTGGGCGTTTCCATCGCCCTTCCAACGTTGCCGAGCTGCGTTCGTTTCCGAGACGCGCTATGTCTTCAGCCGTTGACATACCGCGCCCCGCGGACGGACAATGCAAGCCTAGATCGAGACACAACGATCGTGGGAGATGACGACGGTGGCCGACGGAAACATCACCAAGGATTCCATGTACGGCGCAGTGCCGCCGGACGACTTCGAATCCATGCTGCAGCTCGACCGCTACGGGCAGCGCTCGGACGCGTTCGACAAGATCATCGCCGCGACCCACGACCACTTCTGGGACCCGCTGGACAAGCGCTACATCGACTTCGACACCCCGTTCGACATGGAAAATGTCGCGATGGTTCCGGAGGAGAACAGCCCAGTCCTGAGCCTGCCCTACGTGGCCGAGACGCTGACTGACCCCAAGGAGCGCGTGCGCTTCATCAACACCGCCCAGCTCTCCAATTTCTCGTCGATCCTGCATGGCGAACAGGGCGCGTTGAACCTGTCGGCCAGCCTCTGCCACGTGCTCTACGACCAGGGCGCCCAAGAGTACGCGGCCAACCAGACCCGCGAAGAAGCCCGCCACGTCACCGCGTTCGCCAAATACATCAAAGTGCGCTGGGGCCGGCCCGGTCCGTGTGGCGCCGCGCTGAAGCGGCTCTTGATCGACATCATCGAGGCGCCGGAGGTCTACAAGAAGATCATCGGCATGCAGATGCTGGTCGAGGGCCTGGCCATGGGCGCCTTCTCCAACGGCTATCGCAACAACCGCGACCCGCTGGCCAAGAAGCTGTTCCAGCTGGTGATGACCGACGAGGCGTTCCACCACAAATTCGGGAAGATCTGGGCCGACAAGACCGTGCCGCAGCTGAGCGAGGCCGAACGCAACATCGTCGAGGATTGGGCCGCCCACTGTGCTCAATCCCTGCTCTTCGACCGCGGCTCGCCGGACCAGCAGATGCAGCTCTTCGCCAGCTTCAACCTCGACCCGCAGCGGGTAGTCGAAGACATGATGAAGCGCCGCGCCGAGCGCGATCCGACCCGCCGGTTCAAGGGCGAGACCAACATCTTCCGGGTGTTGATCAAGACCCTGTTCAACGCCGGCCTGATCACGGCGCGGACCCGTTCGTTCTATGCGATGTACGTCGACATGGACGAGCTGCAGGCCGAGGGCGAGCGCATGCCCGGCGACGACATCGCCGAAGAAGGCATCCGCTACCTGCAAGCCATCAACTTCAAGGAAAGCGCCAACCGCGGCGCAGCGCAGCTGGTCGCGGCGGAGTGAAGCGGCGGCCGTAGGCCCCTCCACCACTTCGTGGTCCCCCTCCCCCGTTGGGGGGGAGAAGAGTGGCGCAGCTTCGATATCCTCCCCTGCGAATGCAGGGGAGGGGGACCACGAAGTGGTGGAGGGGCAAGGCGTTCCCAAAATTCGTGACGCCCCCGTCATTTTTCTTGACGGGCGGTTTACTCGAAGGCATTTAGCCTGCACGCCGTTCAAATCGCAGGGAGTGCAGCCGTGGCCGACGGGAACATCACCAAGGACGAAGTCTATCGCGCCGTGGCGCCGGACGATTTCGAGTCCATGCTGGAACTCGACCGCTACAACAACCGCTCGACCGCGTTCGACAAGATCATCTCGGCCACCCACGACCACTTCTGGGATCCGCTGTCGAAGGACTACATCGACTTCGACGAGCCCTTCGACATGGAGAACGAGGCCCTCCTCCCCGACGACATGGTCGCGGTGCTCAACACCAACTACGGCAAGGAGATGCTGGCCGATCCGAAGACCCGGATCCGCTTCATCAACCAGTCCACGCTGCGCTCGTTCTCGTCGATCCTGCACGGCGAGCAAGGCGCGCTGAACCTGTCGGCCAGCCTCTGCCACGTGCTCTACGACCAGGGCGCCCAAGAGTACGCGGCCAACCAGACCCGCGAAGAAGCCCGCCACGTCACCGCTTTCGCGAAGTACATCAAGGCGCGCTGGGGCCGTCCGGTGAATGCGAGCCCGGTGCTGCAGAACCTGCTGGTCGAGATCATCTCGTCGCCTGAGGTCTACAAGAAGATCATCGGCATGCAGATGCTGGTCGAGGGCCTCGCCATGGGCGCCTTCGCCACCTTCTACCAGAAGCTCAACGACCCGCTCGGCCGCAAGCTGATGCAGCTGGTGATGACCGACGAGGCTTTCCACCACAAGTTCGGGAAGATCTGGGCCGACCGGACCATTCCGAAGCTGAGCGAAGAAGAACACATCATCATCGAGGACTGGGCGGCGCACTGCTTCCAGACCCTGCTGTTCAACCTCGTCGCCCCCTCCGAGCAGCGCGACCTCTACGAAGAGTTCGGCATGGACCCGGACCGGGTGATCGCCGAGTTCGCCGAGATCGCCACTGACGAGAGCCGCCGCGAGGACATGAAGGAAGCGACCAACATCTTCCGGGTGTTGATCAAGACGCTCCTGAACGCCGGCATCATCACCGACCGCACCCGCGCCTTCTACGGCATGTACGTCGACATGGACGAACTGAAGGCCGAGGGCGACCGGATGGTCGGCGACGACATCGCCGAGGAAGGCATCGTCTATCTCAAGGCGATCAACTTCCGCGACCGCGCGCCGGCCCTGCGGCTGGCCGCCGCGGAGTAGCGTCAGGTCTCATTCAGGTCGGGAATCGTATCTAGTCGCCGCGTAAGCAATCAAACGCTTGCGCGGCGACCGGTTTTTTGACGATTCTGCTAAGGATGAGCATGAAGTTTGGTTTCGCCGTTGGCGCGTTCGCAGTTCTGTTGGGCTTGACCGCCCCTGCCTTGGCCGGTCCGGCCCAGCCCGCCAGGCCGGTGGCGACCGACCTCTACTCGGGTCGCTGGTACGAGATCGCCCGGACGCCGAACCGGATGCAGTCGGACTGCCAGGCGCCCACCACCGACTTCTCCGGCTGGGTCGGCGGCGTCTTCAAGGCGGTGCAGACTTGCCACAAAGGCGCAGCCACCGGGCCGCAGCAGCAAACCAGCGTCGACGGCAAAGTGCTGCCGGCCACCCAGAACACCAAGATGACGCTGGCGATGCTGGGCGGGCTGATCAGCCAGCAGTACTGGATCCTCGACCACGCCGACGACAATCACTGGCTGATCATGTCGACGGCGAACCAGCACTACGTCTGGCTGATGTCGCGCTACCCGGTGCTGACGGCGGCCGAGAAATCCGCCGCGCTCGCTCGCCTGCAGTCTCTCGGGTTCAACCTCGGCCATTTGGCGTTTCCGCAGCAACTGGCGCGCTGAAACCTACGCTCGGCGGGCCGGCGTGAACCCATCGTCGCTCCACGCCTCGCTGCCGACGCCGTGGTGCACGGTGAAGAGCCCGCTGGGGTCGTAGCGGTCCTTGATCCGTCGCAGCCGCGGATAGTGGTCGCCCCAGAACGCCTGCTGCCAGTCGGCCTCGAAGTAGTCGGTCTCCGAGACGTAGGACGCCGGCTGCGCGGGCAGCGCCAGCAGCGGCGCCATCGCAGCGCGGACCCGCGTGGCCTCACGCCGACCCGCTTCGATCTGCGGTTCATGGCCAGCGATCCCAGGGTAGGCCGCGCCCTCGCCGGCGCCAGTGATCGCAAGTGCGAAGGCGTCCAGGACGGCCGGGTTCGTGGACGTCTCCCCGCTCCGCTTCAACGCCAACGCACTCGCGCCTGCCAGGCCCTTGTTGAAGTGCAACGAGACGCTCCAGCTGGCCGCCGCATGGGCCAGCGCGTCGACGAGTTGCGCGCGGCGGTCCGGTTCGAGCAGCCGCTGCGACAGCCAGGTCGATTGGTAGGCGTGCAACACCTGGCCCGACTGTGCGGCGTCGCCGGCCCAGCCGAAACGGCCTGGCGCGGCGCCCGGCCGGTCATCGGCCTTGATCACGCCGGGTACCAACGACAGCACCTTGGGGTCCCAAAACGCCTTGGCTGGTAAGGCGAAAATCGAAGGCTGAGCCAGCGTGTAGTCGGCCGGCCGCGCGCGGATCCAGTCGAACAACGGCCGCCAGGTCTCGGTCGCCTCGGCCTGGCTCAGCCCCTGGAAGACCATGTCGACGCCGATCTGGCGCGGCCACTGGAAGGTGATCTGCTCGCCCCAATGAGCGTTCATCAAGCTTGCGCGATAGAACGACAGCACCTCGTCCACCAGCGCACGGTAAGCCGCGTCCGAGCTGGAGAGGATCTTGGCCGTCACCGAGCCGAACGTCGCCGGCAGGTCGTGCGTGCGCAGGGTCAGCCGGGTGACGACGCCGAACGTGCCACCGCCGCCGCCGCGGATCGCCCAGAACAGGTCCGGGTTGGTCCAAGCGTTGGCGACGCGCACCTGCCCGTCCGCCGTGACGACCTCGGCCTCGAGCAGGTTCGCGGCGCCCGTGCCGTACCCCTTGGAGAAGCTGCCGAAGCCGCCGCCCTGGACCAGCCCCGCGACCCCGACCGTCGTGCAGCCGCCGCCTTGCACGTAGCGTCCGGCCCGGGTGGTGACGGCCTCATAGGCGTCCAGCCAGATCGCCCCGGCGCCCACGCTGACCGCGGACTCGGGCGCGATCTTCCCCTCGCAGCCATGCGGAACGAAGCTGTCGTGCAACTGGATGGCGTTCATCCGCCGGGTCCAGATCAGCAGCGAGTCGGGCGCATTGGAGCCGCCGAGATAGCTGTGGCCGCCGCCCTTTACGACGAGCCGCAGCCGGTGAGCCCGGGCGAAGGTCACCGCCGCCGCCACGTCGGCGCTGGTCTCGGCCGCGACGGCGTATTCGCTGGCCCGGGAGGTCCAGGCGTCGGTCCAGCCCAGATTCTGCGTCAGCGCGACGTTGTCACCGATGAAGAACTGGTTGGTCAGATCCTTGAAGAGCTGCGTGGAATCCGCGCCCTCGGCGCAGGCGTCGAGCGGCGAGGCCACCTTGATCAGCCGCCCGCCAACAGTCTCGCCCAAGTCTGCCCACGCTTGGGCGCCGGGCCATCCCGGCTGGCCCGGCCTCACCCGCGGGGCAGCCGTGCGGGCGACTTCCGCTAGGGCCGGTAGGGCCATCGCGCCAGCCACCGGTACGGCGGCCACGGCCTTCAAAAGTTCGCGTCTAAGCATGGTTCCCACGTATCAGATCGTTGTACCGTCCGGCTGCCGGAGGGCGCAGTCGCCGGACCGGCGCAGGCGAGCCCCAGGACGACGTGACGCTCGATCTCGATAATCAAGAGCCCGCGACGCCAGGCTCGCAAGCCGGTTGGGACAATCGGGGTCCTGGGCGGGATCGGCCAAGCCTGGCGTTGACGAGCGGCGGTCCGGCGGGGATGAGCGGCGCCGGAACCAGCGCGCCCCTCATCGCCTACGCGGCCTTCGCGCTGCTGCTCTTCGCCGGCGACACGGTCGATGCGCTCAGCATCTTGCACGACCGGCCTGCGCTCGCACCTTGGGAGCCGTTCGTCTGGGAGTACAGCAGCGGCCTTATGTTGGTGGCGCTGTCGCCGGCGATCGGCTGGCTGCTGCGGATCGCGCCCCCGACTCGCGCCGCTTGGGCGAGATTCGCGCTGACGCACGGCCCAGCGACCTTGCCGTTCAGCCTGATCCACGTCGGCGGCTTCATTGCGCTTCGCACGCTTATCTATGCAGCGGTCGGTTGGCGCTATCGGTTCGGACCGATCACGGACGTGATCTACGAATACCGCAAGGACGTCCTCACCTACTGCATCATCCTGATCTGGCTCGTCGCCGCCGCGCGGCTCGCCACCCGGCCGGCCGCAAGCCCGTCCAAGGCCCCTGACGCGGCGACCTTCGACATCCGGGACGGCGCGACGGTGATCCGAGTGCGCCCCGCCGAAATCGTCACGGCCACCGCGGCCGGCAACTACGTCGAGTTCCGGCTGGCCGATGGCGGACGGCCGCTAATGCGGACGACCTTGGCCCGGGTTGAGGCGGCCCTGGCGCCGCACGGCTTCGTGCGCACCCATCGCTCATGGCTGGTCAACGCCGCGCGGCTGCGGGTGCTGGCGGCGGAGGGCGGGTCGGGCGACTACCGGCTCGAGCTCGACGGCGGCGTCGAGGCGCCGCTGTCGCGCCGGTTCCCGGAGGCGCTCGGCCGCCTGCGCCAGCCGGAGCGGTCGATGCAGGAGTGACGAGACTGCCACCTCCGAGCCGAACCTGCTGGAATCCTGCGACTTTCGGCCGCGAACGGGCCTGCGACAATCGCGTCTGTCACCCGCCGAAGGCAACGCCTCGCTAACCTAGATTTGAGACCTTGCAGTTACCTAACTCCGAGGAGCCCCGCTCCGGCGGCGCTTTGGGCATGAGAGGTCGATGCAAGCTCCGACGGTGTTGATCGCGGACGACGACGCCGTCTCCGTCCATCTGCTGCGGCACTGCCTGACCAGCGCCGGCTTCCGCGTGGTCACCGCGGGCGACGGCCGCGAAGCGCTGGCGCTTATGCAGAGCGAGCCCGTGGTGCTGGCGATCCTCGACGTGATGATGCCGGTGATGGACGGCCTGGAGGTGGTCAACCGCGCCCGGGCCGACCCCAAGCTGAGCACGATCCCGGTGATCATGGTCACCTCGCGTGAGCAGGACACCGACATCCTGGATGCGATGAAGCTCGGGGTGGCCGACTATCTGATCAAGCCGTTCCGGCCGACCGAGTTCCTGACCCGGGTGGCGCGGATCATCGCCGAGCGGCGACGAGCGGCCTGACATGCAGGCCGTCCAGCAGGTCGTCATCTACTGCGAGACGCCCGCGGCGACGGCAGCCGCCGCAGCCCCCTCGCGCGACGATCTCTACGGTCGGGCGGTGAAGGAGCGCCTCGCCGGCGCGACCTCCGTGGCCATCGGCGACCTGCAGGCGCTGCTGGCGGCGCATCCCGACGACGTCGACGCGCGGCTGCAGCTCGGCTTCGCCCTGCGCGCCGCTGGGCGTGGTCCCGAGGCCGAAGCGGCGTTCCGGCAGGTGCTGCAGCAGGTTCCGACCTACAAGGACGCCCAGGTCGCGCTGGCGCAGATCCTGTGGGAGCGCGGGGACGTGGCCGGCGCAAAGGCGGCGCTTGGCCCCGCTCTGCTCGCCTCGCCCGGCGATGCCGAGACCGAAGACTTCGTGAAAAGACTCACGGCGGCTTCGACCGCGGCGAGCCAGGCGGCCAAGCCGGCGCCGCAGTGGCGCATCGACGAGACCTTCGCTTACAGCGATCTCTCCCGCGGGCTGCCGGCCTGGTACGAGAACGACTTCGCCTTCTCCCGCAAGGTCGACGCCGATTCCGCGGTGATCGTCACGGTGCAGTCGCTGCAGCGCTTCAAGCTCGACGAGACCTACGTTGAAGGCGCCTACGATCACGGCTGGTCGGGCGGCGAGTGGTCGCTGGCGATCGGCGGCTCGCTGAACCCGCTCTTCCGGCCGAAGCTGGCGGTGCGGTTTGACACGACCCTGAACCCGTGGGGCGCAGCCTCGCCGTGGCGGCTGGCGTTCGATGGCAGCTATTCTCAGTACGTCGCCGGCGACGTGGCCTCCTACACTTTCGGCGTCGACCGCCTCTTCTTCGGCGACCAGGGCCGGATCAGCGCGCGTTTCATCGGCGTCCATGACGAGCGCGGCGAATTCATCCCCGGCTTCTCGGTCGGCGGCGGCTGGCGCTTCAACGACCGCTGGGACGTAGCGGGAGCTTACGTCGACGCCGGCGAGAACGACACCGGCACGACCGTGCGGGTCCACTCCATCGGCGGCACGGCGAACTACACCGTCAGCGACCGCGTGATCCTGCACGCCAGCGTCACCAACGAGGCGCGCCAGGGCTCCTACGACCGGGTGGAAGTCGACCTCGGCGCGACGGCCAAGTTCTAGTGTCGCCCCTCGCCCTCCTCTGGACCGCGGCGATCGCTCTGATGAGCTTCTCGCTGGCGACGATGACCGCGCTGATCGGCGCGCGGGTGGCGCGCAAACAGCAGAAGGCGCGCCGCGCCGCGCGCCGGGCCCTCGTGCTGCCGGAGATGATCCACCATATCGGCGGCCTCACCGGCGAGCTCAAACTCTCCGGTATGGAGAAGGACGCCGTGCTGATGGCCGAGGTCGTGCGCGACCTCGCCGGCCTCGTCATCGGCCGCGAGCGCACCCGGCTGATGGAAGCGTTGCAACGGCTCGGCGTCGACGACGCGCTGCGCCGGCTGCTGAAACGCGGCTCGTCCAATCACCGCGTGCTCGCCGCCGAAGCGCTGGCCTTGTTCCCGGCGGTGGAAACCTACGCCGCCTTGCAGCGGGCGCAGCGTCAGGACAGCAAGCGGGTCCGGCTCGCGGCGCTACGCACCCTGATCGAGCTCGAGCGGCCACCGTCGATCGAGGAAATGATCGATGGCGTGATCGGCGGCGACGAGCACCCCTCCCTGCTGTTCTCCGACCTGCTGAACCGGGCCGCGCGCACCCAGATCGACGGCGCCTGCGTGACCTTGGAGCGGACCGACCTGCCGGCGGCGATCCGGGTGATGGTGATGCAGGCGCTGGGCGCGAGCGGCGATGAGCTGGCGCTGCGGCCGCTGCTCGCCGCCACCCACGCGGACGACGCCGAAGTCCGCGCCGGGGCCCTGGCCGCCCTCGCCACCCTTGGCCATCCCGACATCGGTCCGGCGGTCGAGGCGGCGCTGATCGACAAGGATTGGCGCGTGCGGCTGAAGGCGGTCGAATGCGTGCGCAAACTCGGCCTCACCGACTTCTTCGCCGCCGTGATGGCCTGCGCCGCCGACGACGTCTGGTGGGTGCGCTACCGCGCCGGCCAGACCTTGATGTCGCTCGCCGACGATGATGTCGCCAAGCTGAAGATCTTCGCCAAGGACGCCGTGAAGCTGATGCGTCGACCGCCCACGGCAGGCGCGGAACCGGCGCTGCAGCTGGCCGCCCAGGCGATGGGCGGGGTCTCATGATCGCCGCCTACATCACCCACCTGCTGGTCTCGGCGGCGTCGATCTTCGCGCTGTTCGTGATCCTGTCCGGCCTGGCGCAGAACCTGATCCACCTGGCGCAGCTGGCGGTGGCCGGCGCGGCGCTCGTGCGTCAGCCGCCAGAGGCCGACTCGGGCTCGTTCTGGCAGCGCTACGCCAAGGCCGCGCCGCCGATCGCGCTCCTGGCGCCGGCCTACAACGAAGAGCCGACCGTGGCCGAGAGCGTCCGCTCGCTGCTCTCGATCCGCTATCCGGACTTCGAGATCATCGTCATCAACGACGGCTCCAAGGATGCGACGCTGCAGGTGCTGATCGATCAGTTTCACCTGCAGAAGACCGAGACCCGCGACTACGAGCTGGCGGTCTCCCACCAGCCGATCCGCGGCCTCTACGCCTCCAGCCTGCATCCTCGCCTGCTGGTGATCGACAAGGAGAACGGCGGCAAGGCCGATGCGCTGAACGCCGGCGTCAATCTCGCCACGGCGCCGATCATCTGCTCGATGGACGCCGACTCGGTGCTCGAGCCCGACTCGCTGCTGCGCGCCGTGCAGCCGTTCCTGGAAGACCCGCAGCGCGTGATCGCGGTGGGCGGCACCATCCGCGTCGCCAACGGCTGCACCATCGCCGACGGCCGGTTGATCAAGATCGGCGCGCCGCGCAACCTCTTGGCGCTGATGCAGACGGTGGAATACCTGCGCTCGTTCCTGATGGCGCGGCTGGCCTGGAGCGAGATCGGCGCAGTGACGATCATCTCCGGCGCTTTCGGCCTCTTCCGCCGCGCCGCGGTGCTCGACGTCGGCGGCTATGCCCACCGCACCGTCGGCGAGGACATGGAGCTGGTGGTGCGCCTGCACCGCCACTTCCGCGACCTCAAGAAGCCTTACCGCATCGCCTTCGTGCCCGAGCCGGTCTGCTGGACCGAGGCGCCGGAGAGCCTGAAGGTGCTGGCCCGGCAGCGGGCGCGTTGGCACCGCGGCGCGCTGGAAACCTTCGAGCGCCACAGCAAGATGGCGTTCAACCCGAAATACGGCTCAGTCGGCATCATCGGCTTCGGCTGGATCGTGCTCTCGGACGTGATCGGGCCGCCGATCGAGATGCTGGGCTACCTGCTGATCCCGGTCTGGTGGTGGTTCGGCGTGCTCTCGACCGACTATCTGCTCGCCTTCATCGGCGTGACCTTTGCGTTCGGGGTCGCGCTCAGCGTCGGCGCGCTGGCGCTGGAGGAGTCCGAACTGCACCGCTTCCCCAGGGCCCGCGACCTGATGATCCTCACCGGCGCGGCGATCCTGGAGAACTTCGGCTATCGCCAGCTGAACCAGATCTGGCGCCTGAAGGGCACGATAGACTGGCTGCGCGGCGCGCAGAGCTGGGGCGAGATGACCCGCAAGGGATTCAAGGCAGCGTGAGCCGGGCGCGGCGAGCTCTGTTGACCATCGCCGGCCTGGCGCTTGTCGTGCTGGTCGTCGCCGCCATCGGCATCGGGCTGCAGCAGAACAGCGCGTTCTACAGCTTTGATGGAATCAGCGGGCCGCCTGGACAGTCGGTGATCGTGAAGCCGCCGGCGGCCAGGATCGCCGACTTCGACACCGGCGGGCCGCACCGGATGGCCATCCTGGTCACCGACCCGGCGGCCGATTGGCTGGGCCTGGCGCGGGCGTTCAAGGCCGAGGGCGTGCCCTTCACCATCACCGAGGACTGGCGCAGGGCGCTGACCCACAAGGTGGTGCTGGTCTACCCGATGATCTCCGGCCGCAACCTGCCGCCGCCGGCGCTGGATGGGCTGCGCGACCTGGTCCATGCCGGCGGCACGGTGCTCGGCTTCGACCTCGAAGGCGGCGGCCTCGGCGAGCTCTTCGGCGTTGGCGCACCGATCCCATCCCGCACCCGCGAGACCCTGCACTGGCAAGGCGCGGCCGGTCCGCCGGAAGAGCAGACCACCAACTTCAGCCACTCCGGCGACGACGTCGACCTCGGCTCGATCGCCTACCCGACCACCGACGCCAAGGTGGTCGCCCGCTACGAGGATGGCGGCGCGGCGATCACCTGCCGCACCCAGGTCGGAACTGCCTGCCTGATGGGGGTCGACCTCGGCTCGATCGCGCGGCGCGCGATCGACGGCCGCGACGAGCCGGTCTCCCGCGCCTACGTCAACCGCTACGAGCCCAGCCTCGACGTGCTGGTGCGCTGGGTGAAGGGACTCTACGTCGCCGGCGAGCCGATGCCGTGGCTGATCGACACCACGCCGCCCGGCCGCCAGGTCAGCATCGTGCTGACCCACGACATCGACTTCACCCGCTCGGTGGTGAACTCCGCCGCCTACGCCGATCTCGAGCGCGCCAACGGGATCAAGGCGACCTACTTCATGCAGACCAAGTACATCCGCGACTACAACGACGATGTCTTCCTGACCCGCCAGACCGTGCCGCTGGTGCGGGCGCTGCAGGACGAGGGGATGGAGGTCGGCAGTCACACCGTCGCCCACTCGCGCGTCTTCAAGGACTTCGACCTCGGCGACGGGCGCGAACACTATCCGGACTACCGCCCGTTCGTTGACACCGCGACTACCGCCCACGGCGGGACCATCTTCGGAGAGACGCGAGTCTCGAAATATCTGCTGGAGCGGCTGGCCGGGATCCGGGTGACGTCGTTCCGACCGGGTCACCTCTCCTACCCGTTCCAGCTACCCGAGGTGCTGGCGGCGACCGGCTACTCCTACTCGTCCTCGGTGACCGCCGACACCTGCCTCACCCACCTCGGCCACCAGACCACCTACTCCCGCGCCGGCGAGGCGCCGGAGCCGATCTACGAGTTCCCGGTGACGATCGAGGATGAGGAGAAGCCCCGGCTCGGCGACCGCTTCGGGATGGAGGACGAGGTCGTCGGCAAAATCGCCGCGCACCACGGCCTGGTGGTGATCCTGATCCATCCCGACATTACCGACCACAAGCTCGCCTTCGAGCGCCGGCTGATCGCCGAGTGGAAAGACAAGGCCTGGATGCCCGACCTCGACACCTACGGCGCCTGGTGGCGCGCCCGCGACCGCGCCGACTTAGATGTGGTGCAGGATGCCACCGGCTGGTCGCTAAGCGTCAACGCGCCGGAGACGCTGCAGAACGTCGCGGTGCTGCTACCCAAGGCGGGCGCGGCGACCGCTCAGGGGGCTGGTTACCGGCTCGCCGGTGGCCAGCTGCAGCTGACCAGCGTGCGAGGCAAGGCGACCATCGCGTTGCATTAAGCGGTGGGAAAATGAACGACATCACCGCGTCCATCGACGCTCGCGCGCCGCAGCCGGGCGAGCGCGAGCCGCAGCAGGCGACAACATGAAACCCGGTGACCAGGTGCTGCTCGACGGAATGGTCGCCACGGTCCTCTGCGATGTCGATGCCGGAGAATACTCGCCCGACTATCCGGCCGCCGAGTGGGCTGCAGTGCTCACGACCGGGCTCTTGGTGATGACGGCCGAAACTGGCCTGACCTATTGTCCCGACGCATCCAAGACGATGCCGATTTCAAGCTGAGACGCTCACGGGCGGCGGCGGCGGCTGTTGACTGTGAGAACGAAGATGGAACAGGATGCGTCCGTGGAGACGCTCGTCCTTACCCTCTCGCGGCCGGAGACCACCGATGCGGTGACGCGGGGGGCTGGGCGGCTGATGGCGGCGCTGGGGTATGCGCCGCTGCTGGAGGTGACGCTGCCGAATGGGCGCCGCGCCGACATCATGGCGCTGGGGCCGCACGGCGAGATCGCCATCGCCGAGGTGAAGTCGAGCCTCGAGGACTTCCGCACCGACCGCAAATGGGGCGACTACCTGCCCTACTGCGACGCCTTCTACTTCGCCGTCGCGCCGGAGTTCCCGCGCGACATCCTGCCGGAGACGCCCGGCCTGATCGTCGCCGACGGCTTCGGCGGCGCGGTCCTGCGGGAAGCCCCCTCGACCCCGCTGGTCGCCGCCCGGCGCAAGGCTCTGACGATCGCGTTCGGCCGGCTAGCGGCGATGCGGGCGACGGTGGCGGGGCCGTAGGGGTCAAGGGGCGCCACCAAGAGCACTAAGGACACAAAGGCGCTTTGCGCCGCCAATCTCCAGTGATGCGGATCGTCTAGCTGGCGCGCTTGGCGCGCCCTTCGTGTCCCTTTGTGGTCTTCGTGGTTGAGCTAAGAAGGCCTACGCCGCTGCACACGCCTCGTGCGGTTTCAGCACCCGCTCGGTCGACGCCGGGAAACGCCCGAGCAGGGCCTCGCCGCGAGTGGGACGAGCGAAGAGGTCGCCGCCGCAGTTGGGGCATTTGCCGTCGAGGCGCTGATCCGCGCACGCCGCGCAGAAAGTGCACTCGAAGCTGCAGATCCGCGCCTCGCCGCTGCTCGGCGGCAGATCGACGTCGCAGCATTCGCAGTTGGGACGCATCTGAAGCACGGCTGGTTCTCCCTCGGGCGCCGCGGGGCTGGCGGCGGCGTCAATGGAGCTTTGCCCTACAGCGCCCGCGGCCCATGATGAAGCGGCAATCGGAGGCGAACGTGAAGCCAGTCATCGCGGCGGTCTGCGTCGCCCTCGTTTCGCTCCAGGCCGCCGCAAAGCCGCCGCCCGCGCCGACCCCGCAGGCCGTCGCTCTGGCTACCACCCTCGTTCGAGCCAGCTGGGGACCGGAGAGCAGCGGGACCGCCGATGTGAAGGCGGCGGAGGACATGATCACCCTCACCCGCGCCTTCTACAGCTGGGCGGGCGCCGGCGCGGCGCAGGACCCCTCGAACCCACCCGTCCCACCCACGGACCTGCAGGACGCGCGGCTGCACGCCAGCCTGCTGGCCGGCGCGGCCGGCGTGGCGCCGAAGTTCACCGCCAACCTCGCCCAGCTCTACGCCCGCACCTTCAACGACGCCCAGCTGACCGCGCTGATCGCGTTCTACCAGTCGGACGGCGGCAAGGCGCTAATTGCGCGCAACCAGTCGCTGGTCGACCGGTCCATAGCGCTGCAGCTGAAGACGGCCTATGGACCGCCGCCGATCGACGCGGCGGCGCGCCAGCAGGCGGCAGCGATGAAGGTGCTTGCCGACGAACTCCATACGCCGACCCCGGCGCTGAAGGCGTTCGAGGCCACCCCCGCCGGCCAGGCGCTAAAGGCCAAGCGATCGGCGCTGGACGCAGGGCTCCAGGCGGAGACCGCGGCGCGCTGGCCCGAAGCGGTGGCCGCGGCGCAGATCGACTATTGCGGGCGTCTGAAATGCGGGCAGGCGGACGTCGCGTTCTTCACCTGGCTGGGCGGTGTCTTCGCGAAGGCCGCGCCGCATTGACCCCCTGCCCCTAACTTCCTAACTACGCGGCCGTTTGCCCGTCCGCTGCGTCAAAGGATTCTCCGCCATGCCGACCGAACTCCTGCCCGGCGTCACCGGCGTGCTGGCGCTGGCCGACGGGACGGTGCTGCAGGGCATCGGCGTCGGCGCCGTCGGCGATGCGGTGGGCGAGGTCTGCTTCAACACGGCGATGACCGGGTATCAGGAGATCCTGACCGACCCCTCGTACATGGCCCAGATCGTCGCCTTCACCTTCCCGCATGTCGGCAATGTGGGGACCAACGCCGAGGACCTGGAGCAGATCACCGGCGCCTCGGACACCGCGGCCAGAGGCGCGATCTTCCGCGACGTGCCCACCGAGGAGGCCAATTGGCGCGCCAACTCCGACCTCGGCGGCTGGCTGACCCGACGCGGCGTGATCGGCCTCGCCGGCATCGACACCCGCTGGCTCACCAAAGCGATCCGCGAGCGAGGGATGCCGCACGCGGTGATCGCGCATAATCCCAAGGGCGCCTTCGATCTCGACGCGCTGATCGCCAAGGCCCGTGAGTGGAAAGGCCTGGAGGGCCTCGACCTGGCCAAGGACGCGTCCTGCACCCAAGCCTTCCAATGGCACGACGGCCTCTGGACCTGGGACGATGGCTACGCGGCCGCTCCGGCCCAGCCGCGCTACGAGGTGGTGGTTGTCGACTACGGGGTAAAGCGCAACATTCTGCGCGCGCTCTCCTCGATCGGCGCGCGGGTGACCGTGGTGCCAGCCTCCGCCACCGCCGAGGACATCCTGGGCCGCAACCCCGACGGCGTTCTGCTCTCCAACGGCCCCGGCGATCCGGCGGCGACCGGGATCTACGCCGTGCCCGAGATCCAGAAGCTGGCGGCGAGCGGCAAGCCGGTGTTCGGGATCTGCCTCGGCCACCAGATGCTGGCCCTGGCGCTGGGCGCCAAGACCATGAAGATGGAGCAGGGCCATCACGGCGCGAACCATCCGGTGAAGGACCTCACCACCGGCAAGGTCGAGATCGTCTCGATGAACCATGGCTTCACCGTCGACCGCGCCACCCTGCCGGCCACGATCAAGGAGACCCACGTCTCCCTTTTCGACGGCACCAACGCCGGCCTCGCGGTCGAGGGTCGCCCGATCTTCTCGGTCCAGCACCACCCCGAAGCCTCCCCCGGCCCGAAGGACAGCCTCTACCTCTTCGAGCGCTTCGCCGGGATGATGGACAAGGCGAAGGTGGCGCCCGCGCCGGTCGCCTAAGCGGCAGCCGGCCAGACCGGCGGGGCCGGGAACGCCGCGCCTTCCTCTACAATCCAGCGCTTAAACGCCCGGACCGCGACCGTCTCCGCGCGCGGATCACTGATCAACGCCAACGCACCGCCCTCCGGTGCGAACGGACCGGCTGGGACCAGGCGGCCGGCGCGCATGTCGTCGGCCACCAACGGCCAAGCCAGCACCGCCACGCCCAGCCCGGCGATCGCCGCTTCGAGCGCAACATGCAGATGCGGCAGCTGGCGCTCGGTCGCGGGCGGGAGCACGGTCGCGGTCAGTTCGGCCCAGCGCCGCCAACCGTGCGGATGGGTGCGGGAGATCAGCCGCGTCGTTGCTGCGCCCGCGTGTGCGCTCGGCGCCGTCACCGGACCGACGAAATTGGGCATGATCGCGGTGATATCCCCTCGGTCCATCTGCTGGCTCTGCACCAGGCGCAGCGTAACGTGTGCGCCGCGATGGGTGAGCGCGTGGGTCGCCAGTTCGACCAGTTCGACTTTCAAGCTAGGATGCCGCGCGGCGAACCCGGCCAGGCGCGGCACCAGCCACTTCACGCAGACGCTTGGATTGGCGGCCACGATCACCGAACGACCCTGCGACTGGGCCTTGAGCGCCGCCAGATCGATCGCATCGAACCCGGGCGTGAGCCCGGCGAGGAGGTCGCGGCCTTCCGCGGTCAGCCGCAGATCGTGCCTGGGGCCGGCGAAGAGCTGCACCCCCAGCGATCGCTCCAACGCTTTCACCTGTCGACTCACGGCGCTGTGGGTCACGCAGAGTTCCTCGGCCGCCAGGGTGGCGCGTCCGGTGCGGCCCATCGCTTCGAAAGCCCGGAGCGCATTCAGTGACGGCGCGGCGCGCGCCTGGGATGTGAGTTTTTCGAACATAGCGTGGCCATTAGATCGCTTTCCCGCCGCCGGCAATTCGCCGACGTCCGCCGTTCAGCGGGGGACGACATGGCGACGGCGCAAGAGATCGGCAGGACCACGGCGCTGGGCCTGAGCCAGATCGTCGCCTTCGCGTCCAGCTTCTATCTGCTCGGCGTGCTCGGCGATCCAATCGCCGCATCGCTCAGTGTGTCGCCGCGCCTGGTGTTCGATTTTCTCTCCGGCGCCTTCCTGGTCTCGGCGTTTGTCGGCCCCTTCGCGGGGCGATGGATTAACGCCCGCGGGGGCCGCGAAGCGCTGATGGCGGCCAGCGTGGTGTTCGGCTCGTCGCTCACGCTAATCGCTTTCGCCCGGGAGCCGATCGCCTTCGGCGCGGGGGTGCTCGGGCTTGGGCTCGGCATGGCGATCGGGCTCTACGGCACGCCGAACGCGATCCTGGTGGAAATCTACGGCGAGACCGCGCGGCCCTGGATCACCGCCGTGGCGCTGATGGGCGGCCTCGGCAGCAGCGTCGGCTGGGTCGCCACTCACGTTCTGCTCGGCCAGGTCGGTTGGCGCGGCGCGTGCCTCGTTTGGGCGGGCGCGCATATGGTGATCTGCTTGCCGCTCGTCGCCTGGCTGACGCCTCCGCTGCACGCCCGCGGCGCCAAGTCGCCGCCCCCCTCGCCACGCGTCCGAATTGCCTGGGACGGACGCATGACGCGTGTCGCCGTGCTGTTCGCCGGCGCCTGGTTCGTCTCCACCTGCATCAGCGCGCACCTGCCCCGGCTGCTCACCCGGCTCGGACTGTCGCCGGATCAGGCTGTCGGTGCGGCGGCTTTCCTCGGCGTGGCCGCCGTCAGTGCGCGGGCGATCGAGTTGATCTTCCTGCGGCGCGTTCCCAGCCTGATCACAGCTCGCATCGCCACGCTGCTGCATCCGCTGGGCGCTCTTGCCGTGCTGGCGCTTGGCCCCAGCGCTTCGCTAGGCCTGGTGGCGGCGCAAGGGGTCGGCAACGGTATGCTCTCGGTGGCGAACGGGACCTTGCCGCTCGCCCTATTCGGCCGCGAGAACTACGCCTACCGCACGGCGCTGCTCAACACGCCGGCGAAGTTCGTGCAGGCGGCCGGCCCGGCGCTGTTCGGCATCGCGCTCTCGGTCTCGCCGGCAGCGGCGCTCGCGATGACCGGGACCACCTGCCTCGTGATGTTCGCGATGACCTTCGGTCTGACGACCGCTGACACGGACCCTTAGTACTGCGCGGTCGCGCTGCAACGGGTGTGGGCGGCGTCGTACCAGGCGACGCAGGTCTGGTTGTTGATGTAGCGCATCTCGGACTGGTGGTTCGTTTCCTTGTTGTACATCTGCCCTCGCCAGGCGGCGTTGCGGGCGTCGCCCTGCGCGTTGAACTGCTGCATGAAGGCCGCGTGGCCGGCGTTCAGCCGCTCATTGGCCGCCGTTTCGTTGGCGTTGAGCATCGCGTTGTTGCGCTGCTGCTGGGCCTGCAGCATGGCCATCTGCTGCTGACCCTGGGCCTGGATCTGCGCCAGCTGCTGCCGCGTCGCCGCCGCCATCTGCGCGTCCCACTGCGGCTGATGCTGGAAGCTGGCGCGCATCGCCCGGGCCGCCGCGTCGGTCGGCGCCTGGCTGGCCGCCGGAGTGCGATAGCTGACCAGCAACGGAACGCCCCAGCTCGACTGCTGATGCGACGTCACCGCCATCACGCCGACCACGTAGGGCACGCCGTTGGCCTGGCAGGTGAACTGCGCCGAGGCGCCGTCGAAGTCGATCTGCGGCGGGGCGACGCCGACCGAAGCGGCCAGCTTGGCGGTGTCGGCCTGCGCCGCCTGCACGAGATCGGGCTCCGGCTGGCCGCCGGTCTGCTGCAAACCCTGGCACGACGCGCCGAACGACCGCTGCGCATAGTCGGCGGCGAACTGGGCGCCGGTCTCGTAAGGCTCGGCGCTGACCTGCTGGCCAACCAGGCCCTGGAAGCTGCTGCCGGCCGGATGCTGGTCCGACGGCTCGACGAAGGGCGGGATCGACGGGTCGCCAAGCGAGATCGTGCTGGCGCCATCGGCGGACGCGGCCTGCACCCAGGGCCGGACGTAGGTGGCCGAGCCGCGCTGCACGCCGCCCTTGGCGGTCCAGCCGGCCGGCACGGAGACGGTGAACGCGTTCTCGGTCGGATCGGTGAAGGTGGTGGGACCGCCGCCGGTCAGCGACGTTGGCAGCAGGCTGCCGCCGGCGGCCTGGGGCGTCGTCGGCGCGGCGGCCGGTCCGCCCTGGCCGCATCCGACCAGCGCCGCCAGGCCCCCGGCGATCAGCAGCGTCTTGGTGAAGGTGTTCATGCACGGCTCCGCAGTGTGTCGCCCTCCCTTTTGGCACGCCGCACGCCGCTTGCCTTGGTCCATCCGTACTAGGCGAACGCGGTTCGGCGCCTGCACCAGTATGTATTTCGTCCGCAGGGGCTTCGAGACGGCCCTCGCCGGGTTAGATTGAGCGCCAGCCACCCTGCGAGGACCCATGGACTTCGGCATCAGCGACGACGACCAGATGATCCTGGACAGCCTGACGGCGTTCGGCGCCGAACAGCTGCGGCCCAACTTGCGCGCGTTCGAGGTCGGGCGGGCGGTGTCGCCAGGCATCGCCGCCAGCTTCGGCGAGATGGGGTTCGAGCGGCTCGAACTGCCGGAGTCGCTCGGCGGCGCGGGGCTGGGGATGCTCTCGCGGGTACTGGCCAACATCGCGCTCGCGAAGGCCGACGCCGGCTCGGCGATCGCGCTCGACCGGCTGGGCCCGGCGCTCTACGCCCTGGCGGCGTTCGGCGGCGTGGCGGCCGCGGCGGCTTACGCCGGCCCGCTGTTGGAGACGCCAGGTGCGCGGGCGGCGCTGGTGATCGAGGACACGGATCGCGGACTCAAGGCCGGAGATAGTATCAATGGCTTGGTCGCGTGGGCGCCGAGCGACCGCGCCGATCTGGTGGTCGGCCTGGGTCCCGCCAACTGCTGGGTGCTGGACGGGCCAGGCAAGGCCCAGCCGGTGCGCGGCGCGGCGCTGCATGCGGCTGGCGCCTCGAAAGTCACTCTCGACGGCAAGGTCGCCGCGGCCTGGACCGGCGCTGAGGCTGGCGCGGCCGCCCTCGCCCGCGTCCGGCTGTACGTCGCCGCCCTGATGATCGGCGTGATGGAGGACGCCACCGAGTTCTCCCGCGACTACGCCCAAAACCGGGTCGCGTTCGGCCAGCCCATCGCCCACCACCAGGGCCTGGCGTTCCTAATCGTCGACCTCTTCACCGCCGTGGCCTCCGCCCGGCTGCTGGTCGAGGACGCCGCGCGGCGGATCGATCGCGGCGACGACGCCGTGCAGGCCGCCGCATCGGCGTTCGTCGAATGCATCGAGGCCAGCCGCTTTGTCGGGCCGAACGGGGTGCAGATCCTGGGCGGCCACGGCTTCATGCGCGACTACCCGGTCGAGAAGGCGATGCGCGACGTGCGGGCGCTGGGGCTGCTCGCCGGCGGCGTCCACCGCGCCCAGGACGAAGCCGCCGCTCATCCGGACGCGCTCGCGCCGGTCTTCGAGGGAGTCTGAAATGGACGTGAAGATCAGCCCCGAACTCATGGAGCACGTCGAGGCGACGCGGGAGTGGGGCCGCAGCGAGGTGCGCCCCGCCGGCCTCGAAGCCGACCGCAACGCCGCGCCGCTGCCGCCGGAGCACCCCTACTTCCACCGCTTCGTCGACAGCGGCCGGGCCAGCGCCCGCGCCGAGGCCGGTGATGCGCCGGAAGGGCGGATGCTGCGCGGCGTGATCCTCGGCGAAGAAGTCGCCTACTGGGACCGCGGCATGGGCGTCGCAACGCCAGGCGCCGGCTTCCCGTCTGGCGCCGTCAACGCCGGCGGCACCGACGAGCAGAAGGAGCAGTTCCTCGGCCCGTTCAAGCAGCTGACCGCGCCGAAGTGGGCGAGCTTCGCGCTGACCGAGCCCGGCGGCGGCTCCGACACCGCCGCCTTCCGCACCCGCGCCCAGCGCACCGACAAGGGCTGGGTGCTGAACGGCGCCAAGTGCTTCATCGGCAATGCGGCCCGCGCCGAGTGGATTCTGGTGCAGGCGACCCTCGACCCCAGCAAGGGCCGCGCCGGCCAGCGCTCGTTCTTCGTCGAGAAGAACACGCCCGGCCTCACCGGCATGCGGATCGAGAAGAAGATGGGATTACGAGCCTATGAAAGCGTCTCATTTTCGCTCGAAGACTGTGAGATTCCAGCCGAGAACATTCTGGGCGGCGAGACGCGCAAGGAGCGCACGGAGGGCGAAGGCGCCGCCGGCCGCGGCTCCAGCGCCTATGGTGCGACGATGGGGGCGCTGAACTCGGCCCGGGTCGGCGTGGCCGCCAGCGCGCTCGGCATCGCTCGCGCCGCCTCGGACGAGGCGCGCCGCTTCGCCACTGAGAGCGGCGCGATCAAGCATCCCCGGGTGCGCGATGCGCTGGAACGTGTGCTGCGCAAGCTGCGCGCCGCGCGGCTGGCGACACTGAAGGCTGGCTGGCTGGTCGACGTGCGCCGCACCAACATCGTCGAGAGCTCGATGGCCAAGATCCTCGCTGCCGAGATCGCCCAGGAAGCCGGCGCGCTCGGCATGGAGATCGTCGGGCTAGAGGCGGGCGCCGCCGACGAGCTGATCGAGAAACTGTTCCGCGACGCCAAGGCGCTCAACATCGTCGAAGGCACCGGCCAGATTCAACGCGTGATCATCGCGCGTCAACTGGTGGGGTTGCCGCGGTAGGGCTGCTCCATCCCTCTCCCCCAACCATGTCATCCCGGCCGCAGCGAAGCGAAGAGCCGGGACTTCGCGACCGTTGCAAAGAAGGTCCCGGCTCGTCGCTGCGCGCCGTCCGGGATGACGATTTAGGTTAGCCGCTGAACACCACCGGCAATGAGCGAAAGCCGAAGAGCATGCCGCCCGGGACGCGTTGGCCGCGGGCCTCGCCGCGGGCGATGCCGGTGAAGCGGGCAACCAGTGCGTTCATCGCCGCCCGCGCTTCCATCCGCGCCAGCGGGGCGCCGATGCAGGTGTGGACGCCGTGGCCGAACGCCAGGTGGCGGTCGCGCTCGCGGGCCAGGTCGAAATTGGCCGGGTCGGCCCAGCGTTCCGGGTCGCGGTTGGCCGAGGCGAGATAGACCATCACCGCCTCGCCCTTCGGGATCGTCACCGTGCCGATCGTCACGTCCGACGTCGCCGAGCGGATGACCATCTGGGCGGGAGAATCCAAGCGCAGCGACTCTTCGATCGCGTCCTCGATCCGGCTGGGGTCCTCGCGCAGCGCGGTCCAGCCCTCCGGCGCCCGGGCGAGGCGCGACAAGAGATTGCCGAGCAGGTTGGTGGTGGTCTCGTTGCCGGCGATCATGAGCAGCACGCAGAAGCCCACCACCTGCGCGTCCGACAGTGTCTCCGAAGTCGCGCGCACCCTGGTCAAGGCGCTGACCAGATCGTCGCCGGGTTTGAGCCGGCGCTCGGCGGCGATCTGGGCGAAGTAGCTGCGCAGTTCGGCGAGGGCGCCGATCGCCGCCGTGTCGAACGGGTTCTCCTGTATGCCGAACACCGCATTCGACCAACGCTTGAAGTCGCGCGCCTTGTCTGCCGGCACGCCCATCATGCTGGCGATGACCGCGACGGGCAGCGGCGTCGTGATCGCCTCGACGACGTCGATCTCCTCGCCGGCCGGGATCGCCGCGGCCAGTTCGCCGGCCAGCTGGTCGATCGCTGGGCGCATGCCCTCCATCGCCGCCGGCGTGAACGCGCTGGCCAGCAGCCCGCGCAGCACGGAGTGGCGCGGCGGATCGTCGGTCAGCAGCGGGAACCCGCCCATCGCCCCGGCCATGCCGGCCGACGAGAAGCGCGCATGGTCGAGCAGGATGGCGCGCACGTCCTCGAACCGGCTCGCCACCCAGAAACCGGATGGGTCGCGGTAGAGCGGCGCCTCCTCGTGCAGCTGGGCGATGAAACCGTCCTTGCCGCGCGAGCGAAGGCCCTCGCGCAGACTGATCTCCCCGTCGGCCATGCCGGTCCCCTGCAGTTGGCTCGGTCACGCTAACACGGCCGCGGCGTGTCAGGATGTTGAACTTAGCAGCCGCGCGGTCGAGCCTGTCGACCTACCCGGCGGCCGCCCGTTCCTTCTCGGCCATGCGGCGGATCAGCTGGCGGCGTTCTTCCAGGCCTCGCTTGAGTTCGACCAGCACCTTGGCGGCCGACGCGTCCTGCTGGATCGCGGACCAATAGGCGGCGACCTTGGGGTTGGCGGGGATAGGGTCTGGCGTGTCGGTCGATGGCAGCACGTTCTCGATCATGAAGAGCGCCGGAACCAGGGTGCAGTCAGCCAGGGTGACCCGGCCCAGCAGCGCGTAGCCGCCCTCGCCGTCGATCATCTTCTCCAGCGCCTCGACGCCGCGAACCACCTGCCCGGCCAGCAGATCGCGCACTGCGTCGCTGCGGGTCGAGCGGCGGGTCTGGCCGGAGAGCATGAACATGTTGTTCAGTAGGTAGATATCGGCCAAGCGTGAGATGGTGCGGATGGCGGCGCTCTCGCGGGCGTCCTTCCCGAGCAGGCGCGGGGTCGGATAGACCTCCTCCAGGTATTCCGAGATCACCTCCGACTCAGGGATCACATCGCCGGGCGCCAGTTCCAGCACCGGGATGCGGCCGATGGGCGAGGTCTCGCGCCAGGCCAGCGTGGGGAAGGTCGTCGGGCGCTCCAGCGGAATGTCGGCTCCGAGACCCTTGGCGTAAATCTGCATCCGCACCTTGGCGGAGTAAGGGCTGAGATCGCCGGAATAGAGCTTCATGGGGGAGGTCCGCTGGTTGTTGGCGCGCGGACCCTACGGGCGGCGTGCGCTCCGCGCCAGTTGGATCGATTCAACCGCCAGCCAGTGGCGTATCGCGACGGCAAAGCCTACGCTCACAACATGCCCGACAGATATCCGAGAGACCCTCAGAGCCCCCACCGTCCTGCGCTGGAGATCAAGCGCATCGACGTCGGCCGCGAGTACGAGGTGCAGTACTGGACCCGCGCCTTCGGGGTCGGCCGCGATGCGCTGCTGGAAGCGGTCGGCATGGTTGGCGACGACGCGCGCGCCGTCAGCCGCCAGCTTGGCAAGGGCTGATCAATCCGCCGGGGCGCGAAGTCCGCCACGGCGCTCGAGTTCCTGACGCAGCCGGTCGAGTTCGGCGCCCAGCGCGGTGACGTCCTCTTGCAGCTGGGCGTTGCGCAGCTTCAGGTAGGCATTCTCGCGCGTGACCTTGGCCAGTTCGCGGTCGGCGTCGATCTCGGCGTCGGACCGAGCCATGGCTACGACTGCAGGATCACCAAGCTGCTGGCGTCCACCCCGCCAGCGGCGATCTTGACGCCGAGGTAGTGCATCTCGCCGTCTGCGAAGCTGATGTCGCTGACCGAGATCGCCGGGTCGCGCTTCAGGCGCGAGACGTCGCCGAGGGTGAGCCGCAGCAGCAGCACGCCAGGCTCGACCCCTTCCGACCGCGCGGACTCGATCTCGCTCTTGAACCGCTCGCCTGGCGGGCGTGGCGGCGGGACGGGCTTCTCGGGCTTCGGACGGACGGCGGTGGCCATGAGCACTCCTCGGGGAGGTCGTGACCGGCAGACGCGCCGGATGGCGCTTAGATCGCAGCAGTCATGACCTCGCGCGAGGCATAGCACCCGAGCGGGGATTCCATGGCTTTATTTCGCGCAATCCCGAAAATACTGACCGCGTGTTGCGCGCTCCGACCGATCCGCTCAGACCATCTCGACGGAGAACTTGCGCACCGGCGCCGGCGCTTCGAAGTTGATGCTGCCTTCGAAGTCGGCCAGCAGCTCGATCAGCTCCTCGCCACCGATCTGCTGGCGTGTCTGGGCCGGGAAGCGGAAGCGCCAGAAGCTGACGATGTGGTGCACCGAGCCGAGCCGTTCACCCAACTCGTGGAACAGCCCAGGCGCGCGGCGCAGGAAATCGCGGAACGAGTGCGGGTGGCCGTTCTGGGTGAGGTCGGCATAGGCCTCGTCGTAGACTTTCAGCGTGGTGCGCACGGTTTCGCACGAGAGTGCGATCGCTTTGGACAGCCGCTCGCGCACGCCGACGATGTAGGCGCGGTCGTCGTCGCTCACCGGGCCGTTGGGCCGGATCGAGCCGATCTCGTCAGCCACCGGCCGCACCCTCGGCAGCAGGTCCGACAGCGTCCACTTGTAGTATATGAAGCCCTTCCAGCAGAAGACGCCCTCGTCGAACTCGGCTTTCTCCATGCCCAGGCCCATCCGCAGCGGGTCGAGTTCGGCGTCGCCGGAGTTGGCCAGGATCTTAGAGGCGAGCCGCTCGGTTTTCTCGGCGAAGCGGCGGTCTTCGGAATCGAACGAGATGCCGATCAGCGGCGTGACTTCGCGGCGCACGAACTGGAACATCCGCGTCATGTCGGCCTCGGAGAGGTCGAAATAGCACTGCGCCGGCTTGTAGTCGGACTTCTTCAGCCGCTCGCGCATCAGGAATGGATCGAGCGACGGCAGGTCGTCGAGGAGGTTGAGCAGCTTGTCGTCGCGCGAGCCGACCCCTTCGCCAGTCAGCGACAGCTCCTCGAGGAAGCTCTCGTAGCCCTTTTGCCGCACGAAGAACGAACGGGCGCCGACGCCCAGGTCGGTCGGGTCGATCGGCAGGATCACCTTGGTCACCGAGCGGCGGCCGTCATAGACAGAGTCGCGTTCGTTGGGCCGTAGCCGGTGCTTGACGATGATGCTGCGGTTCAGGATCACGCTGTCGAAGAACGGGGAAGCCTTATAGGCCTCCTCGTCGGCGTGCTTCTTCCAGACCGTGTAGAGGCTGAGCGTGCGCGCGGTCGACGCATTGGCCTGCAGGTGCAACAAACTGCGAGACGACCGGTCGGCCAACACTCAAACTCCCACAGCTCGCGACTCGAGCCCCCACAGCCGGCGCAAGCGAACCCGGCAGGTGTACGGCAAGCTCGGATACCGGCTGGTTAATGAGTTTCACGGGCGGGCTGCCGGGTCGATCCGTATGCAGGTATTTCCCGCATGGGCGTGTGTTCGCCTCGCTCACTCTGGTACGATCTTCGGCGTGGCACCCCGAATCCGTTTCAATGGTCAGCGCCTCACTCGATTGAAGGTGCGCAATTGGCGAAACTTCCGCGAAGCGGAGGTTTACCTCTCCCAGCGTGCGTTTTTCGTCGGCCCGAATGCCGTCGGTAAATCAAACCTGCTGGATGCAGTTCGATTTCTCCGCGATCTTGTGAAGCCGGTGGGAGGTGGACTTAGCGCCGCCGTCGCCGAAAGGGGCGGTATCGGATCTCTGAGATGTCTCCAAGCGAGGGGCCATCGCACCGAGGTTGAGATAGAGGCCGACGTTGGTACGGACGAGCAACCAAAACTCTGGTCTTATCACCTAAGCTTTACGCGTGCGCGCAACGAGAGCTTCGTCTCCGTTCGTGATGAGCAGGTATGGCATCTGGGTCGCCAAGTGCAGTCCCTCAGACGTGGAATTGACAAGGACGGCCTGAAATATAGTCAGACCTTAATTCAGCAAGTTTCGGCCAACGAGTCTTTTCGCGAACTCTCAATCTTCTTCAACTCCATCCGGTATTTGCATGTCGTCCCGCAGATAGTTCGCGATCCGAGGCGAACGCTGGACAAGGGTGAGGACCCCTATGGCGGCGACCTCCTGCGTCGCATCAACGAAACACCGCGTCGAACACGCGAGGCGCGGCTTCGGCGCATCGGGGAGGCATTGAAGATTGCCGTACCTCAGTTCGTAGAGCTGCGGCTCGATCACGATACCGAAGGTCGCCCACACCTATCTGCAGGCTTCAAACTTTGGCGACCCAGACCATCGTTTCAAACCGAAGAAGTGTTTTCGGATGGCACGCTCCGACTGATGGGTTTCCTGTGGTCGGTCGCGGAGCCGGCTGGCCCTCTTTTGCTTGAGGAGCCCGAACTCTCTCTCCACCAGGAAGTGGCGCTGCAATTGCCGGCGATGATAGCTAGAATGCAACGCCACTCTGGCCGACAAGTGCTCATCACGACCCACTCTGAGGCGATCACCGGCGGAACCGGCATCGGTCTTGGCGAAGTGCATAGGTTGGTTCCCGGTGACGACGGCACGACTGTCGAGACGGCAAGCGACAACGAGAAGGTCAGACAGCTGGTGGCGTCCGGCCTAACCGTTGGCGAAGCCGTTATGCCGTTGGCCAAAGCCAAGGGAATCGAGCAGCTCTCGTTGTTCGATGTTGCCGGCGGCTGAAATTAACTATGCTGTCGAAGGCACCATGGACGCCGCTATTGCGCGTCGCTTGATAATTCACTGCGGTGGTGTACCGGGCCTCGAGCGCGTGATGGGCGGGAAGTCCAAACTGGATCCAAACATCGTGCGCTACGCCCAATCAGCGCGATCGTTGCCCTGGCTTATTATCCGCGATCTCGACCACGACGCGGACTGTGGTCCGACACTTCGATTCGAAAAACTCACTCACACTTATGAATATTTGTGCTTCAGAATAGCTGTAAGGCAGATAGAATCATGGATACTTTTTGATGAGGAAGCATTGGTTGCTTTTCTACGTGTCAAGCATAGGAGGCAGCAAGTAGATCCCGAAACGTTGGAGAATCCCAAAACTGCGATATTAAATCTAGGGCGACGATCTTCCTCGCTCAGCGTTAGACGGGCTATAGTACCTCGTGAAGGGATCGGCGCGAGTGAAGGGCCTGAGTATTCCGCCTTCATGGTCGAGTTTGTCGAGAGACACTGGCGACCAGAAGTCGCGATCGCCTTCAATCCTGATTCATCGTTGGCTAGAGCCGCGCGTTGCCTCGCTGATTTGACTCAGCGAGCCCGCGTGGTCGCCTGAGAACGGATCAGACGGCCAAACGGGGGCATCGCAACGGAGGCGCACGTTCGGGCACCCCTTCGAGGACTGTCGCCCGCGGCCCTTGCGCCCTCCCCCCAGCGCCTCTAATCAGCGCGCTTAACCTGAAGCCTGATCGGACCGGCGCGCGGCAACCGCGGCGCCTGCGTTCCTGCGCGAGAGACAATGCCCAAACGCACCGATATCGCCTCTATCCTGATCATCGGCGCGGGGCCGATCGTGATCGGGCAGGCGTGCGAGTTCGACTATTCGGGCGTGCAGGCGTGCAAGGCGCTGCGGGCCGAGGGCTACCGGATCATCCTGGTCAATTCGAACCCAGCGACGATCATGACCGACCCGGAGGTCGCGGACGCCACCTACGTCGAGCCGATCACCGCGGCGATGGTCGAGCAGATCATCGCCAAGGAGAAGCCGAACGCACTCCTGCCGACGATGGGCGGTCAGACCGCGCTCAACGTCTCGCTGGAGCTCGAGCGCACCGGCGTTCTCGCCAAGTACGGGGTCGAGATGATCGGCGCCCGGGCCGAGGTGATCGACAAGGCCGAGGACCGACAGAAATTCCGCGACGCGATGGACAAGATCGGGCTGGAGAGCCCCAAGTCGCATGTCGCCCACACGCTAGAGGAAGCGCTGGCGGGCCAGGCGCTGGTCGGCCTGCCCTCGATCATCCGGCCTTCCTTCACCCTCGCGGGCACCGGCGGCGGCATCGCCTACAACCTCGAGGAATTCCGCGAGATCGTCGAGCGCGGGCTCGACCTATCGCCCACCCACGAGGTGCTGATCGAGGAGAGCGTGCTCGGCTGGAAGGAGTTCGAGCTCGAGGTTGTGCGCGACGTCGCCGACAACTGCATCATCGTCTGCTCGATCGAGAACATCGATCCGATGGGCGTGCACACCGGCGACTCGATCACCGTCGCCCCTGCCCTCACCCTGACCGACAAAGAGTACCAGCGCATGCGCACCGCCGCGATCGCGGTGCTGCGCGAGGTGGGGGTGGAGACCGGCGGCTCCAACGTGCAGTTCGCGGTCAACCCGGCCGACGGGCGCATGGTGGTGATCGAGATGAACCCGCGGGTGTCGCGCTCGTCGGCGCTGGCCTCGAAGGCGACCGGCTTTCCGATCGCCAAGGTCGCCGCGCGGCTGGCGGTTGGCTACACGCTGGATGAGCTGACCAACGAGATCACCGGGGCGACGCCAGCCTCATTCGAGCCCAGCATCGACTACGTGGTCACCAAGATCCCGCGCTTCGCGTTCGAGAAGTATCCGGGCGCCGAGCCTTACCTGACCACCTCGATGAAGAGCGTCGGTGAGGTGATGGCGATCGGCCGCACCTTCGCCGAGAGCCTGCAGAAGGCGCTGCGCGGGCTGGAGACCGAGCTCGCCGGGCTGGACGACATTGAGATCCCCGGCGCGGCCGATCCGGACACCAGCAAGAGCGCGGTGCTGCGCGCCCTCGGCCAGCCGACCCCCGACCGCCTGCGGGTGATCGCGCAGGCGTTCCGGCACGGGCTGACCGTGGCCGAGGTCAACGGGGCCTGCAGCTACGAGCCCTGGTTTCTGCGCCAGATCGAGGCGCTGGTGGCCGAAGAGGACAAGCTGCGCTTCAGTGGGCTGCCCTCCGACGCAGTCGACCTGCGGCGGCTGAAGGCCATGGGCTTCTCCGACGCGCGGCTCGCCACCCTGACCGAGCAGACCGAGGCCGAGGTGCGCGCGGCGCGGCAGGCGCGGGGCGTGCGCCCTGTGTTCAAGCGCATCGACAGCTGCGCGGCGGAGTTCGCGGCGGCGACGCCGTACATGTATTCGACCTATGAAACTGGCGCATTCGGCGCCGATCCCGACTGCGAGTCCGATCCGTCCGACCGCAAGAAGGCGATCATCCTCGGCGGCGGTCCCAACCGGATCGGCCAGGGCATCGAGTTCGACTACTGTTGCTGCCATGCGGCGTTCGCGCTCGACGAGATCGGCATCGAGTCGATCATGGTCAACTGCAACCCCGAGACCGTCTCCACGGACTACGACACCTCCGACCGGCTCTACTTCGAGCCGCTGACTGCCGAGGACGTGCTGGAACTGATCGACGTCGAGTCCCGCAAGGGTGAGCTGATCGGCGTGATCGTACAGTTCGGCGGCCAGACGCCGCTGAAGCTGGCGCATGCGCTGGAGCAGGCCGGGGTGCCGATCCTGGGCACCACACCGGACGCCATCGACCTCGCTGAGGACCGCGAACGCTTCCAAGGCCTGCTCAACGAGTTGAAGATCGCCCAGCCGGTCAACGCCATCGCCCGCACGCCGGAAGAGGCGTTCGAGGGCGCGCGCAAAGTCGGCTTCCCGGTGGTGATCCGGCCATCGTACGTGCTGGGCGGGCGGGCGATGGAGATTGTCCGCGATAACGAACAACTCGGCCGTTACATCAAGAACGCGGTGCAGGTCTCCGGCGACTCGCCGGTGCTGATCGACCAGTACCTGAGCCGGGCGACCGAGGTGGATGTGGATGCGCTATGCGACGGCGAAACCGTGTTCGTCGCCGGGGTGATGGAGCACATCGAGGAGGCCGGCGTGCACTCTGGCGACAGCGCCTGCTCGTTGCCGCCGTTTTCACTCCGTGCAGAGACGATCGCCGAACTCAAGGTCCAGACCGAGAAGATGGCGCGCGCGCTGAATGTGCGTGGACTGATGAACGTGCAGTTCGCGATCGAGGAGCCTCACTCGGACGGACCGCGCATCTTCGTGCTGGAGGTCAACCCGCGCGCCAGCCGCACGGTCCCGTTCGTCGCCAAGACCATCGGCGCGCCGGTGGCGGCGATCGCGGCCAAGGTGATGGCGGGCGAGAAGCTGGCCAGCTTCAATCTGGTCAGCGACACCCACGACCACATCGCGGTCAAAGAGGCTGTGTTCCCGTTCGCCAGGTTTCCCGGCGTCGACACCGTGCTGGGACCGGAGATGCGCTCCACTGGCGAGGTGATGGGGCTCGATTGGCGGCGCGAGGGCGAGACTGACATGTCGCCGGCGTTCGCCAGGGCCTTCGCCAAGAGCCAGCTCGGCGGCGGCACCGTGCTGCCGGCGACGGGCGCTGTGTTCGTCTCGGTCAAGGACGCTGACAAGTCCTGGATCGTCAAGCCCGTGAAGATCCTGACCGGCCGCGGCTTCAAGATCATCGCCACCGGCGGCACCGCGACGTTCCTCGAGCACGAGGGCTTCGAGGTCGAGCGGGTCAAGAAGGTGCTGGAGGGCCGCCCGCACATCGTCGACGCGATGAAGAACGGCGACGTCCAGCTGGTGTTCAACACCACCGAGGGCCTGCAGTCGCTGGAGGACTCGTTCTCGCTACGCCGTTCGGCGCTGATGATGAAAATCCCCTACTACACCACCACCGCCGGCGCGCTCGCCGCCGCCCAGGCGATCGTGGCCCTGGCCGACGGCGCGCTCGAAGTGCGGCCGCTGCAGGGGTACGGGAAGGGCGCTTAGGCAGCGACGCCCCGCGCCCCCTCCGTCATCGCCCCGGACCAGTCCGGGCCGCTGCCACCTCCCCGCATCGGCCTTCGGCCTCGCATGGGAGGAGAAAATTCGGCGACCCTTCTCCTCCACCGCCCGGAAAGGCGGGGGAGGTGGATCGGCGCGCTACTAGCGCGACGAGACGGAGGGGGCGCGGCGCCGTCAACTAGCCCCGAGCGCCGCCGCCAATTCCACGAACCCATCCGCCGCGTAGTCGAACGTCCCGGCGGCCGGCCGCTTCGCCTCCCGGCCCGGGCCGAGCTCCAGCGGGCGGTGGATGTACGCGGTGCGGAAGCCGCGGGTGGCGGCGGCGGCGAGGTCGGTGGGGTGGGCGGCGACCATCAGGCACTCGGCCGGATCGAGCCGCAGCATGCGCGCGGCGGCGTCGTAGGCTTCCGGTTGCGGCTTGTAGGCGCGCGCCACCTCGGCGCCGAGGATCGCGTCCCAGCGCAGCTCCGCGCGGCGGGCCATCGCCACCATCAGCGCGACGTTGCCGTTGGAGAGACTGGCCAGCACGAAGCGCGGGCGCAACAAGTCCATACCCTCCAGCACCTCCGGCCAAGGATCGAGCCGATGCCAGGCCCGGTTCAGGTCGTCGATCTCGGGGTCCGTCAGGCCGGTGACTCCGAGTTCGGCCAGCAGCGTGACCAGGTTCTCGCGGTGCAGATCGTCGAGGATCGTGAACGGCCGCGCGCCGGAACGCACCGCCTCCATCCCCGGCTGATAGAGCGCCCGCCAGCGGTCGGCAAAATCACCCCAATCGAGCGCGTGCCCTTTCGGTGCGAGGGCTTGCTTCACCTCGCGCGCCACAGATGCGCGCCAGTCGACGACGGTGCCGAAGACGTCGAAGGTCAGCGCCTTGATCTCAGTCATGCGGGCAGTCTTGGCGCCGAACCATCGCGGCGGCCAGATGGACGAAGCCCCGGCGCTCGTAACGTCGGGTCAGACTTGGCGCGCCCGGCCCCCGTCCGTAGAACCGAGGGCAACAGAGGTTCGTCGGGAGGACGCAGGTATGGGCAAGGTCGAAGACAAGGTGGCACTGGTCACCGGAGGCTCGAGCGGCATCGGCGCGGCCTGCGTACAGCGGCTGGCCGAAGAAGGCGCCAGCGTCGTTATCACCGACCTGCAGGACTCCAAGGGCGAGGAGCTGGCGATCGCGGTCGCCAAGGCCGGCGGCAAGGCGCGCTACCTGCACCACGACACCACCGACGAGGACGCCTGGATCGGCGTCATCGCCAACATCGAGAAGACCGAAGGCCGGCTCGACATCCTGGTCAACAACGCCGGCATCGCCATCCCCGCGCCGTCGATCACGATGATGTCGCTGGCGGACTGGCGCAAACAGCAGGCGGTGAACGTCGACGGCGTGTTCCTGGGCGTGAAGCACGCGCTGCCGCTGATGCGGAAGGCGGCGAACGGCGGGTCGATCGTCAACATGTCGTCGGTGGCCGGCCTGAAGGGCTCGCCGATCCTGGCCGCCTATAGCGCCACCAAAGGCGCCGTGCGGCTCTTCACCAAGGCGGTGGCGCTGGAATGCGCCGGGGCCAAGGATGGCGTACGAGTAAACTCGGTCCACCCCGGCATCATCGAGACCCCGATCTGGATCGCCATCGCCGGCATGGGCCAACCCGGCGCCAACTCCCCCCCCGACCTCGACGCGATGTCGACCAACGCCGTACCGTTGGGCGTGAAGGGCGTGCCG
The DNA here is from genome assembly GCA_036494265.1 of Caulobacteraceae bacterium. Classification (GTDB taxonomy): domain Bacteria; phylum Pseudomonadota; class Alphaproteobacteria; order Caulobacterales; family Caulobacteraceae; genus Acaudatibacter. The sequence continues at coordinate 115,642 of DASXOP010000081.1, read as the reverse complement.
AAGGACATCGCCGACGGCGTGCTGTGGCTGTGCTCGGACGAGTCCCGCTACGTGACCGGCGCGGAACTGGTGATCGACGGGGGGCTGTCGGTGCGGTGAGGCCAAGTCAGCCGCTCAGCACCAGCACCGCCGCGCCGGCGCCGATCAGGCCGGCGCTAGCGAGGCGGGCGGGGGTGGCGCGTTCCTTCAAAAAGACGATCGCGATCAGCACCCCGAACAGCACCGAGGTTTCGCGTAGCGCCGCCAGCCGCGGCGTAGCCCCCAACCGGAGGGCCCAGAGCGCCAGGCCATAGGTGACGATCGAGAACGATCCGGCGAACAGACCCGCCTTCCACTCCGATCGCGCCGCCAGCATGAAACTCGGGCCGCGCCAGAGCGCGAACAGGGTGGCGATGCAGCCGCCGAGCACCATGAAATTCCAGACGATGTAGCTGGGCGCCGACGGCGCGGCGCGCACGCCCTGCGCGTCGGTGACGGTGTAGAGCGCGATGCAGGCCCCGGTGAGCAGCGCCCAGGCCAGCGTGCGGCGGTCGAGATGACGGCCCAGCGTCGCGGCGATCACCCCCACCGACACCAGCGAGATCCCGCCGATCACGATCCAGGTCACCGGCTCGTGGAACACGCCGACCGCGACAATCGCCGCCAGCGCCGGCGCGACGCCGCGCAGCAGCGGGTAGGCGACCATCATGTCGGCCCCCTCGAACGCCTTGATCAGGGCGATGAGGTAGACGAGGTGGATCACGCCCGATGTCGCCAGCCAGCCCCAGGCGTGCGCCGGCAACGGGACGAAAAACGCGGCGGGAAAGACGATCAGGGCCGAGAAGCCATCGATCAGCGCGCGGCTTGACATCTTGTCCTTGCCCGACTTCAACACCGCGTTGACCACGGCGTGGGCGGCGCCGGAGGTGATCATCACGCTGGCGATCTGGGCGGGCGACATGGGGCCGTGGGACATGGGGCGCGGAACCTCGGCTGCGTCGCGATCGAAGTCAAAAGCGGAGTCTTGACACCCGGTGGCGCCAGCCGACTATGGGTTCGAATGATGGGTACGCCGCGCAGACGGTCGGCCCGGTGAGGAGAACGCCAGATGACCTACGCTCAGGGCCGCGTCTTCTATGACGCCGACAGCCACATCATGGAGCTGCCCGATTTCCTGAAGGACTACGCCGAGCCGAACATGCGCGACCGCATGCCGGCGATCGCTGTGCCGCGGCAGGGTCCGCTCGCCAACCTGCTCGACGAAGCCAAGGAACGGCGCGGCCACAGCGAGGCGCGCATCGCCGAACTAACCGCCTTGGGCGACACGTTGATCGCCGGGCCGAAGGGTTACGGCGCGCTGGGCGCGTTCAACGGCGGCGAGCGGGCCAAGGCGCTCGACATGCTGGGCTTCCACAAGCAGTTGGTGTTCGCGACCTTCTCCGAAAGCGCGGCCTTCTCCGAGCGGCGGGCGATCGACGACCGTTACGCCGCCGCTCACGCCCACAACCGGGGCATGGCCGAGTTCTGCGCCAGCGACAAACGCCTGCACGGCGTCGCTGTGCTGCCTCTGGACGTGACCGCGCTGACCCTGATCGAGCTCGATCACATCATCAAGCTGGGGCTGAAGGCGGCCTGGATCCCTCACCGCCCCTGCGGCGGTCGCTCGCCTGGCCACACCGACCTCGACCCAGTGTGGGCGAAGTTGGCGGACGCCGGCATTCCGTTCGTGTTGCACGTCGGCGGCCATCCGCTGCAGATCGAGCCGGCGTGGATGAACACCGGCCGCAAGGTCCCGACCGACTGGCTGGGCGGCGGCGAGAACGTGCGCGGCAAGGACATGACCAGCCTTCACCAGGCCGCGGAAACCTTCGTCGGCACGATGGTGCTGGACGGGGCGCTGGAGCGGAATCCGACGTTGCGCGGCGGGATCATCGAGCTCGGCGCCGGCTGGGTGCCGCAGATGCTGACCCGGCTCGATTGGGTGGTCGAAATCTGGAAGAAGTCCGAGCCGGAGCTGGCGTTGCTGAAGCGCAAGCCCTCGGAGCAGATCATAAGCCAGCTGGCCTTCACCCCGTTCGTCTACGAGAACGTCGGCGAGCTGATCCGGCAGTCGGACGAGCGGCTCTATCTGTTCTCCAGCGACTACCCGCACACCGAGGGCGGCCGCGCGCCGCTGGCGCGGTTCGAGGCGAGCCTGACCGGCCACGACGAAGACGCCAAGGACCACTTCTACTCGCGCAACTTCGCCCGCCTGTTCGAAGCGGCCGCCTGATGCCGCTGGACGTCGCCGCCGACTCTTACGCGGTGGCGGAGGACCTGGCGCGGCGGATCGACGACCTGGATCTGCGCGAGAACGTCCGCCAACTGGTCAACGACGGCTACACGGTGATCCAGGACCCGGTCGCGCATGCCCTGACCGATGAGGTGCGCGCCGCGATTCTGCGCTGCGCCCAGGGCACGGAAGGCAAAGCCAAGGGTTACTCCGCCGGGGTGCTGCTCGGCCGAGAGCCGGTGTTCGCCGAGGCGGTGGTCGTGCCGAGGCTGCTGGCGATGGTCGAGTTCCTGCTCGGGCGCGGCTTCATCCTCTCGCAGCTGGTGGGCTCGGTGCGCAAGAAGGGGCCAGGCTCGCTCGGCCTGCACGCCGACAACAGCTGGTTCCCCGCCCCATTCCCGCCCTGGGAGATCATGTGCACCGCATGCTGGGTCACCGATGAGTTCAGCCTCGAGAGCGGCGCGACCCTGGTGATGCCGGGCACCCACAAGCACCGCAGCCATCCCCCACGCGGGGTGCGACAGAGCCTGGAAGGCGCGCAGCCGATCGTGGCGTCGAAAGGCTCGCTGGCGCTCTGGAACGGCAACGTCTGGCATGGCAACTATCCGCGTCAGCAGGAGGGCGAGCGCGTGGTGCTGCACGTCACCTACACCCGCGTCGGCTTCGCACCGGTGGAGGACTATCGCCACTTGGACGACGCCTGGCTGGCCGGCAATGCGCCTGAGATGGCCACCCTGCTCGGCCGAGAGAACTTCCTCGGCAAGAGCACCATCGCCAGCGGCGGCGCGGTTGGACCTTTGCTGCAGAAGACGTATCAGCAAGTGCACGGGGGCCGCGGCTACTAGGCCCGAAACTCAGGGTCGGACGATGCGCGCAACGATAGGTCTCGCCCTGGCGGCGCTCTTGGCGTCCAGCGCGCAATCCGCTGCGGCCGCGACGCCTGAACACCTCGTGCTGAGCCCCTTTCCCGGCGGTTGGAAGCAGATCACCAACAAGGCTGGCGCGCAGGGTTTCATTCACGAACAGGTCCCCGGCAATCACGCTGCGACCGACTACAGTGACATCGTCACCGACCAGGGCTTCGTCGCCAACCGGGGGGCTGACCCGGCGGACTTCCTGCGCAACATCTTCGCCAACGTCGGCGCGGCTTGCATCGGCGCTAAGGTCAACGGCCCGACCTCGAAGATCGAAGGCGGATACCGGGTCGCCTACGGCCAGGTGAGGTGCGGCATGCAGCGCGGGCAGGCTTTCGGCGTCCACATCTTCTACAAGGCGATCAGCGGCGACGCCGCGCTCTACTATGTCTCGCGCAGCACCCAGGTCCCGGCGTCGGCGGATGGTGATTTGCTGGCGTTCCCAAAGTCCCAAGCCGCGCAGGCGGCGGCGCTGATGCGCACCGAAGCGGCGACCGACCAGTGGCTGGTGAACAAGGTCTACCTCTGCGGCGGCCGCTCCACCGATCCGAGGTGCCGCTAGACCCGGCCGCTGTTGCGCCGCAGGCGCTGCAAGGATTCACCACGGAGGCACGGAGGTTCACGGAGGAACGAGGAGGGCGCAGGCCAGCGGGCGTGAGGCTCGGTCAGTTTGATCGCTCCGCGATCTCCCTCTTCCTCCGTGCCTCCGTGGTAAAAAGCGATGCCCGCAACCGGGCCAGGCGGATGCCTAGCTTGGGCGGCTCACGCCCACTCCACGTCGGCCCCTAGCGCGATCAGGTTCTCGACGAACCCTGGGTGCGCTCGTCGGATGGGGTCGGCGTTGAGGATCTTGGAGGCGCCGTCGATGCTGGCGGCGAGCATCAGGAGCGCGATGGCGACGCGGATGATGTAGGGGCTTTCGACCGTCGCCGGGCCGAGCGGCTTGCCGCCGAAGGTGATCACCCGGTGCGGATCACAGCTCAGCGCATGGGCCCCGAACTTGGCCAGCTCCGAGGTCCAGCCGAGCGCGCCTTCATAGACCTTGTTCCAATAGAGCATCTCGCCCTCGGCGCGGGCGCCCAGCGCGATGAAGATTGGCAGCAGGTCGACCGGCAGATAGGGCCAAGGCGCGGCCTCGACCTTGGGCAGGATGTAGGCCGTGAAGGGCTGGGCGACCTTCAGCGGGCCGCTGGCGCGGGCGCTCGACCAGCCGTTCGCGTGGGTCACCTCGACGCCGAACTTGCCGAAGGTGCGGTCGATCAGCGGAAACTGGTCGGGCCGGGCGTTGCGCACCGTGACCTCGCCGCCGGTGATCGCGCCCAGCGCCAGGAAGGTGGCGATCTCGTGGAAGTCTTCCGTGAAGTCGTGTTCCGCGCCGGAGAGGCGCTCGACCCCCTCGACCACCAGCCGGCTGGTGCCGATGCCCTGGATCTTGGCGCCCATCTTGGCCAGGAAGGCGCAGAACTCCTGCACGTGCGGCTCGGAGGCGGCGTTGGTCAGGGTCGAGGTGCCTTTGGCGGTCGCGGCGCAGAGCACGAAGTTCTCGGTCGTGGTCACCGAGGCGTAGTCGAGCCAGTGGCTGGCGGCGGCGAACGGGCGGCCATTGCCCTTGCGGTTGCGCAGCGCCAGCGCCCCCCGCTCGGCGCTGACGTCGACGCCGAAGGTCTGGAACACCTCGATGTGCGGATCGATCTCGCGGACGCCGAGGGTGCAGCCCTTCACGTCGCCCTCGATCCGCGCCTCGCCGAGCCGGGCCAGCAGCGCCGGGATCAGCATGATCGACGAGCGCATGCCCTCGGGCAGCCGGGCAGCCTCGACGTTAAGCGCGCCGGTGTGGCGCACGCGCAGTTCGCCCGTCTCGAAGTCTACGTGCACCTCGCTGCCGAGCCGCTGGAAGAGGTCGATGATCTGGCGCGCGTCGGTGATGTCGGGCACGCCGCGCAGCACGATCGGCTCGTCGGTGAGCAAGGTGGCGCAGAGGATCGGCAGCACCGCGTTCTTGTTGGCCGAGGGGATCACCCGGCCCTTCAGCGGCCGGCCGCCGCGCACGATAAGATTGGCCAAGGAGGCGGGCCCCACCCGAGAGGAAGAATCTGGAGCTGCGAGCGTTAGCCCAAAGCTTGTGGCGGCTCCAGCGGTGACGATTCGACGCGGAACGGGTCGCCACCGGCGTAAGGCCGGCCTTTACTTCATTGTGATTAAACGTCGCCATGACGCGGCCAGCGGCCAACCTCGAGGTTCAGCCGGCGGGGATCGATGAGATCTCGCTTGGCGCCCTGGGCATGCCCGCGGCGATCCTGACCCATAGCGGTCTGATCGCCGGGGCCAACACTGCCATGACAGCGCTGCTGGGTCGTTCGGCCGCCAGCCTGGTTGGCCTCGGTCTCGAGGAAGCCTTCGAGGCCACGGGCCACGCCGCCTCGTCGTCGAGCCGCGGCGGCGCCTGGCGTTTCGACAGCCCGCAGGGCCAGGCCCGCTGGCTGCGACCGCACCTGAGCCGAACCGCTGGCGGGATGCTGTCGCTGCTGCTGGATGTCACCGCCGAGTATCAGCTCATGGAGCGCGCCCAGCAGGCGCATGCGGCGCAGGACGCTCTGATGCACGCCGCGGAGGTCGGCGTCTGGCGCTATGACCCCGACACCCAGATCTATTGGTTCGCGACGTCGTTGTCGCTCGGCTACAGCGACGCCGGCCAGCCGATCCCGCTGGAGACGCTGCAACGCATCCAGCACCCCGACGATGTGGCGATCGACACCGAGATCCGCGACCGGCTGACTTCGCAGCCTGACGGCGCGGCCGAGGCCGAGGTGCGCTACCGCGACGCCGACGGCGGCTGGCGCACCCTGCGCGTTCTCTTTCGCAGCGGTCAGCCCACCCCATCAGGCCGCTACGAGCTTTACGGCATCAGCCTGAACGTCACCGACACCGCAGCGGCCCGCGACGAGGCGCGCTCCGCGACCGAGACGAAGTCCAACTTCCTGGCTTCGGTCAGCCACGAAATCCGCACGCCGATGAACGGCATCGCCGGCGTGCTGAACCTGCTGAAGCGCGAGGAGCTGTCCGACGAAGCGCGCCAGCTGCTGGGCGAGGCGCTGGACTGCAGCGACATGCTGGCCCAGCTGATCAACGACGTGCTCGACTTCAGCAAGATCGAGGCGGGCAAGCTCGACATCAACCCGGCGCCGACCGATCCCGCGGCTCTCCTGGAGAGCGTGCTGGCGCTGCTGCACCCACAGGCCGATGCGAAGAACCTCTATCTGAGCTCCAGCGCCGAGGGCGTTGGCTGGGTCGAGATCGATCCGGTGCGGCTGCGGCAGTGCCTCTTCAACACAGTCGGCAATGCGGTGAAGTTCACCCAGGCCGGCGGCGTCGATGTGCGCATGGCGCTGGTCGGCGACGGCGAGGCCCGCAAGCTGCGCTGCGAGGTTCGCGACACCGGCATCGGCATCCCGGAGCAGGCGCAGGCGACGCTGTTCGGCCGATTCCAACAGGCGGAGATCGGTACGACGCGCCGGTTCGGCGGCACCGGGCTCGGCCTCGCAATTTCGCGCAGCCTCGCCCGGCTGATGGGCGGGGATATGGACTTCATCAGCCGCGAGGGCGAGGGCTCGACCTTCTGGTTCGAGATGCTGGCCCCGCCAGCGAGCGCACCCGAGGCCGCCGCCAGCGCGTTCCCGGATCAGCGCCCGCTCGAAGGCTTGCGGCTGCTGCTGGTGGACGACAACCGGATCAACCGCATCGTCGGGCTGAAGTCGCTGGAAGCGCTGGGCGCCGATGTCGACACCGCCGAGGACGGCCAGTCCGCGATCGAGGCGGTGGCACAGGCCCCGTTCGACCTGGTGCTGATGGACATCAACATGCCAGGCATGGACGGCATGGAGGCGACGCGCCGGATCCGGGCGCTCGGCGCCGACGACTTGCCGATCATAGCCTTGACGGCGGACGCGATGGGCCACCACCTGGAAGCCTACCGCGCCGCCGGCATGAACGGCTTCATCGCCAAGCCGTTCTCGCCGACGACGCTGCTGACCGAGATCGCCCGGCTAGCTCAGTAGTTTCGCGAACAGTGGGCGGCTTAGACCAGCCCCCTTGAGTTTCCGCGCCGTCGCCCTTAGTCTTTCTACCCCCGGACGCCCGCGCCCGCGGCCGGAGAGATTTTTCTCAAGAAGGGCGAAACGAGCCATACCCGTATGGAAAAAGTGCCGATGACCGGCGAGGGCTATCAAGCTCTCGACGAGGAACTGAAGCGTTTGAAAACTCAGGAGCGGCCGAGCGTAATCGCGGCCATTTCGGAGGCGCGTTCGCACGGCGATTTGTCCGAGAACGCCGAATACCACGCCGCCAAGGAGCGGCAGGGCTGGATCGAGGGGCGCATCGCCGAGATCGAGGACAAGATCGCGCGCGCCCAGATCATCGACGTCTCCAAACTATCGGGCGACCAGGTGAAATTCGGCGCGACGGTCAGCGTCGTCGACGAGGACACCGAGGAATCGGCCCGCTACCAGATCGTCGGCGAGCACGAGGCCGATGTTCGTTCCGGCAAGATCTCGATCGCCTCGCCGATCGCCCGAGCCATGATCGGCAAGGAAATCGGCGAAGTCGTCGAAGTGAACACGCCCGGCGGGGTGAAAGCCTACGAGATCCTCAAGATCGAGTGGGTGTGAGTTCTCCCCTCGTGAGGGGCTCTTCCGGTCACCCAACGAGAACAGGCCAACTCTGCTCCCTTCCGCCTTGCGGGGAAGGGTCGGGGATGGGGGTGTCAGCTCGATGCTTGCCGACCTCGCGCAAGCTCCGCCTGACTGCCTCAAACCTGCGATATCGAGCTAACACCCCCACCCCTCACCCCGCCCCGCAAGGGGGCGGGGAGCGGCGGGGGCCCCGGCTTCTCAGGAACGGTCCGTGATCCTGACCATCCTGCAGGCGCGGACGAGTTCGAGCCGGCTGCCGGGCAAGGTGCTGATGCCACTGGCCGGCGCGCCGATGATCCTGCGGCAGATCGAACGCGTCAGGCGCTCGCGCCGGATTGGCCGGCTGGTGGTGGCGACCAGCGATCAGCCGAGCGACGACGAGCTTGTCGCGGAGTTGGCCGGCGCCGACGTCGACACCTATCGCGGACCGTTGGACGACGTGCTGGCGCGTTTCGTCGGCGCGCTGGAAGCGTTCGGACCCGCCGATCGGGTCGTGCGGCTGACCGCCGATTGCCCCCTCGCCGATCCGGACGTGATCGACCGCACGATCGAGGCGGTGACCGCCGCCGGCGCCGACTACGGCTCCAACACCCCGCCGCAGCGCACCTTCGCGAAGGGCCTCGATGTCGAGGTGATGACCGCCGCCGCCCTGCGCGCGGCCGCCGCCCGGGCCGCCAGCCCCGAGGAGCACGAGCACGTCACCTGGGCCTTGCACCGCCATCCCGAACTCTACCGCCAAGCCTGGCTGAGCCAGGACGCCGACGAGGGCGAAGTGCGCTGGACGGTGGATTATCCGCACGACTACGCCTTCGTCAGCGCGGTCTACGACGCGCTCTATGCGGGAAGCCCGGCGTTCACCTCAGACGATGTGCGCCGGCTGGTGAGATCGCGGCCGGACTTGGCGATGCTCGGCGGCGAGCGACGGGTATAAGCTCGCTCGTGGGGAGCGGAGATTCGGATGGCGCCACGGGTTGAGCTGCGGCCGCTGGAGCCGGACGACCGGGAGCGGATCCTGGGCTGGCGCAACTCGCCCGACGTCCGCGCTTACATGTACACTGACCATGTGATCTCGCCGGATGAGCACGCGGCCTGGTTCGCCGGGCTGCCAGGCGATGCGTCGCGGCAATACTGGATCATCGCCATGGACGGCGCGCCGGTCGGCCTCGCCAACCTCTACGACATCGACCGCGGCAACCAGCGCTGCGCCTGGGCCTACTACCTGGCCGACCCGGCGGTGCGCGGCCTCGGGCTCGGGTCCTACGTCGAATACTGGGTGCTCGAGTATGTGTTCGAGGGGCTGCGGCTGGACAAGCTCTGGTGCGAGGTGCTGGCCTCGAACGAGCCGGTCTGGAAACTGCACGAGACCTTCGGCTTCGTCGTCGAGGCGCAGTTCCGCGGCCACGTGATCAAGGACGACGGGCGGGTCGATGTGCTGGGGCTGGGGATGCTGGCCAGCGACTGGCAGGCGAAACGTCCGGCGATGGCGCAGCGGCTGAAGCTGCGCGGGTTCGAACCGCCGGAGATGTCCTAAGGGCCTGCCCCTCGGCGGCAAAGACTACGCGCGCCGCAGCCTCAAAATCGCGTCCGCCACGCGCTCCACCCCGTTGCCGTCGCAGAGCTCCGCGGAGCGTTCGGCCAGCCGCCAACGCAGGTCGCTGTCGCCGACCAACGCGTTCCAGCACAAGCGGATCTGAGTCTCGAACTCGGGATCGGCGGCATCGACCGCCACGGTCAGACCCGCGTGGGCCATGCGCTCGACCATCTGCCGCTGATTGTCGGCCAGGATCACGGTCGCGGTTGGCAGGCCGACGGCGGCCCGTTCCCAGGTGCTGGAGCCGCCGGCGCCGATGGCGATGTCCGCGTCGGCCATCAGCGAGGCCATTTCGGAGGTGTCGATACAGAGCCGCAGACGGCGATCGGCGCGCGCCATCTCCTCCAGGATCGGCAGGCTGGGGGCATTGCGGGTGAGGACGATATCGAGCCGGACGTCATCCAGCACGTTGATCAGCGCCTTGACCACCCGAGCGGTGACCCCGCCGACATCGGTCAGGCCGAGCGCGATCAAGCCGCGCCGCACTTCCGCATGCTGCGCCCGGCGGCTGAGCGCGCGGCGGCGAGCCCCGGCGAACTCTGGACGGACCAAGGCGTGGGCCGGGCCGACCAACACGGCGCAATCTGGCGGCGTCAGGCCGTCGTAGTCGTCGCGTCGCCGGGCGTAGCCAGGGTCGATCAGCAGATCGCTGGCATGCTGGCGGTTGGCGAGATCGTCGACTACGACGATGCGCCGGCCGTTGACCCGCAACGCCTCTTCCTCCGCCAGGCCGGCGCCGTAGTGGTCGACCACGACGACATCGGCTTCGATCTGCTCGGCGAAGGTCGCCGCATAAGCGACAAGCGCAGCGAGGTCCGGCGCATCGGTCATCGCCAGCACGGTCTGTGCCGGCCAGCCGAAGTTGCGCAGGATCGGGGTGGCGTTGATCGACTCCACGAAGGCGCAGTCGGCGCCGCGCTCGATAAGCGCGCGGGCCAAGGTAAGGCACCGCATGACGTGGCCGCCGCCGACCTCGGGTCCGGCGTCGGCAAGGAACAGGATGCGCGGCGGTGGGTTCACGGCATCGCTTTAGGCGAAATCCGCGCTACATAATAAGGCCATGTCTGACTCTCCCTCCAAATCCACCGGCGCCGAACCGCGCCAGACCCGTTGCCTGATTATCGGATCGGGCCCCGCCGGCTACACCGCCGCGGTCTACGCCGCCCGCGCGCTGCTGAACCCGGTACTGATCGCCGGGCTGTCGCCTGGCGGGCAACTGACCATCACCACCGACGTCGAGAACTACCCTGGTTTCGCCGAGGTGATCCAAGGCCCTTGGCTGATGCAGCAGATGAAGGCGCAGGCCGAGGCGGTGGGCGCCGAGATGGTGGGTGACATCGTCACCTCCGCCGACCTTTCCAGCCGGCCGTTCAAGATCACCTGCGATAGCGGCGAGGTGTGGCTGGCCGAGACCGTGATTATCTCTACCGGCGCCGAGGCTAAGTGGCTGGGGCTGCCGTCCGAGCAGAAGTTCCAGGGCTTCGGTGTCTCCGCCTGCGCCACCTGCGACGGCTTTTTCTACCGCGGCAAGGAAGTGGTGGTGGTCGGCGGCGGCAACACCGCGGTCGAGGAGGCGCTCTTCCTCACCAGCTTCGCCTCAAAGGTCACCGTGGTGCACCGCCGCGACGAGTTCCGCGCCGAGCGCATCCTGCAGGAGCGGCTGTTCCACAATCCGAAGATCGAGGTGATCTGGGATCACGCGGTCGATGAGGTGTTGGGGACCACCGACCCCATGGGCGTCACCGGCGTGCGGCTAAAGCACACCCACAGCCACAAGACCCAGGACATCGCCTGCGACGGCGTCTTCATCGCCATCGGCCACGCGCCGGCCTCGGAGCTGTTCAAGGACCAGCTGGCGATCGACAAGTCCGGCTATCTGCACGTGCGCGCCGGGTCGGCCTCGACCGCGATCGAGGGGGTGTACGCCGCCGGCGACGTCACCGACGACGTCTATCGCCAGGCCGTCACCGCCGCGGGCATGGGCTGCATGGCGGCGCTGGAGGCGGCCCGGTTCCTGGCCGAGCAGGACCACGAAGCCGCCCACAAGCACTTCTCCCACGCCGAGGCCGAAAAGATCGGCGTGTGGTGAGGCCCCCGACCTGGCGCGACTACGAGGCCATCCACGATGTGGAGACGGCTGCGTTCGGCCGCGAGGCCGAGGCGGTGCTCGCCAAGCGGGTGCGCGATGAAGGCGACGCCCTGGTCGAGCTGGTCGCCGAGGAGAACGGCGAGATCGTCGGTCACATCGTCTTCAGCCGCATGACGACTCAGCCGCCAGAGCGCCGGCTGGCGGGCCTGGCGCCCGTGGCGGTGCGGCCGGACGCGCAGGGCCGCGGTATCGGCGACGCCCTCTGCCGCGCCGGCATCGAGGCCGTGCGGGCGCTGGGCGCCGAAGCCGTCGTCGTGCTGGGCGACCCTAAGTACTACGAGCGGTTCGGCTTCTCGGCCGAGGCCGCGGCGCGCATCGCCTCGCCCTACGCCGGCAACCCGGCGTTCATGGCGCTGGAATTGGTGGCCGGCTCGCTCGCGGAGCCCGTCGCCGCCAACTATCCCCCCGCTTTCGGCTAACACCCAACAAGCCGCGCATCCCGGCGGAGGCCGGGATGAGCGGATCAATTGGTGGGTGAGGCGCGGGTCCAGATGGCTTCGGTGTAAAGCAACCCCAGACCTATCCGCTGCATGTTGCGGTAGCTGGCGGAGAGGTAGTCGGCGCCCGAGACGATGACCTTCGCACCGGTTTCACGGGCATCGGCGCAGCGGCGGTCGAGCAGGGCGCGGTGGACGCCGCGGCGGCGGTGGGCCGGGTCGACCGCGCTGTCGGCGAGGTAAGCCGCGTCGCCGTCCAGGCTGAGGACCGCGGCGCCCGCCGGCGCGCCGTCGGCCAGCGCCAGGTAGAGCCGCCAGGCGGGCGCGGCGAGCCACGGCATCATCGGTATCCGGAAGTCGGCGTGTCCCCAGCCGAGGTGATAGGCATCGCTGAATGATTGAAGGTCGGCCTCGGTCTCGACGCAGCGGACCTCCACCCCAGGCGCGGCGGCGGCCGGCAGGTCAGCCGGGCCAGCCAAAGTAGCGTGGAAGCCGGTGTGGATGAAACCAGCCGCGGCCAGCAGCTTGGCCGTCTCGGCGATCGGGCGGCCAGGTGCGAGGTCGAAGCCGCCGGCGACGCCGCCCGCATCGAACCAGGCGATGGTCTCGCGAACGCCTTCCAGCTGATCGTCGTTGAAGCCGTAACCGCGGTTGAAATGCGGGTTCGCGAAGCGCGGGGCGATCAGCGCCAGCGCATCGCCGTAGCGTCGCCACTCGGCGCCCAGCGGATTGCCCGGCCGCGCGGCGACGAACGCCAGGCGTTGGCGGGTGTATTCGCCAACGAGGGCCTGGGCGCGGCGCACCAGCTCGGCATCGTGCAGCATCGTCGGTCTCGCCCCAGGATTGGCGCGAGCATACTTTTTCGCCGCCTTAGGCGCTCGAAAATTTCATCGACGGCGGCTTGCGGCCTCGGGTAGCCTGACGCTCTCCACGGCCGCTCAGGGCGTCTGCGCGACTTTATCAGAGGCGGGCGGCGGGACGCTGTCGGCGGCGAGCACCGGCGGCAAGCCCGCGTTGATCTTGGCGATCTCGTCCTTGGTCGGCACGCGGCGGCCGGCGACGACCTGCCCGGCCCGGGCCGGCACGATCACCGAGGTCTGCTCGCTGGCGTCGTTGGCCGACGGGATCAGCAGCATTGGCCGACCCGTGCCGGCGGTCGCAACGGTCACCTGCCCAGCCAGCGCTGCGGCTTTGGCGGCATCGATCGCGGCCTGGGTCGGGCCGGCCATCGAGACCGCGAGCTCGTTCCCGGCATAGCGGCCGGTGAGCACGTCCGGCGCGCCGGCGGGGCCTGGGAAGCGGTAGAAGATGTGCGCGCCCAGCTGGACGATCTTGACCATTTGCGGGCCCCAACGGGGGAAGACGTAGTCGGCGTGGTAGTGGGTCGCCGAGCCGATGTCCTTGGCGACGAACCCATCCAGCGAGGCCTCGGCGACGCCCTTGGCTCGGCTCCAGTAGGGCTCGGCTGGGGGCCGCGTCAGGGAGCCGTCGCAGGTGAACGAGAACTGGCAGCCGATTGGCAGTTGCGAGCCCTGGTAGACCACCCCGCAGACCGACTTGGGGAAATCCGGGTGGCGGACCCGGTTCAGCACCGTCTGCGCCACGGCCTGTTGACCCTCCAGCGGCTCGAGCGCCGCCTCGTAGTAGATCGCCTGGGTCATACAGAGCAGCGCGCGGTCGCGCTCGGCGCCGGTCGCCTTCAGGAAGAACGGCCGGGCCGCCGCGAAGTCGGTGTCGTCGACAGGCAGCAGCGCGTTGAGCTGGGCTGCGTCGGCGGTGCTGAGCTGGCCGAACGTCAGCACCGGGGTCTTCGCCAAATTCAGCGTCGCCCAGCCGGCCGAGCGCCCCCATACATCCCGGTGTGGCGCGGGGTCGTAGCGAGCGGCGATAGCGAGGGCGCCGACGCCCATGCCGCGCTGCATCCGCACCAGACCCGCTGGCGTCAGGTGACCGGCCGCGTCGGCGATCTCCTGGGTGTGATCGCCGCTCCGGTCGGCGGACATGGCGCCGCACGCGGCGAGCGCCAGACAAACGCACGCCGCGACGAGGCCTTGGAGGGATCGCCGTCTCCACATCGCGCGGCCTATAGCAGCCAAGGAAGGCCCGCGTCCCGTGACCGATTGGTCATGCGGGAACCGCCCTCCCCGCCTTAGGGTTTTCCAACCGGGGGCGAGGCCAGCTGAAACGGCTTTCAGGTTTCGTGATCCAAAAAAGACAGCCGCGGACCTTGGAAGGGGTTTGCGGCCGGCGAACAGAGGTCTATATGGGTTTTGCGACTTATGCTCAGTTTCAGCATAAGGGAGGACGCCGGCCCGAACCGGGTGCGGCGTTTCTTCAGGCCAAGGAAATGCTCAAAGTGAGCAAAAGGAGGAAGCGGTGGCTGACGGAACGAGTTTCCCGTCTTTCACGCCTGAGGTCGAAGCCGCGACGGCCCCGATCTGGGAGAAGGTGAAGACCCGCGTCACGCCGATCGAGTGGCGCTTGCACGCGCCGTTGATCGCCGAAATCAACCGGCTGAAGCGCGAGAAGAACGCCGTCATCCTGGCGCACAATTACATGACGCCGGAAATCTTCCACGGCGTCGGCGACTTCATCGGCGACAGCCTGGGGCTGGCCCGCGAGGCGGCGCGCACCGATGCGAAGATCATCGTCCAGGCCGGCGTGCACTTCATGGCCGAGACCTCGAAGGTGCTCTGCATGGACAAGACCGTGCTGATCCCGGACCTGCGCGCCGGCTGCTCGCTGGCCGCCTCGATCACCGGCGCCGACGTGCGGCTGATCAAACAGCGCTATCCCGGCGTGCCGGTAGTGACCTACGTCAACACGACCGCCGAGGTGAAGGCCGAGACCGACATCTGCTGCACCAGCGCCAACGCCGTGCAGGTGGTGGAAGCCGCCGCCCGCGAAGCCGGTGCGGACCGCGTAATCCTGCTGCCGGACGAGTTCTTGGCCCGCAATGTCGCCCGGCAGACCGATATTCGCATCATTGCGTGGCAGGGCCGCTGCGAGGTGCACGAGCGCTTCGAGGCCGAGGACATCCGCCAGGTGCGCGAGGCCTGGCCGAACGCCGAGATCCTGGCACACCCGGAGTGCCCCGCCGAGGTGCTGGAGCTGGCCGACTTCGCCGGCTCGACCACCGCGCTGAGCGACTACGTGATCCGGCGCAAGCCGCGCCAGGTGGTGCTGATCACCGAGTGCTCGATGGCCGACAACATCGCCGCCGACGCGCCGGACACCGAGTTCGTCCGCCCCTGCAATCTCTGCCCGCACATGAAGCGGATCAGCCTGGAGAACATCCACGAGGCGCTGCTGAAGGGTCAGCATGAGGTGCTGGTCGACGCCGATGTCGCCGCCCGCGCACGCCTCGCCGTACAGCGGATGATCGACCTGCCGGCGCCGGCGATCCCGGCCCGCTACGACCTGGTCAAGGCGCGTCACCACGTCGACGTCGAGCTGATCTGAGGCAGCGGCGATGGCGCTCGAGGTTCAGCAGACCGTGGTCGAAGCCGTTCCGCTGGCGGTCGTCGGCGGCTGGACCTCGCTTGGTCAGCTCAGCACGGCGATCCGCGGCCGGCTGGACAAGGTCTACGCTTATCTGCGGGCCGGCGGGATCGCGCCACTCGGCCACAACGTCGTGGTCTACAAAGCCGCGCGCGGCGCTGGGCCGGCGCTGGAGCTGCTGATCGAGGTCGGCGTGCAGACGGCGGCCCCCGTCTCCGGCGACGGCGAAGTGGTGGGGGCAGAGACGCCGGCTGGGCCAGTGGCGCTCGCCGCCCACATCGGCCCTTACGACGGGATCGCCGCCACCGGACGCTCGGTCGAAGCGCGCATCGCCGCGCTCGGGCTGAAGCGCGCCGGCGTCAGCTGGGAAGTCTACGGCGACTGGGAGGAAGACACCGCCAAGCTCCGGACCGACCTCTACTACCTGCTTGGGGCGGCGGCGCGATGAGCGGGATCGAGGTCATCGTGGCCGACATCACCACTTTGGCGGTCGATGCGATCGTCAACGCCGCCAACGCGGCGCTGAGCGGCGGCGGCGGCGTCGATGGGGCGATCCACGCGGCTGCGGGACCAGAGCTGGCAGCGGCCTGCGCAGAGCTGGGCGGCTGCGCCACCGGCGACGCCAAGATCACCCCGGGCTTCCGGTTGCCGGCTTCCTGGGTGATCCACGCGGTGGGACCGGTGTGGTCGGATGGCGAACACGGCGAGCCGGCGCTGCTGGCGTCCTGCTACCGCCGCTCGCTCGAACTGGCGGCCGAGCATCAACTGGCCAGCATCGCCTTCCCGGCGATCTCGACCGGCGTCTACGGCTACCCGCCGGAGCGCGCGGCGGAGGTCGCGGTGAGCGCGGTGCGCGGCGGCCTCGCGGGCGGCGACGCCGTGCGGACGGTGACCTTCTGCTGCTTCAGCGAGGGGTCCGCGGAGCTGCACCGCAAGGCGCTGGAGGCGGGCGATGTCTGAGACGCCGATCGTCCCGCCCGCGCCGGTGTCGCCCTGGGGTCCTGCCATCGATCCGGTCGCGGAGCCGACAGCGGCGCCCGTGGCGACGGCGCCTTCCGCCGGGCTGCGCGGCCTGGCCTGGAACGTGGTCTCGACGCTGCTGCTGGCCGGCTGGATCAGCTGGCAGATGGGTTGGTTCGCCGGGCTGGCGCTGGTGTTCGGCGTCTTCGTGCATGAGTTCGGCCATGTGCTGGTGATCAACGCCGCCGGCAGCGGGCCCAGCCGCATCCGCATCATCCCGTTCTTCGGCGGCGCGGCAACGATGGCTCGGCCGCCCGACACCGAGCTGAAGGGCGTCGTGATCGCGGTGGCGGGGCCGGTGTTCGGCCTCCTCGCCACCCTGCCCTTCTTTGGCCTCGCCGCCTGGACCGGCGATCCGGCCTGGCGGGGCGCCGCGCTGGTCATCGCCGGGTTCAACCTGCTCAACCTCGCCCCGGCGCCGCCGCTCGACGGCTCCAAGGCCGCCGGTCCGGTGCTGGCCAAGATCCATCCGCTGCTGGAGAAGGCCGCGCTCTTGGCCGTCGGCGCCTTCGCCGTGGTCTGGACATTGAGCCGCGGCTCGCTGCTCGCGCCCCTCTTCATCGGCCTCAGCATCTTCGCCTCGCTGCGCGTCGCACGGCTGAGACCGGAAGCGCGGCCGCTGAGCTGGAGCGAGTGGGGCGTCGGCCTCGCCGTCTACGCCGGTGCGGTCGGTCTCTGCGCCGGGACGCTGGTCCTCGCGCTGGGCGGCGGCCAGATCAATCCGCAGTTTTTCTCACTTGGTAGTTTCGGAGTTCAGCGATGACCGATCGAACCCACTTCGACGGCGTCCTGATCATCGGCGCGGGGCTCGCGGGCCTCTCGGCGGCGCTGGCTGCCGCGCCGCGCCGGGCGCTGGTGCTGGCCGCCGCGCCGCTCGGAACCGGCTGCTCGTCGGCCTGGGCGCAAGGCGGCATGGCCGCGGCGCTGACCCCCGGCGACGCTCCCGATCTGCATGCCGCCGACACCATTGCCGCCGGCGCTGGCATCTGCGATCCGGCCGCGGTCGCGATCCTGACCCGCGAAGGCCCCGCCGCCGTCCGCCGTCTGGCCGCCCTCGGCGCGCCGTTCGACCGCACCGCAGACGGCGGCTTCGTGCAGAGCCTGGAGGCCGCCCACGGCCGCGCCCGGGTCGCCAGGGTTGGCGGCGACGGCGCCGGACGGGCGATCATGGAGGCGGTGATCGCCGCCGTGCGCGCCGCGCCCACGATCGAGGTGCGCGAAGGCGTCCGCGCCCGCCGCCTGCTCACCGACCGCGCCGGACGGGTGCGCGGGGCGCTGGTGGAGACCGAAGAGGGGCTGCTGGCCGAGATCGTCGCGCCAGCGACTTTGCTCGCCACTGGCAGCCTCGGCGGGCTCTACCAGGTGACGACGACACCTCGGGAAGTGCGCGGCGAAGGCTTGGCGCTAGCGGCGCTGGCCGGCGCGGCGATCGCCGATGCGGAGTTCGTCCAGTTCCACCCGACCGCGATGGACCTCGGCCGCGACCCGGCCCCGCTGGCCACCGAGGCGCTGCGCGGTGAAGGCGCCAAGTTGGTCGATCGCGAGGGCCGCGCGTTCATGGCCGGCTACCATGCGGCGGCTGAGTTGGCGCCGCGCGACGTCGTCGCCCGCGCCATCGCCACCGAGCGCCGAGCTGGCCGCGGCGCGTTCCTCGACGCCCGCACCGCCATCGGCGAAGCGTTTCCGCACGAGTTCCCCGCGGTGTTCGCAGCAGCGATGGCGGCCGGCATCGACCCACGCCGCGACCTGATCCCGGTGACCCCGGCGGTGCACTACCACATGGGGGGCATCGAAACCGACGCGGACGGCGCGACCACGCTGGCCGGCCTCTACGCCGCCGGCGAGTGCGCTTCGACCGGCGTGCACGGCGCCAACCGACTGGCCTCCAACTCGCTGCTCGAAGCGGCGGTGTTCGGAACACGCGCCGGACGCGCCGCGGCGCGCGCCGCCGATCCGGGCACGGCCCCGCTGCCGGCCGCACCCGCGCCGGACCTGCCGGACGCCGCGCTGCAGTCGCTGCGCCGGGCGATGAGCCAGGACGCCGGGGTGGTGCGCGACGCCGCCGGCCTGCGCCGGCTGCTGGGCGCGATCGGCCAGCTCGAAGCCGCCTACGGTCCGGCCCTGCCGCTGATCGCCGCCCGGCTGGTGGCCGAGGGCGCGCTGGCCCGGCGCGAAAGCCGCGGCGCTCACTTCCGCAGCGACTACCCCGAACTCGGCGCCCCGATCCGCAGCCGCGTCACCCTGCGCCCGGCGCTGTCCGAGGCGGCGGCGTGACCTTGCTCCGGTGATCGCGATGATCTCCCAAGGTCCGTCATCGCCGGCCGCCAGTGCCGGCGACCCATGCACACCGTCTACGTCATGGTCGTGCCAGAGCACGACCACTCCGAGCACGGTGTTCTTGGGTAGCCGGGACTTACGCCCGGCTATGACGGCGTTAGGGGAATACGCGCAGATCGCGGCGTTGCGGACGGCCGTCCCATGATCGAGCCACTGCCGGATCTGCTGATCGAGCCGGTCGTGCGCGCCGCGCTGGCCGAGGATCTCGGGCGCGCCGGCGACATCACTTCGGCCGCCTGCATCGACGCCGACGCCCGGCTCAGCGCGCGGTTTGCCAACCGTAAGTCCGGTGTAGTTGCGGGGCTGGCCTGCGTGCGCTTGGCGGTGTTGTCGCTGGATCCCGACGCTGACTATGAAGAGGCCGCCCACGATGGCGACGCGCTGCAGGCGGGGATGGTGCTGGCGCGGGTGAACGCCAACGCTCGCGCTCTGCTCTCGGCCGAGCGGACGGCGCTCAACCTGCTCGGCCGACTCTGCGGCGTCGCCACCCTGACCCGCGCCTATGTCGACGCTGTCGCCGGGACCGGGGCGACCATCACCGACACCCGCAAGACCACGCCCGGCCTGCGCGCCCTGGAGAAGTACGCGGTGCGCTGCGGCGGCGGGATCAACCACCGCTTCGGCCTCGACGATGCGATCCTGATCAAGGACAACCATGTCGCCGCGGC
The DNA here is from genome assembly GCA_036494265.1 of Caulobacteraceae bacterium. Lineage (GTDB taxonomy): Bacteria > Pseudomonadota > Alphaproteobacteria > Caulobacterales > Caulobacteraceae > Acaudatibacter. The sequence goes on along the minus strand of DASXOP010000081.1, from coordinate 96,086 downwards.
CGGCGGCGTCGGCCCGGCGATCCGCCGCGCGAAGGCCGCACTCTGGCATCTGGTCAAGGTCGAGGCCGAGGTCGATGGCCTGGCCCAGCTCGACGAGGCGCTGGCCGAGGCCCCAGACGTGATCATGCTCGACAACTTCAGCCTCGCCGACCTGCGCACCGCGGTGGGGAGGGCGAAAGGCAAGGTGGTGCTGGAGGCCTCGGGCGGCGTCACGCTGGAGACCGTCCGCGCCATCGCCGAGACCGGCGTCGACGTGATCAGCGTCGGCGCCCTCACCCACTCCGCGCCGGTGCTGGACATCGGCCTGGACGCCGAGTGAGCCCCTCATGGCCGCCCAGTACGCCGACCACCTCGCCGCCCTTCATGCCGGGTTCGAGACGCCACCGCAGCTGATCGCCGTCGCAGCGCGCGAGGTGACGCCGAGCCCGCTCGTCTCCACGGAGCGGGTCGTCCACGGCGAAGCGAACGAGGTCTATCGCCTCACTTTCGCCAGCGGCCTCGCGGTCATCCTGCGCATCGCCCGCCGCGCGGCCGGCAAGTTCGAGAAGGAAGCCTGGGCGATCGGCCGCTGCCGCGCGCTGGGCGTACCGGCGCCGGAAGTGCTGTCGCTGCAGACCGCGCAGGACGGCGAGGAGACGCTGGAGTTCTGCTTCCTCGAGCTGCTGCCGGGCCAGCGCCTCTCCGACAGCCTCGACCTGCCGCCGGAGACGCTGCGCGGCGTGGTGCGAGAGCTCGGCGAGACGATCTCCCGGATGCACACCATCGGCGCGGGCCAGCTCGGCGAGGGCGCCCGGTTCTTCGAGAACGACACCGACGACTTCCTGGTCACCGTGCCGGAGTTCGTGACGCTCGGCGAGGCCGCGGGGCTGGAGCGCCACGCGCTGGAGCGGGCCTGCCGGCTCGTCGAGACCACGATGGCGCACCACGCGCCGCTGCCGCGCACGCTCACCCACAACGACTTCCGCGCCTGCCACGTGCTCGTCGATGACGGCCGCCTCTCCGGTCTGATCGACTTCGGCGAGGCCTCGATCGACTCCCCGATCAACGAGTTCGGCAAGTGGGACTATTGGGAGGCGCCCGCCCTGCCCGCCGCCTGGCTGCAGGAGGGCTACGGCGACCAGACGCTGTTCGGCAACGGCTACGACGAGCTCTTCCGCGCCTTCCGCCTCTCCAACGCCCTCTGGGCTTTGCGCTGGTACGCCCTCACCGGCTTCGCCGCCGGCGTGGCACGCGCGGCGGGGCGGATCACGGGCTATCTGGCGGCGCTTTAAGCTCACATCCAATCCACTCGGTGGAGAACGATCATGGGTTCGGCCGTTTGACTCGGCTTCGGACGCTATGGCCAATGCCCGCGACAATCCGTGAAGGAGAAAACGATGGCGTTCGTAGTTCGGGCGGTGCAGGGCATGGCCGCACTGGCGCTGGGACTCGCCATCGCGGCGCCGTGCCAGGCGGCGTCTCAGGTAGCCTGGAGCCGCAATCCGAACGGGTTCGAGCTCGGCATCGATCAGATGGAGACCGGCGACAGCTGGAGCGTCGCCCTGCGCGCTTGCCACCAGCCCTCGTGCTTCAAGACCCAGGCGACCATCCCGGTGAAGGCGAACAGCCAGACCGGCGTCTGGGAGATGACGCTGCCGATCGGCGCCTGCAATCTGAAGATCGTCAACGTGCCCCACGGCGACATGGACAGCAACGACTGGCGGGTCACCGCGCTGCCGGCGTCCGCCGGCGGCTGCGCCAGCGCCCCCGCCGGGGTCAGCGGCGTCTATCGGTCGGAGAAACAACCTTAGCCCACAATCCGCTCATCCCGGCGAAGGCCGGGATGAGCGGATCACGTGGGGGGGCGTTCCCGCGGCGTGACCGTGACGTGCTCCAGCCGTCCCCGCCTTAGCAAAGTCAGCGGCAGCGGGGTTGCCAGGCTGCGCCAGTCGAGGGCGCGGATCAGGTCGTCGGCGCCGGTGGTGCGGCGCTCGCCGGCGGCGATGACGACGTCGCCCTCGACCAGGCCGCCGATCGCGGCGGGCGAGCCGGCTTCGATCGAGGTGATCAGCAGTCCGACGTCCTGCTCAATGCCCGCGGCGACGGCGTGGCGGCGCGGGATCGCCGCGCGCTGCACGGCGACGCCGATCCAGCCGCGACGGACGTGGCCATGGGAGAGAAGCTCGCCCAGCACGAAGGCGGCGGTGTTGCTGGCGACGGCGAAGCAGATGCCCTGCGCTCCCTGGATCATCGCGGTGTTGATGCCGACCACCTCGCCCGCCGAGGAAACCAGCGCGCCGCCGGAATTGCCGGGGTTCAGTGCCGCATCGGTCTGGATCAGGTCCTCGAGCTGGCGTCCGCCCTGGCCGCGCAGCGAGCGGCCGAGCGCCGAGACCACGCCGGCGGTGACGGTAGCCTCGAAGCCGAGCGGGTTGCCGATGGCGATCACCAGGCGGCCGCGGCTGAGCGCCTGGCTGTCGCCGAGCTTGGCGGCCGGCAGGGTGACCGGGTCGTCGACGCGCAGCAGGGCGAGGTCGGTGTCGGGATCGTCGCCGATCAGCCGCGCGGTGAGGTGGCGGCCTTCAGGGGTGACGATGTCGTGCGCGGCGGCCTTCTGAGCGACGTGGCTGTTGGTGAGGATCAGGCCATCGGGGGTGATCACGACCCCGGAGCCAACGCCGCCGCCCCGCCCCTTCACCTTCGGATGCACCCGCACCACGGCCGGGCCGACCGCCTCGACCGCCGCGGTGACCACCTGCGAGTAGGCGTCGAGGGCGGCGGCCTCGCGGGCCAGCGGCGCGGTGGGACTTAGCTCGGATTCAAACATGACAAACACTCCGGCCGCTCCAAGTGGGAGCGCCAGAGCGCTTGTTCAACCGGGCCCTGCGGGCGAGGCGCGGGCTACCGGACCGGCTTCCAGGCCGCCGCCCGGCGCTCGCCCTCCGCGACCTGCTCGGCCGTCATGGTCTTGGCGAGATCGGAACGCCGGCCCAGGGTGATCGGGTCGCCCTTGGCGGCCTCGGGGGCGTTGCGGATCGACACGGTCATCCACTTGTAGGCCTCGATAGGGTCTATCGGCACGCCGAGTCCCTGTTGGTAGGCGTTGCCCAACCAAAACTCGCCGTCGTAGTCTCCCCGCTCGGCGGCCTTGCGGTACCACGCCGTCGATTGAGCGAAGTCTCGGTCGTCGAGGTAGTTGGCTCCGAGATTGTCTTCGGCTCGGGCGTCGCCCCGGGCAGCCCGGGCCAGAAATACGTTGATAGCCGCCTGACGCGCTTGCGACAGTTGTTGGGCGGTCATGAGCGGTGCGAGATCCCTCAGCGTGCCGTCGCCTCTGAAGGCGTTGATGTAGACGTATTGCCAAGCATAGGCTTGGACCAGGTCCTGAGGCACGCCGCGACCGTCCTTGTACATCATCGCGAGCTGATGCTCGGCGGTGTGGTTCGCCAGGTTGGCGGCCCTCAGGTACCAGTTCGCCGCCACGCCCATATCAATAGGGTTCCCGCCCCAGCCGAACTCGAACTCCCGGCCCATCAGGTTCTGCGCAGAGGCATTGTCCTGATCGGCGGCCTTGCCCCACCACTTCAGTGCTTGCGGCGTGTCTTTCGGGGGCGGGCGGCCATTGAAGTACATCCAGCCGAGAGCGAGCTGCGCGTCGGCGTTCCCCTGCTCGGCCAACGGGGTGACGATCGCGAGCGCGGTGGGATAGTCGCCCTTGTCGGAAGCCGCCTTGGCGTCTTCCAGCGGCCCTGCGAAGGCGGGCGCCTGGGCGGAGAACGCAAGGCAGAGCGCCAGGAGTTGACCAACCGCAAAGGCTGCCAGGGGTCGCCGGCGCCTCGAAGGGCGCCACTTCAGGATCGTCAACATCGATCGACCTCTCGCTCGTCCGGCGGCCCGGCGGGAACCGGTCGTCCGCCCAAGGCTAGCTTAGCCTACGGACCTTAGCGGGAGGCGCGAAGGTCTGTTTTGCAGTCTCGCGATCGCCGCGGGGCGTCCGGCTGGTGCGCTGCGGACGGCTACGAGGCCGTCGTTGGCGAAATCGGGACTGTTGCAGCGACCGCGGTTAGCGCCGCTGGCGAGTCCGGAGCGGTAGTTGGGGTGACAGCGGAGGGAGCCTTCGCCGCGGTGCTGACCGGCGTCAACGTCGGCGGGGCGGCGGAGTTGTGGGCAGTGGCGTTGGGGATCGCGCCGCGATGGCCGCCGAAGCCGTAGAAGATGTGCTGGCCGACCTGGGCGATGCGGACCATGCCGCCGCCCCAGATCGAGCCCAGCGCCGCGACGTGGAAGTGGGTCGCGCCGCCGACTTCGTCCATCACGTAGCCGCCGAGCGCGCGGTTGGCGACCACCTTGGCGCGGTCCCAGGCGCCGCCCTCATGGCGGGCGCCCATCTGGCCGTCGCAGGCGAAGCTGAACTGGCAGGCGTGATCGACCGCGCCTTGGAAGACGACGCCGCAGACGGTCTTCGGGAACGCCGGACTGCGCACTCGGTTGAGCACCACCTGTGCGACCGCCGCCTGGCCTTCGCGGCTCTCGCCACGGGCCTCGTAGTAGACCGCGGCGGTGAGGCAATCGAGGTCGTGCGCCGCAGCGTCTGGATTGGCGAGACGGAACGGCGCTGAGGCCTGGAACGCAGCGGCCTGCAGCATCGCCGGGTTCACCGGCGAGGGCGGCAGCGGCAAGGCAGGCATTAACGGCCCACGCAGCTGCGCCACACCGGATTGCTGCACCGCAGCATAGGCCGACGTCGCCCGGATCGCCACTGCGATGGGGATCGAGACCGGCTTCGGCGCGACGTCCGCGGTAAGGCCACTGGCCAGAAAGACCGCGCCGACACCGCCGGCGCCAGCGATCCCGATCAGGGACGCAGCAACGAATGCGCGCGCCGACGGGCGCGCTTTAGTAAACAAAAACAAGGAGTTCCGTGTCCCTTGCTACGAGGGCCAATGCGCCCTCTGCTCGTAGCGCCAACGGCATCCTTGCATCCTGCAAGGGGTGTGCCGCCTGCGCTGTCCGGTCGGTACACGACGACCGGCGCTTCAGCTTCAAGACCAGCTTTGTGGCAGGAAGATAACGGCCGCGCAACCCCTGAACCTGCGTCGCAGCATCGCGTCGGCTACGGCAAAGGTTAAGGGGACCCCTCCGGCGGCGGTCCGATCGCGGCGTCGAGCACCGGATCCAGCAGATCGGCGCGCACCAGCGGCGCGATCATGTGCGGCCGGAAGCGACCGACATTGTCGAGTAGCTGGTAGCCGACGATGGTCGACATCATGGTCACGGCTCGCGCCCTGATCCAGCTCACGCTGGCTCGCGGAAACGCCCCCTCCAGGCCCTCCCAGAGCAGCCGGTAAGCCCGGTCCGCCGGCCCGATCAAAATCGATGGCGGCGGCGAGCGCTGCAGGAAATCGCTCTCGAACATCAGGGCGTGCAAGCCGGGATGGGCGCGGGCGAAGGCGAGGTAGCCGATCAAACCCGCCCGCAGGCGCTCCCTGCCCTCTCCCTCACTGGCGAAGGCGTTCTCGTAGACGACCGAGAGGTCTTCGAAGCCCTTCGCCGCTACGGCCGCCAGCAGCGCATCGCGGTCTTCGAAGTGTCGATAGGGCGCAGCGCGCGAGACGCCGAGCTGCTCGGCGAGATCTCGCAGCGAGACCGACTCGGCGCCGCCGGCGTCCACGGCGGTCAGCGCGGCGGCGATCAGGGCGCTCTTCAGGTCGCCGTGGTGGTAGCTGGGTTTCTGCATCGGCTGATGTTGACACAGCTTACATTGCCGCGCAATGTGAGCGCCGACAACATCGGAGCACACCCATGAAACTCACCGCTTTGCTCAGCATCCTGGCCTTGGTCCTGTTCGGCGCTTCGGCCCACGCCGGCGACGTTGGCTTCCGCGAGCTGTCCATCCCGAACGGGACCGACAAGCCTCTCGTCGTCGGCATCTGGTACCCGACAAAAGCCAAGCCGCACCCCGCCCCGCTCGGCCAATTCGTGCAAGACGTGGCGACGGACGCGCCGGTAGCCGGGTCGCGGCTGCCCTTGATCGTGATGTCGCATGGGACCACCGGCTGGTATGGCGAGCATGTCGACACCGCGCTGGCCCTCGCCCACGCCGGCTTCGTAGTCGCCGCTGTCAGCCACACCGGAGATACCTACGACGATCCCAGCCGGGTGATGCGGATACAGGACCGGCCAGGACAGCTGCGTCGCCTGACCGACTTCATGCTGGCGGCGTGGCCGGATCACCTGCGGATCGACCCAGCCCGGATTGGCGTTTTCGGATTTTCCGCCGGCGGCTTCACCGCATTGGTCGACATCGGCGGTCAGCCGGACCTCAGCCTGGTGCGGCCGCACTGCGCCACCCACCCGACCGCCTTCGAGTGCGGCCTGACGACGAAAGCTGGCGCAGCCGCGCCGACGGCCCTGCCCTCGCGCGCCGACTTCAGCGGCGATCCGAGGATCAGAGCCGCCGTCGTCGCCGCCCCGGCGCTCGGCTTCACCTTCGGCCGCGAAGGGCTGCGCGGCGTCCATATACCGGTGCAGCTGTGGCGGCCGGCGGAAGACCACCTGCTGCCCAATCCGGACTACGCCCAATCGGTCCGGGACAACCTGCCCCGCGCGCCGGAGTATCACGTGGTCGCCAACGCCGATCATTTCGACTTCCTGGCGCCTTGCACCGACGCGCTGGCGAAGTTCGCGCCCGACGTCTGCGTCGAGCGCCCCGGCTTCGACCGCGCCGCGTTTCACGTTCAGTTCGACGCGGCGGTGGTTTCGTTCTTCAAGCGGACGTTGCGCTAGCGGATCCGGTCTCGATTTTCACGCCAACCCCTCGTGATACAATGACGATGAAGTGGGTGGGCGCAGGCGCCGGCCCCAACGTTGGGGAAGTAAGACGGCGCAGAGCGTTCGCAGCGGACCGATCGCCACGGCGCGTGGCTGGCTGAAGCGCCGCTGGGAAGCGCCGATCGTCCAGTGCGTGCGCCTGATGCCCGAAGCCTGTCCGTGGCTGACCGCCGCCCTCGTCGCCCTCAACATCGTCACCGCGATCGTGCCCGCCGCGACCATTGTCGCCACAGGCCTGATGATCGGTTCGCTTCCCGCCACGGCGCATGCAGGCTTGGCGAGCGCGGCGGGCCACCGGACCTTGGAAGCGCTCGGCTTCTGGGCGGCGCTGATGATGCTGGGCGACTTCGGTCCGCGCCTGCTCTCGGCGACAGCCACCTCCGCCGGGTCGCGCGTCGAGAGCCGGGTGTCGGAGCGGGTGATCGCCGCGCTGGGCCGGCCCTGGTCGATTGCCCACCTGGAAGACCCGAAGACCGCCAATCTGCTCTCGCAGGTCTCCGGCCTCGGCGTGGGCGCGGTCGGCCCGGCCATGGCGATCTCGGGGCTGGCGACGATGCGGATTCCAATGGTCTTGCGCAGCCTGGTCTCCGGCTCGCTGCTGCTCGCCTACAGCTGGCCGGCGGCGCTGCTGCTGTTCGGCGCGCAGTACCTCTTCAACCGGCAGCGGCGGCGCGGCTTCGTCGAGGAGGCCAAGACCCTGCTCGGCAAGACCGACGCGGTGCGCCGCGCCGACTACTACCGCGAGCTTGCCCTGGGCGCCGCGACGGCCAAGGAAATGCGCATACTCGGCCTGGAAGGCTGGCTGGGCGCCCGGCTCGGGCGCGAGTGGGTAGACCGCCTGCACCAGGACTGGAAGCGCCGGCGCGGCGACATGGTCGTCGGCCTGGCGGCGGGCGTCGCGGTCAGCCTGGCCGGGTTCGTCGTCTACAGCGCGCTGGCGAACGATGCGGCGCGGGGTGTGATCACGCTCGGTGCGATGATCATCTACCTGCGCTCCGCCCAGGCCATCGTGACCGGCGGGCTCGGCAATGCCGACTATGCGGTCGAGTACGGCGCGGCGGCCGTGCCGGCGTTGCGGGCGCTGGAAGCCATGACGACCGCCCCGCCCGAACCCGCGCCGAAACCCCTGCCGGCGGAGGCGCCGTCACGCGAGATCCGCTTCGAGAACGTCTCTTTCGGCTATCGGGGTGGGGCTCCGGTCCTGACGGACCTCTCACTCTCGATCCCCGCCGGGTCCTCGCTGGCGATCGTCGGGTTGAACGGGGCCGGCAAGACCACGCTCGTCAAGCTGCTCGCCCGTCTCTACGACCCGACGGGCGGCGCGATCACCATCGACGGAGTCGATCTGCGCGAGATCGATCCCGGCGCTTGGCGCGAACGTGTCGCCGCCATCTTCCAGGACTTCCTGCGCTTCGGCCTCTCGGCGCGCGACAACGTCGGCTTCGGCGGGCTGCGGGTCGCGGACGACGCGGCGACGCTGGCGCGGGCGGCCGAACGGGCAGGCGTGCTGGAGCGCATCCAGACTCTGCCCAAGGGTTGGGACACGCCGCTGATGCGCCAGTTCACCGACGGCGCGGATCTCTCCGGCGGCGAGTGGCAACGGGTAGCGCTGGCGCGGGCGCTGATGGCGGTGGAAGGCGGCGCCAAGTTGCTGATCCTCGACGAACCGACCGCGGCGCTCGACGTGCGGGCCGAGGCCGAGCTCTACGATCGCTTCCTGGAGCTCACCCAGGGCCTCACCACGATCCTGATCTCGCACCGGTTCTCCACTGTTCGCCGCGCCGACCGCATCTGCGTGCTCGACCATGGCGCGGTGGTCGAGCTTGGCTCGCACGCCGAACTGGTGGCGCTGGGCGGCAAATACGCCGAGCTGTTCCTGCTGCAGTCGCAACGCTTCGCCGAGGCGGGGGCCGCGTCATGACGGCGATGGAGCGGGTTCGGAGCGTGGGGCGCGGCCTGGGCACGGTCGTCAAGCTCGGCTTCGGCGCGGCGCCGACGCGGGTCAGCCTCGCCATCGGCAGCGAACTCCTCGCCGCCGCGCTAGGGCTGGCCTCGGGCTACGCGATCAAGTTCGTCGTGCAGGAAGTGGCCGCGCGCCATCCCACGGGGGCGATCCTGGCGGCCGGCGCCTTGGCGTTCACCGCCGGCGGCGCGGCCGTCGCCTTCACGGTCTACGTCAGCCAGCTTACGAAGATGATCGAGCTGGTCACCCTCAAGCTCGATCGCGAGCTGATCGCGCTCACCAACCGCATCCCGACCATCGAGTATCACGACCGTCCCGCCTTCGCCGACAAGCTCGCGTTGGTGCGTCAGAGCCGCCAGTCGTTCGCGACCGCGGTGCAGGCCATCGGGCTCGGCGCCCGAGCTGTGCTGATGATGGTGGGTGTGTTCGCGATCATGGCCACGATCGATGTGCGCTTCCTGCTGCTGCCGATCTTCGCCGTTCCGCGCGTCTTCGCTGGCGTCCGCGCCCAGAAGCTGCTGCGCAAGGCGCAGGATGGCTATGCCGAACCCCTGCGTCTGCGGGCGCACCTTTACGGCACGATCGCGTCGGCAGCGGCGGGCAAGGAGATCCGCGTGTTCGGCCTGCAGCAGGCGCTGACCGACCGCTGGATGGCCCTCACGCTCAAGATCCGCCACGAGCGTGACCGCGCCAACTGGGGCGGCGCCGGCTGGCTGATGCTGGGCGACGCCATCTTCATGGCGGCCTATGTCGCGGCGATCGGCTGGGTGGTGATCCGCGCCGCGCGGGGCGAGGTCGGCGTCGGCGAAGTGGCGCTGACCGCGACCATGGCCGCCACTCTGGTCGGCGTGATCACCCTGGTGACGACCTTGGGCTCGGTGCTGCCGAACGTGACGCTGACGCTCGAGCGTTTCCACTGGCTGGAGGACTTCGTCGCCGCCGGCCGAGACGCCGCGACGCCGCGCCTTCCGCCGCCGGCGGCGATCCGCCGCGGTATCGAGGTGGACGCGGTCTCGTTCGCCTATCCCGACCGCGAGACCTCGGTGCTGAGCGATGTCTCGCTGACGCTGCCCGCCGGCGGGGTGATCGCACTGGTCGGCGAGAACGGCTCGGGCAAATCGACCCTGGTCAAGCTGCTGTGCGGCTTCTACCGGCCGACCGCGGGGCGGATCCTCATTGATGGTCAGGATCTGGCGGCCACCGAAATCGATGGCTGGCGCTCGAAGGTCTGCGCCGCCTTCCAGGACTACGCCAACTTCGAGTTCCTGATGCACGAGAGCATCGGCGTCGGCGACGTCGGGCGGATCGATCGCAAGGAGCTGGTGACTGAGGCGCTCGAGCGGTCGGGTGGCGCGACGCTCGCGGAGTTGCAGCCGAGTGGCCTCGATACCCTGCTTGGCCGGCGGTGGGGCGGGACCGAGCTGTCGGGCGGACAGTGGCAGAAGCTGGCGCTGGCGCGGGCCCTGATCCGGGAGACCCCGCTGCTCGTCGTCTTCGACGAACCCACCGCCGCCATCGACGCTGCCGCCGAGCACGACATGTTCGCGAGGTTCGCCGCCGAGGCGCGGTCGAGCGAGGCGGCGGGCCGCGTCACCCTCTTGATCTCGCACCGGTTCTCGACCGTGCTGATGGCCGATGCGATCGCGGTGCTCGATAAGGGCCAGCTGAAGGAATTCGGGACCCACAAGGCGCTGATGGCCAAAGGCGGCCTCTACGCGGAACTCTTCGAACTACAGGCAAAGGGCTACCGCTAAGGCTGACCGCCACTCTGCTGCATCTTGGCGCGCATGTCGTTGATCGCGCTCTGGCAGGGCTTGGAGAGCGCGGAGAAATGGTCCTTCACGCATTCGCGCATGCCGCCGCCGGGGCCCATCTTGGCGTTGGGGCAGAGCTTCTGGATGTCAGCCGCGCAGAGCTGACGGACACCGCTGGTCGGCTGCTGGGCGGCGGCGGCGCTGGCGAGTGCGAGGACAACGGCGGTCGCGGCGGCGAGGCGCAGGTGGGACATGGAGAACCTTATCGCTGACTGGGAACTATAGCTGAACTGCGGTTTGCACGCGCCGATAGAACGATTCCTTCGCGTCCGAATGACGGCCGCAATTCAAACCTGACATCGGGCGGCTTCAGCCGACGGCCAGTTCGGCGAGGCGGCGGCGGAAGAAGCGCCGCTCGGGATCGTGGCGGGCGAGGCTCAGCGCCTCGCGGTAGGCGTCGACGGCCGCCTCCGCCCGTCCCAGGCGGCGCAGCAGGTCGGCGCGGGCGGCGGGCAGCGCGTCGTAGCCCGCGAGCGCGCCGCGGGCGGTCAAAGCGTCGATCAGCTGCAGCGCGGCCGCGGGCCCGTCGACCATCGCCAGCGCCGCGGCGTGATTGAGCTCGATCACCGGCGAGGGCGCCAGCCGCATCAGCACCGCGTAGAGCCCGACGATCTGGCGCCAGTCGGTGTCCGCCGGCGTCCGCGCCTGGTCGTGCAGCGCGGCGATGGCGGCCTGCACGGCGTAGGGCGACGGCGGCGTCGCCGCCTTCAGCGCCGGCTCGACCAGGGTCAGGCCCTCGGCGATCATCGCGCCGTCCCAGAGGCCGCGATCCTGGTCCTCGAGCAACACCAGATCGCCGGCGGCGTCGTAGCGGGCCGGGCGGCGGGCCTCGTGCAGCAGCATCAGCGCCAGCAGGCCTTGCACCTCGCCGCGCTTCGGCAAGAGCGCGTCCAGCCGCCGCGCGAGGCCGATCGCCTCGGCCGCCAGGCTCTGGCGGGGGTCGCCGGCATAGGCTTCGGTGAAAACGAGGTAGATCACCGCCAGCACGCCCTTCACCCGTTGATCGAGCAGCTCGCGCGGCGGGGTGCGGTAGGGAATGCCGGCGGCGCGGATCTTGGCCTTCGCCCGCACCAGCCGCTGCGCCATGGTCTCTTCGCTAACCAGGAAAGCGCGGGCGACGGCCGGCGTCGGCATCGAGCAGACCGTGCGCAGGGTGAGCGCCACCTGCGCTTCCAGCGCCAGCGCCGGGTGACAGCAGGTGAAGATCAGCCGCAGCAGGTCGTCGTCGCCGAACGCGGCATCTTCGTCGGCGACGGTGGGCATGGTCGCCGAGGCTTGGGTGTCGATCTCGGCCTGGATCGCCAGCCGGTCCTGGCGCGATCGCAGGGCGATGCGGCGGCGCAGCGCATCCACCGCGCGCCGCCGGCCGACCGAGACCAGCCAGGCCCGCGGATTGTCGGGCGGGCGCTCGCCCCAGCTGACCAACGCGGCGGCGAAGGCCTCCTGCAGCCCCTCCTCCGCCAGGTCGAAGTCGCCCACCAGCCGGATCAGGGTGGCGAGCGCTTCGGTCCCATGGCGGCGGAAGGCGTTGTCGACGCAGGAGGCCACGCCAGGTCGCTCAGCCGTTCATCGTCCAGACCGGGCGCACCTCGATCGAGCCGTGCTTGGCGGTGGGGACCTTGGCGGCGATGGCAACCGCCTCGTCCAGGTCCTTGGCCTCGACCAGATAGTAGCCGCCGAGCTGTTCGCGGGTCTCGGCGAACGGGCCGTCGGTGGTGATCGTTTTGCCATCGCGGACGCGCACCGTGGTCGCGGTCGACACCGGCTTCAGGCGGTCGGCCGACTTCATGTTGCCGTTCTGGATGATGCCCTGCGTGAAGACGCCATAGTCGGCCATCATCTTGGCCTGGTCCTGGTTCGCATCGTCGCTCTCGGCGCTGTAGATCAGCAGCAGATATTGCATCGGGTAACTCCGCGTTGGGTCGCGACGATCATCCGCCGCAACACCTAGTCGGACGAGCTAACCCCAGATCGACAAGGGCGGGGAAGAATCTTTCGAGACAGCGCGAAATCGGCATGCCGTCCGGATGCCGCAGGCATCGCTTCTAACCGCGGAGACGCAGAGAAGGCGCAGAGAGCTCGGACCTCTGCGACCTCCGCGCCTTCTTTGCGTCTCCGCGGTAAAATCTTGCGGCGTCTGCGGCGTGCTCTTCACCCGCCCGGGACGCGGGGCTGCTACTCCGCCGCCATCGCCTGGTTCACCTTGGCCGAGCCCAAATGGCGGACGAAGAAGCGTTCCCAGCTGGCGCCTTCGAAGTCGGGGATGCCCATGTGGCCGCCAGGGTTGATGTGCATGGTCTTCTCCGCCGAGCCGAAGGCGTTGAAGAGCGCCAGACCATGTTCGCGCTCGGCCACCGCGTCGTCCCATTGGAAGGTGAACTCGACCGGGATGGTGATCTGGCGCGCTGCAGACTCGAACTCCGGCGCGTTGGGGCGCAGGCCCGCCAGGCCGAAGACGGCGGCGGTGATCAGCGGCTGCTGGGCGACGAACGGCACCCCGATCGCCGTGCCCATCGAGACGCCCCAGTAGCCGATCGGCCCGCCGCGACCGACGAAGTCGAAGCCGAGGGCCGCCTCCAGCGCGGCGTTCCACTCCGGCACGGCGCTGGCCGAGCGCTGAGCCATCATCTTCAGCCGCTCCGGCGTCCAGGGCGAAGCGGTCTCGCCGCGGACCCGGGCGCCGACCTCCCGCGCGTTGACCTCCGCCTCCTCGCGGGTGATCCGATCGCCGTGGCCGGGCGCGTCGATCGCCAGCGTCGCGTAGCCGAGGCGCTTGGCGAGCTGCCGGGCGCGGGCGGTGATGCCCGGCGTCTTCTTGTGCTGCGAGCCGCCGTGGCCCATCAGCACCAGCGGCCGCGGCCCCGCCGCGCCCTCCGGCGCCCAGATTACCGCCGGCACGGTCTCGCCGCCGACCTTGAGTTCGAACGAGCGGCGCGTGACGCCGTCTTCCGTGCGAGTGTCTGTGAATTCCATGTCCGCCTCCCGCGCGTTAAGGTTTGGGCAGCGGTGACCAGAGACGTGCGCCCCGTCAAGGGTCGCGTCGATAACGAGTGGGAGAGACGTCGATGAGCCAGATGGTGGAAGAGCTCGATCTCGCCGGCGCCGAGCCGCCGCACGGCTGGCGCGACGGAGCGATGCTGGACGGGCGTTTCCCGACCTACTTCGAGACCTCCGTGCCCACCGCGATGCAGGTGGCGATGGCCCACTTCACCGCCATCGCCCGCCGCGACCTCGCCGCGATCGCCAAGACCCTGCACTTCCCGTTCGCGATCTACGAAGGGATCGAGGCCAGCGTGTTCCCCGACCGGGCGGCGTTCATGGCCGCGCCGCCGCGCCAGTTCGACTTCTCCGGCGAGGCGACGACCCAGGGCCACGGCGGGCTGGCGGTGAAGCCGGGCAGCTACGACATGCTGGCTGGGCTGGAGCTGCTAACCTTCAACCCGATCAACGTGGGCCTCGCGCTCAGCTTCACCCGCCACGCCCCGTGGGGCGAGAAGCTGGAGACCTGCGAAGGCATCTACGCGGTCACCAACAACGACGGCCGCTGGGCGATCCAGCTCTGCTCGACCATCTTCACCCCGGCGTTCCAGGAGGGCGTGGTCTACCGCGACGCGGTCGAGGCGCACCTGCGGCACGGGCGCGACTGGATGATGGGCTGGTCGCAGTCCGACAGCGAACTCCTGGCCAGCCGCCGCCCCTCGCACGGCCAGCACGCCTCGGTCTCCGGCGGCACGAAGGTGCGCGAGAACGACCCGGTCGGCGGCCCGATGGCTGGCAACTTCCTCGCCTCAGCCCGCACCCGGCGGCCGATGGCCATCTACGGCAGCGAAGGGGTGAAGTCGCGGCTCTCGGTGCGGCAGATCGCGACCGGCGAGCAGGCGCAGTCGCACACCCCGCAAGCCCAGTTCGACAACTTCAACAACTCGGCCCGCGGCGGCTTCGACAAATATGGCTACACCCTGGTGCTGCCCGACCAGCGCGTGCTGCACGCCACCGTCGACAAGGCCCACACCTACGGCGGCTACGTGCGCTACACCCCGCAGAGCGAGATGATCAGCGAGACCCGCTCGCTCGGAATATTGACCTACGCCGACCAGACCTGGGGTGCGGCAGGGACGCTGGGCCAGTGCATGTACCGCGACCGGACCAACGATACTCGCGGGTGAAATTCGCCTGCCAGGCGAGCGCAGCTTGACCGTTTCAGAGTGGTTAAATAACGTTAATATCTGAAACAATCATCAGTGGTTGGGATCCAAAATATGCGCTCTCTGGTTTCGACAATCTGCGGTCTCACCGTCGCCGCCACCGCCGCGTTGACCGCCTCCTCAGCGGTGGCGGCGATCAACGAGATTCATGACGGCACGTCCAATACCACTTTTGTAGGCGAGCAAGGCACGCTGCGCCCCAACAGCGGCTGGGACGCGGGCAGCACGACCTCCCTTCCGACGAACGTCTACGACGGCAGCTTCGTCGAGCCCGAGACGCAACCCTTGAACCAGTGGAACGCCAAGTCGTTCTGGTGGGACCAGGACGTCAACGGTGACGACAACAACATCGTCAGCCTGACGCTGAACTTAAAGCAAACCTTCACGTTCAACAGCTTCACGATACAAGCCGACAACAACGACGCCTACCTACTACAGTATTTGGACGGCGCGACGCAGACTTGGCTGACTGCTTGGAGCATACCATCGGTCGGTGGTTGGGGACTTGAGACACGCACCAGCCCACTCCTGCCGGCTATAGAGACCGACGCGCTCCGGATTTCGCACCTGCCCAACGGCGACGGAGACGGTTTCTACGCGGTCTCCGAACTACAGGGTTTCGACTTGCCCGAGCCCGCCACCTGGGCGCTGATGCTGCTCGGTGTTGGCGCGGTCGGCGCGGCGATGCGCTCGCAACGCAAGGCGCTGACAACCGCCTAGAGCCCAAGTATCCGGGACGGGGACTAACGCGCCCCAAGCGTCAAGACAAGCTGCCTGCCTGGGGCGCCGGTTCTCGCCAGCGCCCCAGCAGGTGAATGCTTAAGACGCGTAGAACTCGACGACGAGGTTCGGTTCCATCTTCACCGGATAGGGCACTTCGGCCAGTTCCGGCATGCGGATGTACTTTGCGGTCATCGCCTTGGGATCGACTTCGATGTAGTCCGGCGTGTCGCGCTCCACGAGCTGGAGCGCCTCCAGCACCAGCGCCATGCTTCGCGAGCGTTCGCGCACCTGAACCACATCGCCCACCTTCACCCGGTACGACGGGATGTTGACCCGCTTGCCGTTGACCAGGATGTGGCCGTGGTTGACGAACTGGCGCGCGGCGAACGGCGTCGGCACGAACTTGGCGCGGTAGACGATCGCGTCCAGCCGGCTTTCCAGGAGCGCGATCAGGTTCTCCGAGGTGTTGCCCTTGCGGCGCGCGGCCTCGTTGTAGGTGCGGCTGAACTGCTTTTCGGTCAGGTTGCCGTAGTAGCCCTTCAGCTTCTGCTTGGCGCGCAGCTGCAGGCCGAAGTCGGAGACCTTGGACTTGCGGCGCTGGCCGTGCTGGCCGGGGCCGTAGGAGCGGGAGTTGATCGGGGACTTCGGGCGACCCCAGAGGTTCTCGCCCATACGCCGGTCAATCTTGTACTTCGCCGATTGGCGCTTCGACATGCTTCGAGTGCTTTCACTTTGACGCGGTCCGGCCGCTCCAGGTTCGGAGCAGCGATCTCAACGGCGGCGCACGCATCACCCGTAGTGGTTCGCACCCCCGAGCAAGCCCGGCGGCGGAAGGGGCGCGTTATTGGCCAAGGCGGCGGTAAAAGTCAAGGAATGGGGCGCGACGGTGGTCAGCCAGCCGGCTGGCGCGGAAGCGGTGCGGCGTTGGTCAACGGCTTCGTCTCGGGTGAGAGCTACTCGTGGGATAGGCGCCCAACCCGTCGCCAAAGATCAGTGCTTGGTCAGCGTATAGACGTAGTTGTTGAGACCAATCTTGACCGTGGCGAGGCCGACGAAATGCCAGTCGAGCTCGCATCCGGTGTCCAGCGTCTTCCAGCTTGCGCCCATGAAGCCGAGGGACGCGGCGAGGCCCGCCGCGGTCACCTTGGGATGTGCCTCGTGCTGCTCTTCGAGCGCCCCTTGAAACAGCATGTCGGGGCCGTAGTCGACGACCTTGTAGTGCGGGCCCTTGCACGCGAAAGGCGCCGGCCCGCCGATCGCCCTCGGCAACAAGGTCACCGTCTTGCCGAGAAGCCGCGCCTTCTCGGCGGCGTCCGAGCGGCCCGCATCGGCCCAGGGGGCCATCACCGCGGACTCTATCCGCCACGAGCCAAGGTAGGATGGCGTGGCTGCCTGCGCTGTCGCGCTGAGCGCCGCGCCGACCAGCGCGACCGCCAAGAGAGAGTGGTTTCTCACGGAGCATCCCCTACGCGACCGCGCGCTTCGTCGCAGCTTGATCCTAGGCGACTTCGGCCGCCGCGTCCCGCAGTTGGACTTCGCTCACCCGGCTAACCGCCCCAGCGCATCGTGGTCGAGCATGTGCTGAGCGGCGCTGCCCAGCATCTGCATGAACATGTCGTCGCCGCGCGGGGTTTGTTTGACCACCATGGCGGCGAAGAAGGCGGTGAAGAAGAGGAGCGAGGCGCCGACCGCGTAGTCGGCCATTAGGTCGGACCGCTCGTAACCGGTGACGCCGTGGCGCTTCAGGCCGGCGAGATAGCGATCCAGCAGGTCGGGCTCGGCGGCGCGGCGGACGTCGGCCGGCAAGGCGCCGGCGAGGAAGTAGGCGACGTCGGTGGCGCCGACGCCGTGGGCGAAGCTCTGCCAGTCGAGCACGGTGATCGGGTGGCCGCCGGCGCCTGAGCCGAACATCATGTTGTCAGGGCGGAAGTCGTTGTGGGTCAGACACTTCGGCCCCTGGCGCAGCTCGCTGAGCAGCCCGGCGCGGCTGGAGAGCAGCTCGCCGAGCTCGATCCAGTCCGGCTGCAGGCGCGGTCCATAGCGGTCGCGAAAGCCGCGCCAGAGCGCCGATACAGCGTCGGCCGTGGCGGCGCTCGCCGGCGCCGCCTTCGAGCCGGAGACCCAGGGCAGCTCATCGAGCGCGGCGTCGTTCCAGTGCGAGGCGTGCAGCTTGGCCGCCTCGTCGACTGCCAGCCGCGCCTGGTCCAGGGTGACGCCCGCCAGCTGGTCGCCCTGCTCCGCTGGCGCCAGGTCTTCCATTAGGAGCACGAACTCGCCGCTCGCCTCGTCGACGTCGGTGAATAGGCAGTGCGGCGTGTGGATAAGGGCGTCCTTGGCCAGGTGGCGATAGAACATCACCTCGCGCAGGTAGTTGCCGAGCATCACGCCGGTGGCGAAGCTCTGCGGATCGGCGGACGGGAACTTGCCGACCACGGAGGCCGGCGCGCCCTCCCCGCCCCGCGCATAGGTGAGCCGGAAACGCACGCTGTCGCCGATCTGGCCGGTGCCGACCGCCTTGGCGGTAAAGCTGGAAACCACCGCGTCGACACCGTCGCCCTGCAGCGCCGCGGTCAGCCAGGCGGCGTCGATCGCCTCTGGGCGGCGGATGTCCGGCTTGCCGAGCGCCGCGCTCACGCTGGCAGCGGGTGGATGTAAACCTCGTTGAGCACGATCTCGCGGCCGCGCAGGATCACCAGGTCGAAGCCACGCATGCGGCCCGCCGCCTCGCCCTCGCCGATTGTGCAATACCAGCGGCCGCAGAACCCGCCCGGGATCGGCCAGGTCTCGTCCGGCGTGTAAGTCATGGGCGGGACGGAGGCGAAGAGGCCGGTGAGGTAGCCGCGCAGGGCGTCACGCCCCTCGAGGCCGGCGGCGGTCTGGTTGTCCTTGTAGACGCAAGTCTCGGCGTAGAACTGGCAGAGCCGCTCGACGTCCTTCTCGGTCCAGGCCTTCAGCCAGTCGGCGTTGTAGGCGGCGATGTCGTCAGGGCTCACCGGTCAGATCTCCACGTCGTCGCGGCCGCTCGCTTGCGCCGTACACGGCATAAGATCGCGGTGACGCCGCGCCAAGCAACAGGGCGTCAGGGCGCGGCGGGTGCGTGGACCTCGTTGGTCTGCCTCGAGAGCGCGTCGTCGACTGCCGTGTCATGCACCGGGGCGGCGTTGGCTGGCGCGGCCAGGGGCATGCCCGTGACGTGGAAGGAGTCCAGGAACGCCCTCACCGCCGGGTCGTCCGGACCCATCGAGGAGTTGCCGACCACTTCGTAGAAGCGGCCGCCCGCCAGGAAGACACGCATGTTCACGAAGATCGCGCCTTGCTTCTTGATCGGAACCTCGCGCCCCATCACCCCTTCGCTGGTGGCGACGTAGGTCCGCACGCCGGGCTCACCGCCGAGGCCGTCGGCGACATGCTTCGCGGCGCCGTCGGTGAGTTCGTCGATCGACAGGTTCGCCCGCGAAACGTCGCCGACCCAGACCGCGAAGTCGCGGCCGCCGCCGCTCGACTCGACGATGTCGGCATGCACCTCGGACCCGTCGGGCCAGCCGGGTCTGTCGGTGATCTTCGGCGGCGAGGGAAACGAGGCGCGAAAGCCGAACTGCGGGTAGTCGTACGGCTTCATCGGCGGCTTACAGGCGGCCAGGGCCAGCGTGGCCAGCAAGGCGGCGGCGGTTAGAATGGTGCGCAAGGTTTCCCCCGATCATTGGTATCCGAGCGTGGGCTGGAAGCTGGGGTTACGGCAATCTATTTCCGTCTGCGCAGTTTCGGCGCCAAAGGTGGCGACAATGGCTGAGCGACCCAAGCACCTGAACGAAGACTTCGTGCGCAGTCTGCCTGACGCCGGGCCGGTGGTGATGCTGAACCTGGTGCGCTTCAGCGAACGATCCCGCGACGGCGATGGCTCCGGCTGGGACGCCTATTTGCGCTACAGCCGCGCGACCATGCCGCTGATCAAGGGCTGCGGCGGCACGGTGCTGTGGGCCGGCGACGCCGAGGGGCTAGCGTTCGGGGACATGGGCGACGCGCGGTGGGACTACGTGGTGCTGGTACGATACCCCTCGCGCGCCACGTTCCTGGAGATGGTCACCTCGGACGCCTACGCGGCCGCCAACGTCCATCGGGAGAACGGGGTCGAGGATCACGTCATCATGGCGACGGCCGAGACCTACTCGAAGCTGACGTAGGGCCTAGAGCCTGATGAGTTCAGTCTGAACTCTGAATCAGGCTCGCTCTTTTTTGATTCAAGAGCAGGATTCAGCGTTTTGGTGTTTCCACCAAAACCCATCCTGCTCTTGCGCTCCCGTTTCGCGGAACATTGCGCTTCGGCGCAGAAAAGTGTCCGCTGGCGGCGGTTGCAACGGCGGGGCTTACGGCATGCACATCTGGTTGCGCGGTCCTTTGGCGGCGCTCGTCTTGGCCGTGCTGTCGGTCTTCGCCTTCTTGCTCGCCCTCGGCGACGTGCTCGACACCTACGATGCCTACTGGAAGTTCAGCGTCCCGCTGACGGGGGTCTACGCGGTGCTCCTCTGGATTTTCGCCGCGCCGCGGGCGCTCCGCGCTCTGTCGCCGCCTGTCGAGGGAGAGGCCTCGTCGGCATTGATCGACAACATAGCCAAGGTGATTTTCACCTTCCTCTTCCTTCTCGCCACCCTGGTCGCGGTCGCGCTGATCTGGGACATCATACGGTTGATCCGCGACAACTGGCACTACGTGGTTGTCGCCGTCGGGCTGATGGTCGTCTTGGTGGTCTGGGCCTGGGTCGCTGACTCGCTCTCGACGCGGCGCAAGAACCGCGCATCAGCGCTGGCGGGCAAGCATGCGCATGACCCCGCCCATACAGCGGCGCATCATCCCCACGCCAAGCACGACGACCCGATCGTCCGCTGAGCCGGCCCTGCGTCAGCGCACCAGCGGATCGTGGTGTGGCTTGTGGTGCCCGTGCTCGGCCGGAACCTTCGGGCTTGAAGCATAGGCCCACCAGATCAGGCCGGCGATGACCAGGATGACTGGCACGTAGATGTACCAATAGGGTTTCGCCCAGGTGAGGAACTCGATCGCGCCCCACATGCAGACCATGAAGAAGAAGGTCATGCGAAACGAGGCGAGGAACCGCATCGACAGCTGCCACACGCTCTGCACCGCCCTGCCTGGGGCGGTGCGTGCAGGACGGTTCATTTCCTCGACGTATTCATCGGCTTCTTTCTTAGTGAATCGGGCCTTCTCGGCTCTCCACCGATCTATCAGCCGCATGTCCGAATTGCGCCAGCTGGCGACAGCGATCACGAAGTACGACGGCGCCAGAAGGTACCAGTAGTCGACCGTGCCGGTGACGATGTCGGCGATCGCGCCGGCGAACGCGGCGAGGGTGACGGGCAGCACGATGCCCCACTTCCAGATTTTGACGAGGTCGGACATCATCGACTGGTCCCCCCAGCAGGACAGCGCACGAGGATCGTGGCCACGCCATCCTTGTCAATCACCGTCATCGCATCTCCATTCGGGTGATACTCCCACTGCTCGCGCGGACCGCTGGCCGTCGCGGTGGTGTTGCGGCTGAGGATGACGCCGTTGTCGGCGGCGATCACCTGGCCGGTGCTGGTGAAGCCCTTGGCGTTCACCGCGATGCGGGTCGCCCCATCGGTCCCCGTCGTGGCGGCGACGGTGATCGGCTGGGCGCAGGACCGGTCCTGACGGTCCCAGACCCCGGCTACGCTCTGGATCAGCCTGGCGCGCGCCTGGGCCGCGACGGCGGCCGGGTCCGGCTTCGACGACCCGCCAGACCCCGGGCGCTCGCCGCCGAAGACGAGCAACGCGGCCACCGTCGAGGCGCCGACCGCAGCAAACCCGGCCAGCTTCCAACGAGCCAGGCGAGGTCGGCGCGGCGCTTCGACCGTACTCGTCGGCAGGCCCTTGCCGGCAAGGACGGCGCGAACCGCGTCCGCAACTGACACGAACCGCGGATCGTCCGCCGCGCCGGACCAGCCGACGAGGTCGACGCCCTGGCGTTCGCCGAAGAACAGCGGCGCCTCGCAGGCTTGCAGGAACACTTGGATCAGCTTGCCTTGGCGGCTGGCGCGCCGCGCCTCGGCTTTGACATTGTCGCTGACCACCGCCGCCTCGGACCAGGCGACGACGACCGATCGGGCCGCCTCCAGCTCGGTCTCAATGTTGGCTTCCCAGGCGGCGTCCGGCGGGATGTCCTGGTCCCACCAGACCGACAGGCCTTGGCCCCGCAGCGCATCAACCAGCCGGCGGACCGTCGGCTGATTGACGCGCTTGTAAGAGACGAAGACATCGGCCACCGGCGCTCAGCCCTCACGCTTGGCGAGAAACGCTTGCACCCGGGCGAGGTGATCTGCCGCCATCGCGGCCTGCGCCGGGTAGCTGGCCGGGGTCCACACCTGCAGCGCCTGCTGGTAGGCGGCGACGGCGTCGCGCAGCGCCTGAACGTCGCCGAACGCGCCGCGCAGCGCGAGCGCGGTGGCGAGATTGTACTCGGCACGGGCCCAGCTCGCCGGCGCGTGGTCGCGGGTGAACACCTCCAACGCGGCCTGCGCCGCCGCCGTCGCATCCTTCAGCGCCTGCGGATCGTCGCCCCGCCGGCCGAGCGCGACGTAGGCGCTCGCGAGATCGCTCTCAGCCGTCGCCCACTGGTCCGGCGCCTTCTCCCGCGTGAACACCTCCAGCGCCCCGCGGTAGGCGGCAATGGCGTCGCGCCCCGCGGTTTGGTCGCCGGCGGCGCACAAGGTCGCCAGCGCGCCACCGAGGTTGATCTGGGTCAGCGCCCACTCGGCCGGCGCGCGGTCGCGGGTGCGGACCTCCAGCGCCAGCCGGATGGCGACGATGCCGTCCTTCAGCGCCTGGGCGTCGCCTTGCTGGCCGGCGACCACCAGCGCGTTGCCGAGATTGTACTGGGTCCGCGCCCAATCGGTGGCCGCGTTGTCGCGGGTGAAGACCTCAAGTGACTGGCGATAGGCGGCGATCGCGTCCCGCAGCGCCTGCGCGTCGCCGCGTTGGCCGAGGGTCACCAACGCGTTGGCGAGGTTGTCCTGCAGCGCGGCCCAGTGCGCCGGCGAGCGATCGCGAGTGATCACCTGCAGCGCCAGGCGATAGGCGGCGATAGAGCCCTGCAACGCCGCCTCGTCCCCGCTCGCGCCCAGCGCCAGCAGCGCGGCGCCGAGATTGTTCTGCGTCTCCGCCCAGGCGTCCGGATCGTGATCGCGCGTCCGGCCCTCAAGCGCCTGGCGGTAGGCGGCGACCGCGCCTTGCAGCGCCGTCGCATCGCCGAGCTGGCCCTGGGTCAGCAGCGCATTGCCGAGATTGTTCTCAGTCGCCGCCCACACCCAGGATGCCCCGTCCCGTGTGATCGCCGCCAAAGCTTGGCGGTAGGCGCCGACCGCCTCGGCGAGCGCCGCGGTGTCGCCGTGTTCGCCCAAGGTCTCCAGCGCGCCGCCGAGGTTGTTCTGGGTGCGGGCCCAGAGCACCGGGTCGGCCTCGCGCGTCCGCAGTTCCAGCGCGCCGCGGATCGCCACCACCGCGTCGCGCAGCGCCTGGTCATCGCCGTGGCGGCCCAGCGTCTCCAGCGCGTTGCCGAGATCGTTCTCAGTCGCCGCCCAGTTGACCGGATCCGTCTCGCGCGGGGCCAGTGGTAAGGCGACCTCTCTGTAGAGCCGCACAGCGTCCCGCATGGGCTGGACTTCACCGAAGAGCTCGCCGCGCGTCCTCAAGGCTTCGGCCTCATCCAGCGTGTAGCCCAGCCGATAGACGCTCGCGCTCGACGGTACGAGCGATGCGGCCTCCGCATAGTCGGCGGCTGCGCCCAGGTAGTCGAACCGCAGGCTCTTGACCTCCGCCTCAGCGGCCACGACCTCCGCCTCTCGGCGCTCGGCGTTCTCGCGGGCGGCGTGGGCCGACTGGCGAGCCTGCCCGAGCAGCTGATCTGCCTTGTCGAGGTCGCCGGCGTCGATGGCGACCTGGGCCGACTGCAACAGCGCGGCGGTGGCCGGGTCGTTGTCCTGCGCCAGCAGCTTCAGCCGGTCGTAGAGGGCGTTGATCTCGTCGGCCCGGCTCTCGATCAGCGCGATCAGCTGGGGCAGATCGAGGTGGCCGCTCTTGGCGAAGGCGATGCCCATCTTGGCGCAGACCGAGCCCAGCGCCCGCTCCGACACGTGCTTCTCGGCGGCCGCGTGCTGCACCAGCTGCTGGACGCTCTGCCATTGCGCCAGCGTCACGCCGGCGGCGCGCACCTCGTCCGGCAGGGCCTGGGCCACAGCCGCGACAGGCGCGGTCAGGACCGCCGCCAGCGTCAAGGTTAGAAGCCCGGTTCGCATCGCCTTCTCTGTCGCCGCCGCAGCTTAGGCGGCGGCCGTCGCGCCACGCAACCGCCGCTCGGACAGACCCCCCGAGGCAGGCCGGACGGCTTGAGCGCGTCCCTGCGCTCAGGAGTTGAATTAATCCCTAGTTCAACGAGCTTGGCAGTGATATCCGCTCCACGAGCGTCGCCGCGCGGGCCGAAGCGAGATCGGCGAAGACAGGGAGAAGCAGGTTGGCTCAGTGTCCTTTCGCTAAGCAGGTCGTTATCAGCGGGCCGACCGGTCCCTATGCTGGCGGACCATTCAGGATCGTCCACCACACGACCGAGGGCTCGACGGCGGCGGGGGCGTTCGCGGCGTTTCGCGCGCACAGGTCCGACCCCCACTTCACGGTCGACGACACGGAAATCTACCAGCACATCGACACTACGCAGTGGTCGCGATCGCTGGTCCACACGGCGGGCCAGCCGGAGACCAACCGCGAGCACGCGGTGCAGATCGAGGCGGTCGGCTTCGCGGGTTACGCGAAAGGACGCGCGGTGCTCGAGAATGTCGCGCGGCTGTGCCGCTGGATCGAGCAAACCCACGGCGTGCCGCTGGTCTGGCCGAACGGGTATCCCAAGCCGGCGGTCAATCACAACGATCCGGGCGGTCACAACCGGAACATGGCCAATTGGCTGGCCGACGGCGGGCACTACGGGCACTGCCACGTTCCGGAGAACGTCCATTGGGACCCCGCCTACGAGAAGGTCGAGGTCGACTATCTGATGGCGCTGGAGGTCGACCCGGCCTTCAATCTCGTCGTGACGCCGGCCGCGGCGGCGCTGGCGGCCCAATTGCCGACTAAAGGCCCGGCCGCCATCTCAGGTCACGCGATCATCCCGGCCGAAGGCGTCGATCACCCGGGCTAAGCGGCCAGGAAGCGCCTCAGCACGGCCTCGGCCCGCTCGGGCGCGGCGCGGTGGACGCCGTGGCCGGCTTCGTCGAACACGATCAGCTCGCGCAGGTTGGCCGGCAGCGCCTCGAAGATCGCCTGAGAGCACTGCGGCGGCGTGATCGGGTCCTGCGCGCCGGCCAGGACGAGGGTCGGGCAGGCGACCGCCGACAGCCCGGTCAGCAGCTCCATCGTCCGCTGCTCGCCTTCGATGAAGTGGAACATCACCTCGGTACGCAGGATCGAGCGGTTGCGGTCCGACCCGTCGAGCACCGGTCCGGGATTGTAGAGGGGCATGCAGACCTGGATGTAGGCCTCGGCCCGAGCCTCGCTGGGATCGGTCCAGAAGTCCTCGGCTACCCGCCGCGCCTCAGGTCCCCCCAGGCGCTCCATCACGGCGTAGGTCGCCGGCAGGTCCATGCGCCCGGCGGTGGAGGCGAAGACCAGCTTGGCGGGATGCTCCGGGTGACGCTGAGCGTAGCTCATCGCCACCATGCCGCCGAACGATAGCCCATAGACCATCGGCCGCTCGATCCCGAGCCCCTGGCAGAAGGCGTGGATGTCGTCGCCCCACTGCGCCAGCGTCCAGCGATCGGACTCGCCGGTGGAGCGGCCATTGCCGCGATGATCGACGAAGATCACCTGATGGGTGTCGGCGAACCGGTCGAAGTAGGGCCTGAGCCCGGCGTGGTCGAAGCCGGGCCCGCCGTGCAGCACCAGCAGCGTCGGCCGCTCGACCATCCGCGGCCCGTCGGGCGCCAGCTTCGAGCCGACGACATCGAAGAAGATCCGCGCCCCGTTTACCTCGACGTGCATCCCAGCCCTCCCGCTTCAGTCAGGGTCCTTGTCGTATGCCGTGACGTCCGAGGGAAGCTGAACCCATGGGTGGCGGCGGCAGTCGTAGACGGAGGTTCGCGGCGGCGGGAAGCTTGGGTCGGCGAAGGCGCCCACGGCGACCCCCACGCCGGATTGCTCGTAGCCTTCCTCGGTGTGGAACACGGTGGTCCCGCAAACCGGGCAGAACCTGAACCGGAAGCGCGCACCCTGGTCGCCCGTCCGCACATACTCGGTCGCTGTCCCGGAAACTTCGTAAGGCGCGGCGAAGCTAGCCAATGCGGCGAAGACGCTGCCGGTGCGACGCTGGCAGGCGAGGCAATGACAGACCCCGACCGCGCGCGGTTCGCCCTGAACCTCGATGCTGAGCTGACCGCACGAGCAGGAGGCGGTGCGAGACGTCATCTGGTTCCTCGGACGGCTGAGACGAGCAGGAACATCGGCCGTTCAAGTTCGTTGGCGGCGTCTGGCGTCGCAGCGAGTTGGGCCTCGGTCGGCCGCCACTCCTCCACGCGCCGGATCTCAAATCCTTGATCGATCAGGAGGTTGAGGGTGGTTCCCAAAGTACGGTGCTGCTTGATGACCCCTTCGGCGATCCAGTTGGTCGACCGCGCGCCTTCGCGCAGGTAGCCGTCCAACGGCCAGATTGTCCGGCTATCATCCAGCGTGACCCAGCCAGGGTTCGTCGGGGCCATGTAGATCGGGTGCTCGATCGAAAAGACGAAGCCGCCCCCCGGAATGAGAGCGCCGTGCACCGTCGCAAACAGGTTCTCGATCCGCTCGACATAGTGGAGCGCGAGTGAGCTGTAAGCGAGGTCGAAACCACCGCGCGGCAGTTCCAGCGTCTCGAGGTCGGCGCGCGCGTAGTGCACGGCCGGATCGGCGGTCTCGGCTCGCGCCCTCGCCAGCATGTTCTCCGAGACGTCGATCCCAAGCACCGAGGCCGCGCCCGCCTCGCGCGCCCAGCGGCAGAACCAGCCGAAGCCGCAGCCGAGGTCCACTATTCGCTGCCCGGACATCGGCGGCAGCAAAGCGCGCAGGGCCGGCCACTCCGGCGCGCCGTCGAGGCCCAGCACCGAACGGCGAAACCGGCTGTAGCCTTCGAAGAAATTCGGGTCGTCGTAGATATTCTGCGCCACGGCGGATCGACCTTCCCAGCCCGGACGGCGCGACGTCATTCGATCCCGGGGGCGCCGGACATTAGGCGGGGACGCCGAAATCGACGCCGGCCGCCTCCACGCAGTCGGCGGTCCGGCCCGGCGCGTCCTGGTATTTCCAGTAGAGGTTGGTGTGGCGGATCACCTTGTCGGGCGTCGGCGCGCCCCACTGCGACATGTCCTCGGTGGTGTGCGCGTCGCCGACCAGGGTCATGTCGTAGCCGCGGGTGAAGCCGCCGTGCAGGGTCGAGCGGATGCACTGGTCGGTCTGCGCGCCGGCGACGATCAGGCGGCCGACGCCGAGACCGGAAAGCACGGTCTCGAGCGCTGTCTCTTCGAACGCATCGCCCCAGGCCTTCTCGATCAGTGGCTCGGCCGCGTCGGGCGTGAGCTCCGGCACAATCCGCCACTTGTCGCTGCCCTTCGGCAGGTCGTCGCTGTGGTGCTGCACCCAGATCACCGGCACGCGGTCCTGCCGCGCCTTGCCAACCAGGCTGGCGATGTTGGCGACGACAGCGTCGCGGTCATGCGCCTTGGCGACGACCCCGTTCTGCACGTCGATCACGACGAGGGCGGTGTTCGGACGGTTCTGGAGCGTGGTCATGGTGTCTCGCCTGTTGGTTCCGGCGCCCTTGTCTGCCTACACCCGCCCAAACCCGTCAGGAACCCTACCGGTTCAGTCGATCCCCGGCACCGGGTAGCGGCGGCAGAGTTCTTCGGTCTCGGCCTTCATCCGGGTTAGCGCCGTCTCGTCGGTCGGGGCCTTGAGCGTGGCGACGATCCAGCCGGCGATCGAGCGCATGTCGTCCTCGGTCATGCCGCGGGTGGTGCAGGCCGGAGTGCCGAGGCGGACGCCAGAGGGACGCACCGGCGGCAGCGGATCGTCCGGGATCACCTGCTTGTTGGCGGTAATGCCGATGCGGTCCAGCGCCTCCTGGGCGACGCGGCCGTCGATACCGAAGCTCTTGACCACATCCATCACCATCAGGTGGTTGTCGGTGCCGCCGGTGATCAGGCTGACGCCGTTCTCCATCAGCGCGGCGGCCAGCGCCTTGGCGTTGGTCATGGTCTGGGCGGCGTAGGCGCGGAACTCCGGCTCGGCCGCCTTCTTGAAGGTGACCGCGGCGCCGGCGACGTTGTTCATGTGCGGCCCGCCCTGCAGACCAGGGAACACCGCCGGGTCGATCAGCGCCTGGTGCGCCTTCTTGGCCAGGATCAGCCCGCCGCGCGGGCCGCGCAGAGTCTTGTGGGTGGTGGTGGTGACGACGTCGAACCCAGAATCGAACGGGTTGCGCATGGTCTTGCCGGCGACCAGCCCGCCGATGTGCGAGATGTCGGCCATGGTCAGCGCGCCGACCTCGTCGGCGACCTTCTTGAACGAGGCGTAGTCGTAGTCGCGCGGATAGGACGAGTAGCCGCACAGCACCATCTTCGGCCGCGTCGACTTGGCCGTCTGCATCAGTTCGTCGAAGTCGATCGCGCCGCCCTGGTCGGGATGGGTCTTGTAGCGAACGAAGTTGAACACCTTGCCCATGTGCGAGACTGGCGCGCCGTGGGTGAGGTGGCCGCCGTGGCTGAGGTCCATCGCCAGCACGGTGTCGCCGGGCTGCAGAAAGGCGAAATAGACCGCTTGGTTCATCGGCGAGCCGGAGAGCGGCTGCACGTTGGCGTATTCGGCGCCAAACAGCTTGCAGGCGCGCTGGCGGGCCGTGCGCTCGATCTCGTCGGTGTACTCCTGACCGCCGTAGTAGCGGCGGCCGGGATAGCCTTCGGAGTACTTGTTGGTCAGCACCGAGCCCAGGCAGGCCAGCACCTCGGGGTAGGTGTAGTTCTCGGCCGGGATCATCTCGACCCCGTCGACCTGGCGGCGTTCCTCGCCGGCGATGGCCTTCTCGATCTTGGGGTCGTAGGCGGCGAGAGTCTGGCGGTGCGAATCCATGGGCGCTCCTCCGGAAAGGATTGACCGGGCTCCTTAGGGTAGGAAGTCCGGCGCCCAGGCGAACGGCTGATCTGCCCCGCGCTTCCCGATGGTTCAGGTCCATCCAAGCTCGCCAGTCACGCCGGGCGAGGCGGGGATTAACAGGGCGGCGCGGGAGCGGCAAGGCGCCCGCCGCGCGAAGCTTGGGGATGAACGCCGGCCATGGCAGTTTGCCGCGATGGCTAGGTCTCCCCGAGCTTCCCGACTCGCCACGGCGCTGCTTCTGGCGGCCATCGTCGCCCTTCCCGGCACGACGTCCGGCGCACCAGCGACGCCGGTGACGCCGGTGTCAGTACTGGCCGCCGCGCCGGACGCGGACTGGGCGACGCTCGACCCGCACGACCTGCTGGTGATCGACCTGGCTGGCGGCGGGCGCGTCGTGATCCTGCTGGCCGACAACTTCGCACCGGTCCACGTCGCCAACATCCGCAAGCTGGCCGCGGCGCGCTGGTACGACGGGCTGGCGATCGAACGGGTGCAGGACAATTACGTCGTCCAGTGGGGCGATCCGGACGGCAGGAAGCCGCTGCCGTCCGGGATCGTCCAGCCGACGCCGGCTGAATACGACCGGCCCGCCGCCGGGGTCGTCTTCACGCCGCTGCGTTTCGCCGACACCTATGCCCGGAAAGTCGGGCTGTTCGGCGCGTTACCGATGGCCGAAGGCGGCGGCCGTGCATGGCTCACCCACTGCTACGGTACGGTGGGCGTCGGCCGCGACCTCAACCCGGACACCGGAACCGGCGCCGAGCTCTACGCGGTCATCGGCACGCCGCCGCGCCAACTCGATCGCAACATCGCCGTCGTCGGCCGGGTGCTGGCGGGGATCGACACCATCGCCGCCCTGCCCCGCGGCACCGCCGACATGAGCTTCTACGCTGACCCGAAGCAGCGAACCCCGATCGTGTGGGTGCGGATCGCGGCCGACTTGCCGCTGGCGGAGCAACCACATTTCCAGGTGCTGGACGTGCACAGCACGTCGTTCCGCGCGTGGCTGCACGCCAAGGCCAACCGCCAGGACACCTTCTTCGTCCGCCCCGCTGGCGCGCTCGACGTCTGCAACGCCCTGCCGCCGGTGCGGACGCGCTGACGGCCGTTTCCTCTCCTTTATTCATTGTTTCCAATAGTTTGTCATCCCGGACAAGTCGCGCGGCAGCGCAGATCCGGGATCTCCTGGCTGGATCCCGCGGAGGAGATCCCGGCTCTTCGCTTCGCTGCGGCCGGGATGACTGTTTAGGGGGCGCTGGCGAAAGGTCGGTGCATCCCTCGCCCCCTTCAGCTCAACTGACGGTCATTCGCGAATTCCTGAGGACGCCGTTCGCCCGCCGGGGGTGGACCTGCCCGCCCCGAGACTCCATCTGAGCGGGCGTCGGGGTCACCCGGCCGCCTGGAGACAGGCGGCCGAGCGCGCGGTCGTTTGGCCATGCGCCAGCGCAGGAGTTCCGGATGGCCGGACCCGCAGTTCCAGGCCAGGGCGGCGCTCCGGCGCCGCTGACCGGCATGACGCTGGCGATCGTTTCGCTGGGTCTGGCGCTTGGCACTTTCATGCAGGTGCTGGATTCCACCATCGCCAACGTCTCGCTGCCGACCATCTCGGGCAACCTCGGGGTCAGCACCGACCAGGGCACCTGGGTGATCACCCTCTTCGCCATGGCCAACGGGGTCTCGGTGCCGCTGACCGGCTGGCTGATGGGCCGCTACGGGGTGGTGAAGACCTTCGTCGCGTCGGTGGCGGCGTTCACCGCCGCCTCGTTCCTCTGCGGGATCGCTTGGGACCTGCCCTCACTGCTGGCGTTCCGCGTCCTGCAAGGCGCGGTCTCCGGGCCGATGATCCCTGGCTCGCAGGCGCTGTTGATCTCGATCTTCCCAACGTGGCGGCGCGGCTTCGCGCTGGCGATCTGGTCGATGACCACGCTGGTGGCGCCGATCTGCGGGCCGATCCTCGGCGGCTGGATCTCGGATAACATGAGCTGGCGCTGGATCTTCTTCATCAACGTGCCGGTCGGGATCTTCTGCGCGATCATCTGCTTCCGCGGCCTGATCTCGCGCGAGACGCCGACGTTCCGCCGCTCGATCGACACCACCGGGTTCTTCCTGCTGGTGGTCTGGGTCGGCGCGCTGCAGGTGGCGCTCGACCGCGGGGCGGACGAAGACTGGTTCTCTTCGCCGCTGGTCCTCTCGCTGGCGATCATCGCGGCGATCGGGTTCGTCTCCTGGCTGATTTGGGAGCTGACCGAGCCCTTTCCGATCGTCGACCTGTCGCTCTTCAAGTCGCGCAACTTCGCCTTCGGCACGCTGGTGTTCTGCCTGGTCTATGCGGTTTTCTTCGGCGGTAACGTGCTGCAGCCGCTGTGGCTGCAGACCCGGCTCGGATACATCGCCACCTGGGCAGGGTTGGTGGCGGCGCCCAGCGGGGTGGTGGCGGTGGTGCTGACGCCGCTGTTCGCCCGCTACGCCAGCAGCGTCGACGCGCGGATCACCGCCACCCTCGCCCTGGTCGCGTTCGGGATATCGTTCCTGATGCGCGCGGCGTTCCCGCCCGACGCCAGCTTCGGCGTCCTGGTGATGCCGATGCTGGTCCAGGGGGTCGCGATGAGCACCTTCTTCGTCTCCATGATCACCATCCAGCTGAAGGACGTGCCGGGGCCGCAGACACCGTCGGCAAGCGGGCTCTCGAACTTCGTGCGGATCACCGGCGGCGGCTTTGCGGCCTCGCTGACCACCGCGTTCTGGGACCGGCGTGAGCGGCTGCACCAGACGCAGCTGGCCGACGCCCAGACCAGCCATCTCGACGCCTGGAACCAGGCGTTCGCCAGCCTTCACCGCGTGGGGCTTTCGGCTCAGCAGCAGGTGGGCGCGCTGGTGAACCAGGTGGAGAACCAGGCCTCGACGATCGCCGCGCTCGACCTCTTCTGGCTGTTCGGCATCCTATCGATGGTGATGGTGCCACTGATCTGGATCACGCGCCGATCGGTGTCGGGCGGCGGTCCGATCTCGGCGGACTAGGCACTGGATTTAGCGGCGGCGGACCCTGATCGGGATCGGGATCAGCTTCATCTCGGGCGCCGGCGACAGGGCCGCCAGCAACTCATCCACGGCATCGCGGAAGCTGCGCTCCCAGGCCGTCGGCCGGCGACGCGGCTGCCTGGCTGGCGTGCGGCGCACGGTGACCGACTGCGCCGCGGCCGCGCCGCCCAGGCGGCTCACCGCTTCGATGGCGGCGATCAGGGCGTCGACCAGCGCGCGATGGCGGCTCGGCAGCGGCTCGCGCCGGGCGGCGGCGAGCAGGATCGCCTGCTTGTCCGGGAAGTATTGGTAGAGCGTGCCGATGCTGACCCCGGCCCGCTCGGCGACGGCGTTGGTGTTGAACGCGCCCGCGCCGTCGCGTTCGAGAATCTGAGACGCGGCCTCGACAATCGCCTCGAACGTGGCCCGCGACCGCGCCTGCCTGGGGCTACGACGTTGATTTCCCGACAGGTCCGACGTCATCGGCGCACATCCCGAAAGCGAGTACCGACGATCACCCTAGCGCGTCACCCTGAGCCGTCAACGAACGGAAGGGCGGCAGCGACGATGAGTCTCGACCAGGAACGCGCCGCGGGCGCCGCGGTTTTCGCCGCCGAGGACGTGGCGGCCAGCTACCATGGGCGACCGCCCTATGCGCCGGCGCTGTACGAGCGATTGCTGGGGCTGACCGCCGGCAGACGGCGGGCGCTCGACATCGGTTGCGGGCCGGGCAAGGTGGCGCGGATGCTGGCGGATCACTTCGCCGAGGTGGTGGCGATCGACCCGTCCGCGCCGATGATCGCCGCGGGCAAGGCGGCGGACGCCGGCGCGCACGCCAACATCGTCTGGGTGCAGGATCGGGCCGAGGCCTACGAGACCGAGCGCGGGTTCGACCTCGCCACCGCCGGTGCGTCGATCCACTGGACCGATCCGGCAGTGCTGTTTCCGAAGCTCGCAGGCTGGACTCCGCTGGTGGCGCTGCTGAACGATGCGCCAACGTTCCCGTTGCCCGCTCCGCCGTGCGGCCTGGAGGCCTGGCTGGACTTCCTCGACCTTTGGTATCGCCGCACCGGGCGGCAGGCGCCGGCCGCCTGGCGCGCGCCCAACCCCGACGCCTGGGGGCCGCTCGCTCCTCACGGCGACTGGCTCGATATCGCCGGCCGCGAGCGGTTCACGTTCACCTTTCGCCAGACCGTGGAGGACTTCATCGCCGGCTGCCATTCGCGGGTGAGCTGGAACCGCCGGATGATGGGCGCTGGCGTCGCCGCCGCCTTCGACGAAGCGCTGGACGGGTTGATGCGTCCGCTCGCCGTGGACGGGATATTGGAGATCGAAGTCGCGTCAGAATTGACCTGGGGCGCGCCGATTAGAGTGTAGGTTGTGCGGCCATGACGGACGCGTCAAAGCTGTCTTCAATGCAAAGCCTGAACGCTACTTAACCTGTACATATTTGCGACGGTGCTAGGCTCAATTCGCCTGAGAGGTGTGCGGACTCGACCGGGCGGGGCTAATAATAGATTAAGTTACACTGTTTTTTGCTGCGGCGGCCGTGTAGGAAGCTCGCAGGGACATTCTGAATTTTCGGCTTGGATGACATGATCAAGACAACGACGCTCATCGCCGCTGCCGCCCTGGCCCTCTCGGCGGGCATGGCGCATGCGAGCACACAGGTGCTGTTCGATGACTTCAACGGCGATACGCCCGGCACGCCGGCGGCGGGAGACGCGTTGCTGACATCCACGTCGCCGCCAGGCTCGATCGATATTATCGGCAGCGGCCTCCTGGGCACATCGTTCGATTTTCTGCCAGGAAATGGGTACTACGTCGACATGGACGGCTCGACCGGATCTGGGAACAACCCTGCTGGTGAGCTAACGTCTACGCACTCATTCGGTCCTGGCTCATATACATTGACGTTCGATCTCGACGGCAACGAGCGCAACGCAACGCCCCAGACGCTCGATGTGCTTTTCGGAACTACGGTTATCGGGCAGTTCCTGAATGTGCCGTCGACGAACAGCTTCACCCTGCAGACGCTGAACTTCACCAGCCCCACGGCTGGCAATCTCATCTTCCGCGAATTGGGGCCGTCGGATCAGCAAGGCAACCTGCTCGACAACGTCAGCTTGGTGTCTGTGCCCGAGCCGGCCTCGTGGACCATGATGCTGCTCGGCCTCGGCGCCATCGGCGGCGGCCTGCGGATGACGCGGCGCAAGGAAGCCCTCTCGGTCGCCTAACGTCCGACAGTCTTGGTTTCGGGTTTCGAAAGGCCGCCTCCGGGCGGCCTTTCTCGTTTAGGACCGGGCCTTCAGGCGACAGCCGCCGGGGCGGCGTCCTCGGCCGGCTCGAGCGCGGCCTCGAGCGCTGCGAAGAGCCTCACCGCCTCGATCGGCTTGGCGACGTGGCCGTCCATGCCGGCGGCGACGCAGGCCTTGATCTGATGCGACATCGCGTTGGCGGTGAGCGCGATGATCGGGGTGCGGGCGCGGCCCATGGCGGCCTCGGCCTCGCGGATGGCGCGGGTGGCGGTCAGGCCGTCCATCACCGGCATCTGCATGTCCATCAGGATCACGTCCCAGGCCGCGTCCTTCCAGGCCTCCACCGCCTGCTCGCCGTCATCGACCAGGTGCGGCTCGACGCCGATCTGGTGCAGCAAAGTCTTCAGCACCAGCTGGTTGACCGAGTTGTCCTCGGCCGCGAGCACGCGGATGCGCGGCAAATGCGCATCGGCTGGCGTCGCTGGGGCCGGCGGCAGCGCGAAGGCGGGCGCCAGCGCCTCACCGATCTTGGCCAGCGGCAACTTGACCAGGAAGGTCGACCCCTCGCCGGGCACACTCTGCACAGAGATCTCGCCGCCCATCAGGCTGGCGAGCTCGCGGCAGATGGCGAGGCCGAGGCCGGTGCCGCCGTAACGCCGCGTGGTCGACGCATCGGCCTGAGTGAACTTTTCGAACAACGAGCCCGCGCGGTCGGGAGCGATGCCGACGCCGGTGTCGGAGACCATCATCACCAGCGCCTCGCCGGCGCCGGCGGCGGTGACGCGCACCTCGCCATTCTCGGTGAACTTCAGCGCGTTGGAGATCAGGTTGTAGAGAATCTGGCGCACGCGGGTGGGGTCGCCGAGATAGACGCCTTTGGCCGGGTCCTCGATCTTGAGCGCGAACGACAGGCCCTTCTTGTTGGCCAGCGCGGTGAAGGCGGAGTGTGCGCCTTTCATCAGGTCGCCGAGATCGAACTCGACCTGTTCCAGCTCGAAGCGGCCGGCCTCGATCTTGGAGAGGTCGAGCACGTCGTTGAGGATCGCCAGCAACGCCTCGCCCGACTGGCGGATAACATCCAGCCGGTCACGCTGGAGCACCGACAGCTTGTCCGCGGCCATCGCCTGAGCCATGCCGAGGACGCCGTTCAGCGGCGTGCGGATCTCGTGGCTCATGGTGGCGAGGAAGGCGCTCTTGGCCTCGTTGGCGGCTTCGGCGGCGACGCCGCGCTCCTGCGCCTCGGCTCTGGCCTTGTGCAGCGCCTCGCGGGAGGCCGCGAGCTGCCGGCGGGCGTTGACGAAGAGGTTGCAGAGCAGCCCCAGCGCGATCACCGCGGTTAGGATCGTGAACGGGTGGCCGTTGCGCCAGGTGTTCGACACCATGCCGCCCACGGCCAGCGCCAGGCCGATCAGGTAAGGCGAGGCCGAGAGGATAAATATCTTCGGACGGGCGTAGTACTGCAGCAGTACATAGAGCACCGAGATGCAGGTCTGAGCGATGGCGAAGGCGCGGCCGATGGGATCGCCGGTGAGCCAGAACAGGCCCATGAAGAACGTGTAGGCCGAGCCAATGATCATGCTGAGCGCGACGCTCGGCACCGGCATGCCTTCCCAGACCGCCACCTGCGCCCCGTTCTGCACGGCTTTGGCCAGCCGTAGCTCGACGAGGGCCGAGCCGGCGATGCAGCTCCACCAGGCCGCTGGTATCCACCAGGCCATCAACGGCACCGCCGCCAGCGCCATGGCGGCGGAGGTGGCGAGGCGGATCGGGATGTTGCGGCTGGACGCGAGGAATAGGCGTGACGCTGCGGCAACCTCCGCGCGCGTTCCTTCCCCGCTGGACCGCGGCGCTTGTGTCATGCCGTCTGATCTCCCCAACGTTCGACGCTAGGTCGCAGAGGTGACCATATGGTTAGCGATCAGAAACTCTAACGACCGCCCCTCACATCGCTTCGACCGGGGGCGGACGATAACCGCCGGTGACGATGCCATCGCCGGGGGCGTAGGCGCGCAGGATCAGCGCGAAGTCGCCGTCCTCCGGGGCGGGCAGCCAGTTTGTGCGGCTCCCGTCCGGCGGCGTACGGCCGACCTCGACCTCGACCCACCCGTCGCGGCGGCGCAAGCCCGGCGACCAGGCGCTGAGCACGTGTCGCGCTGAAGGACCCTGAACGAGCGAGAGGCGGCCGTCAGGCTCGGCGCGGTAGAGCGTCAGTGACCAGAAACCGTTCGCCGGCAGCGCCTCGGGCAGCACGACGCGCCAGCGGCGCTCGCTTTCGAAGACGCCGCGCCCGCCCGGTCCCAGCGCGCGGATCGGCATCATCACCGCCGGCGGCAAGGCGCCTGGCTGAGTGTGGGCGATCTGGGCGCGGTAGAGGAAATCCGCCGCGAAGTCGCCGAGATCGGGTTTGGGATAGCTCCACCCGGCAGAGGCGTCGCCGTCCGGCAGGGTCTGCGCCAGGATCGCCCCCTCAGCTGCGCCCTTGGCGATCTCGGCCAGTTCGACGTCGGCGAAGCGGGCTTTCTCGAAGCCGCCGACCATGCCGAGCTGCAGCGAGGCGATGCGGCGGAAGAAGGTCTCGTCGGTCGGCGGCGGCGGGTTCTCGTCGATCAGCTGCTGGACCGCGTAGAAATAGTCGCTCCACGGCGCATCGCGCGGCACGGGTTGCGCGGGTTTCGGCGGCTTCTTGGCCGGTTTGACCTCGATGGCGAGGCGGTCCTGCAGCGCATGCGCCGCGGCAAGGTCGTCGCCCTCGAGGTGGATGCGCACCAGCGCCCAGACCCAGTTGCCGCGGGTGTGGATCATCTTGTGCATCGCCGGCATGCGCGGCATCGGCGCGGTGTAGCCGGCGACGCCGACCAGCGGCGGTGGTCCGATCACCAGGACGTCGCGGCCGTTCTTCGCTGCTTCCTGGCCCTCGGCGACATCGAGCACGTTGCCGTAAAGGTCGAACAGCGCGGCGGCGACGTAGCGGCCGCCCGTTGGCGGCAGAGAGATCTTCGCCGGACCGCCTTCGAGGTGGATCCAGGCGCTGGAATAGAGCACGTCGGCCTCGGCGGCGCTGAAATCGGCGTTCGCTGCGCCCGCCGGGTCGCGCAGGTGAGTGAAGCTGTTGAAGCCGGGTTTGCCATAGGCCGGGGACGCGCCGATCGCCGCCGTGCGCAGCCGGGCCGTTTCGATCAGCGGCAGGCCGTAGAGCCAGCCCTCGCGGGCCGCGGCGCGCAGATCCTCAGGCTGGATGGCGGCGCTGGCGGCGAGGCTCCGGGGCGCGAACGCCGCGCCGCCCGCAAGCAGTCCGCCGACGAGGAACCCGCGTCGATCCATCAAGCCACCCCAAGCACCGGCCCCCGCCGACCGCAACTTTCAACCAGGGACGGCGCCCGGCGCAAGCCTTAGCGGCACACGGGCCTTAGCCGCGCTGGGTTGGCTCAGCCCTCGCCCGCCGCCTTCTTCGCCGCCAGCTTGGCCAGCACCCGGCCACGGCCCTTCGCCAGCGCCGTGACGACGCCGTGGAAGGTGCGCGCTTCCTGGTCGGTGAAGCGGGCGCGGGAGAGCCCGACGCGCAGGTTGCGCACCATCGAGGGGCGCTTCTCTGGCGGGTGAAAGAAGCCGGCGGCGTCGAGTTCGCTCTCCAGGTGCTCGTAGAGGCCGAGCATCGCCGCCTGGTCGGCCGGTGGCGTATCGTCGGCGAACGCGGCAGGCGGGCCGGCGTCCTCGGCGCAGCGCCACTCATAGGCGCAGATCGCTACCGCCTGGGCGAGGTTGAGCG
This sequence comes from Caulobacteraceae bacterium, assembly GCA_036494265.1. Taxonomy (GTDB): domain Bacteria; phylum Pseudomonadota; class Alphaproteobacteria; order Caulobacterales; family Caulobacteraceae; genus Acaudatibacter. The sequence continues at coordinate 58,332 of DASXOP010000081.1, read as the reverse complement.
ACTTGTGGCGCGTGTGCACCGGCACGGTGACGATGCCCTGGCTGAGCGCGATGTGGTGGGTGGCGAGGCCGGCGCGCTCGCCGCCGAAGAGCAGGCCGACCGGCCAGCCCTGCCCCACGCCGGCCTGCAGCGAGGCGGCGGCCTCGCGCGGGGTCATCACTGGCAGCGTGGTTTCGCGCGGCCGGGCGGTGGTGGCGAGGGTAAGGCGCAGGTCGGCCAGCGCCGGCGCCAGGCTGGCGAATACTTTGGCCTCGTCGAGCGGCCAGTTTGCCCCGGAGGCGCTAGCCCACGCGCGCTCCTGCGGCCAGCCGTCGCGCGGCGCGACCAGGCGCAGGTCGGAGAGACCGAAGTTGGCCATCACCCGGGCGACCGCGCCGATGTTCTCGGCCAGTTGCGGCTCCACAAGGATGACAGTGGGGGGTTGGCTTGGCACGCGGCTTCGCTTAGGCCCGCAGGCGTCGGTGGGGCAACAGGATTACGGGGAGGCCCCTTGAGCTTAAGCCGCCGTCGCGCCCTTGGCCTGGCTGTCAGCGCCGGACTGGTCGCCTGCCGCCCGCCCGCGCTGAAGACCGAAGCCAAGGCCGGACCGATCGACACCGCGAGGCTCGCCCGCGAGTTTCCAGCTTTGGCTCAGCGCGCACGGCCTGGCGCCTTCGCGCTGGGGGTGATGAACCTCTCCACTACCGAGACTTGGTACTGGAACACCGACCGAGGTTTCCCGCTCAGCGGCGCGGCGGCCGCGCCGATCGCCGCGGCGGCGATGGCGCAGGTGGACTTGGGCCAGCTCCGGCTCGACCAGCCGGTCACCTTCGACGCCCTCGACCTCTCGCCTCAGCCCAGCTTGATCGCCCACGACTTCCCCACCCCGCCGGCGGGACGTCAGACCACCATGACCGCGACCAACCTGATCTCGCTGGCGTTGCACGAGGCCGACTCGACGGCGATCGACGTGCTCATGAAGCGGGTCGGCGGGCCAGGCGCGGTCAGCGCGTTCCTCGACCAGAAGGACGTCACCGGCCTGCGCGTCGATCGCTACCGCCGCGAGATCGAGGTCGAGATGTTCGGGATGCCGCCGTTCCAGCCGGACTGGAAGGAAGCCGTCGCGTTCGACGCCGCCCGCGACCTGGTTGCGCCGGGCCAGCGCCAGGCGGCGATGGAGCGAGCGATCGTCGATCTGCGCGACACCGCCACCGTGCCAGCCGCGTTGGGCTTCCTAGCGCTTTTGGCCGGCGCGCAACTGGTCTCGGCCGCCTCGACCGCGCGCCTTCTGGGCTGGATGTCGAACGGTCCGCCAGGTCTCTTCGCGGCCGGCCTCACCGGCGCGGTCAACGTGGCGCGGGCCAGCGGCGCGGCGCCGGCGGACCTCGGGTTCGTCACAGCCACGACGGAGCTCGCCATCGTCACCGTGGGCGGCGGGCGCCGCTACGCTCTGGCCGGATTCCTGGTCGGGTCGACCGCCACCGACGCTGGCCGCGCCGGCCTATTCGCCGACGCCGCCCGCCTGGCGATGGTCGCGATCGGCTGACCGGCGCCGCTTCCGCCAACCTTCGCCGAGTTGACGCAGGGCGAGCGCTTTCCCCTTCCGCCGGAAGCTCCTATAGCCCTCCGGCGCGACCTGCCTGACGGCGCGTCGCGGTTCCATTTCTCCGGAGTTTTCTGATCCGCATGGCCAAGATCAAGGTGGCGAACCCCGTTGTCGACCTCGATGGCGACGAGATGACCCGCATCATCTGGAAGCTGATCAAGGACAAGCTTATCGAGCCGTTCCTCGATCTGCAGATCGAGTACTACGACCTCGGCATGGAGAACCGCGACGCCACCGACGACCACGTGACCGTCGCCGCCGCGCACGCGATCCAGAAGTGGGGCGTCGGCATCAAGTGCGCGACCATCACCCCCGACGAAGCGCGGGTGAAGGAATTCAAGCTCAAGCAGATGTGGAAGTCGCCCAACGGCACCATCCGCAACATCCTGGGCGGCGTCGTTTTCCGCGAGCCGATCATCTGCAAGAACGTGCCGCGGCTCGTCGGCGGCTGGAACCAGCCGATCATCATCGGCCGCCATGCGTTCGGCGACCAATACCGCGCCACCGACTTTCTGGTGCCCGGCAAGGGCAAGATGACCATTAGGTGGGAAGGCGACGACGGCCAGGTGCTGGAGCACGAGGTGTTCAACTACCCCGGCTCCGGCGTCGCCATGGCGATGTACAATCTGGATGAGTCGATCGAGGAGTTCGCCCGCGCGTCGCTGCGCTACGGGCTGGATCGCAAGTATCCGGTCTATCTGTCGACCAAGAACACCATCCTCAAGGCCTACGACGGGCGCTTCAAGGACATCTTCCAGCGCGTCTACGAGACCGAGTTTGCCGAGCTCTACAAGGCCGCGGCGATCATCTATGAGCACCGGCTGATCGACGACATGGTCGCCTCGGCGCTGAAGTGGTCCGGCGGTTTCGTCTGGGCCTGCAAGAACTACGACGGCGACGTCCAGTCCGACCAAGTGGCGCAGGGGTTCGGCTCGCTGGGGCTGATGACCTCGGTGCTGATGACCCCGGACGGCAAGACCGTGGAGGCCGAGGCGGCGCACGGTACGGTCACCCGCCACTACCGCCAGCATCAGCGCGGCGAGGCCACCTCGACCAACTCGATCGCCTCGATCTTCGCCTGGACCCGCGGCCTCAAGCACCGGGCCAAGCTCGACGACAACCCCGCGCTCGACCGTTTCGCCGAGACGCTGGAGAAGGTCTGCGTCGATACGGTCGAAGACGGCTTCATGACCAAGGACCTCGCCCTGCTGGTCGGCGACCACCAGGGCTGGCTCACCACCGAAGGCTTTTTGGACAAGGTGGCCGAGCATCTGGACGCCGCGCTGGCGGCTTAAGGGCGCAGCAGGAACTCAGAAGTTCTTGTTTCGTTCTGGAGTCATGATAGCCTAGCTCCAACGCGGCATCTGTTCCCCCGGAAGGGGGGAACCCGTCGCCCTTAGGGGCGACGAAGGGGCCACCGCCGCCAAGGAGCTCACGCCATGCTTCCAAACGCCGCCTCCGTCGCCAACGCCCGTACGATGCGGCAGGCGTTGACGCCGCCTGAAGCGCGACTCTGGCAAGCACTGCGTAGGCGCGGCGTGAACGGCTTGAAGTTCCGTCGCCAACATCCAATCGGCCCGTTCGTGCTCGACTTCTACTGCGTCAGCGCCCGCTTGGCGGTCGAGGTCGACGGGACCATCCATAGTCTGGGCGACAACCCGGCGCGCGACGACAGCCGCGACCTCTGGCTCGAGCGGCGTGGGATCACAGTGCTGCGAGTGCCGGCGCGCCACATATTGGATCGCCTGAAGGCGGTGCTGACAGAAATCGGCCGGGCGGCTGCGATGGGGCAGAAGCCCTGGGATGGGGCCCTGCGTCGCCCTGGGGGCGACGGTTCCCCCCTTCCGGGGGAAGAGATGGAACCCCGGTAGAGGAGCGAGAGCATGATTGGATACGTGACCATCGGCGCAACGGATGTGGAGGCAGCGCTGCCGTTTTTCGATGCGGTGTTCGGGGCGATCGACGGGGAGCGCAAGTCGTCCGACGGCGGCTGGGCGTTCTATGGACCGAAGGGCGGCGACGGCAATGTTGGCATCTGCAAGCCGTTCGACGGCCAGGCCGCGCACGGCGGCAATGGGATCATGATCGCGTTCGCCGCGCCGTCACAGGATGCCGTGAAGGCCGCTCACGCCGCGGCGCTTGTCAACGGCGGGTCGGATGAAGGGGCGCCCGGCTACCGGCCGCCGGACGGAACCAGCTTCTACGGCGCCTACTTCCGCGACCCCGCTGGCAACAAGTTCTGCGTTTTCAAAGCCGGCTGAGCGGCTCTTCGGTGGGCTTGCTACGGCCGGCATGGCCGGATTTTGCCTAGCTGCGCCAAGGTCCAGACGAATCCGACCTCGGTGATCGGGCCTGCGGCCAGCCGCTGCTCCAGCTCGCGCCAGACACCGGCCATCACCGCGGCCAGCCATAGCGCGTCGAGGTTGGCGAGCTCCGCGTCGGTCAGGCTGGCGCGGCGCAAGTAGCCGCGAACCACGCCGTCGTGATAGCCGCGCCGTGACTGGGCGATGTCGCCGGCCACGAGGTCGATGTGCGCCAGTTCGAAGTCGAGCACGCCGTGCAGCCGTCCGTGCCGGTGGCGCAAGTTCCAAGGCGCGAAGTCGGCATGGATCGTGCGCCGGGGGTAGCCTGCAAAGACGCGCGGCAGGTTGCGCGCTTCCAGATCCTCAGCCGCCTTGGTGAACTGAGCGGCCACGCCGGCGTCGACTTTAGCGAGCGCAGCCAGCAGCTCGGCGCGGCGCTCGGCCCCGCCGATGATTGGGAACGCGGCGTCGGCGTAAGCGGTCCAGCCGGGACGCTGGGTTGGCGGGACTGGCAGGCTGACGGTGGCGGCGTGGACGTCGGCCAGCCAGCCGCCTAGCCGTTCGTAGTCGGCGTCGCTCCAGGGCTCGCGTCCCAGTCTGCGGCCGCCCAGCCAAGGCATCACGAACCAGATCGCGCCATCGATCTCACGCGGCGGCCCGATCGGCTTCGCCACCGGCACGCCCGCGGCCGCCCATTGCTCGACCACCGCCAGCTCCCAGTCGAGGTCGCCGTCGGCGTCGAGCCAGGCGCCGGCGCGGCGCAGCGCATAAAGCCGCCCGCCAGAGGCCACCCGCCAATGAGCGTTCTGTCGCCGCTGAATCAACCGGATTGCGTCTGGCTCGAGCCCGAACGCCCGGACGATGTCGGCCAGGGGTCGCGTCACGGCAGGGTCAGGCGGCGAGCGCCGCCTTTACCGCCGCGACGCCCTCCGAGGCGCGGGCGCCGTCTGGCGCGCCGCCTTGGGCGAAGTCAGGCTTGCCGCCGGCCCCCTGCCCGCCCATCGCCGCGACGGCGGTGCGGGCCAGCGCGGCGGCGTCGAAGCGGCCGACAAGGTCGGGGGTCAGGGCGATGGCGATCGAGGCCTTGCCTTCATTCACCGCGGCATAGGCGACGACGCCGCCCTGGCCGATGCGCTTGCGCGCCTCGTCGACCAGCGGGCGCATGTCTTTCGGCGAAACGTTCTCGACCACCTTGCCATCGAAGCGGACGCCGGCGATCTCCTCGACCGTCGAAGCCCCGGACCCGCCGGCGCCACCCAGCGCCAGCTGCTTGCGCGCATCGGCGAGATCGCGCTCCAGCTTGCGCGCCTGGCCCTGCAGCGCCTCGACGCGCGTCTGCACCTCGGCGACCGGGACCTTGAACTGATCTGCGAGGCCCTTGGCGACGCCGGCTTGATCCAGCAGCCAGCGGCGCGCCGGCTCGCCGGTCAGCGCCTCGATCCGGCGCACGCCGGCGGCGATGCCCTGCTCTGCGACGATCTTGAAGAGCGCGATATCGCCGGTGCGCGCAACGTGGGTGCCGCCGCAAAGCTCGACCGAATAGGCGCCGTCGCCGCCCAGCGCGTGGCCGAGGGTGAGCACACGGACGCTGTCGCCGTACTTCTCGCCGAACAGAGCCACGGCGCCGGCGTCGATCGCCTCCGTCGGCGCCATCTCCTGGGTCAGCGCCGGCACGTTCTGGCGGATCACCGCGTTGACCTCGGTCTCGATCGCGTCGATCTCGGCCGGGCTGAGCGGCCCGCCGTGGCTGAAGTCGAAGCGCATCCGGTCGCCATCGACCAGCTGGCCCTTCTGGGCGACGTGCGGGCCCAGCACATGCTTCAGCGCGGCGTGCGCCAGGTGGGCAGCCGAGTGGTTGAGCCGGGTGCGGGCGCGGCGTTCGGCGTCGACCTTCAGGTGCACGCCGTCGCCGGGCGCGAGCCGACCCTCGATGAGCTTGACGGCATGGGCGTGCTGGTCACCGGCTTCCTTCTGCACGTCCAGCACCTCGCCACGGCCGCCGGGCCAGTCGATCGTGCCACGGTCGCCGGCCTGGCCGCCGCTCTCGGCGTAGAACGGGGTGCGGTCGACCAACAGGCTGACGGTCTCGCCCGCCAGGGCGCTCTCGACCTCGGCCCCATCCTTCACGATCGCCAGCACGGATCCGACGGTCTCCAACTCATCGTAGCCGCGGAACGACGTCGGGCCGAAGCGCTCGCGCAACGCGAGCCAGACCGCGCCCTCGGCTTGCTGCCCGGAGCCGGCCCAGGCCTCGCGAGCCATCTTGCGCTGGCGCGTCATGGCGGCGTCGAAGCCGTCGGTGTCGACCGTGATTTCACGGGGGCGCAGGGCGTCCTGAGTGAGGTCGAGCGGGAAGCCATAGGTGTCGTAGAGCTTGAACGCGGTCTCGCCCGGCAGCACCGCGCCCGACGTCAGGCCGGCGCTGGCTTCGTCGAGCAACGACATGCCGCGCCCGAGTGTGGTGCGAAAGCGCACCTCCTCCTGGCGCAGGGTCTCGGCGATTGTCGCTTCGGCGCGGCGCAGCTCGGGATAGGCGCCGCCCATCTCCGCCACCAGGGTCGGCACCAAACGGTGCATCAGCGGGTCGGTGGCGCCGAGCAAATGCGCGTGGCGCATGGCGCGCCGCATGATCCGGCGCAGCACGTAACCTCGGCCTTCGTTGGAAGGCGTCACGCCGTCGGCGATAAGGAACGATGTCGAGCGCAGGTGGTCGGCGATCACCTGGTGCGAGAACTTCGCGTCGCCGCGCGCCGGCGCGTTGCCAAGCGCCGCCTCGCTGGCGGCGATCAGGGTGCGGAAGAGGTCGATGTCGTAGTTAGAGTGCACGCCCTGCAGTACGGTCGTCACCCGCTCCAGGCCCATGCCGGTGTCGATCTGCGGCTTGGGCAGGTCGCGGCGCGTGCCGTCGGCGAGCTGCTCCCACTGCATGAAGACCAGGTTCCAGATCTCGACGAAGCGGTCGCCATCTTCGTCTGGGCTGCCGGGCGGGCCGCCGGGCACGTGCTCGCCATGGTCGTAGAAGATCTCGGTGTTGGTGCCGCAGGGCCCGGTGTCGCCCATCGACCAGAAATTCTCTTCCAGGCGCACGATCTGCGCGTCGGATGCGCCGGCGATCTTCTTCCAGAGCTGCGCCGCGTCCTCGTCCTGCGGGTGGATGCTGAACGTCAGCCGCTCGAGCGGCAGGCCAAGGTCGCGCGAGATGAAGGCCCAAGCCAGCTCGATCGCGCCTTCCTTGAAGTAGTCGCCGAACGAAAAGTTGCCGAGCATTTCGAAGAAGGTCTGGTGGCGTCCGGTGTAGCCGACGTTGTCGAGGTCGTTGTGCTTGCCGCCGGCGCGGACGCACTTCTGCGCCGACGCGGCGCGCGGCGACGGTGGGGTTTCGGCGCCGGTGAAGACGTTCTTGAACGGCACCATGCCGGCGTTGACGAACAGCAGCGTGGGATCCGACTGCGGCACCAGCGGCGCCGACGGGATCACGGCGTGGTCGTTGCCACCGAAGTAGCTGAGGAAGAGGCTGCGGACGTCGTTGAGACTGGGCATGGGGACCGGGGCTTCGTTGCGGCGCGGGCTCTAGCACCTGGAGGGCCCACGGGGAAAGGACAAGCCCGCACGGCGTGTGGCATGGCGGTGCATTAGGCTTGAACCACCAAGGGCACGAAGGACACTAAGGCGCGCTGCGCGCGCTGAGGATCGGCGAGATGTGAGGCGCCCGGCTGCGCGCCTTAGGCGCGCCTTCGTGGTCTTGGTGAGCTTCGTGGTTACGCTTTCGGCCCGCCCGACTCGATGGCGGACAGAGACGGCGGGCAGGCAGGAAGCGAGCAGCGGCCCCGTCGTGCGGGGTGGCCCCGCAGCGGGTGGAGGGCGACCTGGCGGAAAAGGGGGGAACCAGGCCGCTGTCCGCTGCGGAGCCGTTCACGGGACGGGACCGCCGCTCGTGGAGTGCCCAGCGCTACCGCCTACCTTCGCGCCCGTCCGAAGCTGCGCCTCGCGATCCCGTAGATCTGCGCCAGGCTTCGAGCGGTGATCAAAGGCAGGCGCGGGGAGCCGCGCCGGACGTAAGGGACTAAAGGGCGCCGTCTTCCTCGTCGTCGGCCAGGGTCGGGCCGACCAGGAGCTCTTCCTCGATCTTGTCGCCGGAGCTGCGGACCGCCGCTTCGATCGCCGCGGCGACATCGGGATGGGCTTTCAGGAACTCGCGGACATTGTCACGGCCCTGGCCGATGCGCTCGCTGTTGAACGAGAACCAGGAGCCAGACTTCTCGACCACCCCGGCCTTCACCCCGAGGTCGATGATCTCACCGAGCTTGGAGATGCCCTGGCCGTACATGATGTCGAACTCGACCTCGCGGAACGGTGGGGCGACCTTGTTCTTCACCACCTTGACCCGGACGTTGTTGCCGATGATCTCGTCGCGCACCTTCACCGAACCGATGCGGCGAATATCGAGACGGACCGACGCGTAGAACTTCAGTGCGTTGCCGCCCGTGGTGGTCTCGGGGCTGCCGTACATCACCCCGATCTTCATCCGGATCTGGTTGATGAAGACGACCAGGGTCTGGGTCTTGGAGATCGAGCCGGTCAGTTTGCGCAGCGCCTGGCTCATCAGCCGCGCCTGCAGGCCGGGGAGCTGGTCGCCCATCTCGCCCTCGATCTCGGCCCGGGGCGTCAGCGCCGCGACCGAGTCGATCACGATGATGTCGATGGCCCCCGAGCGGACCAGGGTGTCGGTGATCTCAAGCGCCTGCTCGCCAGTATCCGGCTGCGAGACCAGCAGGTCGTCGAGGTTGACACCCAGCTTGTGGGCGTAGGACGGATCGAGCGCATGTTCGGCGTCGATGAAGGCGGCGGTGCCGCCCGCCTTCTGCACCTCGGCCACCACGTGCAGCGCGAGCGTGGTCTTGCCGGAGCTTTCCGGCCCGTAGATCTCGACGATCCGGCCCTTGGGCAGGCCGCCGATGCCGAGCGCGATATCGAGGCCGAGCGAGCCGGTGGAGACGCTCTCGATCTCCACGACGCGGCCCTTGTTGCCCAGCTTCATCACCGAGCCTTTGCCGAAGGCCCGATCGATCTGGGTCAGCGCCGCCTCGAGCGCGCGTTGCTTGTCTGAATCGCCTTGTGCCACGAGCTTCAACGCCGGGTTCGCCATTTTCGCCATGCCCCTTCTATCCCATGATTCCGCGGGCTCCTTCGGCCTTTCGCGATGTTTCGCGCCGCCTCGATGAGCTTGAATCTTGCGTACCTGATTTGTTCTAGGTTCGCAAGATGTTCTTTCCCGAGTGGGATGGGGGCGGGCGGGGCGGGGCGCGGTTCAGGACGCTCGGTTGTCGCCGTAAGTGGCGCTGGCCGACGGGCCTTGAGAATGAGCCGCGGACTTGGTCCGGAACGAGCCGAACTTGAGCCAGTATTGCTCGATCGGGTTATCGGCGCCCGTGAACTGATATGAGGATTTAACGACCTGCACATCGTTCATCGTCAGCACGAGGAGGTCGTCGCCGCCGACCTCGTGCACGGTCAATGTGGCCTCCGTGAACCGGGCGCCCGTCGCCGCCGCCCGCGCCAAGCCGGCGGAAGCAATGTCGCTTTTCTTCATGAAGGTCACTTCGTCCGTGACGACCTTGCTCGGCCGCCCTCCGCGTTGCTCCGAGTCCACGTTACCGCCCCACGACCAGCTCTCGAGATCGATTTCGCCCCGGTGTTCCGCGGCCTGCGAGGCGCCGGGAAGTCCTGACAACTTGAGATATATCTCGATGCCCATCGCCACCGCTCCTCCCCTGTGACCCGGCGACCTTCGGCTGCGTCAACGCAAGCACCCCGAAAGAACGCCGATCTTCCAATTGCGCCAAAGCCGGCCGGACTGCAATCGAGCGTAGCCGGGGCGACATCGCTTCAGAAGCCGGGCACGTCGCTCATATCCACCGCCGCACCCGCCGCCGATAGGCGTCGTACGCCTCTCCGAACTGGCGCTGCATCTTGGCTTCCTCGAAGGGGATGTGGATGAAGTTGGCGGTGGCGAAGGTGGCGACGGGGGCGACCAGCATCGGCCAGGCGCCGGCCCAGATCGCGACGCCGGTCGAGGCGACGACGAGGCCGAGGTACATCGGGTTGCGGGTGATGCGGTAGGGGCCTCGGACGACCAGGGCGTAGTTGGTCTCGGAGACCGGATCGACTTCGGTGCCCTCGGTGCGGAACACACGGAAGGCCCAGACCGGCAAAACCCAGCCGGCGAAGAAGATCGCCAGGCCGATCGGCTCGCGATGCGGGACTGGGAACGTCGGCCAGCCAATCGCCCAGTTCGCCGCCGCGGTCAGACCGAGGAAGATCATCGTCCAGATCGGCGGCGGCAGTCGCAGCATCGACGCTAGCTCCCCTCAAGCGGCGGCGAGTCGCACAACTAACCAGATGGCGGCCATACCAGCAAAAGTGGCCAAACTGGTCCAGACACGCGGCAGGGCGCGATGGCTGGCGGGCGCCAGCTCGCTGGCCCCGATGTAGAGGAAAAATCCGGCAAACAAGGCGATCGCAAGGCCGAGCGGTTCGGCGCCGACGCGAAAGAGCAAGGTGAGGCCGATTCCGACCAGCGGCGCGGCGGCGTCGGCCAGGAGCCAGCCACGCGCCCTCGCCGCGCCGCCCCCGCCGGAAAGGCTGAGCGTGACCGTGTTGACCCCGTCGGCGATGTCATGGGCGAGGACAGCGACAGCGACGACCGCGCCGATCGCCGGGGCGACCTGAAAGGCAACGCCGATGCCGAGGCCGTCGACCAGGCTGTGCAAGGTAAGGCTGGCTGGGCCGAGGTGGCCGCTCTTGCCGGCGGCGATGGCGCGCAGGCCGCGATCGAAGATCATGAAGCTGCAGAAGCCGAGCCCGGTGAGGCCGAGAATGACGACCGGCTGGGCGACCTTCCCGGCGAGCTGCAGCGCCTCGGGGGTGAGGTCGAACAGCGCGACGCCGATCACCGCGCCGGCCGAAAAGCCGAGGATCAGCGGGATATGGCGGCGGAACCGCAGCGCCAGGGCGCCGCCGCCCAAGGTGGCGAGGCCCGTCGCGACGCCGATCGCGGCGAGCAGGATTGTGGTGGGCAGGCTTGGGATGAGGCCGGGCTCCGACGCGCAGTCGCCCGGCTTACGGCGAAGAGCCCGATGGGTTCAAGTTGAACCCTGAATCCGGTTCTGCGGCGGCCTGCCGTCAGCGCGCCTGTTTGGGCTGCCCGGGTTTCCTGACCAGCCGCTCGCCGGCGAGGGCGGCGAAGGCAGCGTAGATCACCTCGTCGTCATGCAGCTCGGGGGTCAGAAAGCGCTGCTGCAGCAGGCCATCCGCGAGGCCATGGATCACCCGGACCAGGGTTTCGGCCGGCATCGGCAGTTCGTCCGCGGAATAGTTCGCGACCAGCATGGTGGCCGCGATCCGGTAGATATCCCCCGTCGATGCAAGAACCTGGGCCCGGATTTCCGGGTGGGTCAGGGTGTAGGCATGAAAAGATAGGGCGCCGATGACCGCCGCGCGGCGCTGCGGTACCGCCGCGATCACCGCCTCCGCGTAGGCCCTCATCGCCTCGGCGAAGCTCATGCCGGGCTCAAACCTGGAGATGATCGGCGCGCCACGGATCGCGGCGAGCGCCAGGAAGAGGTCATCGCGGTTCTTGAAGTTGCCGTAGATGGCGCCGCGGGTCATGCCGGCGCGCCGCGCCACGTCCTCTATGTATTTTTTAGTGAGGCTACTAGGCGGGAAAGAGGCGACGATGTCTGGAGCGGCGGCACTAGGGGACAAAGACCCGCTAAGCGACTTCTCGCCCGAGTCCCTGGCGAACATCCAGGCGACGGGCGCAGAGGCCGTCGCAAGCGGCGAAGTTCCCGGCGTGCTCTCCCTGGTTTGGCGCAAGGGGGAGATCGTGCAGGTCTCCACGGCAGGGTTTGCCGACGTCGAGCGAAAAGCGCCAATCGAACGCTCGACGATCTTCGCGATCGCCTCGATGACCAAGCCTGTCACCGTCGCCGCGGCCCTGATGCTGGTCGAGGACGGCGTGATCGAGCTGGACGACCCGATCACCAAATGGGCGCCGGAGTTCGCGGAGATGCGGGTGCTCGCCCGCGCCGATGGGCCGCTGGACGACACCTATCCGGCGCCCCGCCCGATCACCATCGAAGACCTGATGACCCACCGATCGGGTCTGTCCTACAGCGTCACCGCCGAGGGTCCGCTCGCTGCGGCGCTGACGGAAAAGCTCGGCATGGAGATCGTCTACCCTCAGAGCCCGGACGATTGGATGCGGCTGCTGGCCAGCTTTCCCTTGGCCTATGCGCCAGGGGAGCGGTTCCAGTACGGACACTCCACCGATGTCCTGGGCTTCATCGTCGGCCGGGCGGCGGGAACCAGTTTCCGGCAATTCCTGCTCAATCGAGTGTTCGGTCCGCTGGGCATGGCTGACACCGACTTCTGGATCCCGCCCGAGAAGCGACATCGCGCGGCCACCGCCTATGTCCCGACCTTGTCCGGAAGCTTTGAGCCGGCCGCCGTCGAAGGCCTCGTGGGCCCGCAGGTGTCGGACTACACGTCCGGCGGCCAGGGCCTGGTCTCCACCGCAGACGACTACCTGACCTTCGCCCGCATGCTGCTGGGCGGCGGCGAGGTGGGCGGCGTGCGGCTGCTTCAGCCGGAGACGGTCGCCCTGATGACCACCGACCGGCTGACGCCGGCCCAGCGCCAGAACCCGTTCATGGGCATGCCGTTCTGGGCCGGCCAGGGTTTCGGTCTCGGCGTCTCGGTGATCACCGATCCGGCGCAGCACTGGCTGGGCGCGGGCAACAAAGATGCGTTCAGTTGGGCTGGGGCGTTCGGAGGATGGTGGCAGGCCGATCCGCGGCAGGAGATGGTGCTGATCTGGCTGCAGCAGATCTTGCCAGCGGCGCCAGCGCCTGGCGCGCCGCCGCGGATGCCGCCTGGCATGGCCGCGTTGATGGCATTCCAGCGAGCGACCTACGCCGCGCTGAGCCGATAACAGGCGACGCCGTGAAAGCCTTCCTGTCCGACTTAGCCTCGGGCCTGTTCTTCCTGGCGGTGCTGCTGGTCACCAAGGACATCTTCCTGGCCGCTGGCGTAGGCATCGCTGTCGGCGTCGGCCAGATCGCTTGGCTGAAGGCGACGCGGCAGCCCGTCGACCCGATGCAGTGGATGACGGTCGGCATGGTGATCGTCATGGGCGGAGCGACGCTCGTCACCCGCAATCCGGCGTTCGTCATGATCAAGGCTTCGATTGCCCAGGCCTGCGTCGGCGCGATCATGCTGCGCCCCGGCTGGGTGGGCCGCTACCTGCCGGCCTACGCCATTCCATTGATCCCGCATTCCCTGGTGGTGCGCACCGGCTACGCTTACGCCGCGGCGCTGTTCATGCTGGCCGCGGCCAACCTCGTGGTGGCGTTGACGGCGAGCCAACAGGTGTGGGCGATCTTCAACATCGCCGCGATGCCGGTGACGATGTCGGTGATGGGTCTGGGCGGCTACCTCATCTTCCGGCGTGTCGGCCGCAGGAACTACCTGGCGCAGCAAGCCGCGGGGACCTGAGACCCGTCGAGGCGGACCTCAGCGCCAGCTGCGCTCGGCGCGGTGGCGGTCGGCGGCGAGGCGGCGGCGGTCGCTGAGGAAATCGACGAACTCGTGGTCGAGCACGCCGCGGCGGTCGGCGAGTTGATGGATCTCGAAATCTGGTGTCGGGTCGAGGCCTATGATCACCGGGCCATCGACGGTGGGCGCGACGTCCCAGCCGACGACGCCGAACTGGCCGAAGAGCCGCATCGCCTCTGTCGCCGTCGCCTTCAGCTGCGCCCAGCCCGGCACGGCGAGGCCGGTAGGGGCGACCTGGGCGCGGGCCGGCGCCCTGGCCGGCACGACTGTGCGGGCGACGCCGGTCCCGAGGTCGAGGGTGGCGACGATCTCGTCAGGTCCGCCGATCCGCCAGACGGCGCGGAAGACGACCGGGCCGAAGTCGGTGTTGAGCGCGATCAGCCGCACGGGGGCCAACCGGCCACGGTCGCTGGGCGCTTCGGGGTGAGGCGCCAGCACCGGCTGGAAGAGCCAGCTGATCTCGCCGGCGTCACGCACTTGGTCGACCAGCCGGTCGATCTCGGCGGCGGGGTCGCGGCCATCGGCGAAGAGGGTGGTCCCCTCCCCGCCTTCGACCGGACGGGCGACGAGCGGCTGGCCGGCTTGCGCCTCCAGGAAGCCACGTAGCTCGTCACGGGTGCGGATCAGGTTGGCGCCCGGCGCGGCGAGGCCGGCGCGGTAGATCGCCAGCACCGGCTGGGTGGGCAGGCCGTGGGCGGAGAGATAGGCGTTGGCGGCAAGGCGGTCGGTGGCCAGCGCCAAGCAGTCGTGGCGGAAATTGGCCAGCAGCGCCAGTTCGCGGCCGCGCCGGGCGCCGACAGCCTGACGGCGGTCGCCGGCGGCCCAGAACGCTTCGTCGTAGAGACGCAGGCGCTCGTAATCGGAGAAGTCCACCCGGCCGGCGCCGATGGCCAGCTGCGCGAAGTCGCCCATCAGCCGGGTCGGCGGCACGCCGGCGGCCTCGGCCATGCGGGCGATCGCGCCCATCATGCCCTCGTCGCCGCTCTCGCGGCGCGGCGTGGGCCATGGGCCGAACAGCGCTGATTTGCGTGGAACCGCGGCCATCCGCCTACCTGTCCGCAGAGTGAAGGCGGTTTTGTGGTGCGCGTTGATTAATCAATTGCTTACCACGTTGAGTTCCGCGGCGATCCGCACCGAGTCTTCGAAAAAGGCGTCGATGTCGGCGATCGTCGTGCGGTGGTTGAAGATCGCGGCGCGGACCACCTCGCGGCCGCCGATCCGCGTGATCGACGGGGCGGCGAGGCCGCGCTCCTGCAGGCGCATCACCAGCTCGCGGTTGGCCGCGCCGGTCGCATCGCGCTTCAGCGAGAAGCAGACGATGTTGAGCGGGACCGGGGCGGCGAGCTCGAACGTCGGCGAGCCCCCGATCCGCCCGGCGAGGTGCTTCGCCGCCGCGCAGTTGGCCTCGATCGCTGCGGCAATGGCGTCCGCGCCCAGGGTCTGGAACGTCAGCCATACCTTCAGCGCACGGAAGCCACGGGAGAGGTCGGGCCCATAGTCGCAGGGCCAGTCGTCGCCGGCGGCGAGCCCGCGCTCAGTGCGGGTGAGGTAGGCCGCCGGCGCGGCGAAGGTCCCCCGGTGTGCGGCAGGGTCGCGCACCAGCAGGAAGCCAGCGTCGTAGGGCACATGGGCCCATTTGTGGAAGTCGAAGGCGACCGAGTGGGCGCGTTCCAGGCCGCGGGTCAGCGGCTTCAGCGCCGGCGAGAGCGCGGTCATCGCCCCGAAGGCGCCGTCGACGTGCAGCCAGAGTCGCTCGGCGGCGGCGATGTCGGCGAGGGCCGTCAGGTCGTCGAAGGCGCCGAAGTTGACCGAGCCAGCGGTGGCGACGATCAGGAACGGCGTCAGCCCGGCGGCGCGGTCGGCGACGATGCGGCTCTGCAGGACATCCGGCCGGATCTGGCCGGCGGCATCGGTCTCGACGGCGCGCAGGTTGTCCGAGCCGAGGCCAGCCAGCTCCAGCGCCTGGCGCACGCAGCCGTGCGCTTCGGTCGCGGCGTAGGCAGTCAGCTGGGCGCCCTGCCCGATCAGGCCGCTGGCCCTCACCTCGTGGCCGAGGGCGGCGTCGCGGGCGATCAGCAGGCCGAGGAAGTTGGCCTGCGAGGTTCCGGTGACGAACACACCGGAGCTGGCAGCGGGAAAGCCGAACGCCTCGGCCGCCCAGCCGGCGATCTGGCGCTCGACGATCGGGCCGATATGGTCGCGCCCGCCGCAATTGGCGTTGAGCGAGGCGGCGATCAGCTCGGCGACGACCCCGGCCGGCGTCCCGGCGCCGTGGGCCCAGCCGAAGAAGCGCGGGTGGGTGTTGCCGACAACGTAGGGCGCGATCAGCGTTTCGACGTCACCGACGACGACGTCGAGAGCGCGAGGATCACGTGGCAGGGGCTCAGCGAAGCGGCGTCGGACATCCGCGGGGGTCGGACGCCAGACGGGGCCGTCGCTTACGCGCTGGAGCCGGGTCAGCGCCTGGTCGAGGGCGGCATGGGCGTCGGCGCGGAACCGGTCCCAGTCCACCGGGTCCAGCGACGTGCCAGCGCTCATCGCCGGGCGCGCAGGGCGGCCCATGATCCGAACGCTTCGTCGAGGTCGGCTTCGATCGCGGAAAAGCCATGCTCGGCGGCGTCCGAGATCATGGGCATGCTGGCGCAGAGCCGCAGCGCGGTTCGCGGGCCGACCGCAACCGGCTGGCCGAGATGGCACGGCCGCGGATTCCCGACACCTTCACCCAGCGCCTCGTAGACGGTTCTGGGGTCTGAGCCATCGGCGTGCTGGATCGCGAGAAGTCCCGGCGAGCCGCCATCGCCGGTCGCGTCGGCGAGGATGAGCCCCGCCTCGTCGGCGACGCGGGCGCGAACCGCTTGCTCGAACGCGCCCAGCAGGGCGGCGCGGCGAGCGGTGGAAATGCGTTCGAAGGCTTCGATCTCGGCAAGCGCCGCGCTCCAGCGCAGGCCAAGGCCGAGGTTGGCGGGGTGAGCGAGGCCAGCCGCGAATGGGCCGCGCAGAGCGGCCGGCCAGTCCAGTGCGGCCGAATACGGGGCAAGCGCAGGGCCGGCCGACGAGGCCTCGCTGAGCTGGGCAGCTAGGTTCGCCGGCAGCAGCAAGGCGCCGCAGAAGGCGGGACCGCCGGCGAACTTCGAGCCGGTGATCATGACCGCGAAGCCGGCTTCGAGATCGCGGCGGATGTCGGCGGAGTCGCAGCGGAGCTGGCAAGCGTCGACCACAACCAGCGCCCGGCCAGCGTGGCGTTCGACAATGTGCGCGGCGGCGGCGCGGCTGACGCCTTGTCGGCCGGTCTTGGAAGCGTCGAGCACGTGCAGCAGGGCGAACGACCCGGCGTTGACCGCGCATCTCACCTTCCGCGCCGCCTCCTGGTCGACCTCGTCCTGGTGGCGTAGCGACCCGCAGGGCGAGCGGATCTCGACGGTCTCCAGCGTGAGTTCGCGATCCTCCCAGCCAGCCAGGCGCTCGGCCTTGGCGACCGCCGACCCCAGCGAGGCGCGGCCGAGGAAGTGCCGGCCGGACGCCGCGGCGGGAACGCCCGACCCGGTCTCGGCTGGGGCGACGACGATGTTGGTGAGGGGACCGCCGGCCAGGCTCTGCGCAAGCTGCAGGATGACCAGCTCGGCCTCGGTGCCCGATGCCGCCAGCACCGCCGCGCAGCCCGGCGCGCCGTAGAGGCCGAGCAATCGGCGTCGCAGGTCGTCGAACCAGGCGGCGATGCCGAGCGAGCTGGTGATCGCGTCCAGCGCGTCGCCGGCGGCGTCCCAGCCTCGCGGCGAGACGCAAGACGCAGTCGAGGACGAGAACCACAGTTCGCCGGGGGTCGGCGCGGCGGGGCAGCCATAGCGGTTGCGACGGGTGACGGGATCGAGCCAGAGCCGGTCGTCGCCGCCGCTGGCGATCATCAGCCGAAGCCGCGCATCCCGCGCCGACGCTGGGGCAATCTCGCGCCGAACCGACCGCATCGTCGTCGAAGCCGCTGTCATTCCAGCCACCGCGCGGCAGGGTCGCGCTCAACCGGACCGAATCCCTGGCCCGAACTTTATCGGCCCGCAGGCGCTAACGTTTCGTTGCGGTTACCGGCGCGTTGGGCGTGTGCGGTATTGTCGCAAGCGGTTGGAAAATAGGGAAAAACTGGACGTCACTTCGCGCGGTGGTACTCGCCGTCGAAGCTGGCCGGACCGCAGTCGTTGTCGCTGACCTCGAGCGCCTCGCCCATCTTGGTCACGCTGACGTAGCAGTCGTGACGGCCTGACTTCTGCTCGAAGATCACGAAGTTGTCCCGCGGCGCCTCACTGGCGCTGATCCGGCCGCCTGGTGCAGCGCCAGGGGCCGGCGGCGCGGTTCCGGCGAACGCCTGACCGGAGACGGCCAGCTTCGCGCCCTGCAACGTCAGCCGCAGAGTGTCGTTGTCATCGGTCCACACCCCGACCCAATCGGCCAGATGCGGCGTCGGGAACGGCGGCAGCGTCTTCAACCTGTCGGACTTCACCCAGCCGGAGCGCCCCTTGGCGTGGTTGGGCAAGAAGGCGCAGGTGTAACCGTCCTTCTCGCTGCCGGTGAGCAACATGTCGCCGGGGACCACGTAGCTGCGCATCTGGCAGTCCGGATAGTCACCTGGACAGACATCGCTATCCTTCAGGAAGTAGAGTCGGGCCGTGCCGATCACCTGGGCGCGGTCGGGCGCCGCCACCTCTTCGATGAAATTGCCGTCGCAGGTTATCGGGGCCGGCTCGGCGAACGCGGCTGCGCCTGGCAGGCCAGCCAGCAACGCCGCAACGATCCATGAACGCATCTGCCCGCCTCCCCTCGCCCTTGACGCCGCCGCGCGGCGGGTTTCTCTCAACCGCAACAACCAGTCTGATGGGAGAGAAATATGCAACGACTTCTGATCGCCGCCGCCGCTGCGGCCCTGATGGCGGCTGCCGCCGCGCCGGCCCTCGCCGACGACTATCCGCCGTGCATGCACGCCGGCCAGGATCACTGCCGGGTCATCAACGGGGAACATTGGGGGTGGGACCACCGGGGCCACGGACACCATCACCATCACGGCGGCCGCGGCCATCACGATCACTAGGTAAGCGGGACGGGGAGCAGTGCGAAGCCGGTCCCCGCCCGAACCCGCTTAGTCGCCCGAGCCCCATTGCGCGTTCAAGCTCGCGCTCAGGTCGTCCAGCCGCGAGCTGAGGTCGGTGCGGTCGTCGGTGGTGAGGCCGTCGTGATCGTCGCGTAAGCGCCCCTGCATGTCGCGGATCGACGACAGGCGGCCACGGTCGCCGTCTGCATCGTAGTGCGAGATGGCGCGGGCGTCCTCGCCACGCTGGATGCGTTGCTCCAGCCAGTCCTCGCGACCGGTGAGATCGCTGGGCCGGCCGACGTAGGCGACGTCCGCGCTGTAGCTGCCCGCGGACGGGGCCGCTGGCCCGGTGTCCGGGTGCAAACCTTCGACCCAATGGCCATTATCGTCATAGTAGCCGGCGGCGACGTGCCAGACGTGGTTGTCGTCGTAGTAGCCGCCCCGGCTGTCGTCGCAGTTCACCGACGAGCCGCCGGCGACATTGCCGATCGTGCCGCCGCCGACCGCACCGATCACCGCCCCCGCGCCCCGCGAACCAGGGCCGGCGACAGCGCTGCCGATCAGCGCGCCGAGTCCAGCCCCGACCACCGTGCCGGCGACGCGATTGTCATGTTGCTCGGCGCGGCAGCCAGGCTGAGCCGCGGCGATGCTGGGGATGGCGAGCGTGGCGACGCTTGCGATCAGAAGCAGCTTGCGCATGGTTCCAACTCCTCTCGTACCGCCCCGCTTCGAGAGAAGCGTCAGGCTCGGATTGCTCCAAAGCTCCCCTCGCCGAGACAAACGTTTCAGAGGTCGAATGGATGCGAGGCTGCAGCGCCGGGCGGTCGCGGGATCGGCGTGACCGGACCGTCTGGCGTCGCGACCAGCAGCGGCGCAGGCGCGATGTGTCCAGCGAGCACATCAGCCAGCAGGTGCGCCAGTCCGATCGGGTAGAAGGTTTCGGTCGATGCGCGGAGTTCGGCCAGCGTCCACCAGCGGATGTCCGCCGTGAGCTGGTGCTCGTGCGGCAGCCAACCGGCGGTCGAGGGCGCGCCGCCGGCAGTGCGGGCGAGGACGTAGTCCTGGCGGAACAGCCGCTCTTCGCCTTCGACATCGCGCAGGATCACTTCGTCGCGCCAGACCACCGCGCCCAGCGCTACGTCGGCGAGGCCGGTCTCCTCGACCACCTCCCGCGCCGCCGCCTGCATCAATGTCTCGCCCGGATCGACGCCGCCGCCGACCGTGTACCAGAACCACGGCCCCTGCGGCTGGTCGGGCAGGCGGCCCTTCATCAGCAGGATGCGGCCGTCGGGATCGAGCAGCACAACGCGTGCGGTCTGCCGCTCGCGCGGTGGCTCGGAGGTCAAGGCTGGGCTCCGGGAATGCGAAAACACCGGCCTATACGGCGTATTAAGTCGGCGCGTGAGATACCGGAGGCCGTTCAGCGCCGGGATCCGGACTTGCAGTTAGCGCCTCATCGCCTGCTTGGCTTCGCCTTCGCCATCGCCGACCTGCTGGTCGAGGTGTCGCCGTCGCGCAAGATCACCTTCGCAGTCGGCGCGGCCGGCGTGCTGGCCGGGGCCGGCGAGCGACAGCTGATCGGCCGCGATTTCGGCGAATACATCGACGCAGGCGACCGCGAGCTGGTGTGGGCGCTGATGGCGAATGCCGAAGGCGGCGGGCGCCAGCGCCCGGTCACCGCCCGCCTCGCCGCCACCCCGGGCCAGGCGCCGCTGGCGTTCTCGATCTCGGTCTGCAAGCTGCCGCAAAACGAAGGCGCGATCTCCTGCGCGCTCAATCGCACCGCGGCGCCGAAGGTCGGCAGCGGCGAAGGCGGTCTGCAGGACCGCGACGAATTCGAAAGCATCGCCAAGGAGCTGCTCGAGAGCGCGCGGATGACCGGCGAGCAGCTCGAGATGTCGTTCGTCGAGATGGAAGGGTTGGCGAAGGCGACCAGCGCGCTGCCCGCCGCCGAGCAGACCAACCTGAAGAACCGCATCGCTGGCGCGATCCGCTCGCAGTCGCATGGCGGCGCCGCCGCGGCCAAGCTGGACGACGAGCGCTACGCCCTGGTCCGCACCGCCGGCGAATCAGCCGAGGCGCTGACCGACCGACTGGGCAAGATGCTCGGTCTGACCGGCGAACTCGGCGGCCTCAAGTTCGCGGCCAGTTCGATGGAGCTGAGCGCCGAAGCTTCGCCTTCGCAGATCGTCCGCGCCCTGCGCTACGCCCTCGACGACTTCATCGAGAGCGGGGTGGAAGGCGGATCGACCGGCAGCTTGCAGGACGCAGTCAGCGCGTCCGTGCGCCACACGCTAAAGAAAGCCAACGCGCTGGGCGCCGTCGTCGCCGAAGGAAAGTTCAAGCTGGTCTATCAGCCGGTGGTGACGATCAAGACCGGCGCCCTGCACCATCACGAGGTGTTGGTGCGGTTCGGCGAGGACGAGAGCCCGTTCCCGATGATCCGCATGGCCGAGGAGCTCGACCTGATCGAGAACCTGGATATGGCGGTGGTCGAGCGGGTGGTGGCCGAGATCGACGCCGACGCCAAGCTGAAGCTGGCGGTCAACGTTTCCGGTCGTACGATCACCAGCGCCAGTTTCATCGAGAAGGTGGCGGCAATGGTGAAGGCGCGGCCGGACCTCGACGGGCGGCTGATGTTCGAACTCACCGAGAGCGCGACGATCGACGACCTGGCGCTGGCCGACCGGCACATTCAGGTGCTGCGCAAGTTGGGCTGCGAGGTCTGCCTAGACGACTTCGGCTCGGGCGCCGCCTCGCTTGCCTACCTGCAGCAGCTGAGCCTCGACCTGGTGAAGATCGACGGGCGCTACATCCGCGAGCTTCAACACGGTGGGCGCGAGTCGACCTTCATCAGGCACCTGGTGCAGATGTGCGGCGAGCTCGGGGTGCAGACCCTGGCCGAGATGGTCGAGACGACCGCGACGGAAGAAGCCGTTCGCAAGGCTGGCGTCGACTACGGCCAGGGCTACCTCTACGGGCAGGCTACCGACCGACCAGGACCGCCGCTGCCCCGCACCTCGCCGGTGGCCGCGCGCCGGATGGGCGCCAAGGAAACCTGGGGCTGAACCCCAGCGTCTGCGAGCAGCCGGCGGATGCCGCGATCGCCCCACACCCTCACCACCGTCCCAGCCGCCGCGGCTGATAGCTGGCGCTCGAGCCGGCCGGACCAGCGGCCGAAGGTCAACACCGACGACGCATAGGTCCAGCCGAACGCCTCCTCGCAGTCGTCCGGCCGGTCGGCGCGCGGCTTGCCGCGATGATCGCGGACCTTGCGCCAGCACCTGTAGAGGCGACGCGAGGTCGGCTGGTCGAGCCAGAGCACGACGTCGGCCCGCGGCAGAGTCACGGCGGAGGTCTCGTAGTAAGTTCCTTCGACGATCCAGCCGACGGTGTCTTCGAGCTCCGCGGTGAGCGCGGCGGCGACGTCGCCCGGCGCGCGCCGGGTCCAGCCGGGGCCGTAGACCAGGCGGTCGAGGTGGGTCACCGGCAGCTGCAGCGATGCGCCAAGCCTGCGGGCGAGGGTGGATTTGCCGGCCCCGCCGCCGCCCAGGATCGCGATCCGCTTAGCCCCAGCCAGCGAGGCGCCCGACCCCTCCGGCCGCAGCGTCCAGATCGACGTGCGCCACAGCCAGGCCAGCAGCAGCGCCTCGCTGACCGCGATCGTCGCCTGCACCTCGATGACGCCCAGCACGCCTTGACCCAGCTTCAACGCGACCCACCAGATCAGCGGCAGCTCGACCAGCCAGAGGCCGGCGAAGAGAATGCCGGCGGCGATCTTGGTGGCGCCTGCGCCGCGGAAAGCGAAGGCGAGCACGCTCCGCGTCGTATCGGCGACCACCGTGAGGCCCAGGATCCGCGCCGGCAGGTCCGCCAGCGCCAGCGTCGCCGGGTCGTGCAGGAAGATCGCCAGCAGCGGATGTGGTGAGATCGCGGCGAAGAGGCCGAGTGGCGCGGTCAATGCCAGGTTAATGCCGACCGTCCGCCAGCCCCACGTCCGCGCTTCGGCGGGGTTGCCCCGGCCCAGCGCCTGGCCGACCAGGGTCGCGGCGGCGACACTGAGGCCGGCCGCGCATTGGATCGGCGCGGTCGTCAGGTTGATCAGCACGTTGATCACCGCCGTGCCGGCGACGCCGATCTGGGCGACGATCACGAAGGCGACCATCAGGCCGAAGTTCTGGAAGCTTTGTTGCAGGCTGACCGGCCAGCCGATCGCGACGATGCGCAGCGCGCCATCCAGCGTCGGTGGCTTCCAAGTAGTGACCAGCTGAAGCCGCGCGATCAGGCCGTATTGCAGCAACGCCCCGGCGACACAGCTCAGCACGTTCGCCCATCCGGCGCCGTTGATGCCCAGCGCGGGGATGGCGCCGGCGCCGAAGACCAGCATGAAGGTCAGGCCGATCTGAATCGGCGCCGTGATCGCGGAGACCAGGAAGCTGATCCCGGGGCGGCCGGAGGCGATCCAGGCGGCGTTGATCGGGATGGTCAGCGCCAGCAGCGCCAGCGACAGCGCGCCCGACTGCAGGTAGGCCGCGCCAGCCGACGCGGCCGCGCGGTCGTGGATGACGCCGGCCATCAACGTCGGGGCCAAAGTCCAGACCACCGCCGTCAGCGCGATGCCGAGCGGGACGGAGACGATCTGCGCCTCGGCGATGATCTGTCCGATCAGGTCGCGGCGACCGGCGCCCGTGGCCCGCGAGACCAGCGCCTGGACGCCGGTGTCGAACCCGTAGAGCAGCGCCAGCACGACGCCGTAGAGCGCGCCGGACACGCCGATACCGGCGACCGTCGCCGTGCCCAGCCGGCCGAGGAAGGCCAGGATGATCAAGCTGATCGCGCTCTGCAGCAGAAAGAACGAGATCAGCGGGGCGCCCAGCCGCAGGATCGGTGCGACTTTGGCGGCCGGCGCTGGCGTCGTGGAAATGGACATGAGTTTTTCCTCCACGGCCAAGGTAGACCCGCGAATGAAATCGAAATATTGAAATCGATTGATGAATGAATTCGATTCCATTCAGATCAGGAAGCTCGACGGTGGGCTGCTGCTGATCTTCCGCGAGCTGATGGCGCGGCGGCGGGCCAGCGACGTGGCGCAGCATCTCGGCCTCAGTCCTTCTGCGATCAGTCACGCGCTCGGTCGGCTGCGCGATCTTTTCGGCGAGCCGCTGTTCATTCGCCGCTCTCACGGATTGGAGCCGACGCAGAAGGCGACCGAGCTAGCGCCGGCGATCGAGCGGCTACTGACCATGATCGACGAAGTGGTTTCGCCCGAGCGCGGCTTCGATCCCGGCCAGAGCCGCCGACGCTTCCGCATCGCCTGTCCCGACCATATCGGCTCGCTGATCGGCGCCGGCCTCGTGGAAGCGTTCCGCGACGAAGCGCCGGGCGCCACCTTCTCCACCCGCTACGCGATCCTGGACGCGGCGTTGCGGGCGGTCCATCGGGGCGAGGCGGATGTTGCTGTGGGCAGCTTCGCCCAGATCCCGCCCAGCCTCATCGGCGAGACGCTGTTCGAGGACCTTTATTGCGTGATCGCCCGGCAAGGGCATCCGCAGGTGAACGGCGCGATCGACCGCCGCACCTACGCCGAACTCGGCCACATTTTCTGCGGCAACCCGGACGGCGCGCTCGGCCACGACCCGCCGCTCGATCGCTCGGCGATGGATGCATCGTACGGCGAGCTGCCGGTGACCAATCTGATCCGCACCCACGGCTACGTGCCACAGTGGGAGACGGTGATGCTGACGGTGAGCCGCACCGACGTGCTCGGGGAATGTCCGCTCAGCCTGGCGCGGCGTTTCGCCGCCCCGCTCGGCCTGCAGGTGCTGACCTCGCCGTTCAGGCCCTTCAACTTCACCGTCCAGGCGGTGCGCCGGGCAGAGGTGAAGGACGCTGGGGTGGACTGGCTGCTGGCGAAGGTGCGCGGGGCCGCCGCGGCGGAGAGCTGACAGGCTTGCGTCAGCGCCCTGCGGCGGGCGTCGGCGCGGCCGGCGCCGGCGCAGCTGGGGCTGGCGGCGGCAGCATCCACGCGAACGCGGCCGACACCAAGTCTGGGTAGTAGGCCATGTGCCCTTGACCGGGGAACACCCGGCTGCCGACCTTGAACTTGGCGCTCGGGCCGGCCAGCAGCGCGGCGATGCGACTGGCGCCCGCGATCATGCCTGGGTCCTCGGCGCCGCCCGCCGTCACGTAGACCCGCTGGCCGGCGCTGCCGCTCGGCGGCGAGGCAGCCAGCTTCTGCAATAGCGCCGGATCGGCTTGCACCGATGGACTGGCGATCACGTACCCGGCGAACGCCGATGGCGATGCGGCCAGCACATTGGCGGTGAAAAGGCCGCCGTAGGAGTGCCCGAACAGGATCGCCGCCGCCGGGTCGAGCGGGTAGCGCTGTTCGAGATACGGCCGCAATTCCTGGGTCAGGAACGCCGCGAACGCCGCCCCGCCGCCACCGACTGTCTGGCCGCCTCGCTGAGTGGTCGCATAGAGATCGTCGAGTTCGCGCTGGTTGGGCTGACCCTCCGGGTAGCCGATCGAAATGACGTAGGCGGGCGCCATGGTCTTGGACCAGCCCATCATCTGGCCGATCGGCCCGGCGACGCCGTAGCCGCCATCCAGGGCGTAGATCGCTGGCAGCTTCTGGCCGGGCTGGACCAGGGCCGCCCCCGGGATCGCGATATTCACGACGAAGTCGCGGTCGAGGGTCGCGGAGTGCACGACCAGGCGCCGCTCGCCTCCCGGGGTGTACGGCCCTTCCCACAGCAGCTTCAGACCCGCCGCCGGCTGCGCCAGCGCAGCGCCGGCCCCGGCGCCGGCGGCAAGGAGTACGGCAAGGATCAGACTACGAAACGGCATGCGCCAAGCTTAGCGCGGCGTTGGCGCGGCGTCGTCAGCCGGAGCCGGCCACGCGGTGAAAGCTCTCGACCAGGGAGCCGCAGACGAGCCGCCAGCCGTCGACGAGGACGAAGAAGATCAGCTTGAACGGCAAGCTGACCACCACCGGCGGCAGCATCATCATGCCCATGCTCATCAAGACGCTGGCGACCACGAGGTCGATCACCAGGAACGGCACGAAGAGCAGAAACCCGATCTCGAACGCGCGCTTCAGCTCCGAGATCATGAACGCCGGGGTCACCACCTGCAGCGGCGTGTCCATCGCCTTGGCCGGCCGCGGCGTGTGCGAGAGGCGCAGGAAGAGGCCGAGATCGTCCTGGTCGACCTGCGCCAGCATGAAGCCCTTGATCGGGTTGGCCGCGGCGCCGAACGCCACCGGCAGCTCGACCTTGTGGTCCAGCAGCGGCTTGATGCCCTGGTCGTAGGACGCCTGCAGCGTCGGCCCCATCACGATCGCGGTCAGGAAGATCGAGAGGCTGATCAAGACCGAGTTCGGCGGGGTCTGCTGCAGGCCGAGCGCCTGGCGCAGCAGCGAGAGCACCACCACGATACGCACGAACGAGGTGGTCATGATCACGATCGACGGCGCCAGCGACAGCACCGTGATCAGCCCGACCAGCTGGACGATGCGGTCGGTGAGGCCGGCGCCGTTGCCGAGATCGATGTTCACCGCCTGCGCCAGGGCCACGGTGGGGCCGATCAGGCTGAGCAGGGTGACGATCAGCGAGACGAACGCCGCGCGGCGCACCTCGGCCCAGGTCGGGCGGTGGAAACAGGCGGCGAGGCGGCGGATCACGTCGCGACCTCGGAGGACAACGAGGAAGGCTCAGGGGCGGCCGGCACCTCGGCCAGCATCCGCCCCTCGCCCAGCAGGATCAGCCGCTCGGTGGTGTCGAGGCGGACCAGCACCAGCCGGCGGGCAGGGTCGAGCGGCAGGCTCTCGACGATGGCAAGGCGGCGCTCGGCCTTCGGTCGCTGCAGCCGCACCATCCACTCCGGCCCGAACCGCCGCGCCACGACCGCGGCGAGGCCGACGAGGCCCAGAGTGATGGCGAGTGCAAAAAAGGCGCGGGCGAAATCCGCGAATGACATGGGGTCCTGGCGCAGAGCTGCTCGAAAGCGGCCCCAGCCATCGCCCGGTTTCCGTTAAGGACGGATTAACCCTGTTTGTTAACCCGCGGCCTGCGCCAGCAGCGCGGCCTCCCGCTCCGCCGCGTCGGGCCTCGGGTGGGAGGTCCAGTGGGCGATGGTGTTGAGGAGGTCGGTCGGGTTCATCGGCTTGCCGAGGTGGCCGTCCATGCCCGCGTCGAGACACTTGGCGATCTGTTCGGGGAGCACGTTGGCGGTCATGGCGATGATCGGGGTCGCGGCGGCCTCGGGCGTGGAGAGCGAGCGGATGCGCTGGGTGGCGGTGAGGCCGTCCATCACTGGCATCTGCACGTCCATCAGCACCAGATCGTAGGCTGCGGCGCGGAACGCCTCGATCGCCTGCACGCCGTCCTCGGCGGTGTCGATCTCGATGTCGAACGGGGCAAGCACGGTCTTGACCAGTTCGCGGTTGATGGCGACGTCCTCGACCAGCAGCAAGCGCACGGGGCGCTCCAGCTCGGCCGCCTCGTCCGCGGCGCCGGGGGCGTCGGCGGCGGTCGCGGTGGGCAGTACGACCTCGAACCAGAAGACCGAGCCCTGGCCCTCGACGCTGCGGGCGCCGATCTGACCGCCCATCAGCTCGACGATCCGCTTGCAGATCGCGAGGCCGAGGCCGGTGCCGCCGTAGCGCCGCGAGACCGAGACGTCGGCCTGGGTGAAGCGCTCGAACACCTGCGAGATCTGGCTTTCCGGGATGCCGACGCCGGTGTCGGCGAGTTCGGCCCGCAGCCGCGCCACGCCGTCGCCGGCGGGCGTCTGGGTCAAGGTCAGGTTGAGGCCGCCCTTGGCGGTGAACTTGATCGCGTTGGAGCAGAAGTTAAGCAGCACCTGGCGGAGCCGCTTGGCGTCGCCACTGAGGTAGCCGGAACCGTCGGCTTCGAAGTTGAGGTCGAGGCCCTTGGCCGCGGCCTGGCCGGAGAGCAATTCAAGCACCGCACGCGCCTCGGCCGCCGGGTCGAACGGCGAGGGATCCAGCTCGACCGCGCCGGCTTCGAGCCGTGAGAAGTCGAGCACGCTGTTGACCAGGTCGAGCAAGGTGGCGCTGGCGTCGCTGATCAGCCGGGCGTGGCGGGCGTCCCTGGCTTCCAGCCGCGGCGAGTCCTTCAGCAGCCCGGCGAAGCCGATGATCGCGTTCAGCGGCGTGCGCAGCTCGTGGGTCATGTTGGCGAGAAAGTCCGACTTCGCCGCCGCGCCGGCTTCGGCCTCCGTGCGCGCCTCGATCAGCTCCGCCTCGAGCAGCTTGCGATCGTGGATGTTGCGCGCGACGCTGAGGATCGCGGGCGGTCCGTCCGGTTGCGGCGCCAGGCTGAAGCTGGTCTCGACCCAAGCCATCCGCCCGTCGGCGCCAATGACCCGATACTCGGCTTTCATCTCACCGCCGGCCCCCCCGAACTCGGCGATCTTGCGCCCCAGCGCCTCGCGGTCGTCGGGGTGGACGAAGGCGAACGAGGGCATCTGCGCAAGTTCCTCGAGCGAGTAGCCCAGCGCCTGCTGCATCGACGGCGAGATGTAGAGTCGCCGGCCCGCGGCGTCGGCCAGCATGATGATGTCGGTCGCGTTGTCGGCGAGCATTCGATAGAGCGACTCGCTTTGGCTCACCTTGGATTGAGCTTCCGCCAGGCTCATGCGCGCCTTCAGCATCCGCCCCACCCCGTCGCCGGCGAAGGCGAAGGCCAGCAGCAACATGCCCACGAAAGGCGCAGGATTCTGAAGTTGAAGACCAGGCACGAAGAGCACGATACCCAACGCGACAGCGGCCGGGATCACACCGCCGACCACGAAGCCGGTGGAAGATTGATAGGCATTGGTCTGAGCGAAGAAGATCACCGCCAGCCAGACGATTACGGCCGAGAGCGCGCCTTCCGGCCGGCCGGTGGCCCAGGCAAGCCCGCCGAGGCCGATCCAGCACAGGCTGGTGATCGCCAGCCCGGATACGTGCCACAGGCGGATGCGTGAGTTCACTGGCTGGCCGAGGAATTGGCGGCGGGTGGCGAACCACGCGTCGGTCTCCAGGAGCACGATGATGCAGGCCCACACCGTGCAAATCTGCCAGGGCAGCACGCAGCTGAACAGCGCGGCGGTGACCCCGGTCACCGCCATACGCGCGGCAAGGCTGCCGTGAGCGCTCACGGCCAGCTCGTCCAGTCCCTCGTCGAGGATCGCTCTCACGCGGGCACGCCTCTCCCCATCGAACCGCCAGTGTAGGGCGCCGGTCTTGAGGCGAAGTTACCTTGGCCGCCTGCGACCAGCGGCCGCGTCAGGCCGGGGCCGACCACCCGGAAAAGGCGATCTTGTGCCGCTGCAGCGCCTCCATGATCTGGAAGTAGCAGTCGCTGCGCAAGCGGACGGTCTGGCGCGGATCGTCCGCATAGAAGTTGCAGCTCAGGTTGACCGCGCCGGCCGCGCCCAGCGACTGCACCAGCACCTGCGGCGCCGGGCTCTCGACGATGCCGCTCTTGCACTTGGCGATGTCGAGGATCAGCTCGCGCGCCTTGCGCACCTGGCCGGCGTCGACGATCGCCAGCGGCAGCTGCACCAGGATGCGCGAATTGCCGAGCGTCTTGTTCTGCACCGCCTTGGTGATCAGGTCGGAGTTGGGGACGATCACCATCGAGTGGTCGGCGGTCTCGATCTCGGTGGCGCGGACACGGATGCGGCGGATGTCGCCCTCGGCGCCGTCGATGCTGACCCAGTCGCCGACCTTCACCGGCCGCTCGACCAGCAGGATCACGCCGGAAACGAAGTTCTGCACCACCTGCTGCAGCCCGAAGCCGATGCCGACCGAGAGGGCGCTGGCGATGAGCGCGATCTGTTGGAAGCCGAGCCCGGTGGCGGCGAGCGCACAGAGCATCGCCAGGATCACGCCGACGTAGCCGACGCCAGTGGTGACCGAGTTGCGCACGCCGGAATCCCAGTCGGTCACCGGCAGATAGCGCCGCACGATCCAGCGCTGCACCGCTCGCGCCCCAGCCATGCCGAGGATGAAGGTGGCGATCCCGGCGGCGATGGCGGCCGGCGAGATCGTCGCCGAGCCGAACTCGATCGGCGAGGCGAGGTCCTGCAAGTGCGAGATCAACTGGTCGCCACCGTTGCCGAACGGGGTAAGCGCCAGGCTGAGCGCGGCGATCAGGATCACCAGCTGCAGCGCCGCCGAGATCAGCACCCCGGCCTGGCCGATGGTCGAGCGGCGCAGGCTGAAGAGCGTGAAGAGGCCGCGCGAGGCAATGCCGCCCTGGCTGAACACCGCTGACATCAGGTCATCGACGAAACGGATGGCGAGGAACGTCGCCGCGGCGATGATCGCCAGCCAGAAGATCTGGCCGGAAGTGAGCGCGGCTAGGGTGGTGTA
This sequence comes from Caulobacteraceae bacterium, assembly GCA_036494265.1. Taxonomy (GTDB): domain Bacteria; phylum Pseudomonadota; class Alphaproteobacteria; order Caulobacterales; family Caulobacteraceae; genus Acaudatibacter. The sequence goes on along the minus strand of DASXOP010000081.1, from coordinate 28,369 downwards.
GCCAGCCAGCACGGCCGCCAGGGTGACGGCGATGGCGCTGGCCAGGACCACCGAGATCAGCGTCCAGGCCGGCGCCGGTGTCGCATCGGCGGGCTGGTCGGTTTCGCGCGCCCTCCGTCCGCGGCCGAAGCTGATCAGGATCAACCCGGCCACGGCGGCATAGGCTAGCGAGAGCGCGCAGTTGGTGGCGATGGTCGCCGCGACGCTGGCGCCGGCTACGTAGTTGAGCCGGGTCAGCAGCGAGCCGGCGGCCGTGACCAGGGCGACGATCTGGAGCGGCAACCGCATCCGCCGCGCCACGTCGTCCGGCAGCGGCAGCAGGCGCTGGCTGGGGTCTTTCTCCGTTGCCAGCACCCGGCCGAGCGAGACGATGCCGGCGGCCCAGGCGGTGGCGCCGACCACGGCGCCGGCGAGCTTGTCCGCCTCAGTCGAGAGAAGGCCGCCCCACTCCGCCCCGATGTGCAGCGCCAGCAACGCCAACGTCGGCGCGCCGGTGTCCACGGCGACGATCCAGAGCGCCGCGCCGGTGCGGGCGAAGCCTGGATGCACGCTCTCGCCGGACTTGCGGCGGCCGAGCTTCTCCAGCCAGCGGCGAGCCGGAAGCAGCAAGACAGCCGCGAGCGCCAGCGCGGCCCCGAGCCCGAGAAGGCCGCGGGGCTCTGGGGCTTGGAACGGCATGGTGACGGCGTCCTGCGCCAGGCCCAGCAGCCGCGTGCTGTCGTCCCCGGCGGCGCCGGAGAGCGAGGTCCAGAAGCCGGGAGACAGCGGCGAATCGGATCTGGTCAGCAGGCGCGCGCTGAAGCCGGCCCGGCGGCGCTCGGCGATGAGGTTGAAGGACGATTCGGCGGCGGCGCTGACGCTCCCCGCCTGGCTCATCTGGCTCTGCAACGCGCTGCGCTGCGCCAGGAACGGCGCGGCCTTCGCCGCCGCGGCGCTCTTGCGTTTCGGCGGTTCAATGGCGGCAAGTGATTGCTCCACGCTGGCCAGTTGCACCGCCGCCGCGGCGTAGAGCCGCCGCGCCCTCGCCTCGATCGCCGCGGCATGAGCGCCCATCCCCGCCAGCCTGCCGTCGTCGGAGGTGATGCCGGCCTGCGCGTTCAGCTGGACCAACGTCTGCTGGTCGGCGGCGAGGATCTGCGGCGCGGAAGGCGGCGGCGCCGGGGTGGCGACGGGCTTCATCGCCAGGAGAGGCACGGCCGCGGGCGCCGGAACCGCTACCAGCGCGGGGGTCGTGTTCGTGGGCTGCGCAAACGCCGGCGCGGACGTCACGACGGCGATCAGCAAGGCAAGCAAAGCCCCGGGGAATCTCGGCGTCATCGAGCATCTCCGTTCCGGCGCGGGCGGTTTCGAGCGCCCGCTCTCAAACGGTTAAGGGCGGATTAACCCTGTTCGTTCACCGTTTCCGAGTCATGACCCTCGACGACGTCCCTCTGTTCGCGACCCTGAAGAGCCGGCTCAACTATCTGGCCGACCGCCAGCAGGTGATCGCCCAGAACGTCGCCAACTCCGACACGCCGCAATTCACGCCGAGCGACCTGAAGCCCTTCACACTGCCCAATTCGGGCGGCTCGATGGCGCTGGCGCCTGTGACGCCGACGATGACGTCGCCGATGCACATGCAGGGCAATGTCGCGCCGCAGCCGATGAAGTCGAAGCCGACGAACTCGCCCGACTCCGAAACCACCCTCGACGGCAACTCCGTCGTGCTGGAGGAGGAGATGGTGAAGATGGGCCAGTCGCGGATGGACTACGACACGGCCGTCGGCTTCTACCAGCAGTCGATGGCCATGCTGCAGACCGCCGCCAAGCGGCCCGGGACCTGAGGGAGCGCTAGATCATGGCCGATCCCGTCGTCCAGCCATCCAACATCGCCATGGCCGTCGCCGCCTCCGCGCTCAAGGCGCAGCAGTCGCGGATGCGGGTCATCGCCGAGAACATGGCCAACGCCGATTCAACGTCGCAGACCCCTGGCGGCGATCCCTATCGGCGCCAGGTGCCGGTGTTCGAGCCGACCACCGTCGCCGGGGCCAAGGGCGTGCACATGAGCCGGGTGGTATCCGACGAGACCCAGTTCGGCAGCGAATACGCGCCGGGGCATCCGGGCGCCGATTCGAAGGGCTATCTGAAGCTACCCAACGTCAATCCGCTGACAGAAGCGCTCGACATGCGCGACGCCCAGCGCGCCTACCAGGCCAACTTGAGCGTCATCGAGACGGCGCGCGAGATGGACTCCAGCGTCCTCAGCATCATCAAGAAGTGAGCTGAGCCGTGGTCGCCCCCCTCGTCGCCGCCAAGGCCTACGCCGCGATCCAGAACGCCGCCGGCGCGGAAGTCGCGGGCGCCGCCGGCCAGGCCGCGGGGCCGGACTTCGGCAAGATGGTCGGTCAGGCGATCAATTCAGCGGTCAACGATTCGCGCACCGCCGAAGCGCAGATGACCGCCCAGGTGCAGGGCAAGGCCAACCTGGTCGACGTGGTCACCGCGATCTCCTCGGCGCAGACCAGCCTCGACACCATGATCGCCGTCCGCGACCAGATGATCGCCGCGTACCAGCAGATCATGAACATGCAGATCTGAGGGCCGGGCGCCGCACGGACGAATTTCTCTGCTATTTCACATATATAATAGTTGTCATCCCGTACGGCGCGAAGCGACGAGCCGGGATGACATGGTTGGGGATTGCGGGATTGGGTCGCGGCGCGGTCGCCGTTCCCTGAACCTCGCATAACGCCGCGCTCAGGCGGCGCTCAGCCCGGATCGGGCTTAGTGGACCTGCGCCGGGGATGACGGCGCGAGGACCTAAGGGGCCCGCGAACATGAACAGCGCGATCGTTCTCAGGACGGCGGCCGCCTGACCGGCCGGCTGCGGGCCCCCGCTGGAGCCCGGTTCAACGCCGTCGCCGCGAAAATTGCGCCAAGGCGCAAAGCGCGACTGAACGATCGCTCACCCTCCCGCTCGTTTGCGTCGCCAGCCGGCGAGCGGGAGGGGACATCGCAAATTGTTCAAATACAAAGAGTTTTCGGCCGCGCATGCTGTTGCGTAGCATTCGCAAGTCTCCGCTCAGCATCAGTCTTGAAACACAAGAAATAACGCCGTTATCCGTTGCAACAAGCTGAACCTTGGACAACAGAGCGGTCAGGTTTCGCTCATGCGGGACGGCTCAGTTCCAACCTGCGCTGCAACGAAGACAGCGCGATGGAAAGGAACTTTCGTCATGAACAAGGCAATCCTGATCTCGATGGCGGCGGCGGTGAGCCTGGCGGCGGCGGCGCCGGCGCTGGCTCAGCCCTATAATTCCTACAACGGCTACAATGGCTCGGACCAGTCGCGCCCCTACGGCGGCATCTCGCACCGGGTCGACTACCTGACCACCCGCATCAATGAAGCGCAGCAACAGCGGACGATCAGCTGGCGCGAAGCCAACCGACTGCGCACCGAAGTCAACAACATCCGCTGGAGCGAACAGCGCGACCTGGCCCAAGGCGGCCTCAACGACTGGCAGCGCACCCGGCTGAACCAACGCCTCGATGACGTCGCCTCCGAGCTGCACAACTAGCTTCCCAGTTGCTTGGCCCTCCGTTCATCCCTGGACTGACGGCCTCACCCTTTCCCTGGCGGCCTAGCTCCGCTTCGGTCAAAGAGAAGGATGAGGTCCCGCTTGCGGGGATGAACGGAAGGGAACCGCTTGGCCGCGCCGATCATCGAGCTCGATGGCGTCGTCAAGACCTACGGGGCGCTAGACGCCGTGGCCGGGGTTTCCCTCGCTATTGAAGCCGGCACGTTCACCGCCCTGCTCGGCGGATCGGGCTCCGGCAAGACCACCACCCTGAAGACGATCAACGGCCTGGTCGTCCCCGACGGCGGCGAGGTGCGGATCGAAGGTCGTCCCGCCGCCAGCGAGCCGGGCCCGGCGCTGCGGCGACGCATCGGCTACGTGTTCCAGGAGATCGGCCTCTTCCCCCACCTGACCGTCGCCGAGAACATTGCCGTCGGGCCGCGGCTGGCCGGTTGGGCAAAGGCTGAGATCGGGCCGCGCGTCGACGAGCTGCTGAAGCTGGTCGCCCTACCCGCCGAGGTCGCCCGCCGACTGCCCGCGGCGCTCTCGGGCGGTCAGCGGCAGCGGGTCGGGGTCGCCCGGGCGCTGGCGGCCAAGCCGAAGATCATGCTGATGGACGAGCCGTTCGGCGCGCTCGACCCGGTCACCCGCGACCAGCTCGGCCGTGATTACCGCGCCCTGCACGAGCAGCTGGGCCTCACCACCCTGATGGTTACCCACGACGTCTGGGAGGCGCTCTTGCTGGCCGACCGGATCGTGGTGATGGACCAAGGCAAGGTGCTGGCCGATGCGACGCCGGCGCAGCTGCTGGCCGGCGATCCCAACCCCATCGTCCGGGCGCTGATGGACACGCCGAAGCGGCAGGTCGAGCGGGTCAGGGCCTTGGCGGGCGACGTCGGCTAATGGACCCGCGCATCGCCTCCGCCTGGGCGCTGCTGCCCGGCTACCTCAGCCAGCACGTGCTGCTATCGGCGAGCGCGCTGGTGCTCGGCATCGCGATCAGCCTCCCGCTGTCGGTGGCTGCCAGCCGCAGCGCCATCGTGCGCTGGCCCTCGCTTCTGGTGGCGAGCCTCGTGCAGACGATCCCCAGTCTGGCTTTGCTCGCCCTTTTCTACCCGCTGCTGCTGGCGCTGGGGGCGGTGACCAAGTCGACGTTCGGCTTTGGCCTGCCGTCGCTGGGCTTCCTGCCCTCGCTGCTGGCGCTGACGCTCTACTCGATGCTGCCGATCCTCAGGAACGGCGTCGCCGGCCTCACCGGGGTTGATCCGGCGATCGTGGAAGCGGCGCGCGGGGTGGGCATGACCGACCGACAGCGCCTGGTCCAGGTCGAGCTGCCGCTGGCCGCGCCGGTGATCATGGCCGGGGTGCGCACCGCGGCGGTGTGGACCATCGGCGCGGCGACACTGGCGACGCCGGTCGGCCAGACCTCGCTCGGCAACTACATCTTCTCCGGCCTGCAGACCGAGAACTGGGTCTATGTGCTGTTCGGCTGCGGCGCCTCGGCGGCGCTGGCGCTGGCGGCGGATCAGCTCTTGGGCCTGATCGAGACCGGCCTAGCGCGGCGCACCCGCTGGCGGATCCTGGCAGGGTCGGTGGGGCTCGTCGTCGGGACACTGATCGCCCTCAGCCCGATCCTCGCCGCCAGCTCAGGCCCGGTGCGCTACGTGGTCGGGGCCAAGGATTTTTCCGAGCAATACATCCTGGCCGAACTGATCGCCGGGCGGCTGCAGCACGCCGGGGCCGCTGTCGAGCGCAAGGAAGACCTCGGCTCGACCTTCGCCTACTCGGCGCTGAAGGACGGCCAGGTCGACACCTACGTCGACTACTCGGGCACGCTTTGGACCAACGTGCTGAAGCGAAACGACAACCCAGGCCGCGCCCAGGTGCTGGCGACGTTGACCACGGAGCTGAAGCGACGCGACGGCGTCGTCGTGCTGGGCTCGCTCGGCTTCGAGAACGCCTATGCGCTGGCCATGCGCCGCAGTCAGGCCGAGGCGTTGCACATCAAGACCCTCGACGACCTGGCCTCGCACGCCGACCAGCTGACCTTCGGCGCCGACCTGGAGTTCTTATCGCGGCACGAGTGGGCCTCGGTGCGCGACGCCTACGGGTTGAAGTTCAGGAAGCAGGCCGAGTACCAGCCGACCTTCATGTATCGCGCGCTGACCTCGAACCAGGCCGACGTGATCTCCGCCTTCTCCAGCGACGGCCGCATCGCCGCCGACGACCTCGTGGTGCTGGACGACCCCCGCCACGCGCTGCCGCCCTACGACGCCGTCGTGCTGGTGACGCCGAAACGGGCGAACGACCAACGCCTGCTGGGGGTGCTGAAGCCGCTGATCGGCAAGATCTCGGTGGACGAGATGCGCGCCGCCAACCTCACCGTCGACCGCGACACCGACAAAGCCAGCCCGGCCCAGGCGGCCGCCACGCTGGCGGCCAAGCTGGGGCTCTAACTCGGGAGAGCGCGCCGCAGGCGCCCTAAAGATTCCACCACGGAGGCGCGGAGGTCGCACGGAGAATGGACCGCGCGGCATCGGACGCTGAGGTTCGGTCAGCGCGATCGCTCCGCGATCTCCGTGCCTTCCTCCGTGTCTCCGTGGTGAATCCTTGGGCTGCCCGCTCCACGCGTCACAGGCCCGCGGGCAAGACTCCGTTAACCACGATGGGACCATTCTGCCGGGCAGATTTTTCCCCCCATCGGAGGCGTACCATGAACGGCGCCGAGGTTCTCGACATCGGCCGTGACGCTATCTGGCTGACGCTGCAGCTGTGCGCGCCGGCGCTGATCGTGGCGTTGGTGGTGGGGGTCGCGATCGGGCTCTTGCAGGCGCTGACCCAGGTGCAGGAAGCGACCCTGGTCTACGCCCCCAAGATCGTCGCCATCTTCATCTCGCTGCTGATCTTCCTGCCGATGATGGGGGCGCTGCTCACCGGCTTCATGCAGCACATCGCCGCACGCATCGCGAGCCTCTAGCTCCAGCCCTGGGAACCCCGCCGCGTGGGCCATTACGCCACCGCTCAGCAGCTCTTCGCCGGCGCCCTGGTCTTCGCCCGGATCGCGGCGATGATCATGACCATGCCGGGCTTCGGCGACACGCCGGCGCCCACTCGGGTGCGGCTGTCGTTCGCGCTGGTGATGACCATCGTAGTGACGCCGGTGGTCTATCCGGCGATGCCGGTAATCCCGCAGGGCGTCAGCGACCTGATCGGCGCGGTGATCCGTGAGGTGCTGATCGGCCTCGCCATCGGCGCGATCCTGCGCGCCTTCCTGGCGGCGATGGCCACCGCCGGCGAGGTGATCTCGATCGCCACCACCCTCTCGTTCGCCCAGACCACCAACCCAACCCTCGGCCAGCAGAACACGACGCTGGCGACGTTCCTGTCGCTGATGGCGACGGTGATCATCATGGTCGGCGACCTGCACCACCTCTTCATCGCCGCGATGGTGCGCTCCTACAGCCTGTTCCCGTTCGGCCATGCGCCGCCGGTGAGCGACTTCAGCCAGCTGATGATCCGCACCACCGCGGACGCCTTTACGCTCGGCATCCAGCTGGCGGCCCCGGTGCTGATCTTCTCGCTGATCTTCAACCTGGCGACCGGGTTGGTCGGCCGGGCGATGCCGCAGTTCCAGATCTTCTTCGCCGCCGCGCCGCTGCAGGTGCTGCTTGGGCTTTCGCTGTTCGCGCTCAGCCTGGGCGTGATGGGCAACTACTGGGTCGATCGCTACCGCGACGTCCTGAACTCGTTCGGCTAGCGCAAGATGGCCGAGGGTAACGACGGCGCCTCCCGCAACGAAGAGGCCACCCCGAGGCGGCTCGAGGAGGCCCGCAAGGAAGGCGATGTTCCGAAATCGGCCGAGCTGGCCCAGGTCTGCGCGCTTGGCGGCGCGTTCCTGGCCCTGGTGATGGGCGGCGGAGCAATGGCGCACAGTCTCGCCGACCAACTGGTGCCGTTCATCGCCCACCCGGACACGATCCAGCTGCAAGGCGCGGCCGGCGTCGCGGTCAGCTGGCAAGTGATGATGGCCGCCGCGCCGGTGCTGGCGACGGTGATGGGCACGACCATGCTGGCCGGCGTCGGCGGCAACCTGGTGCAACACGGCGTGCTCTTCACCACCGCCAAGCTCAAACCCGACTTCTCCAAGCTGTCGCTGCCCGACGGCTTCAAGCGCATCTTCGGCATCGACGGGATGATCGGCTTCCTACGCTCGGCGCTGAAGGTGGTCCTGGTCAGCGCGGTCGCCTGGTGGGTGCTGGCGCCCCGGGCCAGGGAGCTGCCCGGCCTGGTCTCGATGGATCCCGGCAGCCTGCTGACCTACGCCGCCGGCGTCGGCTCCAGCCTGATGTTCGCGGTGCTGGCCTTGCTGGCGCTGATCGCGGTGATCGACTTCGTGGTCCAGCGCCAGCGCTTCATGGCGCGGATGAAGATGACCAAGGAAGAGGTCAAGGAAGACTTCAAGCAGAGCGAGGGCGACCCGCATGTGAAGGCCCGCCAGCGCCAGATTCAGCGCGAACGGGCCAGGCGCCGGATGATCCAGCAGGTGCCGAAGGCCACCGTGATCATCGCCAACCCGACCCACTACGCCGTGGCGCTGCGTTACGAGCAGGGCGAGACCCCGGCGCCGCTCTGCGTCGCCAAGGGCGTGGATGCGATCGCGCTCAGGATCCGTCAGGTCGGCGAGGAGCACGGCGTGACGGTGATCGAGGACCCGCCGCTGGCGCGGGCGCTCTACGCCAATGTCGAGATCGATCAGGTGATCCCGCACCAGCACTACGAGGCGGTGGCCAAGATCGTCGGGTTCATCCTGGCCGCCAAGCGACCCAAGCAGCGAGCGCGAAGCCTTTGAACGCGTTAACTTATACGCCCCGATTCGGCCCCGAATCACCCCGTACCTAAGGTTGGGGGGCCTTGAGGATTGAGCATGGCCTATCAGGCGAGCGCCAAGGATATGAGAGCGAGACGCGGGCCAGGCTTGCTGGCCCCGATCGCGGCCGGCCTGTTCTTCCTGGCCGCGCTGCTGGCGGCCGCGCCGGCGCTTGGCGGCGGACCTGGCCGCTGGGCCGGCCTCGGCCTCTTGGCCGCGATCGGCGCAGCCTCGCTGATCGTCTTCCCGCTGCTGCGCCGCCGCGCCCCCGCCGTTTCCGCCGAGCCTGACTTCGAGGCGCTGGTGCGGGCGCTGGCCGAGCCCGCCGCGATCGTCGCCGACGATGGCCAGGTCGAGGCCGCGAACGACGCCTGGCGCGGCCTCGTCGGCGCCCACCGCCGGCTGCAGGGGACCGGGCTCGCCCAGGCCCCTGCGCTGCTGCGCGCCGCGGCCCGAGACGGCCAAGCCAGCGATCGCACCGAGATCGGCGGCGCCTCCCGCCGGCTGGAGACCGCGCGGCTCGAGGACGGCCGCTTCCTGCTCCGCCTCGCCCCAGAAGCGCCGCCGCCGGCGCCCACGCCGCAGCCGGACTCGCAGCGACCGACCGAGCGACCGACCACCCGGCTCGACCTCTTCGCCACCGCCTCGCCGTTCGGCGCCGCGCTGATCGAAGGCGCAGATCCGTTCACCGGCGCGATCCTGGAGGTCAACGAGGCCTGGGCCGGGATCGCCGGCGGGATCATCAAATCCGGCTCGACCCTCGGCCCACTGATCACCGACAAGAGCCGCGAGGACGCCGCCAGCCGCATCGCCATGGGCAGCGTCGGCCCGTTCGAGGTGAACCCCGCGGCGAAGCCGAACAACATCGCCCACCTCTACGTCTCGCGCCTGCCCGGCCGCTGCACCGCCTATCTGGTCGACGTGACCGAGCAGAAGCAGATGCAGGCGCAGCTGGCGCAGTCGAACAAGATGCAGGCGATCGGCCAGCTGGCCGGCGGCGTCGCCCACGACTTCAACAACCTCTTGACCGCGATCCTGATGAACCTCAGCGAGCTGGAAACGCGCCACCCGCTGGGCGATCCCTCGTTCGACGGCCTCTCGCGGATTCGGGAAAACGCGCTGCGCGCCGCCGGCCTGGTCGGCCAGTTGCTGACCTTCTCCCGCAAGGTGACGGTGCAGCGCGAATCGCTCGACGTCGGCGAGCTGATCAGCAACGTCGCTGTAATGCTGCGCCGGCTGCTGCCCGAGAGCGTCGGCATGGACACCGAATACGGCCGCAACCTGCCGCAGGTGCGCGCCGACCGTCAGCAGCTCGAAAACGCAATTATGAACCTGGTTGTCAACGCCAGGGACGCGGTGCGCGGCAAAGGCGGCGGCATGATCAACGTGCGCGCCGCCCGCCTCAGCGAAGCCGAGGCCGTCGTCCAGGGCTACGAAGGTGCGCCGGTGGGCGAAATGGCGCTGATCGAGGTGGCCGACGACGGCCCCGGCATCCCGGCCGACGTGATGCCGAAGATCTTCGACCCGTTCTTCACCACCAAGGCGGTGGGCGAAGGCACCGGGCTTGGCCTCGCCACCGTCTATGGCATCGTCAAGCAGTCGGACGGCTGGATCGCGGTCGATAGCAAGCCGGGCGCCGGCGCCACCTTCCGCATCTTCCTGCCGATCTACGAGCCGCCGGTGCTGGTCGAGCCGCCGGCCCCGGCGCCGCCCAAGGGCCGCACCACGGCGCGCGATCTTTCCGGCGTCGGCCGCATCCTCTTCGTCGAAGACGAGGACGCCGTGCGCCGCGTCGCCGCCCGTTTGCTCCGTGCCCGCGGCTATGAGGTGATCGAGGCCTCCGATGGCGAAGAGGCTTTGGCGATCGCCGAGGCCAACGCCGGCGAGATCGACCTGATGATCTCCGACGTGATCATGCCCGGCCTCGACGGCCCACACCTGCTGAAAGCCGCCCGCCCCTACCTTGGCGGCGCCCCGGTGATGTTCATCTCCGGCTACGCCGAGGCCGAATTCTCCAAGGTGCTCGAAGGCGAGACCAACGTCTCGTTCCTGGCCAAGCCGATCGACATCACCATGCTGGCGGAGAAGGTAAAGCTCGCGCTGCAGGGGGAGTGAGCTCCTCCCCCAGAGGGGGAGGGGGACCACGAAGTGGTGGAGGGGGTACGTTGCCGCGCACCGACCTCCCAGAACCGTCAGAGCTAACGCTGGTCTAACTCCGCGACTGGTTCGCTGCATCGTACCCCCTCCACCGCCTTCGGCAGTCCCCCTCCCCCTTCGGGTGAGGATAGCCGCCCCACCCATCGTCCCATCCGCAGCGGCCAAAGCGGGCAGTGGATGGCGACACATTTTCGGACTTCGGCGGGGCGGCCGGCGCAGGTGAGGCAGTAGGTGCGGATGGCTTTCATCGGTGGCTTCGGGACGATGCCGGCGGCGGCGTAGTCGGCGAGGGTCAGCTGACGCGGGTCGCGGCCGATCTCGCGGCCGTCGTCTCGGCGGACGGGCGATGGGGTCAGGAGGGGTGGCACCCGGCTTAGATAGTTACCGGTAGTGCCGGTTCAAGGCGACGCAAAAAACAGCGCCTTAGGCGGTGATTTATTCACAAGCGGCGCCGCGGGGGCTTGGGGTGGTGCGCGGACCGCGGCGGGCCTCAGCGAGCTTCCCTGGGGCTTGGCGGGGTATTCGGGCTTGGATGGGGCGGTGGGTGGCGGAAATCGGCCGGAGCGGCGCGCTTCATCGGACCCCCTCCACCACTTCGTGGTCCCCCTCCCCCTTCGGGTGAGGACTACCCCTTCGGGTGAGGACTAGCCCTTCGCCTTCGCAGCCGGCGCCGGGGTGTCGGCGGCGGCTTGGCGGGTGGCGGTCATGGGGGGACGCGGCGCCGGGAGCGGGGCGGTGCGGAAGCGGTCTTTCATCTTCGAGACCCAGCCTTCGAACACCTGGTTGTCGGCGGCGATGCGGCTGAAGGCGGCGGGCGAGACCTCGCCGTCGTTGAGGCCGGAAAGGGCGACGCGTAGGGCGTCCGGGTTGCGAGCGCCGGCCACGAACGGCGTCCATCGGGTCCTCAGCCGGCCGAGCGAGGCGTCGTCGGCGGCGAGCGAATAGGCGACGGCGGCGCGCAGCAACTGGCCCTCCTGCTCCGAGCGCAGCGGCGTCACGGTCTTGAAGCGGTCGCCCAGGATCTTCTCGAAGATCGCGCCGGCGGCGGGCCAGTTCTTCTGGCGCCACAGGATCTCGGCGCGGGCATCCATGCCGTCGGGCGAGGTGTCGGCGCCCAGCATCTCCAGCGCGGTGTCGTACTGGCCAAGGCCGGTCAGGGCGCGGGCGGCGACCACGCGGCGCAGGGTGTTGAGCGGGCCGGGCAGGATGGTGGTGCGGGAGGCGTTGATCGCGTCGATGGCGTCTTCCGGCTTGCGGTCCATCAGGTCGATCACGGCCAGGTCGGTGGCGACCTGGGCCTTGGAGACGCCGTCGAGGCGGTTGTCGACCTGGTACTTCAGCAGTTCCTCGGCCTGCGGCAGCAGGTCGACGTCGACCAGGCGGCGGGTCAGGCGGCGCACCATGGCGTCGCCGTCGGCGCCCACCGGGGTCAGTTCCTTGAAGTCGTAGAAGAGGGCCAGCGCTTGCACCGGCTGCAGGCCGTCGGCCTGGCCGTCGAGGAACAGGCTCTTGAACGCAGCGGTCAGGTCGGCCTGCAGCTGGGTCGCCTCGGGCAGGTCGGGCAGGTCCTTGCCAGCGGAGCGGAACGCTTCCAGCGCCTCCCGGTAACGGCCTTGGGCGAGGTAGAGCTGGCCCAGCGAACGCACCGTCTCCAGCTCGAACGCCCCGCCACGCCAGCGGAAGCGCAGGCCGTCGTAGGTGTCGATCGCCTGGTCCGGGGTGACCGCGTTCTGCGCCAGCTGGATCTGGGTGGCGTGCAGCGTCGCCGGGCCAGCGACGCTGTCGTCAGCCACCTGACCGAGGGCCTGGAACTTTGGCAACGCGTCGGCGACGTCGCCCTGACGCTGCAGCACCTCGGCTTCGACCAGTTTGGTCTGCGGGTCTTCCTCCGGATCGCCGAGGCTGGCGAGGGCGTAGTTGATCCAGCTGCGGGCGCCGGCCAGGTCGCCCGACGCCATCGCGGTTTCGGCGGCGGCCCGGGCGAAGCGCTGGCGCCAGACCGCCGGGAACTGCTGCAGCGCCGACGTGCCGGCGGTGAATTCTTTCTTGGCGTCCGGCCATTGGCTGGTCTTGGCCAGCACATAGCCACGCCAGAGCGCGGCGGCGGGATTGTCCTGCAGCTGCGGCACGGCGAAATCGGTCTCGGCTTCCTTGTAGCGACCGGCCATGGCCCGGGCCATGCCGTGCAGGGCGCGGAACTCGGCCTCGCCGCCGAGCGAAGCGTGGGTGCGGAACGCATCATCGAGCACGCCGATGGTCTCGAACGACAGCTGCTCGCCGAGCAGGAAGCGGGCGAGCGCCATGTGGCCGGCGACGGGCGATTCCCCGCCCTGCCCGTCCTCGTCGGCGACCGGGCCGGTGAGGGCGTTGTAGCGGGCCATGAAGCCGCCGGCGCCGGTCTTGGCCCAGTCGGCGCCGATCAGGCCGGGCAGCGCTGCCGGCTTCGGCGCGTCGAGGGCGTCGGCCTGGGTCTGCCGGGCGATGCCGGACGAGAGCGTCAGCCCCTTGGGCCGGCCAACGGTGACGATGTCGCCGCTGTAGGTGACCGAGAGGTCGTCCGCCTTCGGCTCGACCGCCAGCCCCTGGGCCGACTGCAGCAGTGCGAACTGCACGAAGTCGCGCCGGCTGGGCAGGCCCTTGGCCGGGGCCAGCGCGGTGACCACGGCGACCTTGTCGCCGACCGCCGCGTCGTCGATCCAGAACACGCCGGTGGCGCCGGCCATGGCGGTGGTGAGCGCGGCCGGGCCATCGCTGTCATCGCGGACGAGCTTCACCGGGGCGAACGGCGGCGAGGAGAACGGCTCCAGGATCACCGCCCAGTCGGAGCCGTCGGCGGTGGCGGCGAAGGCGACCGGGGTGCGGGTGGCGATGCGGACGGCGGAGTAGCCGGCGCCGCTGAAGGTCTGCATCGAGGCGAACTGGACGGCGTTCTTTGGCGCCGATGAGAGGTCGAGCTTGGCGTCGGCGTCGAACACGATCCAGATCGCATCGCCGCGCCGGAACACCGCCGCGCCGCAGGGATTGCGCCAGGGGAAGTCGAGCCGCAGCTGCGAGCCGGCCAGCGCCGACTTCATCGCCACGACGCCGCCGAACGGCACCGGGTCGGGCCGGTTCGTCGGCGGCGCCTGAGCCGGCGCCTGCGCGGCGACCGGAGCAGCCTTGGCGAAGACGTTGACGAAGTCGGCGCCGTCGGCCTCGCCGGTCAGCGCGTCGGCGTCGTCGGCGAGGGTGAGCACGAAGGCGAGGCCGCCCTTGCCGTGCTTCACATCGACCGACTTCACCCACTTCAGCGGCACGGTCTTCAGGGTGGAGACGTCGGGGTGGGCGTCGCGGCCGAAGCTCAGGGTCAGCACCTGGCCGACGCGGTGGGCGCTCATGCCGCCGCCGCTCGCCGCCCAGCGAAACTCGATGCGAGAGAACTGCTCGGCCTGGCCGACCCGGATGGTCAGCCCGGGCTGGGTAGCGATCGGGGTCTCGGCGGCGACCGGCGCGGCGACGATGGCGAGGATGGCCACCGCGGCGGTGAGCTTCTTAAGCCCCCTCCCCCTTGCGGGGAGGGGGTTGGGGGCGGGGGTGTCAACGCGGCGCCGGCCGGCCATGCTCAGCCAATTGGTCAGCAGCGCGGACGCACCCCCGCCCCCAACCCCTCCCCGCAAGGGGGAGGGGAGTTTGGCTGAGCCGACTGTACGCTTACCCCCCAACGCCTAGCCGGACTTGGCCGGGGTCGCGGCGGCCGGCGGACCGGCGGCTGCGGCCTTGGTTGGGGCTGGCGGTGTGGCTGCGGCGGCCTTCGCCGGTGTCGCCGGCGTGGTGCTGGCCGACTTGGCCGGAGTCGCGCCGGTCCCAGTCGCGGGCGGCTTGGCCGCGCCAGCCGGGGTTGCGCCGGCCTTGTTGGCGGCAAGCGCGGTGGCGGGCGGCTTGGGCTTCGGCTTGCGATGGACCGCGGGCTTCGGCTTGGTCGGCGTGGCGGCTGCGGCGGAACCGTCGGCTGGGGTCGCGGCCGCGGTCTGGGTCGGCGCCGGCGTCGCGGCGGCGGCCGCTGGCGGCTTGGCGGCGGCGGTCATGGCGGGCGCTGGGTTCATCGCCTGACGCGCCGCGTTGGCCTGAGCAGCGTAGCGGGCGGCGAGCGACTCGGTGAGCCGCTTGGCTTCCGGCGGCGACATCTTGGCGATCATCGCGGCCAGCAGCCGTTCCTTCATCTTGGCGGCGATCGGCAGGCGCACTTCGTCGGTCAGAAGCACGAAGCGGTCGGCGGCGTCGGACGGCTTGTTGTTGATCATGGTCTCGAAGACCTTGACCAGGCGATCGACCTCGGCCGCCTGCTTGTCGTCGAGCTGGCCCAGCATGCCCTGCATGTCGGCCTTCAGCTGGTTCATGGTCGCGATGCGGGCGTCGACCTTGGCTTCGGCGGCCTGGATCAGCGCCAGCTGGGTGTCGAGACCTTGTTCGCGCTGGTCGAGCTCGCCGCGGCGGGCGCCCAGGCTCTGGATCACCTGCAGCTCGGCGGGCGAGAGGCCGGCGTCCTTGGCCAGCTGCGCCGGGCTCTCGGCGCAGATCGGCGCGGGCTTGGCGGCGACGACCTGAGCGGTGGCGTCGGTCCCGGCGGACGCTGCGTCCGGCGGCATGGCGCTATCGGCCTTGCCCTTGGCCTTGGCGGGCTTGGCCGCGACGCCTTCGGCGAAACTGCGGGCGGCCCCGACGATCCCGGGGCCGTTTTCCAGCGCGTTGATGGCGAGGACGCCGACGGCGGCGATCGCCACCAGCGGCATGAGGCGCGGCATCGGCATCAGCGGAAGCCTCCGGCGGCGCGGCGCGGCGCCTCGAACAGTTCCTCCTCAACCGGCCGGCGAATCGGGGTGATAGCGGCGGTCGCCTGCTTAGGCTGGGTCAGCGCTTTCAGGCGCTCGATCCGGGCGGCGGCTTCCGGCGTCAGCCGAGAGGGCCGTTCTGGACGCTGCGGCGCCACGGGCACATCGTCTTCCAGGATCAGGTCGTTGCGAGCGGCGGCCTCGGCGAAGGCCGACAGCGGCTGCTGAGTCGGCCTGGCGGCGGCGGCGTAGCGTTCGGAGAAGCGGGCCAGCACATCCTCGCGGCTCTGCGCCGGGCGCAGCAGCTCAGCGGCGCGGACGGGTTCGGCGCGGGCCGGTTCCGGTCGGGCGTCCGGACGAACGGAGAGGGTGCGGGGCTCGGCGCGCGGCGCTTCGATGCGGGGGGCGGCGGCGAGACGGGTGTGGGCGCTCTCGGCGTCGACGGTCAGCTTCTCCAGCTTGCCGGCGAGGTGGCCGGCGCGCTCGATCCGTCCAGCCAGTGAATCGGCGGCTTCGTCGGTCGCGGCGCGCAGATCGGCGAGGCCTTGCTCGGCGCGGCCGGCGGCGCGGTCGAGATCTTCGACGGCCTTGGAGAAGCTCTGGTGCGAGGCGCGCAGCGCTTTCAGCCGGCCTTCCAGCCGCCAGCCCAACGCCAATGCGCCGATGAGCAAGAGGCCCAGGACGCCGTTCATGATCAGTCCGATGTCGCTCATGCGATCCTCTGCACGGCTTGCTTGGCCGAGGGTGTCAGCGGCGCTTCGACCCGGACGGCGATATGGTGGTTGCGGCGGCCCATGCGGCCGATGGTCAGCGGAATGGCGCCAGCCCGCAGCTGGATCAGCGTATCCGGCGTGGCATTGAGCATCAGGGTGTCGCCGATCTTCAGCTCCAGCACCTTGGAGAGCGGCACCTGCTGCTCGTCGAGCACGGCGCGGACGTCGAGCTGAGTGGTCCAGAGCTCGGTGGCGAGGTGGCCTTCCCAGATGTTGTCGCGGCCGAACTTCTCCCCCATGAACTGCTGCAGCAGCATCTTCCGGATCGGTTCGAGCGTGGCGTAGGGCAGCAGGAGCTCGATACGCCCGCCGCGGTCCTCCATGTCGATCCGCAGCTTCACCAGGATGGCGGCGTTGGCCGGCCGGGCGATGGCGGCGAAGCGCGGGTTGGTCTCCAGCCGGTCGAGGGTGAAGGTGACCGGGGTCAGCGGCTCGAACGCGACGTGGCAGTCGTGCAGCACCACCTCGACCATCCGCTCGACCAGCACCCGTTCGATCGTGGTGTAGGGGCGGCCCTCGATGCGCATCGCCGCGGTGCCGCGACGACCGCCCAGGAGCACGTCGACGATCGAGTAGATCAGGTTGGAATCGACCGTGAGCAGGCCGAGGTTGTCGAGTTCCTCGCAGCGGAACACCGAGAGGATCGCTGGCAGCGGGATCGAGTTCAGATAGTCGCCGAAGCGGATCGACGAGATGTTGTCGAGGCTGACTTCGACATTGTCGCTGGTGAAGTTGCGCAAGCTGGTCGTCATCAGCCGCACCAGGCGGTCGAAGACGATTTCGAGCATCGGCAGGCGCTCGTAGGAGACCAGCGCCGAGTTGATGATCGCCCGGATGCCGGTACGCTCGGAGGCGTCGTCGTCCGAGAGGTCGAAGCCCAGCAGGCTATCGATCTCATCCTGGTTGAGGATGCGCTCGGCGCCGGCTTGGACGTCGTCGCCGGCCGATTCCCAGGCGCTGTCGTCCGCCTCGTCGGCGGCGGCGGTACCCGCCGGGGTGGCGGTGACCAGGTCTTCGGTGTCTGCGGTTTCGTCTGCCATGGGGGTCTGCGATCGGGCGCCGGGGCGCTAGTTGATCAACATCTCCTCGATCAGCACGCCGCTCACCTTGGAGGGGGCGATCACCAGATTGACCCGGCGCTGCAGCTCGGCGCGCAGCCGCATGGTGCCTTCGCTGCCAGAGAGGTCCTCGGGGCGAAGCTCGCGCAGGAAGGTCTGGAAGATGTCGTTCAGCCGCGGCATCTCGGCGTCGAGCATGTCCGAGGTGTTGTGGTCGGGAAGTTCGAAGGTGAGCTTCAGCTTCAGGAACGTCGGCTTGCCGTCCGGCGTCTGCATGTTCACGACGATGTCGGGCGGCGTATAGAAAACGACGCCGTCCGGCCCATCGGCGATCTGCGGCGCGTTGGGGTCGGCCTTGCCGTCCTTCTTGTCGCCCTTGGGCTTCGGCGGCAGCTTGTGCGCCGCGGCCGCCTCGGGGTGATGCGGGGAGAGGAAGATGAACGCGGCGGTCCCGCCGCCGCCCAGAACCACCAGCGCGCCGACGCCGCCAGCGATCAGCATCATCAGCGGCGGCTTCTTCTTGCCACCACCTTCTTCGCCTTCGCCCTCGACGCCTTCGGCCTCGGTCTTCTCGGCGTCCGGGGCCTCGGCCTCGTCGCCTTTCTTCTTACCTTTGGCCTTGTCCTTCGCCACGCGCGCGATTCCTTGGAATGGATGACCCATTCAATCGCGCCGGGTTGGTTAAGGATCGGTTGTTAACACCCCTTAACGGCTGCAAACCTTGCCTAGGACATTCCGCCGGGCGGCGGCCGTTAACCTTTTTGTTCACTGAAATCGTTGAGTTTTTGATCTGGCCCGAAGCTTGCAGCCTCGGGTTGGACCATTTGGCCGCAGGTAGGGCGGATTTCTTAACGTCATGGACAACGCGATCTACGTCGGGCTGTCGCGGCAGATCATCCTCGAGCGTGAGCTGGATATCGCCGCCAACAACCTCGCCAACGTCGACACGGCGGGCTTCAAGTTCGAGGAGATGATCAACAATGCCGATCCGACCTCGACGCCGGCGCCGGGCGGCGGTGCGCCGACCCCCGTCACCTTCGTCGCCGATGGCGGGGTGGCGCGCAACTTCACCCAAGGCTCGCTGATCCAGACCGGCGCGATGCTGGATGTGGCGATCGACGGCCGCGGCTTCTTCCAGATCAACACCGCCAACGGCCCGCGCTACACCCGCGACGGCCGCTTCAAGACCGATCCCAGCGGCAAGATCGTCAACCAGGACGGCGATTCGGTCGCCGGCAGCGGCGGCGACATCGTGCTCGACCCGAAGAAGGGCATCGCGACCATCTCGCCGAACGGGGTGATCAGCCAGAACGGCGAGACTGTCGGCAAGCTCAGCGTGGTCGACTTCGACAGCCTCTCGGCGCTCTCGAAAGTCGGCGCCAACCAGTACGAGAACGCCTCCAACCTGACGCCGCAGACCTCCACCACCGCGCAGATGCGCCAGGGGATGCTGGAGACCTCGAACGTCGAACCGGTCCGCCAGATCACCCGGCTGATCGAGATCAACCGCGCCTACGACGCGATCAGCACCATGATGGACACGACCGCCCAGCTCTCCAGCTCAGCCGTGCAGCGGCTGGGCGCGGTCAACCCGACCTAAGGACCCGAAGTAGATGCAAGCCCTGAGAACCGCTGCCACCGGCATGGCCGCCCAGCAGCTCAACGTCGAGGTGATCTCCAACAACATCGCCAACATGAACACGGTTGGCTTCAAGCGGCAGAGCGCGGTCTTCGAAGACCTGCTCTACCAGACGCTGGAGCAGCCCGGCGCGCAGTCGTCCGACCAGGGCAACGTGGTGCCGACCGGCGTACAGATCGGCGCCGGCGTGAAGGCCGGTTCGGTCTACCGGATCACCGGCCAGGGCACGATGACCAACACCGGCAACGCCTTTGACCTGGCCATCAACGGCCAGGGCTACTTCCAGGTGCTGCTGCCGTCCGGCGAGACCGCCTACACCCGCGCCGGCAACTTCTCGACCAACGACCAGGGCCAGATCGTCACTGCCGACGGCTACCTGGTGCAGCCGACGATCTCGATCCCGGCCAACACCACCAACGTCACCATCTCGCAGACCGGCCAGGTGCAGGCGACGGTCGGCGGCGCGACGGCCCCGACGGTGGTCGGCCAGCTGACCCTGGCGACGTTCTTCAACGACGCCGGCCTCGATGCCCAGGGCAACAACCTCTTCAAGGAGAGCGCCGCCTCGGGCGCGGCCACGGTCGGCAACCCTGGCAACCCCGGTTTCGGCATCGTCGAGCAGGGCTACACGGAAGCCTCGAACGTCGATCCAGTCAGCGAAATCACCAACCTGATCGTCGCCCAGCGCGCTTACGAAATGAACTCCAAGGTCGTCACCACCGCCGACCAGATGCTCTCCACCGCCTCCAATACGAAGACCTGATCCAGTGATCCTTCGCCTGCTGCAGCTTTCCCAGATCGGCGGCCTGATCCTGCTGGCGCTGGCCGTGATCTCGGCCAACCCAGCCCACGCCGACACGCCAGTAACGCTCGTCGCCAACCCGACCGACTCGACCGGGCACGTAACTCTGGGCGAGCTGTTCGACGACGCCGGCCCGGCCCGCGATGTCGTGGTCGCCGAGCGGCCCGGCCGCACCGTGGTGCTCGACGCCGAGGCGGTGCGCGGCTTCGCTCGCCGCTACGGCCTCGACTGGGCCAACCCGAACGGCATCGCCCGCATTATCGTCCGCAGCGACGTCGCCGGCCCCGCGGTCGGCGCCAACCGCGAGATCCTGACGTACACCCACAGCCTCTCCACCGGTCAGATCGTGCAGCCGTCCGACCTGATCTGGAGCAAGGCCGCCGCCTCGCCGGTGGACGCGCCATCGAGCGTCGACGCCATCGTCGGCATGGCCGCCCGCAAGCCGCTGCGCGAGGGCGATCCGGTGCTGACCCGTGACGTCTCGGCGCCGATGGTGATCAAGGCCGGCGACACGGTGCTGGTCACCTACGCCGACGAAGGCGTCACCCTCACCCTGGAGGCCAAGGCCCTGACCAATGCGTCGGTGGGCGAAAGCCTGAACGTTCTCAACACCGCCTCGAAGAAACAGATCGAGGTCGTGGCGACGGGCGCCGACCAGGCCGTGGTCGGACCCGAAGCCGCCCGGCTGAAGGCCGAACGCAACCCATCCCAGATCGCCTTCCGCTAGGAGCCAGCCAGTTCGATGCGCGCCGCCGCCCTTCTCGCCACCGCCGTCCTCTTCCCCGCCCTCGCCGCCTGCGGCTCGGTCAAGGAAGCCGCGAACGGTCCGAAGCTCGACAACATGGCCTACCCGTCCGCGCTGGTCGGGCAGAACCAGCCGACCCTGGAGTCGGCGCGGCTGCCGCCGAACCAGCCCGCGACCGCCAACTCGCTCTGGCGCACCGGCGCCCGCACCTTCTTCAACGACCAACGCGCCGGCCGCGTCGGCGACATCCTGACCGTGATGGTCAATGTCGCCGACTCCGCCAAGACCCAGAACACCTCCAACGCCTCGCGGACCTCGAGCACGGCGATGGGCGTGCCGAATTTCTTCGGACTCGAATCGACCATCGGCAAGGTGCTGCCGGGCGCGTTCAGCCCTTCGAAGATGATCACTACCAACACCGCCGACTCGTCGGTCGGCGCCGGCGGCGTGAACCGCTCAGAGCAGATCAGCCTGACCATCGCCGCCGTGGTCACCCAGGTGCTGCCCAACGGCAACATGGTGATCCAGGGCAGCCAGGAGGTGAAGACCAACGACGAGATGCGTCAGCTGACCGTCGCCGGCATCGTGCGTCCGGAGGACATCTCCTCGGCCAATACCATCCAGTCGAGCCAGATCGCCGAAGCCCGCATCAACTACGGCGGCCGCGGCGACGTCTCGGCGGTGCAAAAGACCCCGGTCGGCACCGGCGTCCTGGAACGCGTCTGGCCGTTCTAGCTTGGTAGCTGATTGCGATAGATTGAGCGCGCCGCAGGCGCCTCAAGTTCAAACGCGGAGAGCGTAGAGAAGGCGCAAAGGACGCGGAGGGTTGCGAACCTCGGCGACCTCCGCGCCTTCTCTGCGACCTCTGCGTTCCAACTTTAAAACCTGCGGCGCAGCTATGCCCGACCTCAAGGTTAGGCCCGGATGCCCTTCACCGCCCGATCTGCGCCCAGCGCCTGCAGCGCTGAGCGGACGATGCCGTCGGCGTCGAGGCCGGCTTCGGCGTACATCAGGTCGGGCTTGTCGTGGTCCTGGAAGATGTCGGGCAGCACAAGGGTGCGGATCTTGAGGCCGCGGTCGAGCGCGCCGCGCTCGGCCAGCGCCTGCAGCACGAAGGCGCCGAAACCGCCCATCGCGCCTTCCTCCACCGTCAACAGCACCTCGTGCTCCCGGGCCAGGCGCAGGATCAGGTCGATATCGAGCGGCTTGGCGAAGCGGGCGTCGGCGACCGTGGTCGAGTAGCCGCGGGCGGCTAGCTGGTCGGCGGCCTTGAGGCTCTCGCCGAGGCGGGTGCCGAACGACAGGATGGCGACCGAATTGCCCTCGCGCACCACGCGGCCCTTGCCGATCTCCAGCGGCGCGGCCGCCTCGGGGATGGCGATGCCGATGCCGTCGCCGCGCGGATAGCGGAACGCGCTCGGGCGGTCGTCGATGGCGACGGCGGTGGCGACCATGTGGGCCAGTTCCGCCTCGTCGGCGGCGGCCATGACCACGAACCCGGGCAGCTGGCCGAGGTAGCCGACGTCGAAGCTGCCGGCGTGAGTCGGGCCGTCGTCGCCGACCAGGCCGGCGCGGTCGATGGCGAAGCGCACCGGCAGCCGCTGGATCGCGACGTCGTGCACCACCTGATCGTAACCGCGCTGCAGGAAGGTGGAGTAAATCGCCGCGAACGGCTTCATCCCGTCGGCGGCGAGGCCGGCCGCGAAGGTCACCGCGTGCTGCTCGGCGATGCCGACGTCGAAGGTGCGGCTGGGGAACTTCTTGGCGAACACATCGAGGCTGGTGCCCGACGGCATCGCCGCGGTGATGGCGACGATGCGGTCGTCCTTCTCGGCGTGCTTGACCAGTTCGTTGGCGAACACCGCCTGGTACTTCGGCGCGTTCGACTGGCTCTTCACCTGCACGCCGGTGATCACGTCGAACTTCTGCACGCCATGGTACTTGTCCGGTGCGTTCTCGGCCGGCTTGTAGCCATGGCCCTTCTGGGTGACGACATGGACCAACACCGGGCGGTCCTTGATGCCCTTCACATTCTTCAGCACCGGCACCAGGTGGTCGAGGTTATGGCCGTCGATCGGGCCGACGTAGTAGAAGCCGAGCTCTTCGAAGAGGGTGCCGCCGGTGGCCATGCCGCGGGCGTATTCCTCGGCCCGCTTGGCCATCACCTTCAGCGGCCGCGGCAGGTGCTCGGCGATGTCCTTGCCCAGCCGGCGCACGCGCTGATAGGCGCCGCCGGAGACGAGGCCGGCGAGATAGGCGCTCATGCTGCCCACGGGTGGGGCGATCGACATGTCGTTGTCGTTGAGGATGACGATCAGCTGGCCGGTCGAATCGACCGCGTTGTTCATCGCCTCGTAGGCCATGCCGGCGCTCATCGAGCCGTCGCCGATCACGGCGATCACGGAATTGTCGTCGCCGCGCAGGTCGCGCGCCACGGCGAAGCCGAGCGCCGACGAAATCGATGTCGCCGCATGCGCCGCGCCGAACGGGTCGTATTCGCTCTCGGCGCGCTTGGTGAAGCCGGAGAGCCCCTTGCCCTGGCGCAGGGTGCGGATGCGGTCGCGGCGGCCGGTAAGGATCTTATGCGGATAGGCCTGGTGGCCGACGTCCCAGATCACGATGTCCTTCGGGGTGTCGAACACGTGGTGCAGGGCCACGGTGAGCTCGACCACGCCGAGGCCAGCGCCGAGATGGCCGCCGGTCACGGAAACGGCGTCGATGGTCTCGGTTCTGAGTTCGTCGGCGAGTTGTCGCAGTTCGGGCAGAGAGAGCTCACTTGTATCCGCCGGGCTTGCGACGGTATCCAGCAGTGGCGTCGGTTGGGGCATCAGATAACCTGGTCTAAAAATCCCTATGTGGCCAAGACCACGGAGGGGTTTGGGGACTCGCTAGTTTTGTCGGTCTAGCACGAAATCCACCCCGGCCCGCAAATGTTGGGCGCGCGGACCGAAGGGATCGAGGTGGGATTTGGTCTGCTCGATGAGCAGGCGAAGGCGTTCGCGCGCCTGGTCAACTCCGAGCAGGGTGACATAGTTCGCTTTGCCTTTGGCGGCGTCCTTGCCGCCAGCGGCCTTGCCGAGCAGCGCCGGGTCGCCCTCGGCGTCCAGCAGATCGTCGACGATCTGGTAGGCGAGGCCGAGATCCTGGGCGAAGGCGGCCAGCGCGTGGCGCTCGCCCTCCGGCGCATGGGCCATGACCACGGGTAGCTCGAACGCCACCGCGATCAGCGCTCCGGTCTTCATCCGCTGCATTCGCGCGACCGTGCCGAGGTCGCCGCGCACGCCCAAGAGGTCGATCATCTGGCCGCCGGCCATACCCTTGGCGCCCGACGCGACGGCGAGACGCCGCACCAGCTCGGCGCGTACGCCGCCGTCGGGGTGAGTGTCCGGGTCGGCCATGATCTCGAAGGCCACGGTCTGCAGCGCGTCGCCGGCGAGGATCGCGGTCGCCTCGTCGTAGGCGCGGTGCGCGGTCGGACGCCCGCGGCGCAGGTCGTCGTCGTCCATAGCCGGCAGGTCGTCGTGGACCAGGCTGTAGGCGTGGATGCATTCGAGCGCGCAGGCGGCGCGGAGCAGCGACTGCTCCTTCAGATCGAACATCCGGCCGGTCTCGATGACGAAGAACGGGCGCAGGCGCTTGCCCGGCCCGAGCGCCGCGTAGCGCATCGCCTCGGTCAGCCGGTTCTCCGGGCCGTCGGCGCGTGGAAGGAGTTCGTCGAGGGCCACGGTGACCGTATCGGCGATCTCCGAGACCCGTTGGGCGAAACTCGCGGTCATTCCGGGCTCAGAACTCGGCCGGCTCGAGGCCGGTGGACCCTGAGGGTCCGATGACGATCCGTTCGACACGAAGCTGGGCCTCCTTCAACTTGGCTTCGCAATGGGCCTTGAGCAGCGACCCACGTTCGTAAGCGTCGATCGACTGTTCCAGGTCAGTCTTGCCGGATTCGAGCTCGGCGACGATTCGTTCGAGCTCGGCCAGCGACTGTTCGAAGCTCAAGGAAGCGATCTCGCTTTCGCCCGTCATCCCGCCTCCCGCAACGGGTGCAAACTAGTGAGCGCCTCTTTACTCGGCAACGGCGAGGGGACGCGAGGCCTGGAACTTTTTCAGGGCTGTGACAATTCGAACCGCCTCGCGGCCCAATACCTGAAACCACCATCCTCGACGCAGCGCCATCCCTGGCGACGCAGCGAGCGTCCAACCATGGTGTTGAAGAAGCCGTGGGCCACCACCAGCACGTCGTGACCGCTGGCGGCGAGCTCGATCAGTTGGTGGGCCGCCTCGTCGGCGCGAGCCTCGGCCTGCTGGCGGGTCTCCTGCTGGTCGTGGTGGTTGAACATCCACCACCAGAACCGCGACACCACCCCCCAGAACCGTGGGCTCATCTTCAGCCAGCCAGGCCAGTGCGGCGGCGGCAGGGGCGCTTCGACGAACAGCGGGTCTTCGACGAAGGCGCGACCATCGGTCAGCGCCTGGGCGGTTTCCACCGATCTCAGCCGTGTCGAAGCGATCACGAACCCGGCGCGCTCGGCCGCCTGGGACAGTTGCTCGGGCGGCAACTGGCCCTCGGCGAGGCCGCCGGTCTCATAGTCGGCCCACCACTCCCGGTATTGGTCGGCGGACAGCATGCAGCGTCGCGAAAGCGCCGGCTGGCCATGCCTGGCCAGGATGACCGCGCCGGGCGGATTTGCCGCATCCGCAGCGTCCGCAAAGTCGCCGGCGGCATCATCAGCCATGGGTCGGCGACGCCTCGTCCCGATCCGGCATGCGTCCCTTATGCCCCCTGCAACGCCCGGACATGCGCCAGAGCGGACCGTCCCAGAGCCTCTAGGTCGTAACCGCCCTCGAGCGACGACACAACCCGGCCTCCGGCGCGCCTATTCGCCGCCGAGACGATGGCCCGAGTCGCCCAGGCGAAGTCCTCTTCGACCAGCTGCTGCTGCGAATCTTTTATCGGATCGCGGACGTGGGCGTCGAAGCCGGCGGAGACGATGATCAGGTCGGGTTCGAACGCGTCGACCTTGACCATCAAGCCCTCGAACGCCCGTCGCCAGACTTCCCGCGGCGCCCCCGGCGGCACGGTGGCGTTGGCGATGTTGCCGACGCCGGTCTCCGACGGATCGCCCGTGCCCGGCCAGCAGGGAGCCTGATGCACGGAAGCCAGGAAGAGGTCGGGGTCGGTCTCGAACAGATCCTGCGTCCCGTTGCCGTGGTGGACGTCGAAGTCGACCACGGCCACACGCTTCAGGCCCGCCGCCTGGGCGACGCGGGCGCCGATGGCGACGTTGGAGTAGAGGCAGAACCCCATCGGCGTCTCGGCGCCAGCATGGTGGCCGGGCGGTCGTACGGCGCAGAACGCCCGCGTCGCCTCCCCCGCCGCGACGCGCCGCACCGCCGCCGCGACCGCGCCGGCCGCGCGGCTGGCGGCGCGGGTCGAGCCGGCCGAGAGCCAGGTGTCAGGATCGAGCGGCCGGGCGCCGCGCGCCGGCTCGGCCCGCTCCAGCGCCGCGAGGTAGCGCTCGCTGTGCACTAGCCGCAGGTCGTCCACGTCGGCGAGCGGCGCATCGAGGCGCTCCAGCCGCAGATCTGAGTCGTCCAGCGCCCCGACCACGCTCAGCAGCCGCTCCGGCGACTCGTCGTGACCCGGCGGCGGCCGGTGGGCCAGCATGTCGGCGTG
Organism: Caulobacteraceae bacterium; assembly: GCA_036494265.1. GTDB lineage: Bacteria > Pseudomonadota > Alphaproteobacteria > Caulobacterales > Caulobacteraceae > Acaudatibacter. Next base: position 2,289 of record DASXOP010000081.1, on the reverse strand, counting down.
GGTGTAGAACGCGAGCGTCATCGCTGACGTGAACCGGTGGGCGCTGACATCGGGCTCATACTATCATGGTCAGACCGAGGTGGGAGGAGGTTGACCGGCGTGTCGAGCATTGTTGCAGAGAGCGAGACCCAGGCATCCGTCCCCACTATTCGTCGCGCCACCGCCGCTGACGCTGAGGCGCTGGCGGCGATCGGGCAGGCGACTTTCATCGAAACTTTCGCGCATCTCTACCCGCCGCAGCACCTCGCCGACTTCCTCGCCGAGGCTCACAGCGTGGAGCGCGCCCGCGCCGACCTCGCCAACCCGGCCAAGGCGGCGTGGCTTGTGGAGAAGGACGGTGAGGCTGTCGGCTACGCCCTCGCCTGTCCCGCCAAGCTGCCGCATCCGGACGTGACGACGGCTTGCGGCGAGCTCGACCGCATCTACCTGCTCGCGGCGCACCGCGGCGGCGGCTTGGGCACGCGGCTGCTGGAGACGGCGCTCGCCTGGCTGGAGGAGGGCGGTCCCCGGTCGCTGTGGATCGGGGTGTTCTCCGAGAACGTCGGCGCCCAGCGGCTGTATGCACGCTACGGCTTCGAGGTGGTCGGGACTTACGACTTCGTGGTCGGCGAGAGCCGCGACCACGAGTTCATCATGCGCCGGGCTTAGCCGCTTCGGCGGATCCCGGCTCGACCTCCCCGGCGATGCAGGCGAAGACCGTCTGGATCTGCGCCGGCGCGGGCTGGTCGGCCGCCGGTTCGGCGTGGCGCTCCGCGAACGATAGGGCCTGCGTCAGCAGCAGCCAGCCGCCGCTGGTGGCTGCCTTGCCGACCGTCAGCAACGCTCGCGACGGCCGCCCGGCGAGATCGATCCGGTCGATCGTCTCCGGCGAAGGCATATCGCAGGCGCTGACCGGCGAGGTGACGACGTACTCGCGACAGATCAGCGGCCGGTCCGGATAGATCGAGCACGACTCGGCTTCCAGAAACGGACAAGGCATGCCGAGGCGGAAGTAGGCCATGCCCTTCTCCCGCACGGTGGCGTTGTCGCCATCGAGCCAGCTCTCCATGCCTTCAGCGAGGCCCGTCTCTTCCAGCCGCCGCTCGATCGCCGCGAACCGGGCGCGAACCTCGGCCTGGCGCGGCTCGGGCATCGCCGCCACCACCGCGGCCAGCGCGTGCGCCTCGGGTTCGGACACCGGCACAGGTTGGCGGCAACAGGCGCCGCAGCCAGCGCGGCAGGAGATGCTCCGCCCTTCCCTCACGGCCTTGGCGACGCCGCGCGAAACCAGTTCGTCGGTGAAGCCCTGGAAGATCGGCAGCAGCGACCGCAGCCTGACCGGCCCAGCCGGGGCCTCTAGGTCGAAGTCGACCACCTCGCCCGAGACCCGCAGACTGATGCGCCCCGAGATCGAGACCTCGCCTTCGGGTGGCGGCGCCCGAAGCCGCACCGGCGCGCCGGCGGCTTTGTCAGCGAGGGGATCGCTCATCGGCCGATCATGCCCGCCCAAGGGGCAACCGCAAAGCGCCTGAGCAGGGCTTCCCGCGCGATCCGCACTGGACATGGAACGCCAGCGCCCTCATCTTCAGTTAAACGCCTGTTAGACTCCACGCGTGAGGCTGCCGTCCATGTTTCTGCGCTTCTTCTCCGAGCTGAAGGCCGCCAAGATCCCGGTCACGCTCAAGGAATACCTCATGCTCATGGAGGGCATGGACAAGTCGGTGATCGACCGGCGGGTCGAGGATTTCTACTACCTGTCGCGCACCGCACTGGTGAAGGACGAGAAGTATCTCGACCGCTTCGACGTCGTTTTCGGCCACGTGTTCAAGGGCCTGGAGCTGCTGCAGCTGGAGCAGACCAAGGACATCCCTACCGAGTGGCTTAAGCGCCTCACCGACAGCTTCCTCACCGACGAGGAGAAGAAGCAGATCGAGGAGATGGGCGGCTTCGAGAAGATGATGGAGATGCTTCAAGAGCGCATGAAGCAGGCCCAGGAAGAGGGCGACGGCGACGGCGAGGACGGCGACGAGAACCGCCGCGGCAACGGCCGCAACTTCCCGATCGGCGCCAACGGCTATCACCCAGAGGGCATCCGCATCGGCCAGGACAAGGGCCGCCACGGCAAGGCGATCAAGGTCTGGGACAAGCGTGAGTACAAGAACCTCGACGATCAGGTCGAGCTGGGCACCCGCAACATCAAGGTGGCGCTGCGGCGCCTGCGCAAGTTCGCCCGCACCGGCCAGCCGGACGAGCTGGACATGAAGGGCACGATCAAGGAGACGGCCAACAAGGGCTATCTCGACCTGGTGA
>DASXOP010000080.1:0-3299 GCA_036494265.1 Caulobacteraceae bacterium | reverse complement strand
GACGCCCGACGCGATCCAGAACTGCATGACGGTGAAAGCGAGGCCCGCCTGTTTCAGCTTGTTGGCCAGGTTCAGGCGCATGCGCTTTTCCTGGCGCTCCTGATCCTTCAGCGACTTCATGATCTGCCGCCGGCGCACCTCGGGGGCGTTGGCGGCGTTCAACGCCGCGACGCGGGAGCGGCGGGCGTCGCGCGCCGTGGCCCCGGTGATGGCCTGCGCGCGCTTCACCGCCCGGTCGCTCGCCGACTCGCCGCCGGCGAAGGCGAAGCCCACCGCCACGACCACGGCAAAACCCACCGCCGCGACCAGGATGAATACGAGGGTGGCGGAATCCATGCGCTATTCCGCCGCGTCGAGCGCTTCGGCCAGCTCCCGCTCGAGCCCGTAGTAGCGGGCCCTGTCCCAGAACCGGGGACGCGCGATGCCGGTCGAGCGGTGGCGGCCCATCACGCCGCCGTTCTGGTCCTCGCCGGTGATCTCGTAGACGAACAGGTCCTGGGTGACGATCACGTCGCCTTCCAGGCCGACGACCTCGGTGACGTGGGTGATGCGACGCGAGCCGTCCCGCAGGCGGGCCGCCTGGATGATCACGTCCACCGAGCCCACGATCATCTCGCGGATGGTCTTCGAGGGCAGGCCGTAGCCGCCCATGGTGATCATCGACTCCAGGCGGCTGATGGCTTCGCGCGGTGAGTTGGCGTGCAGCGTGCCCATGGAGCCGTCGTGGCCGGTATTCATGGCCTGCAGCAGGTCGAACGCTTCCGGCCCGCGCACTTCGCCGACGATGATCCGCTCCGGACGCATCCGCAGGCAGTTCTTCACCAGGTCGCGCATGGTGATCATGCCGGTGCCTTCGAGGTTGGCCGGCCGGGTCTCCAGGCGCACCACGTGCGGCTGCTGCAGCTGCAGCTCGGCGGCGTCCTCGCAGGTCACCACCCGCTCGGTCGGGTCGATGAAGGCGGTGAGCGTGTTGAGCAGCGTCGTCTTGCCGGAGCCGGTGCCGCCGGAGATGATCACGTTGCAGCGGCAGGCGCCGATTACGCCCAGCACCCGCGCGCCTTCCGGGCTGACCGAGGCGTACTCGACCAGGTTCTTCATGGTCAGCTTGTCCTTCCGGAATTTCCGGATGGTGAGCGTGGGGCCATCGAGCGAGAGCGGGTGGGCGATGACGTTGACGCGGCTGCCGTCGGGCAGGCGCGCGTCGCAGATCGGGCTGGCCTCGTCGACGCGGCGGCCGACCTGGCTGACGATCCGCTGGCAGATGTTCATCAGCTGGGCGTTGTCGCGGAAGCGGACGTTGGTCAGCTGCACCTTGCCGGCGACTTCGATGAACACCCGGTTGGCGCCATTGCACATGATGTCGGCGATGTCGTCGCGGGCCAGCAGCGGCTCCAGAGGCCCGTAGCCCAGCACGTCGTTGATGACGTCCTGCACCAGATGGTCGGTCTCGGCGACCGACATCGAGACGTTCTTGATCGCCACCAGCTCGGCGACGATGTCGCGGATTTCCTCGGCCGCCGTTGCCTGGTCCAGCTGCGCCAGCTGCGCCAGGTCGATGGTGTTGAGCAGGGCGTTGAAAATCGTCGCCTTGGTCTGGTGATAGTACTCGCTCTGCTCGCGGACGATCTCGGTCGCCGGGCCTTGCGCGTGCTGCAGCTGTTCGAAGCCGGCCGTGGCTTTCGGGCGCGGACTGGCGACGGGGCTGGCCGGCGCGGCCGGCGTCACCCCCGGCGTGATTTCCATCTTCTGCGGCCGGGTGGCGATGGTCGGCGCCCCCGCGGCGGCGGGTGGCGGCGGCTGACGCGCCGGCGCGGTTTGCTGGTCTGGGGCGCGCTTTCCGAACACGCTGGCTCCGCTACCTTCTGAGCAACTTGTCGAGCAGCGACACGGTCTTGGGCGCCGGATCGGCCCCCGTCTCGCGTCGGCTGATCATGCGGGCCAAAGCCTCGAGCCCCTCGGCCTGTTTCGACTTCGGGCCGACCTCGTCGATCATCTGACCGTTGTTGGACGCCTGGCCGAATAGCTTGGCGTCGAACGTGAACATCATGCAGGGGGCCAGCCCCAGCGCATCGCCGAAGTCCTTTGCCGGGATTTCCGGGCGACCCGGCATGCCCAGCTTGTTCAGCACCACGCGCGGCGGCGTGTCGTTGGGGCGGGCGGATTTGACCAGATCGATGATGTTCTTGGCGTTGCGCAGCGAGGCCAGGTCGGGCTCGGCTACGATGATCACGTCGTCGGAGGTGACCAGCATCCGCCGTTTCCACGGCGTCCAGGCGTGCGGCAGGTCGAGCACCACGTAAGGCGAGGTGGCGCGGATCTTCTGGGCCACTTCCTCGAAAGTCTCGGCCGGGATGTCGTAGTCGCGATCGAGGCTGGCGGGCGCGGCGAACAGCGACAGGTGATCGCCGCAGCGGGCCATCATCCGCTCCATCAGCACCGGGTCCAACCGGTCGGGCTGGGACAGCGCGTCGGCGATGCCGTGCAGCGGGTCCTGGTTGAAGTCGAGGCCGGCGGTGCCGAAGGCGAGGTCGAGGTCGACCAGCACGGTGTTGGCGCCCATGCGCTCGGAGATCAGGTGCGCGACGTTGTGGGCCATGGTCGAGGCGCCGGCGCCGCCCTTGGCCCCGCAGAAAGCGATCTGGCGGCCGACGAACGGCTGCGCCGGATCGGCGTAGAGCGCGGTGATGGCGGCGATCAGCTGCAGCGGCCCCAGCGGCGGCACCAGGTACTCGCTGACGCCGCGGCGCATCAGTTCGCGATAGAGAGCGATGTCGTTGGCCGCGCCCACCACCATCACTTTGGTGCCAGGATCGCAGACTTCGGCCAGGCGGCCGAGCTGGTCGAGCAGCACCTGCGCCGCATCGAGGCTCTCGACGATCAGCAGCGAGGGCGTCGGCTGGTTCTGGTAGGCCTCGACGGCCGCCTTCAGACCGCCCGGATAAGCGACGGTCTTGGCGCGCTCCATGCGGCGGTCGGCGGCGGCGCGCTGCACCAGTTCGCCCATCTCCGGACGCACGCAGAACGCGTGGATGGTGATACGCGGCACCGTGTGGTCGCCGAGCGCGGCTTCGGCGCTGGCCAGCATGTCGGCGATCGGGTTGCCGTGCGCCGGCAGCGGCTGAGCGTGGTCGTCGTGGCCGGAGAGGCCGGCGAACGGATCGGATGGGTCCGCGGCGCCGCGCGCCGGCGCGGCGTCGGGCGTCGCCCAGGCGTCGGCGTGGGCGGCGGGCTGGCCGGCGGACGGGGCGGAAGCGAAAGCCGGCTCGGAGTCGAAGTCGACGTCGAACGGATCGTGAGTT
>DASXOP010000079.1:0-19804 GCA_036494265.1 Caulobacteraceae bacterium | reverse complement strand
GTGGAGAGGGCGGCGATCTCGTCGTGCATCGTTAGCCAGACGGCGTGTCGCGCCGCGGCCTCGGCGGCGGTCTCACCCGACCGCTGCAGGGCGTTGCGGCCGGCGGTGAGCACGATCTGAGGCATGTCACCCAACGAGCGGCGCGCGGCGGCGACCTCGTCCGAGCTTCTGCCGCTGGCCGCCGCGGACTCCGACCTGAGCGCGCGCCAGAAATCCGGCGAGGTGCGTCGGGCGACGTGGGCGGCCCATACCGCCGGTGGGAGTGTGGGCATCGGCGGGCCGATCGCCCGGTCGTAGTCGGGCGTGCCGGGACGGAGCGCATCGCTACGGCCAAGCCGGGCGAGCCGCGCATAGGTGTTCAGGTTCGCTTGGCGACCGAACTCGTTGAGACGCTGACCACCCACACCGGCGCGGGCGTCGTCGATCCGCTGATCCTGGTGTTCGCCGGACGGGTCCACCATCACCAGGCCGGCCACCTCGTGCGGATGGCAAAAGGCGAAGAGGCGCATCTGCGGTCCGCCTTGCGAGTGGCCGACGAGCACATAGGGCGGGGGAATGCCGGCGGCGGCCAGCGCCCTGCGCAGATCCTGGACGACCGCAGACGCGGTGCGCGGCATGGGGCCGGGATCGCTGAAGCCCATGCCGGCCTTGTCGAACGCGACGGTGCGGGTGCGGAGTGCGATGGCGGGCTGGACGCGCGCCCAATGCAACGCGGTCCCGTTGAGGCCCGCGGCGAAGACCACGGTGGGCGAGCCTTCGCCGTCGATCACGAGGTTCAGCCGCCGTCGCCGGCCGACCTTGGCCAGCGTCTGTGGTGTCGCGTAATGCTGGCTCAGCCAGTTGGGAGGGGGCGGCGGCAGTAGGGGCTCCTTTCGGGTCCCTCTTTGCCGCGAGTCGCCGCTGTCCCGGAGGCTTGCTTCTCCTGTGCGTACAAGCGTTGCAAACGGCCGAGCTAGGTCCCAATTCCTGCGCTGCGTCTTCCGAAACCAGCGAGGCAAAGAACCGTTGTTCGATATCCGTGAAGACGACCTGAGCGGCGAAGCGACCAGGGCGCTGCTGGCGCTCCATCTCAGAGGCATGCATGAAAGCTCGCCGCCTGGGCATGTGTTCGCCCTCGACCTGTCGGGTCTGCAAGCGCCGGGCGTCACCCTTTGGTCGGCGTGGGACGGCGGCTCGATCGCCGGCATCGGCGCGCTGAAAGAGCTTGGCGACGGAACCGGCGAGGTGAAGTCCATGCGCACCGACCCGCGGCGCCTGCGCAGAGGCATCGCTGCGGCGCTGCTGGAGCACATCATCGGCGAAGCGCGCCGGCGGGGGCTGTCGCGGCTGAGTCTCGAAACTGGCCGCGGGCCTGCCTTCGAGCCGGCCCTGGCGCTCTATCGCAACCGTGGCTTCGCCAGCGGCGGCGCGTTTGCCGACTACGAAGCCAGCGATTTCAACCAGTTCCTACATCTGCGCCTTTGACGACCGCACCAGTCCGCCGAACGCAGCCGTCGCCGCAAGCGCGCCGACGATCTGGCCGGCGATGAAGAGCGGGACCGAGACCGGCGCAATGCCGCCGAACGTGTCGGAGAGGCTGCGTGCAAGGGTGACGGCTGGGTTGGCGAAGGAGCGGGCGGAAAACCAGTTCCCGCTTTCCTCAACCCGCTCTAGGCGCAGCAGGCGGCCCGCTCGGCGATGGCCGAGAGGGGCGCGCAGATTTGGGCATTCCCGCCGCAGCAGTCCTCCATCAGGAAGGCCAGCAGCTCGCCCATCCGGTCGTAGCCGGCGGCATAGATGATCGAGCGGCCCTCGCGCCTGGAGCTGATCAGACCGGCGCCGGCGAGCACGCTCAGGTTCGTCGAGAGCGTGTTGGCGAGGCTGCCGGTGGTGCGCGCGATGTCGCCCGCGGCCATACCCGTTGGCCCGGCCTGCACCAGAAGTCGAAAGACCTCCAGGCGGCCGGAGTGGGCAAGCGCCGAGAGCGCGCCGACAGCGGACGCGGTTTCCATGACCTAGCAGCACGCAGCTTCTGCAGACTTCGGCGCGGCGCCGCAGCAGGATGATGCGCTTGGCTCCGAAACGACGGGTTCGGCGCGGTCCTCGCCGTAGTCGGTCGCCTCGCCGAAGGTGTAGAACGTTTCCCAGCGCACGCCGGCCGGGTCGCTGACCCAGCTTTTGTCCGACACCGCATAGCAGCAGGTCGTCGCCGCTTCGTCGAAGGTCTTGGCGCCCGCCGCCTTCAGCCGACCGGCCAACTCGCCCAGCTCGCCGCGGCTTTCGACCTGGATGCCGACGTGATCGATCCCGGTTGCAGCGCCGCGCTTCGAGATGGCGAAGTTCACGTGCGGATCTTCGAGCATCCACTTGGCGTAGTCGTCTTTCACCACCGAGGGTGGCGACCCGAACAGGGTCTCGTAGAACTGGATCGATTGGGCGAGATCGGGCACGCTCACATGCAGGTGCAGACGCTTCATGATTGTCTCCTGAGTGACGATCATTCTATAATTCCCGAAATATAGAAGAGTCAAGCGGGGTCAGACATGGCGACAGGTTTCACGGTCCGGCCGGCGCGGCGCGAGGACGCCGCGGCGATCACCGAGATCTACAACCAGGGCATCGAGGATCGCATCGCGACGTTCGAGACCGAGCCGCGCTCGCCGGCCGACGTCGAGCCCTGGTTCGACCACGCTCATGCGTTCGTATCGGTGGTCGATCCGTCGGGCGAGGTGGTGGGTTATGCGGTCGCGCACCCCTATTCCGACCGGTGTTGCTATCGCGGCATCGGCGAATTCTCAGTCTACGTGCGCCGCTCGCGCCGCGGCCAGGGCGTCGGTCCGGTGGCCATGGCGGCGCTGATCGACGCCTCGCGGGTCGATGGCCTCTGGAAGCTGACGTCTCGTGTCTTCCCCGAGAACCGCGCCAGCCTCAGCCTCATGGCCCGCATGGGGTTTAAGGAGATCGGGGTGCACGAGAAGCACGGCAAGCTGGAAGGCGTGTGGAAAGACTGCGTGATCGTCGAGCTGCTGATCGCAGAAAACATCGACTGAGCCTCGCGAGGCGTCACGTCCCACGAATCGAACGCACCTCGGAGGTCGCCGTCGCCGACTTCGGCCCCGTACAGACCCTCGAAAGAGTCCACCTATGGCAATCGCTGCCGAACCCGATGCACGCATGGACCACTTTTTCGCCGGGCCCCAGACGCTCGCGAAGGTCAACCGCCGGCGGCGGATTAATCTCGTCATCACCGGGGACGGCTCGCCGTCTGTGATCCTCGCTGGCGGGCATGGTTGCACAGCCCTCTCATGGGCATCCGTGCAGATCGCCCTGGGTCTAAGCGCCCGCGCCGTTTCCTTCGACCAAGCCGGGATGGGCTTCAGTGATCCTGGGCCGCTCCCCGTGACCGGCTCGGCCGTAGTCGAGGATCTGCGAGCAGCTCTGAGGTCGGCTGACATTGCGCCGCCGTATATCCTGGTGGGCTTGTCGCTCGGAGGCCTCTACATGCGCCTGTTCGCGTTTAAGTATCCGCAGGAAGTGGTCGGAATGGTGATGGTCGACAGTTCCAGCGAGCACCAACACCGCCGGTTTTTCGGCGAGAACAGTGCTCAACTCGCAGCGCTGCGGCGCGGCCAACTGCGCAAAATGACACACCTCGTCCACCTGGCGCGGGCGGGTGCGCTCGTCCCTGGTGCGCCGGAGTTCGACGCCTTGGTCCGTGCGGCGTCTCAGCCAATGCAACTGACACCCGCCGTGGAAGCTGCTCGCAACAGTCAGCTGGCTTCAGCGGCCCGATGGCGAGCGATGCGGTCCGAGATGAGCGTTGCCGGCGTCATAAGCTTCGAGCAAGTGGCCGCAGCGCGTAGACCCCTCGGCGACATGCCCCTGATCGTGCTCTCTGCAGGCCGCGAGGTCGGCGAGGCGGTACCGGATGAGACGCCTGAGCAAGCCCGATCACGGGTCGAAACTTGGAGGATCATGCACGAGGAGATTGCTTCGCTCTCGACTCGGGGTGAGCGACGAGTCGTCGATGCCCGGCACCAGATCCAGATTGACAAGCCTGAAGCTGTTGTTGCCGCGATCGAGGAGGTTTTGGCGATGGTACGGATCGAGCGGTCCACCGACTGAGCCTCGCGAGCCGCGGGGAGATCGGCTCGCGAGGCGTCGCGTCCCTCGGATCGAACGCGCCTCAGAGGTCGCCGTCGGTGATGTCGGCGATGCGGCCGTCGATGAGTTCGCCGCCAGCGCTGGAAACGATCTCGCCGACATCCTTCACGCCCTTCTTGGCCTGGTGGTGAGGCGCGTTGAGGTGGGCTTGGAAGTTGTCCTTCTCCGAGGCGGCGTCGGCAGGTTTGTGGTCGTCAGACATGTGCAGGCTCCTATGGGGTTCAGTACGGAGACCCTAGGCGCTGCTCCGGGCACTCGCTGTGCCTTCGGTCACACGAGGTCGACCCAAACCCCAGCGTGATCCAAGGGCCAGATACCGTCTCGCGGCTGCTCGCCGAACAGTCCGGCAGCGACGGTCCTTCCAGACTGCCCGGCGGCCGGAAAGCCGAGGAAGACGTAGTCGATCCGACATGAGGGCTCGCCGGTGAGAAGCGGAGAACCGGGACCTCCTTGACGCAATCGAGACAGGAGGTCCCGGATCTGCGCCGCTGGCGCGGCTTGTCCGGGATGATATTGATTTTTATGGGAAAATTTGGAACTGTCACGCCGTCGCCAGCCTCACGCGCCGCCCCGCTCGCCACGCGCCGAAAGTGAAGAGCGCAACCCCGGCCCAGATGAAGCCGAACGAGACGAGGCCGAGCGGGGTCAGGCGTTCGCCGACCACCAGGCCGATGATGAAGCCCAGGGTTGGCCCGATGAACTGCAGGAAGCCGACGGTCGACAGCGGCAGCCGGCGCGTGGTCCAGGCGAAGAACGCTAGCGGCGCGACGGTGATCGGGCCCATGGCCAGCAACAGCAGCGTCACCGGCGCCCCGCCGCTCACGAACTTCGTAGTCCCCGAGTGGGAGAGCCACAGGATCAGCGCCAAGCCCGGCAGCCACATCAGGAGGCTCTCGACGAAGAGGCCGGCCTGCGCGTCCACCTCCACCCGTTTGCGGATGACGCCGTAGACCGTGAACGTCGCGGCGAGGAAAAGGGCGATCCACGGCAGGTGGCCGAGCGCCAGCGCCTGCAGCAGCGTGCCGATCACGGCCAGCGCGATCGCGCCGATGCCCAGCGCGGTGATCCGTTCACGGAACAACGTGGCGCCGAGCGCCATGTTGAGCAGCGGGTTGATGTAGTAGCCGAGCGCCGCCTCGATGTTGTGGCCGTTGTTGACCGCCCAGACATAGACCGTCCACCCGCTGACGATCATCAGCGCCGAGACGGCCAGCTGGCCGAGCAGGCGCGGGGTCTTGAACACCCTGACCACCTGGTCGCCATGGCCGGCGGCGATCACCAGCAAGCCGGCCCAGGGGGCCGACCAGAACGCGCGCTGGCCGACGATCTCGAGCGGCGACGCGCCGGCGCGGCCGGCGAGGATGAACGCCGCCGGCACTAAGCCCCAGATGATATAGCCGATCACACCCGCCGCCAGCGCGCGCTCAGGCTGAGTGGGCACTGCTCAGCCGCCCGGAGCGCGCGCCAACGTCAAAGTGAGCGCGCCCCGGACGCAAAAGTAGTTCCCACTTTTGCTGGGGCGCGCCCGCGCTTGGCGGGGTGAGCCGCCAGGCGCTTCGGCGAGGTGGCTCATGCGAGGATTTTCTGGCCCAGGAGACCGCGCTCGGCGGCGAGCTCGGCGATCTGGATAGCGTTGAGCGCCGCGCCTTTGCGCAGGTTGTCGGCCACCACCCACATCGCCAGACCGTGCTTGACGGTGGTGTCGTTGCGGATGCGGCTGACATAGACCGGGAACTCGCCCTGGATCTCTTTCGGCGTCACGTAGCCGGTGGGGTCGTGCTTATCGACCACCATGATCCCTGGCGCGTCGCGTAGGATCTCGCGCGCTTCGCTCTCGTCGAGCGGCCGCGCGAACTCCAGGTGCACCGCCTCGGCATGACCCACCATCACCGGCACCCGCACGCAGGTGACTGTGAGCTTGATATCGGGATCCAGGATCTTGTGGGTCTCGTTCCACATCTTGGTTTCCTCGTCGGTGTAGCCATCGTCGAGGAACTTGCCGATGAACGGGATCACGTTGAAGGCGATCTGCTTGGGGAAGAACTTGGGCTCGGACGCGCCCAGCATGTAGACGTCCTTGGTCTGGTTCCAGAGCTCGTCCATGCCGGCCTTACCGGCGCCGGAGACCGACTGGTAGGTCGCCACGACCGCGCGCTTGATCTTGGCCGCGTCGTGCAGCGGCTTCAGCGCCACCACCAGCTGGGCGGTCGAGCAGTTGGGATTGGCGACGATGTTCTTGCGGCGCGACATCTCGATCGCGTCCGGATTCACTTCCGGCACGATCAGCGGCACGTCGGGGTCCATCCGCCAGGCCGACGAATTGTCGATCACCAGCGCGCCGGCGCGGCCGATCTTGGGCGCCCATTCCCGGGAGAAATCTCCGGAGACGCTCATCAGCGCGACATCGACGCTGGAGAAGTCGAATTGCGCGACGTCCTCGCACTTCACGACGCCGTCTTTCCAGCCGACTTCGACGCCGATGGATTTGCGCGAGGCGATCGCATGCAGCTTATCCACGGGGAATTCGACTTCCTCGAGGAGGTTCAACATCTCACGGCCCACGTTGCCCGTGGCGCCGACGACGGCGACCCGGTAACCCATCGAAACTCTCCTTTGACTGAAGGACGCGCTCACTACGCCTTGATGGTCGCAGAGGCAACCGCATCGAGGCTGCGCCGCAATCGCAAAAACAAGGTGAATACCCATGCCGGCCTTCGACATCGCCGCGCTGCCGCTGGCCAGGACGCTCGGCATCGAGCTGAGCGTCGCCGAAAAGGACCGCGTGGTCGGCCACCTGACGGTGCGCGAGGAGATCACCACCGGCGGCCACATCCTGCACGGCGGCGCCTACATGGCCTTCGCCGACAGCCTGGGCGCGATCGGCGCCGTGCTCAATCTACGCGACGGGAGCCGCACCACCACTCTGGAAAGCAAGACCAACTTCATGGGCAGCGCCCGGGTCGGCGAGACCATCACGGGCGAGGCGCTGCCGCTGCATATCGGCCGCCGCTCCAGCGTCTGGCAGACCCGGATCACCAGCGCTGAGGGCAAGCTGCTCGCCCTGGTCACCCAGACCCAGATGACGATCGAGACCTAGGCGAGCGCGGCGGTTCCGTGGCGGCTGGTGACGTGCAGCCAGGCGACAATCGCCAGGCCGGCGAGCAGCATGGCGGCGCCGAGCCAGAGCGCGCCGTGGACGTTCTGGTCGCTCACGATCCGTGACGCGAGCAGCGGCCCCATCGCGCCGCCGATCAGTTGCGCCGCGCCGCTCTGCATCGCCGCGCGGCGCGATGGGTCGGCCTCGATGGTCATCGGCACCAGGAACGGGCTCAGCAACAGGCCGACGAATCCAGCCACCGCGTTGGCGCCGATGAAGAGCCAGGCCGGGATGTGCTGGCCGAATAGCCACCAGACCGCGAGGCTGCCGGCGGTGGTGAACAGGAAGACGTGGAACCAGCGAATGCGGCCGGCCAGCGCGGTCGCCACGCTGCTGCCTGCCACCTGGGCGGCCAGTGAGACCGAGAGCGCGGTGCGCGCGACGCCGGCGTCGAGCCCGGCCTGCTCCGCCAGTGGTTGCAGGTACGCCGCCACCGCTCCGCCCCCGGCGACGAAAACGAAGGTGCCGACGAGCGCGATCCAGCCGCGGAACGGCGGCGGTCCGGCGATCGCCTCGCCCGGGTTGAGATCGGCCAGGCGGCTGGGTCCGATGATGGCGGCCGGCAACCCGATCACCGCGCAGACGGCGATGGCGATGAAGCCGCCGTTGGCCCCCGACGCCGGCATTATCCAAACCCCCAGCGCGATCGATAAGAGCAGCTGCGCCAGCGTCTGGGTGACGAAGAAGACCCCCGCCCATCGCTCCGGTGTTTCGGTGCGCGAGATCATCGCCACGGTGATCCAAAGCAGCACGCCCTCGATCGCGCCGGCGAGGCCGCGCATCGCGAAGACGCCGGCGAACGAGGTCTGGATCGTAGCGAGGTCGACGACGGCCAGCATGATGGTCAGCACGATACCGATCAGCTTCAGCCGCATCGGCTTCAAGAGCGCGCCGGCCAGCGCGGTGGTGATCCCCATCGCCATCACCTCGACCATGACGGCAAGGCCGATGTCCGGGTCGGTGAGCCGATGTTCGTCGACCAGGGCGCCCAGCAGCACCGGGATCACGCCCAGCACCAGCAGTGAGTTGACCCCAACGCCAAGCGCGCCTGCCGCTTCCAACCCGGTCAGGGCCGGGCCGACCGCTTCGTGGACGACGTGCGCCCCCGAGTCTTGGTCGGCTTCTTGGCTCACCCGCTCAGAGTCCGGCCAGGACGGCGTCGCCCATCTCGCGGGTGGAGAGCGCGCCGCCGAGGTCGCGGGTGCGGGCGCCGCCCTCGAGCGCCTGTTGCACCGCGCCAGTCAACCGATCGGCGAGGTCGGGGCGCTTCAGCGACCAGCGCAGCGCCATCTCGAACGACAGGATCGCCGCCAGCGGGTTGGCGAGGCCTTGCCCGGCGATGTCTGGGGCGGAGCCGTGAATCGGCTCGTAGAGTCCGGGCTTGCCAGGTTCGCCCAGCGCCGCCGAGGGAAGCATGCCGAGCGAGCCGGTCAGCTGCGCCGCCTCGTCGGAGAGGATGTCGCCGAAGAGGTTGTCGGTGACCAGCACGTCGAACTGCTTGGGGTTCTTGACCAACTGCATGGCGGCGTTGTCGGCCAGCATGTGCTCCAGCGTCACGTCCGGAAATTCCCGGGCGTGCATTGCGGTCACCACTTCGCGCCAGAATGCACCGGTCTCCATCACGTTGGCCTTCTCGGCCGAGGTCACCTTGTTACGCCGCCCCCGCGCCAGCTCGAACGCCACTCTGGAAACGCGCTCGATCTCGTGGGTGGTGTAGACCTGGGTGTCGACGGCGCGGCGCTGGCCATCCGGCAAGTCCTCGACCCCGCGGGGCTGGCCGAAATAGACCCCGCCGGTGAGCTCGCGCACGATCATCAGGTCGAGCCCCTCGATCACCTCGCGCTTCAGCGTCGAGGCGTCGGCGAGCGCGCCGTAGCAGATCGCGGGCCTGAGGTTGGCGAACACCTGCATGCCGGAACGCAAGCCCAGCAACCCAGCCTCGGGCCGCAGGTTGCGCGGGACCTTCTCCCACGGCGAAGCGCCGACCGCGCCGCCGACAGCGCCCATCAGCACCGCGTCGGACGCCTTGGCCGTCGCCAGCGCCTCGTCGGTCAGCGGCACGCCGTGCGCGTCGAGGCTGGCGCCGCCGAACGGACGCTCGTCGATGATGAGATCGTTGGTAATCCGCTCGGCGACGCGCTTCACCTCGGCGCAAATCTCGGGGCCGATCCCGTCGCCGGGCAGGAGCAGAAGGTTAGGCATCGGTCACCTGCCAGGGAGGATCAGAGCGCGCGTTCGGAGGCGACCTCGTAGGCGAAGAGACGGCGCTCGGATACCCCGAAGCTAGGCCACGCGGCGCGCCAGCGGGCCATGTGGTCGGTCTGGAAGTGCGCGTCGAGGGCGGCCTGGTCGCGCCAGATCTCGAACACGTGGATCAGACCAGGCTCGGTGACGTCCTCGGCGTAACCGTAGGCGGTGCAGCCGTCCTCGGCCCGGCTGGCGGCCATCATCTGCGCCATGTGCGGTCGCAGGCCGTCGAGGTTCTGTGGCGGCACGCGCACCGTGCCGGCGACAATGAGCGTCATTTTGGAAGCGTCACGCGAGTTCCATCCACGGCGTGGCGAGGGCCTGGCGGGACTCGAACACGTCGATCTCTCCAGCGTGCGCCAGCGTCTCGCCGATCGAGTCGAGGCCCTGCAGCAGCTTCTCCTTGCGCCCCGGATCGATCTCGAAGCGGAACTGCTGGCCGGACGGCGAGGTGACTACCTGGGCCGAGAGATCGACCGAGAACACGTGGTTGCCGCCCTTGGCCTCGTCCATCAATTGCCGCACCGCTGCCTGCGGCAGCGCAACGGGCAGCAGTCCGTTCTGGAAGCAGTTATTGTAGAAGATGTCCGCGAAGCTGGGGGCGATCACACAGCGCACGCCATAATCCAGCAGCGCCCACGGCGCGTGCTCGCGGCTGGAGCCGCAGCCGAAATTGTCCCCCGCGATCAGCACCCCAGCGCCGCCGTAGCGCGGGTCGTTGAGCACGAAGCCGGGCCGGGGCTTGCCTTCGCCATCGAAGCGCAGGTCGTAGAACAGCCCCTTGCCCAGGCCCTCGCGATCGACCGTCTTGAGGAACTGCTTGGGGATGATCTGGTCGGTATCGAGGTTGGCCACATCCAGCGGCGCGGCCTTGGCGTGGAGTTCGGTGAACGGGTGCATGGATCAGACTTCTACAGGTCGAGGACGGACGAGAGAACGACTTCTGAGGGCCAGCCCGCTAACGCGCCTCTCCCCAGCTGAGAGGGACTAGCTTCGCAATTGGCTTGCCGCGCTTAGTGATGACGATCTCGGCGCCTCCGCTGGCCTCCTCGACCAACGCCGAAAACCTGCGCTTCGCCTCCGAGATCATAACGCTCTTCGTCATTCGGACTTAGGCATCCTCGGTTTCCGGCTCGGCGCTCAGCATCAGGGTCGGGGCGCCGGGGACGCCGGAGCGGACGGTGAAGACCTTGGTGCCCGGCTTGCGGCCCGAGCGCACTTCGGAGACGTCGAAGCCGGCCTTGGCGATGCGAGCCTGCGCGGCTTCCGGATCGGTGACGCGCCACGCGAGTCCCGAGAGCCGGTCGGGGCCGTCCGCCGGCTCCGCGCCGAGCTTCGAGCCGATCTCGACCACCGCGCCGCCGCAACGGAAGAACATCAGCCGCGAACCCCATTGCGGGTTGGAACGGTCGAGCCGGAAGTCGAGGCCGAGTCGGGCGCCGTAAAGAGCGACCGCGCGGTCCGGGTTCGGGGTGTTGATCACCACATGGTCCAGCGCCTGCACGCCGTCCGACGGTCCTGGCTTGGGATCGAACCGGCCCGTGCGTTCGGCCAGGGCGATGGAGACGCCGTTGGTCACCGCGGGGTCGACGAAGGCGAGGCGCCAGGCGTCGGTCGAGAGGAGGTCGGCCGGCGCGGCTACCGGCGCGCCGCGGCGGCCGAGCACGCGGCTGGTGTCCTCCAGGTTGGTGACGCCAAAGGCCAGGCCCCACAGCCCCTCGCCGTGCGCCTCGATCTGGGCGCGGACGCGGTCGCCGCTCTCGCCCGGGCCGTCGGGCTGCACCAGGTCGAGCGCCATGTTGGAAAGCTGGAACCAGGCGTGCCGCGCGCCCGCCGCCTTCTCTCGCCAGTCCGCGCGGCGGCCGAAGAGCGCGCCGAAGGCGCTGGCGGCGCGATCGAGGTCGCGAACGGCGATGGCGATGTGGTTGAGGGCTTCGATCATGGCGTCAGGCCGGGTTTCTCAGCGGCGCGAGCAGCGCCGGGCGCTTTTCAAGATATCGCCCGGCCTTGCGGGTCAAGTCGCCGATGCTCGGCTTTAACTGATCGCGCGGCAGTTCGACCTGCCGTAGGTGTGCGAACATCGCCAAGGCGAAGGCCCAGGTAGGCTCGGAGAAATAGCCGCTGCGCGAAGCGCTCCAGCCTTGCCCGAACGGGTCCTGATGCTGCTCGAAGCGGAAGGCGGCGTTGGCCCCGAAGATGCCGAATCCGGTGTAGGCGACCGTCAGCTCGGTGGTGAGCTCATGCAGGTCGTTACCGCCGGGGATCGGCTTCATGATGGTGGCCAGCAGGTAGTGCGACAGTTCGTGGGCGAAGGTGGCGATCAGCTGACGCGGCTGGGTCACCAGATCGGAAGCGTACCTGATGATCACTTCGCCATCCCGAATCTGGAACGTGCCGTTGGCCGTACCGCCGCGCTGGACCTGGGCGTAGAGCCCAACACGGTGGTTGTCCGGCGACCGCTCGAAAGCTCGCAGCGTACACGGCCGGTTTTGCATCCCCATCAGCTGCTTGACCTGCTCGAAGACGTAGAGCGCTCGCGCATGACCCTCGGTGTCGGTCGGCGGAAAGCACTCGCGCGAAGCTGTCACCAATGGGGTCTGCTGGAAGCGTTCCATGCCGCCTAGGTTGGCCATCAGCCAACCCCAGGTTTCCAGCACCCAGTCCTCGATATCCGCGTCGAGGAAGCGCGATGGCGCGAACAGACGGATGGTCGCCCTCCCTGGCAACGGCAGATCGTTCCCCAATTGTTCACGTCTGGAGCGGTGAGTCCAGCCCTGCGCCGCGCACGCTCTGCTAGAGGAAGTCGCGCACGTCGGCGATGTGGCCGGCGATGGCGGCGGCCGCGGCCATCGAGGGGCTCATCAGGTGGGTGCGCCCGCCGCGGCCCTGGCGACCCTCGAAGTTGCGGTTCGAGGTCGAGGCGCAGCGTTCGCCAGGCGCGAGTCTATCAGGGTTCATCGCCAGGCACATCGAGCAGCCAGGTTCACGCCAGTCGAAGCCAGCGGCGCGGAACACCTCGTCGAGCCCCTCGGACTCAGCCTGTTCCTTCACCAACCCCGAGCCCGGCACCACCATCGCGTTCACGTGCGGAGCGACCTTGCGCCCGGCGTCGAGCGCCGCCTGGGCGATGGCGGCGGCGGCGCGCAAATCTTCGATGCGGCTGTTGGTGCACGAGCCGATGAACACCCGGTCGATCCGGGCGTCCGCTATCTTCTGGCCGGGCTCGAGCCCCATGTAGTCCAGCATCCGCCTGATCTGCGCCGCCTTTACCGCATCGAATGCCGCGGGATCCGGAACAGAGCCGTCGATGGCGACCACATCTTCCGGGCTGGTGCCCCAGGTGACCATCGGGATCAGCTTGGAGACGTCGATCTCCAGCTCGCGGTCGAAGCGGGCGTCCGGGTCGGAGAAGAAGCTCTTCCAGTAGCTGAGCGCCATCTCCCACGCTCCGCCCTTCGGCGCGGAGGGTCGGCCCATGATGTAGGCGTAGGTGGCTTCGTCGGGCGCGACCAGGCCGGCGCGGGCGCCGCCCTCGATGGTCATGTTGCAGAGCGTCATCCGCGCTTCCATCGAGAGCGCCCGGATGGCATCGCCGGCGTATTCGATCACGTAGCCCGTGCCGCCGGCGGTGCCGATCTGGCCGATCATCGCCAGTGCGTAGTCCTTGGCGCCCACGCCCGGCGCCGGTTCGCCGTTGAAGGTGACGCGCATGTTCTTCGACTTCTGCTGTCGCAGGGTCTGGGTCGCCAGCACGTGTTCGACCTCGGACGTGCCGATGCCCTGGGCCAGGCACCCGAACGCGCCGTGGGTGGAGGTGTGGCTGTCGCCGCAGACCACGGTCATGCCGGGCTGAGTGCGCCCTTGTTCGGGGCCAACCACGTGGACGATACCGTTACGTATGTCGCCCATCGGGAAGAACTCGATGCCGTGGGTGGCGACGTTCCGCTCGAGGGTCTGCAGCTGCAGACGCGCTTCCTCGTCGGCGACGGCGGCGACGCCCAGCGCCTGACCCTCGGTCGGCACGTTGTGGTCAGCGACGGCCAGGGTGCGGTCTGGCCGGCGCACGCCGCGGTGCGCGGCCTTGAGTCCGGCGAACGCCTGCGGCGTCGTCACCTCGTGGATCAGGTGGAGGTCGATGTAGAGCACCGACTCGCCGTTTGCGTCGGTCGAGACGACGTGCGCGTCCCATATCTTGTCGTAGAGGGTCTTGCCGGGCATGGCGGCGATGTAAGGCGGCCGTCCGCGCCAGTCCAGTCGTCGCCCGAAGCGCTAGGCGATCCCCTGGCGCAGGAAGTCGTGCATGTGCACCGCGCCGACCAGCCGGCCGGCCTCGCAGACGAACAGCATCATGATCGGCCGATCGCGCTCGTTCATGATCCGCATCGCCTCGCTGGCGAGCATGTCCGGCTCGACGGCGACCGGCGTCCGGGTCATGTGCTCGGCGACCGGTGATTCCAACACATCGACGCGGCCTGCCGCGCGGCGCACGTCGCCGTCGGTGAACGCCCCGACCAGCCGGCCGCCCGCGTCCACCACGGCCACGCCGCCGTACCAGGCGTTGGCGGTGATGACGTCCCGAGCCTCGCCAAACGTAGCCCGCTCGCCGACTTTCGGCACCGCATCGCCAACCCCCATCAGGTCGCCGACGGTGAGCAGCTGCGAGCCGAGCTTGCCGCCCGGGTGGATCGCCTTGAAGTCCCGGGCCGAGAAGCCACGCGCCTCAAGGAGCGCCATGGCGATGGCGTCGCCGAGGGCCAGCTGCATCGTCGTCGAGGTGGTGGGCGCCAGCCGGTTCGGGCAGGCTTCCTCGGCCGCGGGCAGTACGAAGCCCAGGGTCGCGGCCTTGATCAGCGCGCTCTTGGCGCCCGACGCCACCGCGATCAGCTTCACGTCGAAGCGCTTGCAGTAATGGATGACGTCGCGCAGCTCGGGCGTCTCGCCCGACCAGGAGAACGCCAGCACCACGTCGCCCGGGCCGATCATGCCGAGGTCGCCGTGGCTGGCTTCGGCCGGGTGCATGAAGAACGCCGGGGTGCCGGTCGACGCCAGCGTGGCCGTGACCTTTCGGGCGATGTGGCCGCTCTTGCCCATGCCGGTGACGACGATGCGTCCTTCGGCGTCTAGCATCGTCTCGACCGCGTCGTCGAAGGTGGCGCGCAACGTGGTTCTCAGGGCGGCGGCGAGGGCGTTCAGCCCGTCGATCTCCGCGGCCATGGTGCGCGTCGCGGAGGCGGCGTGATCCGGCGCCTCGGTCTTGGGGGCTCGCTGGGCCAAGGGGTACGCAACTCCGTGTCTTCTTGTTTGTAACCACTCTAGCGCGCGCGGCCGCGGCATCAAAGTGGCGCACAGTCGAGGCGAAACAGTCGGTTACTCAGATTGTGTCGCTGCCAGGGGCGAAGCACCCTATCTGCCGGGCTCGGTACGTTCTTAAGCTTGACGGTTCAATGATTCCATTTATCGACCTCGCGGCCCAGCAGGTCCGCCTGAAGCCGCGGCTCGACGCCGCTATCCAGAAAGTACTGGCGCACGGCGGCTATGTGATGGGCCCCGAAGTACGCGCGTTCGAGGAGCAGCTGGCCGATTTCGGCCGCGCGCGCCACGCGCTCTCCTGCGGCAACGGCACCGACGCCCTGGCCCTGCCGCTGATGGCCTGGGACGTCGGCGCGGGCGACGCTGTCTTCTGCCCCTCGTTCACCTTCGCGGCGACTCCCGAGGTGATCCCCTGGACCGGCGCGACGCCGGTGTTCATCGACATCCTGCCCGACACCTACAACATGGACCCCGGCCACCTGGAAGCCGCGATCGAGGCGGTGAAGGCCAAGGGCGAGCTGCGCCCGGCCGCGGTGATCTCGGTCGACCTGTTCGGCCAGCCGGCCGACTACCCGCGCATCGCCGAGATCTGTCGCCGCCATGGTCTGAAGCTGATCGCCGACTCCGCCCAGGGCTTCGGCTGCACCTTGAACGGCGAGCACCCGATCCGCTGGGCCGACGCGGCCACCACCAGCTTCTTCCCGGCCAAGCCGCTGGGCGCCTATGGCGACGGCGGCGCGGTGCTGACCGACGACGACGCCCTGTTCGAGCGGATGGATTCGCTGCGTATCCACGGCAAGACCGTGAAGAGCGACATCAACGGCCACCCGCTGCCGCACGATCCGAAGTACCTCAACATGCGGATCGGGATGAACTCGCGCCTGGACACCTTGCAGGCGGCGATCCTGATCGAGAAGCTGGCGATCTTCGCCGAGGAGCTCGAGCACCGCCAGCACGTCGCCACTCGCTACGCCGACGGCCTCGACGGCCACGTGCTCTCGACCCCGACGGTCATCGACGGCGGCGTCTCAGTCTGGGCGCAGTACGTGATCGAACACCACGACCGCGATGGCCTCGCCGAACACCTGCGGGCCCTGGGCGTGCCGACCGCCGTCTATTACCCGGTGCCGATGCACCGCCAGTTGCCCTACGCCGGCTTCCCGGTTGGCCCCGGCGGCTTGCCCGTCTCCGAAGCCAAGGCCGCCACCGTGCTCGCTCTGCCGATGCACGCCTACCTGACCGAAGACGTCCAGGAACAGATCATCGAAGGCGTGCGCGGCTACAACGGGTAGATCGCGCCGACGCCTGGCCAAGACGGCGCGGGCTTGCGCTCCCTCCGTCGTCGCCCCGAACAAGTTCGGCCCGCCGCCACCTCCTCCGTTTCGCCGCGCTACACGGTGGAGGAGCAGGACGACACTTCACCTCCACCGCCCGCAGAGGCGGGGGAGGTGTCGCGGCGCGCAACCAGCGCGACGGGACGGAGGCGGCGCAGACCGCTGCTGCGGCTCATATGGTCCGTCATACCCCCGGCATCGGCCCCACGTACCGCGCCCTTGGCCGGATCGCCTGGCCGGTCTGTAGTTGCTCCATGGCGTGGGCGAGCCAGCCAGCCGTGCGGGCGACCGCGAAGATCGCGAACGGGGCCTCGGCGGGCAGACCCAATGTGCTGCGCAGCGCGAAGAGGGCGAAGTCGACGTTGGCGCGCTGCCCGGTCTCGCCCTCGATCGCCTCGCGCAGCGCCGTGAGCGACGCCGGCGGCGCGATCGCCGATAGCAGCGCGACGGCGCGCGGGTCGCCGTCGGGGTAAAGCGCGTGGCCGAAGCCGGGCGGCGGCTCGCGGGTCGGCAAGGCGCGCTTCCAACCGGTCCGCTCGGCCTCGGCGGCGAAGGCTTCGACGCGCGCCGCCATCCCACCATGTCGAGGTCCCGAGAGCGCGCAAAGCCCGGCCAGCACGCTCGCCGCCAGCGACGCGCCAGTAGACGCGGTGACCCGGGCGGCGAAGGTGGAAGCGTTGAGCTCGTGGTCGGCGAGCAGCACCAGCGCGCGGCGGATCGCGTCCCAGCCTTCCCGCGGCGCGCGCCAGGCGCGGCCGAGGCGCTCGTGGATCGGGCCTTCCTCGTCCTCGCGCGGCACGGCGCCCTCGCGGCCGGCGACGGCGGCGGTCATCAGGTCGAGCAGCCGCGCGGCTTCGCTGGCGAGGTCGTCCTGCTTGCGGGCCTGCCCTGGCGGATCGATCGCCGCGCGGTCGCCGAAGGCGGCGAGGGCGCGGGCGAGCGCGGTCGGACCGTCCGGCGCGGCCTGCTCCTCGTCCGGTGGCAGGCCGAGGCCACCGCGCAGCAACCGCGCCACCTCCTCCAGCGTCGCGGTCTCGGCGAGGCCGACCGCGTCGTGGCCGCGATAATAGAGCCGCCCGCCGAGCACCGTGGTGATCGACGAGGCCAGCACCGGCTCGCCCCAGTCGATCGCGCCCACCGCCACATCGGCGGCCTTGCGGCCACGCGCTTTGCGCTGGGTGAGCGCGGCGACGTCGCTGGCGCGATAGCGGCTGCGGCGCGGCTCGATCGGATCGGGCTCGGCCCGCACGCGGCCGCGGCTCACGTAGGCGTACAGTGTCTGCGGCCGCACCCGCAGCCGCGCCATCGCTTCCTCGGCGCTGATCCAGTCGGCCGTTTGAGGGGCTCTCAACTACGGCCATCCCGAAATACCACCCTTCCGTCATGGCCGTGTTCTGGCACGGCCATGGGCGCCTCGGTGTGCATGGGTCGCCGGCACTGACGGCCGGCGATGACGGGGACGGAGGAAGCACCTGAACGGCACATAGTTGATTCAATTGATCAAGATTGACGGTCAAAGCGCAAGGTTTCATGGCGTCTGCCGCAGATCAAGGAGAATTACATTGATCGATGGTATTGACGGCCTTGAGAACATAGTCGCCGCCGAGACGGTGCTGTCTGAGGTCGACGGCCAGGCCGGGCGGCTGGTAATCCGGGGCTACGCGATCGAGGAGCTGGCCGGCCGGGTCAGCTACGAAGAAGCCGCGCACCTGCTGCTGTCCGGGTGGTTCGACGATCTGCCCGCGGATCTCGCGCCAGCGATCGGGGCCGCGCGGCAGGAAGTGTTCAGCCACGTTGCAGCCCTCGACGCCGCGATCCTGGCGCTGACGCCGATGGAGGCGATGCGGGCGCTGACCGCTCGGTTGCCCGACGGCGACGACCTGGCGACCGCGCTCCGGCTGATCGCCGCGCCCGCGGTCTTCACCGCCGCGGTGGTGCGCCGCCAGTCGGGTGAACCCGCGCTGACGCCGGACCCAGCGCTGTCCCACGCCGCCGACATCCTGCGGATGCTGAGGGGCGCCCCCGCGCCGGCCGCCGAGGTGAAGGCGTTCGAGACCTACCTCGTCACAGTGATCGACCACGGCCTCAACGCCTCGACTTTCACCGCCCGGGTGATCGCCTCGACCCATGCCGGCCTCGCCAGTGCGGTGCTGGGCGGGATCAGCGCGCTGAAAGGGCCGCTGCACGGCGGAGCGCCGGGGCCGGTGATCGAGATGCTCGACGGCATCGGCACGCCCGGTCGGGCGCGGGCCTGGATCGAGCAGGCGCTGGACCGCGGTGACCGCCTGATGGGCTTCGGCCACCGGGTCTACAAAGTGCGCGACCCCAGAGCCGATGCGCTGAAAAAGGCGGTGCGGGTCCTGGGCGAGCGATCCAACGTGCTGCCGGGCCGGCTTGCCTTCGCCGAGGCGGTCGAGGAAGCGGCGTTGGCGATCCTGAAGGATCGCAAACCGGACCGCTCGCTGCAGACCAACGTCGAGTTCTACACCGCGCTGCTCCTGGAGGCGCTGGCCTTCCCGCCCTCGGCGTTCACCTGCGTCTTCGCTGTCGGCCGGGTGACCGGCTGGGTCGCCCATGCCCGCGAACAGGTCGCCGGCGGCCGCCTGATCCGCCCCCAGTCGCGCTACGTCGGGCCTCGGCCTAAGGTGGCCGCCTAGCTAGATTCACGCTTCCGCCCGTAGGGCGGTTACTTGAAGTGGCCACGGAAAACACGGAAAGCACGGAAAATGGCGGCTCTTGAGCTGCCGTTCAGAGGCGACCTGCGTCCGTGTTTTCCGTGTTTTCCGTGGCCAATCTTCCAGATCACGAAGCGACAGAGCAGGCTGACCGATGCTGACGCTGTATTTCGCGCCGGGGGCCAGTTCGATGGCGCCGCATATTGCGTTGCATGAGATCGGGGCGCCGTTCGAGGCGGTCGCGGTGTCGTTCTACAAGGACGAGAACCGCACCGACGCGTTCCGCGCGATGAACCCCGAGGGTAAGGTCCCGACCTTGCTGATCGACGGGCGTCCGCTGACCGAGGTGGCGGGCATCCTCTACTACCTCGCCCGCGCCTTCCCGGACGCCCGGCTGATGCCGATCGGTGATCCCGAGGCCGAGGCGCGTGTGGTGTCGTGGATGTCGTTCGTCGCCTCGACGGTGCATCCGGCGCGGCGGCAGGGGCTGGAGCACGCCATTGGGATCTACCGGATCGCCGACGCGCGGCTGGGCGGGGCCGACTGGGTCGCCGGCGCCTATTCGATCGCCGACATCCACCTCTTCCGCCTCTACTGGCGCTTCGCCGCCTCGCTGAAACCGCCGCCGGGCTCGTTCCCGCGGCTGGAGGCGCACCATGCGCGGATGCTGGCGAGGCCCGCGGTGATCCGCACGATCGAGGTCGAGGCGGCGGTGGGGTACGAACTGCCGGGGTAGGGGGCGGGTTGGAGAGGCTTGCGCCCCCTCCGTCATCGCCCCGAACAATGTTCGGGCCGCTGCCACCTTGTGTGTTGAAGGTTTGCTATTGAGGGCGGTGTTTCCGGGACGCCCGCCTGGCGTGACAGCGCCAGACGGGCAGCCGTCGGAGGGACCGTAGCCACCTGAGCTCTTTTGGAGCTGTGGGGGAGCAGGGTCGCCG
>DASXOP010000078.1:0-1698 GCA_036494265.1 Caulobacteraceae bacterium | reverse complement strand
GTCTCCAACACCATGTTGCCCTTAACCTCGACGATGCCGCTGTTGGGCCGCGCAAGTGCCAGCTTCATCTCGTAGGTCGCGCGGTGCGGCGCCAGGATGACGTCGGCCGGCGGTCCCTCGACCGGCTGCGACTGCACCGGCGGCGGAGGCGGTGGCTGTTGCAGCGGTTGCTTTTGCTGAGCGTCTGCAACGCCACTTATCCACAGACCCAGCAGGACTGCAGCCACAACCGCTGCAAGAGATGCTGCAGTGGGGACGCGAGGACGGCGAAAACTATGGATGGACAACGGGCAAATGGCTGAGGGCTAGGCCTTGTAGCCGGACGCCCAAGCGTAATATCCATACCCGCCGATTACCAGAAGCATCGCCTGCGTCAGGGCTGCACAGGGGGATTATATCCAATGACCGATCGCAAATCGCGCGTGCTCGCCACGCGGCACTTCCCGCCGGACGTCGAGACCCGCCTCTCGGCCAATTTCGACGCCAGGCTGAACCCCGAGGACAAGCTCTATGACGGGCCGGCGCTGATCAAAGCGTCCGAGGGCTTCGACGGCATCATGTGCGCGGCGGGCGACCCGCTGAACGCCGACACGATCGGCAAGCTGCCGGCCTCGGTGAAGATGATCGCCACCTTCTCGGTGGGCTACGAGCATGTCGACGTGGCGGCCGCGGCCAAGCGCGACATCAAGGTCAGCAACACGCCGGACGTGCTGACCGACGCCACTGCCGACATCGCCATGCTGTGCCTGCTGGGCGCCGCCCGGCGGGCGCACGAGGGCACGACCATGCTGCGCACCCACAGCTGGATCGGCTGGGAGCCGACCCAACTGATGGGCGTGCATGTCACCGGCAGGCGGCTCGGCATCCTGGGCATGGGCCGCATCGGCCAGGCGATGGCCGACCGCGCCCGCGCCTTCCGCATGACCATCCACTACAGCAACCGCACCCGGCTTGCGCCGGACCTCGAGAAGGGCGCGATCTTCTACGCCAATCCCGACGACATGCTGCCGCATTGCGACTTCCTGTCGATCAACGCGCCAATGACTCCGGCGACCCGCAAGTGGGTCAATGCCGAGCGCATCGCCCGGCTGCCGAAGGGCGCGATCGTGGTGAACACCGCGCGCGGCGGCGTCGTCGACGACGAGGCGCTGATCGCGGCGCTGAAGAGCGGCCACCTGTTCGCCGCCGGCATCGACGTGTTCGACGGCGAGCCCAAGATCCACCAAGGCTATTACAGGCTGGAGAACGCGTTCCTGCTGCCGCACATGGGCTCAGCGACGGTCGACACCCGCAATGCGATGGGCTTCAAGGCGCTCGACAATCTCGAGGCCTTCCTGCTCAGGGGACAGACGCCACCTGATTTGGTGACGCCTTCTTGACCGGCTTGGCCTCCGGTTTGGCATGGGCCACCGCGTGCGCGGGAGCGTGCGTGAGGGCCTTCGCCTTCTTCTTGATCGGCTTGGGAGCGGGCGCGGGCTTCTCCTCGACCGCCGGCGGAGGCGGCGCCGGCTCGGTGGCCGCGACGACCGGCTCGGCGGGCGCAGCCGCGGCGGGCTCGGGCTTCTTGGCGTAGGCCTCGGCGCTCCAGCTGCTGTTCGGCTCGGCAGCCGTCTGGTGCAGCGGCGGGGCGTAGGACACGCCGTCCTCGCTCGGCATCCGCTCGGCGGTGTCGTAGTTGACGTGGTACGGGTCCTTGGC
>DASXOP010000077.1:0-51637 GCA_036494265.1 Caulobacteraceae bacterium | reverse complement strand
CGTGCAGGACGTGGTAGTTGTTGATGAATTGCATCTCGCCCGGCCGCAGGTCCATGTAGACGTTGTACTCGGACAGGTTGGCGAGCCGACTCACCTCCTCCAGCGCTTCGTGCACGATCGGCGAGAGGCGCGGTGCATCCGCGTGGCGTTGCGAGGAGCGGATGTACTGCGGCACGAAGCGGCAGAAGAGCCGGCCCTCGTGTTCGGTGAAGACGTTGCGCTGATAGAACGGCGCCCCGCCCGGCGGCTCCTCGCCGCGGAAGTCCCACGGCAGGTCGTCGAACAACGCCGCGACCAGGTCGGGCCGGGCCTCGACCAGGTGGTTGTAGATCGCGACGATATTGGCGACGCACGAGAGGCCGCCGGACTTGGCGGCCCGCAGGCACATCAGCCCAACCAGGTCCGAGCCGTCGGTGTGATAGTCGAGGGCGATCAGACCGATCTCGTTGCCGCGCAGGGTGGGATCGTTCAGCGGCTTGTTGTGATCGGTGACGTCGCCCATGACGTGGCCGTACTTGTTCTGCGGCCAGGGCTCGCCCAGGTGCATGCCGATGCCCCAGTAGAGCATGGTCAGCTCGTCATCGTCATAGCTGTCGGTGTCGAGCCGCGAGAGCCGCACGAACCCGCGCCCGTCGATCAGCTCCCGCTCCACCGCCGCCAGCTTGGGAACCAGCCCCTCCAGCGGAAAGTCCTCCCGCCCGATCTCGAGCAGGTCGTCGGACTTGGCCTTGGCGTTGCGAAGCGCCGAGCCCAGCTCCGCGTGATCGGCCGCGGTGAGTTCGACGGTCCAGGCAGCGGGGTCCTGGACGTCCTTCGACGTCCAGGCGAGGTGGGTTTCGAGCAGGCGGGGCTGCATCTACGCCACCGCCGCGACCGCCTTGGCCACCTCGGCCGGCTTCTCGGCGATGACCATGTGGCCGGCTTCGGGGACGTTCACGAGCGTCGAGCCAGCGATCGCCGACTGGAACGCCGGGCCGTAGACCGGCGGGATCAGCCGGTCGCTCTCGCCCCAGACGATCACGGTCTTGGCCTTGACCCGGTAGAGCCGCTCGGCGAGGCCGCGCTCGGGCACCGGGAAGAGGATCTTGCCGGCCATGCCGAGCTGGCGGGCGTTGCGGATCAGATAGCCCTGCAGGAACTTCGGGTCGCTGAAATCGACCCCCGCGGTCATCATCGCCGCGCCCGCCGCCGGGTCGTGGAACAGGTACTGCGGCATCTCGAACGGCAGCAGCGAGAAGAGGTCGGGGATCGGGTGCTCGTCCATCCAGAGCCCGGCCGGGCAGATCAGGGCCAGCCGCGAGACGTCGTTGGGGGCCAGCGCCGCCATCTCGGCCGCGATCATGCCGCCCATCGAGTGGCCGACCAGGATCGGGTTCTTCAGCCCCAGCGCCTCGACCACGTCCCAGCCGTGCAGGGCGAAGTCGAGCATGTCGCGCAGGCTCTCGCACTCCTCCGTCTCGCCGTAGCCCGGCAGGTACGGGGCGTAGACGTGGAAGCGGGTGGCGAGCTCGGCCAGGATCGGGTCGTCGGCGGTCATGCCGCCGGCGCCGTGCAAGAAGACCAGCGGCTCGCCCGAGCCGCCTTCGAGATAGCTGACCGGCGCGTGGCGGGTCTGGATCGTCTCGGTGTCCATGATCGCTACCCTTACTCGGCCGGGATCGGTTGGCGCGCGGTGAAGCTCGTCGCGTCCTGCGGCGCGACGGTCGGCGCCGCGGGCAGCGAGCCAGCGGTGACGCGCTTCTCCAGCGGATGGCACCAGAACCGGCTGTCGTCGGCCCACTCGGGGAAGACGTTGCGCAGCTTCGGCATCACCTTCTCGGCGAACAGCTTGGTCGAATACATGCACTTCTCGACCGGCATATTCCCGACGTGCATCAGACAGAAGATGTTGCCGACGTGCAGGCCCTTGGCCAGTTCCTCCATCCGCTGGCGGACGGTCTCCGGGCTGCCAGCGATGACGTGGCCGCCCTCGATCAGGTCCTTCCAGGTCAGCTGGGTGTAACCGCCGCGGGGCGGGGAGTACTGGCTGAGCGCGCCGGTCTGGATCGTCTTGATGGTGCGGTAGCCAGGGGCGTCGGCGAAGCCTGGATAGACGTGCAGGCAGCGATTGTAGAAGTAGTTCACATGCGGCCAGTAGAGGCGCTCGGCCTCCTCGTCGGTCTCGGCGACGCAGATGGTCTGGGCGAAGCCGGCTCGGTAGGGGCTGTTATCCGGCGCGCCCTTCTCCTCGACCCGGTTCCAGTAGCCCTTCATCAGCGCCTGCGCCCGGATGTACCCGGAGAAGCTGAGGTAGGAGTACGAGTAGGTGTTATCGATGCAGAAGTCGTAGGTCTCGACCGAGCCGCCGCCGGGGATGTGGATCGGCGGGTGCGGCTGCTGGATCGGCCGCGGCCAGATGTTGACGTGGCGCAGCTTGTTGTAGCGGCCGTTGAACGCGAACGGCTCGCGCGTGGTCCACGCCTTCATGATCAGGTCGTGCGCTTCGGCGTACTTCTCGCGGGTCAACGCCGGGATCTGGCCGTAGCAGAAGTTGGTGTCCATCGAGGTGCCGACCGGGAAGCCGGCGACCAGCCGACCGCCGGAGATGCAGTCGAGCATCGCGAACTCTTCGGCGACGCGGACCGGCGGATTGTAGAGCGCAATCGAGTTGCCCAGCACCACGATCGCGGCGTCCTTGGTGCGGCGCGCGAGGCCGGCGGCGATGATGTTCGGGCTCGGCATAATGCCGTAGCCGTTCTGGTGGTGCTCGTTGACGCCGATGCCGTCGAAGCCGACCGAGCCGGCGTATTCGAGCAGGTCCATGTAGGTGTTGTAGACCTCATGGCTCTTGGCCGGATCGAACAGGTTCTGGTCGATGTCGACCCAGACTGAATGGTGCTTCTCCCGGAAATCGTCCGGCAGATAGGGCCACGGCATCAGGTTGAACCAAGTGAACTTCATCGCGTCCTCTCCAGCACCGTCGGTCTGTTATCGCCGTTCAGTCAGCACCGACCCTAAGGCATGGGCAAGGCGCGGCGCAATCGCGCGATCTTAAAAACCGGGCGAAGTGAGTGCGACGGCCGTGGCGGGCTTGACCGCCCTTGCGGCAGGCCGGAAGGCTCAGACTGAAACGGGCGGAGACCAAATGGCTGAATTCGACATCATCTGCTACGGCGCCACCGGCTACACGGGCAGGCTCGTCGCCGCGCACTTGCTGAAGACTTACGGCGCCGCCGGCGATCTGAGCTGGGCGATGGCCGGCCGCAGCGAGGCCAAGCTCGCCGAGGTGCGGGCGGAGATCGGCGCGCCGGACAGCTTGCCGCTGATCGTCGCCGACGCCGCCGATCCACCCAGCCTGAAGGCGATGGTGGAGCGCGCCAGCGTGATCATCAGCACCGTCGGGCCCTACCAGCTCTACGGCTCGCCGCTGGTCGCCGCCTGCGCCGCGGCCGGGACCGACTATGTCGACCTCACCGGCGAATCCAACTGGATCGCCGAGATGATCCCCGCCAACCAGGCGGCGGCGAAGGCGTCCGGCGCGCGCATCGTCTTCTCCTGCGGCTTCGACTCGATCCCGTTCGACCTTGGCGTCTTCTATGTCGAGGAGGCGGCGAAGGCGCGTTTCGGCGGCTATTCGCGCCGGGTTCGCGGCCGGGTGCGGGGCCTGAAAGGCGGCCTTTCCGGCGGGACTCTGGCCAGCGGGATGGCGACCCAGGCGGCGGCGGCGCGCGACCCAGGCGTCACTGCAGTGCTGGCCAATCCGTTCGCACTCACCCCCGGCTTCCGCGGCCCCGACCAACCTGACGGCGACAAGCCCTACGAGGACAAGGTCACCGGCGCCTGGGTGGGTCCCTTCATGATGGCCGGAATCAACACCAAGGCGGTGCACCGCACCAACCTGTTGCTCGGGCAGCCCTGGGGCGCCGGCTTCCAGTACGACGAGATGCAGGTGCTGGACGGACCGCCCGGCGAAGGCGCCGGCGGCATGGGTGGCTTCAATTTCGGCGCGGGCGGCCTACCTAAGCCAGGCGAGGGTCCTTCGCGGGAGGAACGGGAGACTGGCTTCTACGACATCCTGTTCGTCGCCGAGGCTGGCGATGGCCGCACCGTACGCGCCGCCGTCAAGGGCGACATGGACCCCGGCTATGGCTCGACCGCCAAGATGCTGGCCGAGTCCGCCGTCTGCCTCGCTCGCGACGTTGCGAAGGACCAGACGCCGGGCGGCTGCTGGACCTCGGCCGCGGCGATGGGCCCGATGTTGATCCGCCGCCTTGTGGCCAAGGCCGGCCTTACCTTCACTCTGGAAAACTGAGCGCCTGATGACCGACCTGCTTGCCCCGATCACCTTCAAACGCGGTCCTGCCTGGAAGAACCGCTTCATGCTGGCGCCGCTGACGAACAGTCAGAGCCACGCCGACGGGGTGATGTCCGACGAAGAGTTCCACTGGCTGACCATGCGCGCCAAGGGCGGCTTCGGGCTGGTGATGACTTGCGCTGCGCACGTGCAGCGGATCGGCAACGGCTTTCCCGGCCAGCTCGGCGTCTTCTCCGACGATCACCTGCCCGGCCTCACCCGCCTCGCCGCCGAGATCAAGGCGCTGGGCTCGGTAAGTTCGGTTCAGCTGCACCACGCCGGCATCCGCTCGCCCGAAGCCCTCATCGGCGAAAGGCCGGTGGGTCCCAGCGACGACGCCGAGACCGGCGCGCGGGCGCTCTCGACCGCCGAAGTCGAGGCGCTGACCGAGGACTTCATCGATGCCGCGGTGCGCGCGGAGCGGGCGGGCTTCGACGGGGTCGAGCTGCACGGCGCCCACGGCTACATCCTCTGCGCCTTCATCAGCCCCGACACCAACCGCCGCACCGACCGCTATGGCGGCTCGCCGGAGAACCGGGCGCGGATCGTGTTCGACATCATCGCCGGCGTGCGCGCCCGCACCCGGCCCGACTTCCAGCTCGGCATCCGCATCTCGCCCGAGCGCTTCGGCCTGGTCTTTGCCGAACAGCTCGAGCTGGCGCGGCGGCTGCTGGGGTCGGGCGACCTCGACTACGTCGACATGTCGCTCTGGGATTGCTTCAAGGCGCCGGTCGAGGAAGCCTACGCGACCAAGCCGCTGATCGACTGGTTCGCCGAACTGCCGCGCGGCGAGACCCGCCTGGGCGCCGCCGGCAAGCTGATGCGCGGCGGCGACATGCGCCGGCTCACCGACGCGGGGGCCGACTTCACCATCCTCGGCCGCGCCGCGATCCTGCACCACGACTATCCGAAGCTGTTCGCCGCCGATCCGGACTTCGCGCCCATCGCGCTGCCGGTCACCCGCGCCCACCTCGCCGCCGAGGGGCTGAGCCCCAACTTCGTCGACTACATGAACAACTGGAAGGGCTTCGTCGCGGCCGACGAACCGGCGGCGGTGGCGGCGGAGTAACCGCTACTCGGCGCCGGGCCGGTATTCGAACTCGACCAGGTAGACGTTGTCGCTGGCGCCGTGCCGGGCCACCTTGAGCATGTCGACCAGACCGTCGAAGCCGGAGCGATGAGCGAGCGCCGGGGTGATGTCGCTGATCTCGATCTGGCGGATGCGGGTCACTTCGATCTCGCCCGGCCCCAGCGCATAGCGGCCGCCAACCTTGGCGCGCGGCCGATGCCAGAAGCGCACGCTCTCGGTGATCTCGCCGGCCATGATCCCGGCGTGCAGCCGCTTGGTGAAGGTCACGGCGGCGCCGTCTTGGTGGCGACCAGGGTGAACATCCCCGGGATCTTGGGATCGGTCCAGGCCGGGAGTTCTTCGAGCAGGTCGATGCGCCAACCGGCCCCGATCGCCGCGGTGACGATCTCTCCCAGGTTCCAGTTACGGTAGACGCAACTGCCCAGGCTGCGGCCATCGCCGGTCGGATCGGGCACGTCACCGACGATCGGTCCGGCGCGGAAGTAGTCCGCCTCGCGGCCCGGCTGGAACAGCATCCGCTCCACCGGGTGGAACTCGTTCAGCACCATCCGGCCGCCCGGCCGCACCAGCCCGGCCATGATCGCGAAGAAGCGCGCGATGTCCTGGTGGTAGTGCACGATGCCAAGCTCCATCGCCACCGCGTCGAAGCTGCCATCGAGGCCAAGATCGCCCGCCTCGATCACGTCGCCGAGGTGGTAGTCGATGGTCACGCCGGCGGCCGCGGCCAGCTCAAGCGCGTAGCGGCGGTTCTCCTCGGCGAAGTCGATCACACTGGCCTCGGCGCCTAGCAGCGCCAGCGCCACGGCGACGCGGCCGTGCGAGCC
Source organism: Caulobacteraceae bacterium (assembly GCA_036494265.1). Taxonomy (GTDB): domain Bacteria; phylum Pseudomonadota; class Alphaproteobacteria; order Caulobacterales; family Caulobacteraceae; genus Acaudatibacter. Next base: position 45,390 of record DASXOP010000077.1, on the reverse strand, counting down.
CTGGACGTTGCAGATGCGCTGGCCGGCGACATCGCCGAGATAGGGCAGCAGGCGCCGCACCTTGAACGCCGGATCGGCGATCAGCACCTGCGCCTCGGTCTCGGGCGTCCCGATCCCCCTGACCCAAGCGTCGTAACGGTCAGCGTTCCAGGCCTCGCGATTGCGATCGCGGGCGGCATCGGCGGCGGCATCGGCGGCGGCATCGGCGGCGGCATCACCCATGGCCGCCGGATTGCGCGCGGCGCGGACGGTGTCAAGCGGCGCCCAACAATTGTCGGCCCGGCATGTCACACCCGCCCGGCCTGCCTCGTCATCTCATCAAACCCCAACCGAAGGAGCGACGACGATGTCCAGAATCAACCCCTATGCCAACATGGAACTGGTCAAGCCGCTGATCGACTATGCGCAGACGGTAGCGGCGAGCGGCCTGGAGCCCAGCCTGGTGAAACTAGTCGAGATCCGCGCCTCGCAGATCAACGGGTGCGCCATCTGCCTCGACATGCACTCGCGCGAAGCCCGTGAGATCGGCGAGACCGACGAGCGGATCATCATGCTGAACGCGTGGCATGAATCGACCCTGTTCAACGACCGCGAGCGCGCGGCGCTGGCCTGGACAGATGCGCTGACCCGGCTCTCGGAGACCCACGCACCCGACGCCGATTACGCGCTGGTGGCCGCGCAGTTCTCGGAGGCCGAACAGGTCAAGCTGACGCTGCTGATCGGCGTGATCAACAGCTTCAACAAGCTTGGCGTCGGCTTCAAGATCCGCCCGCCGCGCGGCGGCGCGGTGCGTCAGGCCGCCTGAGGCCCATGACAGCGATGGACGCCGCCAACGCCTTCGATCCTTTGCGCCCCAAACTGACCCGCGTCGCCTACAGGATGCTGGGATCGGTGGCCGACGCCGAGGACGTGGTGCAGGAGGCGTTCATCCGCTGGCACGGCGCGGACCGGAGCGAGATCAAGACGCCCGAAGCCTGGCTCCGCCGCACCGTCACTCGTCTCTGCCTCGACGTGCTGAAGTCTGCCCGCCATCGCCGCGAGACCTACATTGGCCCCTGGCTGCCGGAGCCGGTGGTCGAGCCGGGTGACGGCGAGGCCGACGACGTCACCCTGCCGCTGCTGCTGGCGCTGGAGCGGCTCTCGCCACTCGAGCGCGCGGCGTTCATCCTCCACGACGTGTTCGGCCTCGGCTTCGACGAAGTGGCCGAAACGATCGACCGCGATGTCGCCGCCACGCGGCAGCTGGCCCACCGCGCCCGCGCTAACGTTCGCCAGGCCCGGCCACGGTTCGATGTGCCCCGCCAGCACGGACTGGAGATCGCCGAAGCGTTCTTCACGGCGTCGCGCACAGGCGACCTGGACGGCCTGCGCGCGATGCTGGCTGAGGACGTCTACTTCCACGCCGACGGCGGCGGCAAACGGCCGGCGGCTCTGCGGGTGGTCGAAGGGCTGGAGCAGGTGATGCTGTTGCATCAGGGCCTGGCCCGCGTGCTGGCGAAGGGGGGTTCGTCCCTGGTGCGGACCGGCTATATCAACGGACTGCCCGGCTTCATCAGCCTGGAAGCCGACGGCCTGCTGCAGACCACCGCGCTCGACGTTCAGGACGGCCGGATCGCCGCGATCTACATCGTCCGCAATCCGGACAAGCTGACCCGGCTCGAAGGCGCCGCGCTGCACTGAGGCCGCGCGGCTACTCCAGCACTTCGTACGCCGGCAGGGTGAGGAACTCCTCGCAGTCGGCGGCGAGGCTCATGTCGGCGAAAATCTGGATCGCTTCGGCGAAGCGGCCGGTCTCGAACGCCGCGCCGAGCACGGTCTTCAGCCCGGCCATCTCTTCGTCGAGCAAGGTCTTGAAGAGCGCGGCTGTGACCGTGCGCCCGTCGCTGAGCTTGGCCGCCTGGTTCACCCACTGCCAGATCTGCGTGCGGCTGATCTCGGCGGTCGCGGCGTCTTCCATCAGGTTGTAGAGCGGCACCGCGCCGCGGCCGCGCAGCCAAGCCTCGATGTACTGCACCCCGACGCGGATGTTTTCGCGCAAGCCGTGCTCCGAGCGCTCGCCGTCATGCACCTTGAGCAACTGCTCGCGGGTGATCTGCACGTCCTCCCGCAGCTTGCCGAGCTGGTTCGGGCCCGGCATCGCGCGGTCGAACACCTCCATCGCCACCGACACCAGGTCGGGGTGGGCGACCCAGGTGCCGTCGTGGCCGTTGGCCGCCTCGCGCTCCTTGTCGGCGCGAACCTTGGCGAAGGCCGCGTCGTTGACCGCCGCGTCGCCGCGCACCGGGATCTGCGCCGCCATCCCGCCCATGGCGAAGGCGCCGCGGCGGTGGCAGGTCTGGATCAGCTTCAGCGAATAGGCCGCGAGGAACGCCGCGCCCATGCCCATCGCCGCGCGGTCTGGCGTCAGCGCCTCCGGGTGGCGGCGCAGGCGCTTGATGTAGGAGAAGATGTAGTCCCAGCGGCCGCAGTTCAGCCCGGCCATGTGGTCGCGCAGTTCGTAGATGATCTCGTCCATCTCGAACGCCGCCGGCAACGTCTCGATCAGCACCGTCGCCTTGATCGTCCCGTTCGGGACTCCCAGTCGTTCCTGCGCCAAGACGAAGACGTCGTTCCAGAGCCGCGCCTCCAGATGGCTCTCCATCTTCGGCAGGTAGAAGTAAGGCCCGCTGCCCTGGGCCAGCGTGCCCTTGGCGTTGTGGAAGAAGTAGAGCCCGAAATCGACCAGCGAGCCGCTCATCCGCTGGCCGTCGACGGTCACGTGGCGCTCGGGCAGATGCCAGCCGCGGGGCCGGACCATCAGCACGGCGCGCTTGTCGTTCAGCTGGTACGACTTGCCGCTGACCGGATCGATGTGGCTGAGCTTGCCGGCCCAGAGATCGATCAGGTTGATCTGGCCCTCGACCAGGTTGGCCCAGGTCGGCGAGTTGGCGTCCTCGAAGTCGGTCATGAACACCTTCGCCCCGGAGTTCAGGGCGTTGATGACCATCTTGCGATCGGTCGGGCCGGTAATCTCGACGCGGCGGTCCTGCAGATCGGCAGGGATCGGCGCGACCTTCCAGTCGCCGTCGCGCACGGCCTTGGTCTCGGTCAGGAAGTCGGGGCTCTCGCCGCCATCGAAGCGCTTCTGCCGGGCCTGGCGCGCCGCCAGCAGTTCCAGCCGGCGCGCATCGAACGCGCGGTGCAGCTCGGCCAGGAAGGCGAGGGCGTCGGGGGTCAGCACCTCTGCGGCGCGGCCCTCGATGGCGTCGGTGACCTGGGCGGGGCGGGCGAGCGTGGCGGCGTCATCGGCCATGGCGAGCCTCTTGAACAGAAAAGAAAAAAGGCGGGGGCGTTTGCCCCCACCAGTCAACCCTATCAGCTCTCCAAGCCACACGGACCTTCCGAGTGGCCTGGAAGCCGAATCTCAACCCTGCGTCAGGCGAACTGACTCATGGTGTTGTGCACGCCGCCCGCCTTCAGCGCGGCTTCGCCGGCGAAGTACTCCTTGTGATCGTCGCCGATGTCGGAGCCGGACATGTTCTGGTGCCTGACGCAGGCGATGCCCTGGCGGAGCTCTTCGCGCTGCACCTTCAGCACGTAGCCGAGCATGCCCTGCGAGCCGAAGTACTCCTTGGCCAGGTTGTCGGTGGACAAGGCGGCCGTGTGGTAGGTCGGCAGCGTGATCAGATGATGGAAGATGCCCGCGTGCCGGGCCGAGTCGGCCTGGAACGTGCGGATCAGGTTGTCGGCCTCGATCGCCAGCGGGGTCTGGTCGTATTGGGCGCTCATCAGCGCCGCCTTTTCGTAGCCCGAGACGTCCTTGCCGGCCGCCTGGTACTCCTCGAACACCTGCTCGCGGAACTTCAGGGTCCAGTTGAAGGACGGGCTGTTGTTGTAGGCGAGCTTGGCGTTGGGGATGACCTTGCGGATGCGGTTCACCATGCCAGCGATCTGCGCCACGTTCGGCTTCTCGGTCTCGATCCAGAGCAGGTCGGCGCCGTTCTGAAGCGAGGTGATGCAGTCGAGCACGCAGCGGTCTTCGCCGGTGCCGGCGCGGAACTGGAACAGGTTGGACGGCAGGCGGATCGGCCGCATCAGCTTGCCGCCGCGGGTGATCACCACGTCGCCGTTGCGCACGTCGGCCGCGCTGATCTCCTCGCAGTCGATGAAGCTGTTGTACTTGTCGCCGAGGTCGCCCGGCTCGTTGGAGTAGGCGATCTGCTTGGTCAGGCCGGCGCCCAGGCTGTCGGTGCGGGCGACGATGATCCCGTTGTCGACGCCGAGCTCGAGGAACGCGTAGCGGATGGCGCGCAGCTTGTGGATGAAGTCCTCGTGCGGCACCGTGACCTTGCCGTCCTGGTGGCCGCACTGCTTCTCGTCGGAGACCTGGTTCTCGATCTGGATGGCGCAGGCGCCCGCCTCGATCATCTTTTTGGCCAGCAGGTAGGTCGCCTCGGCGTTGCCGAAGCCGGCGTCGATATCCGCGATGATCGGCACGACGTGGGTCTCGAAGCCGTCGATGGCGTCGATCAGCTGCTCTTCCTTACGCGCATCGCCGGCCTTCCGGGCGGCGTCGAGGTCGCGGTAGAGACCGCCAAGCTCGCGGGCGTCGGCCTGCTTCAGGAAGGTGTAAATCTCTTCGATCAGCGCCGGCACCGAGGTCTTCTCGTGCATCGACTGGTCGGGCAGCGGCCCGAAATCGGAGCGCAGCGCGGCGATCATCCAGCCCGAGAGGTAGATATAGCGGCCCTTGGTCGAGCCGAAGTGCTTCTTGATCGAGATCATCTTCTGCTGGGCGATGAAGCCGTGCCAGCAGCCGAGGCTCTGCGTGTACTCGGAGGGATCCGCGTCATAGGCGGCCATGTCGCGGCGCATGATGTCGGCGGTGTACCTGGCGATTTCGAGCCCGGTCTTGAAGCGGTTCTGCAACCGCATGCGGGCCACGGCGTCGGCGTCGATGCCCGCCCATGCGCCGTTCTTGCCCTCGATCAGGGCGCTCATCTCGATAACGTGGTCTTGGTATGACATTGCGGTTCCACACGACTGGGAGGCTTTGTGACAAGCCGTCGTGGGGCTCTAACGCTTGAAGACACTCGTTGGGAAGCGTGTCCGTGACGGGATAAAGCCATGTTGTCACAGGTCGACCTTGTCTCAGATGTGAATTTGTGACAATTGACAGGAATGGCCCAGTCACCCGAACGCAAACTCTTCCTGGGACCCCGCCTCAGGCGGCTGCGCCGCGACATGGGCCTCACCCAGACCCGGATGGCCGAGGACCTCGGTGTCAGCCCAAGCTACCTCAACTATCTGGAGCGCAACCAGCGCCCGGTCACCGCGCAGGTGCTGCTGCGCCTGGCCGAGGCCTATGACATCGACATCCGCAGCCTCTCGTCCGACCAGGATGCGGCCGGGGCGCGGGATCTGACCGAGGTGTTCGCCGATCCGTTGTTCAAGGACCTCGCCGTGGCGCGGCACGAGGTGTCCGAGGTGGCGGAGAACGCGCCGACCGTCGCCGACGCCATCGTGCGCCTCTATAGAGCGTTCGCCGACCGACGCCGGCTCGCCGAGTTCGGCGCCCTGCCCCGGGCAGAGGAAGGCGGCGAGAGCCTCGCCTTCACGCCGTCCGACTGGGTGCGCGATCACATCCAGAGCCAGCGCAACTTCTTCCCCGAGCTCGACGAAGCCGGGGAGGCGATGGCGCTGGAGTTGAAGGCCGAACCGCAGGGCTTCGCGGTCGCCGGCCGTCAGCGGCTCGCCGACCGGCATGGCATCCAGGTGCGCATCGTGCCGCTGGAGCTGCTGCCCGACTCGGTGCGCCGCTACGATCACCACCGCCGCCGGCTGATGCTGTCGGAGCTGCTCGGCGAGCAGGGCCGCGCCTTCTCGATCGCCTATCAGCTGGCGCTGGCCGAGCACGACGCACAGCTGACCGCGATGGTCGACCGGGCGGCCGCGCCGGACGCGCCGACCCAGCGGCTGCTGAAGGTCTCGCTCGCCAACTACCTCGCCGCGGCGGTCATGATGCCCTACGAGGCCTTCCGCGAGACGTGCGAGAAAACCGGCCACGACATCGAGCTGATCGGGGCCAAGTTCGGCGCCAGCTTCGAGCAGGTCTGCCACCGGCTGACCACGCTCTCGCGGCCGACCTCGCGCGGCATCCCGTTCTTCATGTTGCGGGTCGACTCCGCCGGCAACATCTCCAAGCGCTTCGCCGGCGCGTCGTTCCCGTTCTCGCGGTTCGGTGGATCGTGCCCCAGATGGCGGGTGCACGAGGCCTTCCGCACCCCGGGCCGGATCGTCACCCAGATGGTCGAGACGCCGGACGGCTCGCGCTATTTCACCTTGGCCCGCACCGCGCCGCGCGTCTCCGGCCCCTACGCGGACGAAGAAGCAGGCCTCGCCATCGGCCTCGGCTGCGAGCTGAAGTATGCGCCGCGGCTGGTCTATTCGCGCGGGCTCGACCTCGCCGAGCCGCTGGTCACCGAGATCGGGCCGGCCTGCCGGGTCTGCGAGCGACCGGCCTGCCCACAGCGGGCGGCAGAGCCATTGGGCCGCACGCTGATGGTCGACGACTTTACCAAATCGATCTCGCCCTACCCGTTCGCCCCGGCTTAAGAACGCGGCATGCCGAGGAGAGCGAAGTGACGGTCGGAGGCGCGCCGCCCATACCCGACGGGCCGTTCGTCGGGCGCAACTTCCTGCCACCGCTGGCGCTGGCGCGGATTCTCGACGCACTGGATCGGCTGTCGGCGAGCTGGAACGCGTCGGACGCGCTGGGCCTGCTCGGGCGCGGACAGACCGGGCAGATCCGCGCCACCAGCCTCGCCGCGCAGACGCAGCTCGACCGCATCCGGCTGGAGATCGCGCCGGCGGCGTTGCAGTGGGCCAAGACTTGCGGCTTCTGGTTCCCCACCGCGCCGCAGCTGCAACTGTTCCCCGTGCGGATGGTGGGCGATGCCTCCGAGCCCGCGTTCCAGGAGCCGCACACTGACTCCCACGCCGGCCAGCCCGGGCCGCCGATCTGCACCAACGTCTTCTACGCCAGGGCGCGCGGCGTCGTCGGCGGTGATCTGGCGCTGGCGCCGCGCGTTGGCCCAGGCGACGCCGAACCTATTGTCGTGAAACCATCCCCTAACACCATCGTCTCGTTTCGCGGCGACCGCGTGCACTGGGTCTTGCCGCTGCTTGCGGGTGAGCGCCTGAGCCTGGTGATCAATTTCTACTGACGCTTCCGGGTCTTTCGCACGCCGATGCCAGCCTAGCTAAGTGCAACGCGGATCGGCGGTCAGGGGCGCCCAGAAATACTTCTGACACACAGGGGCGCCGTGGCGGCGCCTGTCTTCGCAAGGACACACTTCATCTTTGGTTACAACGGCAGAGCCTGAACAGCGTTGACGGATACGGTGCGTTCCAGCACTTTCCGGCCCGCGGCGGCGCTGTGGTCCAGTTTCGCCCGCTAACGATATGGGGCCGACGGGATCGGTTCTAGGGAGGCGAAATGTATAAGCATCTGTTGCTGATGACGTGTGCTATCGGCGCACTTGGGATTTCGGCCGGCATGGCCCAGGCGGCCACCGCGGCCGACTCGGCCTCGTCCACCGACCAAGGGGCGACGAACGTCACAGAGATCACGGTCACCGCTGAAAAGCGCGAACAGAGCCTGCAGAAGGTTCCGGTCGCCGTCTCGGTGTTCACCGGCGCTCAGCGTGACACCATCGGCATCAACACGGTGCAGGACGTCACCAACTTCGCCCCGGGCTTCACCTACGACCCGGGCAACGTTCACGCCTACATCCGCGGCGTCGGCCGTCAGTCGGTCAACGTCACCGACGACCAGCGGGTCGCCAACTATGAAGACGAATTCTACGTCTATTCGCCTTACGGCCTCGACAAGTCCTCGCTGTTCCTGAGTTCGGAGCAGATCGAACGCGGTCCGCAGAACGTCGGCGGACGCAACGCCGCCGCCGGTTCGATCGACATGCTGTCGGTCCGTCCGACCGACGAGCCCTACGCCGAATTCCGCGGCACCATCGGCAACTTCGGCACGCACGTGATCGAAGGCGCGATCTCGGGCGAAATCGCCCCTGGCCTCGACGTACGCATCGCCGGTTTCGATAAGAACCAGGACTTCGGCTACTACCGCAACCTCGCCGGCGGCCCGAGCGAAGGCAACACCATCCACGAGTGGTATGTGGAAGGCCAGGCCGACTGGAAGCCGAACGACAAGTTCGAACTGTGGACGCGGACCTTCTTCGAAACCTGGCAAGGCTACGGCGACGCCGGCTCGCGGACCGGTTTTGCGAACGGCAGCTGGGATGAAACCAACCTGACGGACGCCAACTCCTACGTCGGCGGCGGTCTGTTCATTAACCCGAACTACGGCTACGCCGCGCTTGTCGGCGGCAATCCTGCCGCAGCCGCCGGCCGTAACCCGGCCGACCCGGTCGTCACCAACGTCACGCTGCTCAACCCGGCGGTCCGCAACAACCCGTCCATGAACGGCGGGCCGACAGCGCCCTTCGCCGCGCCGATCACCCGCTCGGTGTCGCTGAACAACTATGACGACTTCAACTACATCGCCACCTATCACTTCGACAACTTCGACGTGAAGTATAACGGCGGCGTCCAGGGCTATGATTACCACTTGAACTATGACGGCGGCGACACTGACGTTGCGTCGTTCACGCTGGCGGCCCTGCCTGGCGTCACACCGCTGACGATCAACCCGCTGATCAATTCGAACTACGAAGAAGACGATTGGTGGACGTCCCACGACCTGAGCTTCCAGTCGACGACCGATTCCCCGTTGCAGTGGACCGCCGGCGGCTTTTTCTTCTATCAGCACTACAACCAGCCCTACGATGTGTCCGACCCGCTGCAGCCGCAGCTAGCCGCACCTGCTGGAGCCGCCCCCAACCCGCATCACGACATCCTTTACCTGGACTATCAGTTCAACGTGCTGAGCGCGGCGGGCTATGGCCAGATGTCTTACAAGATCAACGACAAGTGGAAGATCACCGGCAATCTGCGCTACACGTACGACGATAAGACGGGCACAGAGGCGGCACGTTATATCGTCTTCAGCAGCGCCACCCTTGATCTGCCCGCCGCTGCGCTCCTTCCGACCTTGCCGGCGGCGGTCGCAGGTCTGCCGGCCTCCCTCGTTTTCGGCTCCAATATGCCGGCGCTGGACATCACGGGCTCGCAAACCTGCCTCAGCGGCACGCCGAATACGCTAGCCAGCCCGAACGCCTGTAACGGCAACCTGCTCGGCAAGGGCGTGACCAGCAAAGGCGTTATCACGCCCTCCGGCTACGCCTTCCGGAACCTCGGCATCCAATCCAACGCCGTCACCGGCGGCGCTGGCATCGAGTTCCAGCCGACCGAGGACATCTTCACCTACTTCCGCTACGGGCGTGGGTATGAAGCGCCGTCGTTCAACGCCGGCCAAGTGCTCGCGAACCCGGCGGTGGGCCAGGAAGACCTGAACTCTTACGAAATCGGCTACAAGCAAAGCTTCGGCAAGAACTTGCTCGTCGACGGCGCGATCTTCTACTATGACTACGAAGGCCTGCAGCTGCCGATCTCGGTGACGAACGGCGGCGTGACCCAGTCGCAGTTCATCAACGTGCCGAAGGCCGAGTCCTACGGCCTCGAGTTGGAAGTCTACTGGACGCCGGTCAAAGACCTCTCGGTCACGGCCAGCTACTCCTACGACAAAACCTCGATCCTCACCGGCTGTAGCGGCACGGTGACGCCGGCTGGCGTGTTCACCCAATCCGCGAACGCGCTCTGCCTGATCGACACCAACGACCCGGACGCGGTGCAACCCGGCGCCAACCCGTTCCCTGGCCAGAACCCGGCCGCCACCCGCGCTCAGAGCGTGAAGGGCGATCCGCTGCCCGACGCGCCGCAGAACAAGGTGGCGATCGCGGTCTCCTACACCTGGCACTTCGATCCCGGCTCGCTGACCTTCAACGTCACCGGCGCCTGGCGCGACGTGCAAGACGGCACCGTGTTCAACCGCTTCTACGACAATGCGCCGTCGTGGGGTGACCTGGATCTGCGGGCCATCTGGAAGGGCCAGAACGACAAGTACGAAATCATCGGCTTCGTGAAGAACGTCACGAACGCGCTGCAGTACGACGTCGGCAGCGGCGGCATCGGCGAAGTGGGTAACGCAACGTCGACGACGAACGCGGCCAAGGGCCTGTTCGAGCAGAACCTCACCGACCTGGCGCCCCCGCGCACCTACGGCGTTGAATTCCGCTACAAGTTCTTCTAGGCCGCCAAGGTCTGGACCACTTAGCGAAGGGCGCGCCTCACCGGGCGCGCCCTTTTCTTTTGCGCTGTGGGCGCCGCTGCCCAAAATCCGCTGGCGTCGCGCCAAGCGTTCGTACGACACTCCGCCCAACGATAAGAGCGTCAGGGAGTCCACGATGAGGGCATGTCGGCCGCAAGCGCGGGGCCTTGCCCCATCGACCCTGGAGCCACGGCCTTGGCGATGAACGCTCCGGCCCCTGCGCCCCCCCGCCTCGGTTGGCCGACGAAGGCGCTCTACTCGTTTGGCTCGCTCGGAACCGCCACCCGCGCCTCGCTGATGGGGGCGGTGTTGTTCTTCTACAATCGCGTCCTCGGGGTCGACGCCCAGGCGGTGAGCTTCGCGATCTTCATCGCCCTGCTGATCGATGCGTTCTGGGACCCGATTGTCGGCCAGATCTCCGACGGCACCCGCACGCGCCTCGGGCGCCGGCACCCGTTCGTCTACGCCGCTGTACTGCCAGCGTCGGTCTGTTTCGCCCTCATCTTCATGCCCCCGCTGGCATGGTCCGACGACGCGCTGTTCTTCTACCTGCTCGCGACCCTGGTCGGCGCGCGCATCCTGGAGAGCCTGATCGAGATCCCGATGGCCTCGTTGCTGCCGGAACTCTCACGCGACTACGACGAGCGCACCAGCCTCGGCAGCTGGCGCTACATCTTCCTGGCCGTGTTCGGCCGGGCGTTGGCGACGATCCTGGCCTACGGCGTGTTCTTGAAGGGCACCAAGGCGCAGCCGTTCGGACAGATGAATCTGGCCGGCTATGCGCCTTACGCCGTCACGGTCGCGGTCATCTCGATCGCGGCGACGCTCATCTCGGCCCTGGCGACCCAGCGCTTCGTGCCTCAATGTACCAACCGCCGCGCCAACGACCTGGGATCGCGGCCATGTTCCGCGAGTTCGCCGCCGCCGCGAGCGACCGCAACTTCCTCGCCCTGGCGTTGTCGGGTTTCATCTTCGGCATCGCCGTCGGGATCACCGGCGGGCTGCTGCTCTATTTCCTCACCGACTTCTGGGGCCTGCCGTCCCCCGCCCTGCTGCAGCTCGGTCTGTGGGCCATACCGGGCGGCCTGCTCGGCGTGGTGGTCGCCCCGTGGTGGTCGCGACGCTGGGGCAAGAAGCTCGGCTGCCTGATCGTCTTCTACCTCTCGATCCTATCCACGACCGTGCCCATCAGTCTGCGACTGCTCGGAATCATGCCGCCGAACTCGTCGCCGTGGGTGCTTCGCATTCTGATAGTCGACTCGATGTTCACCGGCCTCTTGGGGTTGATGGGCTTCGTCATCGTCACCGCGATGCTGGCCGATGTCGTAGAAGCGGTTCAGGTGAAGACCGGCCGCCGCTCCGAGGGCGTGCTCTTCGCGGCCGACTCGCTGCTGCGGAAGATCACCACGAGCTTCGCCGGCGTCGTGCCGGGCTTCCTGCTGACGCTGGTGCACTACCCCAAAGGCGCTGCGCCCGGGCATGTCGCGCCGGCGATCCTGAACCAACTGGCGATCATCTACCTGCCGCTGGTGACGGTGCTGTACCTCTGCTCGACCAGTATGCTGATGCTCTATCGGATCGATCGTCAACAGCATGAGGACAACCTCGAGCGGATCGCCGAGTCAGCCGCCTTGGCGCAGGAGGCCGACCCCGACCTCAACCCCCACCTCGAACCGGACATCGTGACCCGACCGGCCTGATCTGGCGCTCGGTCGTCGCCGATCTAGAGAGCGACGCAGGCGGGCGACCGCCTGGGTCGTTTCATTTCCGTAACAAGAAAGAGCGCTCTCACTGCCGCCGCATCGTTCTGCGGCGGCTCTAACCTGTTGACGCCACAGCGCTCATAGCCATACCTTAAATTCGAACGGGCCACCGATTGCTCCGGCGATCGCAAACGAGGTCCGACAGGGAAGAACAACGGCTTCGGCCGATCAGGGGAGGGGCGACATGAGCAAGCATGTCTGGATGATGGCGTGCGCCGTCAGCGCTTTGGGCTTCGGAGCGGGCGCCGCGGAGGCCGCGACGGCCTCTACCGACACAACCGCCGGCGCCTCGGCGGTCAGCGAGATCGTCGTCACCGCCCAGAAACGCGAGGAAAATCTCGAGAAGGTGCCGGTCGCGGTCTCGGCCTACACCTCCAAAGAGCGCGACGTCATTGGGATCGAGACGATCCAGGACATCACCAACTTCACGCCCGGCTTCAGCTACTCCACCTCGCTCGACCGCGCCTTCATCCGCGGCGTCGGTCGCCAGACCAACAACCTTTCCAGCCAACCCGGCGTCGCGACCTACAACGACGGCGTCTACAATTCGAGCGTCAACGCCGCGGCGGGCGACTCGCTGTTCGTGGATCGCACCGAAATCCTGCGCGGACCTCAGGGCACCCTCTACGGCCGCAACTCGATCGGCGGCACGATCAACGCGATCTCGCGCCGGCCAACCAAGGACTTCTACGCCGAGGGCCGGATTGACGTCGGCAACTACGGCGTGAACAACTACGAAGGCGCGGTCTCAGGACCGCTCAGCGACAACCTGCGCTTCCGTCTGGCCGCCTATGACGACAACCAGAACCAGGGCTACTACCGCAATGTCGCCGGCCTTGCCGGCGAGGGCGGCCGCGGTTCGGTCTACTACGTCGAGGGTCAGCTGGAGGCGACGGTCGGCCCGGTCGACCTGTGGGGCAAGGCCGACATCGCCGGTGGCTCGACCAGCTACCGCTCGGGCACCGGCAATGCGCCGTTCGACACCGCGACGTTCCCGATCGGAACGCTCGGACCAGGCGCCGGCCTCGTCTACAATCCCTGCTTCACCGCCTCGCCGTTCGCGCCTTGCGCCGGCAGCCCGGACGGCTTCGGGATCGGCGGCACGTTCACCCAGCTCGGCAACGTCACCACCAACCCCGGCATCACCAATGCGCGGCAGTTCAATACCAACACCACCGAGCAGGCTAACCTGACCGACGATTACAATTTCACCGGCACAGCCGTCTGGCACACCGGGCATGACGCCGATCTGAAGTACATCGGCGGCTACACACACTACCTCTATCATCTGACCACCGACTTCGACGCCACGCCGGTGACGTCGTACACCTTCCCGACGACGCCGGGTCTACCGGGTCCGTCGTTCCTGACCCACCCCTGCGGCGTCGGCGTCGCCTGCCCGGCGGCGGTGGTCTACCCCAGCTCGCCGTTCGTCTACGTCGAGGACAAGACCTACTGGAGCAACGAGCTCAATCTGACTTCGACCGGCAATGGCCCGTTCCAGTGGATCTTAGGCCTCTACCAATATCACGAGGAATTCACGCAGCCGGTCGACTTCTATGATCCGCAGCAGACCCAGTTGGCTCACCCGGTCAGCCTGGCGACGTTCCTGCCGGTGCAGCCCGATCCGGCGCAGGACTACTACCACATCAACCAGGCCATGAAGGCCGACTCGCTGGCGGGCTTCGGCCAGGCTGACTGGAAGGTGACCGACACCCTGAAACTGACCGGCGGGATCCGCTATTCCTACGACTGGGAAGGCGGGGTCGAGAGCACCCGGCAGCTCACCTGGGGGCTGCCGGCATTCTTCGGGTTCCCGGCGACTGGTCTTGGGCCGCTGCAGTTCTTCGGCAGCACCCTTCCCGCGGTCGACGTCACCAGCTTCCTGATCTGCCCCACCGGCACAAATAATGGGACGCCGGCATCTTGCACGACCGGTCCTCTTGCCAAAGGCGTCAAAGCTGCGGCCACGCAGGATCCGACGACGGGGCTTTGGTCGAGATTGCTAAGCGCAAATTGGTCGGCGGTGACGGGGACGGCAGGAGCGGAATGGACGCCCACCGACGATAGTCTGTACTACGCCAAATACAGCCGAGGGTATAAAGCTGGCGGCTTCAATACCGGCACCATCGCGACATCGCCGGAAACGCTGCCGGAAGGTCTGGACGCCTTCGAGATCGGCGCGAAGAACCAGTGGCTCAATCGCACCCTGCAGACCAATATCGCGATCTTCTATTACAACTACGCGAACATGCAGATCCCGCTGTCGGTGCAGCCATCTTCGGGCCCGGCGCAAACCCAGTTCTTCAACATGAAGAAAGTGATCTCGTACGGTGTTGAGTTGGAGACGATCTGGCAACCGATCGAGAACGCTCAAATTCTCTTCAACTATTCCTATCTGAACGCCAAGATCCACGACAAGACCGACTGTTTCGTCGATGGCACAGACCCAAGTGCGTTGTTGCCCGGGGACCAGACAGCCGGGTGCCTGCCGGCTGGCACTGGATTGCAGAAGGTCGACGGCCAGACGGTGCCGGAATCGCCGGCTAACCGGGTGACCCTGAACGGCAACTACACGTTCAAGTTCGACCCCGGCAACCTGACCTTCTCGGTGACCTACATCTGGAAGGACAAGACCTACGACGGCATCTTCAACCGGCCGTACGATCTCGCCCCCGCTTACGATCAGGTCGATCTGCGGGCTACCTGGACCGACGCCAAGGACCGCTTCAACGTGATCGTCTACGGCAAGAACGTCTTCAACACGCTGGGCTACGACGGCGTGGCGGGTGTGCGCCTGACGGCCCAGACGATCGGCACATATGAGGCGTTCGGCTACACGCCGCCGGCGACCTACGGCGTCGAACTGCAAGTGCGCTTCCGGTAGCGGCGGGGATAGCGCCGCTTCCATGCACGGGCGGCCTCCGCCCGTGCGCCTCCCCGGAAGAAGGCGCTGGCGGGATCGGGGCTCGCCAGCGCCCTTTTTTTGCCCGGCGTCAAACTCGATGAAAGGCCAGATGCGTGAGTGAAGCGGCGGTGAGTCCGAGGCTCGGACTCGGAACGAAGGTGTCGTACGGGCTGGGTTCGGTGGCCCAGGGCGTCGGCTCGGTGGCGCTCTCCACCACCATCATCAACTACTATCTGGTCCGCGTCGTGGGCCTCCGGCCAGCCGTCGTCGGGATCGTGATCCTGATCTCGCTGGTGATCGACGCGGTGCTGGACCCGGCGATCGGCCGCTGGTCGGACACCTTCCGCTCGCGCTGGGGCCGCCGGCATCCCTTCATGTACGCCTCGGCCCTGCCGATCGCCCTGGCGATCTGTTTCCTGTGGCGACGTCCGGATGGCATCTCGCTGGCGGCGATGCCGGTCTACGTCCTGACCATGCTGGTTGTCCTGCGGCTCTGCGGCGGGCTCTATCAGATCCCCAGCGACGCCTTGGCCCCCGAACTCGCGCCCGACTACCACGAGCGAACTGGGCTGATCAGCTGGCGCTGGTTCTTCGGGCTCTTCGGCGCGCTGGCGGTCTCGGTGATCCTGAACGGCGTCTTCCTGCGCAAGGACGCATCCCACCCGCTCGGCCAAAACGACCCGGTCGCCTACGCCAACTTCGGCGTCGTGGCGGCGATCATGGTCTTCGTGGCGATCCTGGCTTCATCGCTGGCGACCCATCGCTACATCCCGTTCCTGAAGCCTGCCCCGCTGCGCCAGCAGACGACTGGCCAGTCGTTCCGCGAGATCGTCAAGGTGCTGTCCAACCCGTCCCTGCTGGCGGTGATGGCGTCCGGCCTGGTCTCCGGCGTGGCGGCGGGCATCTCGGCGAGCCTCTCCGCATTCATGAGCTTCTATTTCTGGGGATTGACCCCGCAGGTGGTCGCCGGAATGACCGCGCTCGCGGCCCCCGCCGCCGTCGTCGGCGTGGTGGCCGCGCCGATCCTGTCGCGTCTGCTCGACAAGAAGCGGACCATGATCACGGTCTTCACCTTGTCGATCTTCATCGGCGTGGTGCCGGTGGCGCTGCGGCTACTCGGCGTGCTGCCGCCGAACGGGTCGCCGCTGATACCGCTGATCCTGGTGATCGACCTCTTCATCTCGGGCACGCTGGCGCTGATCGGCGCCGTGATCATCGGCTCGATGATCGCGGACGTCGTCGAAGACAGCGCGGTGAAGACTGGCGTGAGGTCTGAGGGCCTGCTGTTCGCCGCCAACGGCCTGCTGCCGAAGATCACCGCGGGCATCGGCGGCCTGGTCGGCAACATGATGCTGGAATTCGTGCGCTTTCCGACCGGAGCCGAGCATGGCGCGATAGACGTCGTCGACCCGGCGATCATGCGCCATCTGGCCCTGATCGCGCTGCCGATCGGCGCTGTGCTCAACCTGATCTCGGTCGGCGTGCTGCTGTTCTACCGGATCGATCGCGGCTCGCACGAGGCCAACCTCGAGGCGCTCCGTCTGGCCGCCGCGGTCGAAACGCCACCGACGGCATTGGCAACCGGCGCGCCGCCGCTCGGCGAGACCGGAGGGTTCATGCCGCCCCTCTGAGACGCGCACATTGCCGTTGAGGAAGGTCGCGTCCGGGCCCGGCCAGCCGGAACCTGCGGCGATTGGGACAGCTTTCCATCGGCCTACCGATGTTCTATCGCCTGTACCATATCGCTATGTCTGCAATTTCGAATCAGTGGTTTGACCCGATGGCGCGTCATTTGACGACGGAGGTCGACGGCTTGTTCCTCGGCCTGAGCATCTAGGCAGGTGGACGGCGACGCCGCCCTGCCGAAGACTGGCCAGGAGCCAGCCCCCACCCGCGCTGCGCCCCCCGGCGGCGGCTTTCGCGGTGGCATGGGCGCGCCCGGCGGCGGACGTGGGGGCGGAGGACGTGGCGGACCCGGCGGCAGGATAAACCCGAAGCTGCTGGAAGGCCCGATCGCGCCCACGCTGATCATGTTCGCGCTGCCGCTGCTGGGCGGCAATCTGCTGCAGTCGCTGAACGCCAGCGCCAATCAGTTCTGGGTCAGCCACCTCCTCGGCGTCACTGACATCACCGCCATCGGCAACGCAAACAGCGTGATGATGCTGTCGCTGAGCGCGATCATGGGCGCGACGATGGCCGCCAACATCCTGATCGCCCAGCAAGTGGGCGCCGGCGACCTGACCATGGTCAAGCGGATCATGGGCAGCGCGATCTTCTTCTTCGTCGTCGTATCGGTGACCCTGTCGCTGACCGGCGGCATCTTCTCGCCACTGATCCTGAAGGGGATCATGCACACGCCGCCGGCGGCCGAGAAGGAGGCGATCGTCTATCTGCGCGTCGTCTTCGGCGCGATGCCATTCATGTACTTCTTCCAGTTCCTGCAGATGGCCCAGCGCGGCGCCGGCGACAGCCGAACGCCGTTCTATTTCATGGCCCTGGCGGTGGTGCTCGACATCATCTTCAACCCGCTGCTGATCGCCGGCATCGGTCCGTTCCCGAAGATGGGCGTCGCCGGATCCGCCGCCTCGACCCTGATCGGCCAGAGCGTCTCGCTGGTGCTGCTGCTGATCGTGCTCTACCGGCGCCACAGCGTGCTGATGCTGAAGGGCCGCGAGCTGCGTTACCTGATCCCGAGCTTCGAGATCCTGCGGCCGTTGATCTTCCGCGGCATCCCGATGAGCCTGCAGATGTTCATCATGTCGGCCGCGGGCATCACCATGCTGCGCTTCGTCAACGCGTTCGGCGCGGTCACCTCGGCCGCCTACGTCGGCGCGTTGCAAGTCTGGAACTACATCCAGATGCCGGGCATGGCGGTCGGCATGGCGGTGTCGTCGATGGCTGGGCAGAATGTCGGCGCCGGACAATGGGCGCGGGTCGACCGGATCGCCCTGATCGGCCTCGGCCTCAGCCTCGCGGTCACCGGCACCGCTGCGGTGATCATCTATCTGCTAGGACCGATTCCGCTCTACATCTTCCTGCCGGTCGGCTCGCCAACGATCCCGGAAGCGTTGCAGATCGACCGCACGGTGCTCTGGGCGTTCGTGATTTTCAACGCCACCTTCGCGCTCGGTGGCATCGTCCGTTCGACCGGCGCGGTCTGGCCGCCGCTGATCATCCTGGTCATCGCGATGTTCGTGATCCGCGTGCCGTTCGCCTATTTCATGATCCCCTACTTCGGCAAGGAAGCGATCTGGTGGAGCTTCCCTCTGGGCACGCTGACCTCGAGCGCACTGACCGCGCTCTACTTCCGCTATGGCGGCTGGCGAAAGGTGCGGATGCTGCATCACGATCCGATCGGCGATGCGACCGATGGCGGGCAGGGCATGCCGGCGACCGAACCGCCTGATGCAGAGGAAGGCATCGGCGGCGAAATCCTGGCTCACTGAGCGCGCCAGGGTTTTCATGCCTTTCCTTTTCGAGACATATCTCTAGATCAAGCGCCGCCGCGTCGAGGGCGGCGCGGATTTCGGCAACCAGAGGGTCCATGCACGACGGTTCGCTCGCGCCAAACGTAACGCAGCGATTCAGTCGCAAGCGCGACGACATCGTCGCGGCCGCGACCGAGATCCTGAACACCCGCGGCGTGCGTGGCATGACGCTCGCCCTGGTGGCCGAACGCGTCGGGCTGATCACCACCAGCGTCACCTACTACTTCAAGAAAAAGGACGAGTTGGCGGCGGCCTGCTTCAAGTCCGGCATCAGCCGGCTGCTGGCTCTGGTGCACGAGGCGCGCGGCGAGGAGACAGCGTCGGCGCGAGTGCGCCGGCTGCTCGAACTCTACCTTGGCCTCAGGGCGCGGGTCGCGGCCGGTCTGGAACCCGCGATCCCGGTGTTCAGCGACATCCGGGCGCTCTCGACCGAGACTCAACGCGCCACTGCGGCGGCTTACGGCGAGCTGTTCCGCAGTGTGCGCCGCCTGTTCGCCAGCGGCGGCGAGCCGCTCAGCCGCGGCCAGGCCACCGCCCGCACCCAGATCCTGCTGGAGCAGATCCACTGGCTCGAGGTCTGGCTGCCCCGTTACGACGAGCATGATTACGCCCGGGTCTGCGACCGCATGCACGACATCCTGGTTGGCGGCCTGGCGCCCGACGGCGCCGCCTGGGACCCGGCGCCGCTGGCCATCAGCGAGCCGGTCCAGGCCGTCTCACCGGCCGATGCGTTCCTGCGCGCCGGCACCCGCCTCATCAACCAGCGCGGCTATCACGGCGCGTCAGTGGAGCTGATATCCGCCTCGCTGAACGTCACCAAGGGCTCGTTCTATCATCACCACAACGCCAAAGACGATGTGGTGACCGCGTGCTTCGAGCGGTCGTTCGATGCGGTGCGGCGCGCTCAGCTTGCTGCCCGCACCTTGCCTGGCGACGAGTGGCGACGCCTCAGTTCCGCGGCCGCGGCTCTGGTCGAGTTCCAGTTCTCGGAGGCCGGCCCACTGCTGCGCAGTTCCGCCCTCGCCGCCCTGCCGGAGACTATCGCCTACGAGATGATCGAGCAGTCCGGCCGCCTCTCCGACCGGTTCGCGGCGATGATCTCCGACGGCGTCGCCGAAGGCTCGCTGCGGCCGGTCGACCCGTTCATCGCCGCGCAGATGCTGAACGCCACCCTCAACGCCGCCGCCGACCTGCCGCTGCTGCTGCGTGGCGTCAGCGCCAAGCTGGCCGTCGAGTTCTACGCGCGGCCGTTCTTCACGGGGCTGACGTCGCACTAAAGACCCTTCCCCCGCTTGCGGGGGAGAACGGCGAGCCGCGCGTTAGCGCGCTGCGCCGATGGGGATACGCACTCCCCTACATGCCCCCATCGGCGGCGCGTGCTGCGCACGACGCGCCGCTTTCCCCCAGAGGGGGAAGGGTTTGGCCGCTGTTTCGAAAACCTGGTTTGCCTCGCTTGGGGCCGTCGACTAGCGTTCCGGCGTTCAAAGCCGGACGACGAGAGCCGGCGCGGAGGAATTTCGATCATGCGATTTGGCATCTTCTACGAGCATCAGCTGCCGCGGCCTTGGACCGAGGGCCTGGAGCTGAAGCTGTTTCAGAACGCGCTCGACCAGGTCGAGCTGGCCGACAAGCTCGGCTTCGACAACGTGTGGGAGGTCGAGCACCACTTCCTGGAGGAGTACTCGCACTCGTCGGCGCCGGAGATCTTCCTGGCCGCCTGCTCGCAGCGCACCAAGACCATCCGGCTCGGCCACGGCATCGTGCTGATGCCGCCCGGCTACAACCACCCAGCCCGCGTCGCCGAACGCATCGCCACCCTCGACCTCGTCTCCAACGGCCGGGTCGAGTGGGGGACGGGCGAGAGCTCGGCGCTGGCCGAACTCGGCGGCTACGGCGTGCCGCTGGCCGAGAAGCGCAACGCCTGGCGCGAGGCGGTCGAGCAGTGCTCGAACATGCTGGCTATGGACCCCTACCCCGGCTTCGACGGCCAGTTCTTCTCGATGCCGGCGCGCAACATCGTGCCGAAACCCGTGCAGAAGCCGCACCCGCCACTGTGGGTCGCCTGCTCCAACCGCGAGACGATCAAGCTGGCCGCCCGGCTTGGCATCGGCGCGCTCACCTTCGCCTTCGTCGACCCCACCGAAGCCAAGCAGTGGGTCGAGGACTACTACCGGATATTCAAGGAAGAGTGCGTGCCGATCGGCCACGCGGTGAACCCGAACATCTGCATGGTGTCTTCGTTCGGCGTGCACCAGGACGCGGCGGTGGCGCGGGAGCGGTTCCAGGAAGGCTTCCGCTTCTTCCAGTTCGCGCTCGGCTGGCACTACGGCTTCGGCGACCAAGTACCCGGCCGCACCAGCATCTGGGATCTGTTTCAGAAGGCCCAGGCCAACCTGGCAGCCGGCGCACCCGCCGCGGGCGGTATCGCCGGCGCGGCGGAGGGCGGCATCGGCACGCCTGACGAACTGCGCGCGCACCTCGCCAAGTTCGAGGCCTGCGGCGTCGACCAGGTGGCGTTCATCCAGCAAGGCGGCCGCAACCAGCACGAACACATCTGCGAGGCGCTCAAGCTCTTCGCCGGTGAGGTGATGGGTGAATTTAAGGAACGCGAGGCCGAGCGGGAGCGCAAGAAGGCCGAGGAGCTAGCGCCGTACGTTGAGGCCGCGTTCAAGCGTAAAGAGTGGATGAAGCCGCTCGCCGACGACGAAATCCCGCACGTGCTGGCGCTGGGCCGTCAGGTAGCGGAGCAGGCCGCCCAGTCAGGCCAACCGGCGCCGGCCGCCAATGCGCGGCGGGCGGCCTGGTCCGAGGCGCTCGCCAAGGCGGACAGAAAGGCAGACGCTTAGGCGGGAACGATTGCGCCCCCCGCCGGCCCTCCCCTTCATGGGGAGGGAAGTCGGCGAAGCCGACGGGTGGGGGAGTCTAGTGAAGTCCGCTGTGCCTGTGGGTTAGCGTTGACGCGTCGGACATCCCCACCCGATCGCTTCGCGCTCTGCCCTCCCCATGAAGGGGAGGGATGACTACGGGGCGAACGCCTTCGCGAAGTCCACCACCTGTCGCGCCACCGTCTCGACCTGCCAGATGTCGCGCGGGTCCTTCAGGGCGCCGGCGTCGTCGAAGGGTTTCAGGGCGCTGTTGACCGTCGCGCCGAGCGGGGTGGGCCAGCCGCGCAGGGCGTGGACGATGGCGCGCAGCGACGCCAGCGCCGACCCGCAGGCCTGCCAGCCGTCAGCGACGACGATGCAGCCGACCGCGCGGCCGTCGAGGTAGGGACGCTCGGCGCTGCTCAGTGGCTCGAGACTATCCAGCGCATTCTTGATCAGGCCGGAGATCGAGCCGTGGTAGCCCGGCGTGGCGACGATGACGCCATCGGCCTGCCGCACAGCTTCGGTCAGCGCCGAACGCTCCGGCTGCTCGCCCGGGTCGGCGGGATTGTAGATCGGCAGCCGTGAGAGGATCTCGCCGCCGAACAGCTGGGTGCGCGCACCCGCCGCCTCGGCGGCGGCCAGGGCGGCGGTGAGCACACGCTCGCTGGAAGACGGAGTTCGGACCGTGCCGCCGATCCCGACGATCAGCGGCGCGCGTCCTTCAATAACAGGCATTCAACGTCTCCCGGCGCGAGCCACGAGGACTAGCGGCCGGGAGCCATCGATGAAAGGCCCTTAGGCGTCGACCTTGCCCTTGGCCGCTTCGGCGCGGAGCTCGTCGACCATGGCGCCGTATTTGTCCATAGCCGCTTCCTTCAGCTTCGGCAGGTGATAGCTGGGGAAGAGGTCGTTGTCGGGCGTGTAGTCCTTGAGCACCTGCTTGGCGACCGTGATCTTGTGCACTTCGGTCGGGCCGTCGGCGATGCCCATCACCAGCGCCGAGGTCACCATGCCCATGAACGGCATCTCGTTGGAGACACCCATGGCGCCGTGGATGTGTGCGGCGGTGGTGGCGACGTCCTGGTAGACCTTCGGCATCGCCACCTTGATCGCGGCGATGTCCTTGCGGACCAGGTTGTAGTCCTTGTGCTTGTCGATCAGCCACGCGGTGCGGAGCACCAAGAGGCGGAACGACTGCACCGCGATCCAGGAGTCGCAGATCTGCTCCTGCACCATGGCGAGGTCGGCCAGTCGGCCATCGCGGGTCTGACGCGACACCGCCCGGCGGCACATCAGGTCGAAGGCCTTCTGGCAGGCGCCGACCGTGCGCATGGCGTGGTGCACGCGGCCGCCGGAAAGGCGGGTCTGTGCGATCAGGAAGGCGCCGCCACGCGGACCGAGCAGCGCTTCGGGTCCGACTTCGCAGTCGGTGTAACGCATGTAGCCATGCCCCCCACCTTCGCCGGCGCCGACGCCGATGCCGCGGACGATTTCCACGCCCGGGGTCTTGGTCGGGACGATGAAGATCGAGGTGCGCTGGTGGATGTCTTTGTGGTCCGGATCGGTGACCGCGTAGACGATCAGGATCGTCGAGCCATAGGCGCCGGAGGAGAAGTACTTCTCACCGTTGATCACCCACTTGCCGTTCTTATACTCGGCCTTGGTCTTGAAGGTGGTGGGGTCGGAACCGCCTTGCGGCTCGCTCATCGAGAAGGCCGAACGGATATCGCCGTTCAGCAGCGGCCACAGCCACTTTTCCTTCTGCTCGGGCGTGCCGTAGTGGGCGATGATCTCGGCGTTGCCGGTGTCCGGGGCCTGGGCGCCGAACACAGTCGGCGCCATGCCGACGCGGCCCAGCTTCTCGTTCATCAGGCCCAGCTTGAGCTGGCCGAAACCTTGGCCGCCGAGTTCGGGGCCGAGGTGGCAGGCCCACAGGCCCTGCTTCTTCACTTCTTCCTGCAGCGGCTTGATGAACTTCTCGCGCGCTCCGGGCACCATCATCGCGCGACCGAGGTTCCCGAGCGGCTCGACCTTGTCCATCATGAACTCTTCGATCCAGTCGAGTTTCTTCTGAAATTCTGGATCAGTCTCAAAGTCCCAAGCCATAGATATCTCCCTGTAGTCCGCCCCACGGACGGATCGAGCGCTGAAGCCTGCTGATAGCCGCCATTATCGGGCGCCGTAGGGGGAGGCGCAACCGAAATCAAACGCTTGTTTGAGGGACGCATACCGGGAGTTCGAAGGGCAAGGCCCCTCCCCTGCAGCGCGAGTTCCCCGCCCCCTTGCGGGGCGGAGTTAGGGGCGGGGGTGTCGGCTGGATGTCTGCCGGCTTGGCCTTCGCCACTCCCGATGACTGAGCTGACACCCCATCCCCAGCCCTTCCCCGCAAGGGGAAGGGAGCAGAACGCCAATCAAAATCAGGGAGGGAAGGGCTCAGAGCGGAGCGAATGGGAGAGTGAGGGCTTACGTTAGTCGCAACTAGCCCTGGACGAACCCTCAGCCTCGGATCATTTGCCGCTCATGCCTGACTCACGCCCCATCGAACGGCTGGTGATCTTCGGGGTCACTGGCGACCTAGCCGGCCGCATGCTGCTGCCGTCGCTGTACTATCTCGATCTGGATGGCTTGCTGCCCAAGGACCTCAAGATCATCGGCGGCGCGCGCACCGAGATGGATCGCGATGGCTTCCTGAAGTACGTCCGCGAGACGCTCGACAAGCGCACCGACGGGGTCAAGGACGACGTCTGGGAGCGCTTCCAGGCGCGGCTCGACTATGCAGTCACCGACGTCACCAGCGCCGAAAGCCTGAGCAAGCTCGGCGGCGGCGATATCTCGACCATCTACTACCTCGCCCTCTCGCCCAACCTTTACGGCCAGGTCTGCGACGCCCTCGACAAGAGCGGCCTGGCCTGCGGTGACTGCCGGATCGTGATGGAGAAGCCGATCGGGCACGACCTGGAGAGCTCCAAGGCGGTCAACGCCGAGGTTGGCAAGGTGTTCGAGGAAGCCCGCGTCTTCCGCATCGACCACTACCTCGGCAAGGAGACGGTGCAGAACCTGATCGCGCTGCGCTTCGCCAACACCCTGTTCGAGCCGCTGTGGAACAACCTCGCCATCGACCACGTGCAGATCACCGTGGCCGAGACCGACGGCGTCGGCGATCGCTGGCGCTACTACGACGACTACGGGGCGCTGCGCGACATGGTGCAGAACCACATGATGCAGCTGCTCTGTCTGGTGGCGATGGAGCCGCCGCCGGACGCCAACGCCGACTCGATCCGCGACGAGAAGGTCAAGGTGCTGAAGTCGCTGAAGCCCTTCACCCGCGTCTCCGCCAACCAGGCCAGCGTGCGCGGCCAGTACCGGGGCGGCGTCGTCGAGGGCAAGCAGGTGCCGTCCTACGTCGAGGAGCGCGGCGGCGAGACCGGCACCGAGACTTTCGTCGCCCTGCGCGCCGATATCGACAACTGGCGCTGGGCCGGCGTGCCGTTCTACCTGCGCACCGGCAAGCGGCTGCCCGAGCGCCGCACCCAGATCGTGATCCAGTTCAAGGCGCTGCCGCACTCGATCTTCGGCGAGCGGGCCGAAGAGGATCTCGTCGCCAACCGACTGGTGATCGACCTGCAGCCGGACGAGGACATCTCGCTGCTCTTGATGAACCGCCGCCCCGGCCTCGCCGGCAACCGGCTGAAGGCGCTGCCGCTCAGCCTCTCGCTCGACGACGGCGGCCGGCGACGGATCGCCTACGAGCGGCTGTTGCTGGACGTGCTGGCCGGCAACCAGGCGCTCTTCGTGCGGCGCGACGAAGTGGAGCTGGCCTGGGCCTGGATCGACAGCATCGCCGAGACCTGGTCCGACCTCCAGATCGCCCCCAAACCCTACGCCGCCGGAAGCTGGGGCCCGGCGGGCGCGTTCGCGCTGCTGGAGCGGTCGGGACGAGCGTGGCTCGATGAGTAACTCCCCCACGTCCGTCCCTCCCCTTTATGGGGAGGGTGGCCGATCCGCAGGATCGGACGGGTGGGGATGTCTGACGCGGCAACGGCTATTCGCCGATTGTCGGCGCACCTCACGAGACTCCCCCAGCCGACCGCTGCGCGGTCTGCCCTCCCCACGAGGGGGAGGGATGGGGGGCGCGCAATGAGTTTCGAGACCTTCCCCACCCCCGAGTCCGCGGCCCAAGCTGCCACGGACGCCATTGTCGCGCAGCTGACCCCACCCGGCCCCAAGCGGCTGATGGTCACAGGCGGCCGGGGGCCGGGGCCGGTGTATGATCGGTTGGCGCGGATCGATCTCGACTGGCCTCGCGTCACCATCACCCTCAGCGACGACCGGTTCGTTGGCCTGGACTCCCCCGACAGCAACGAGCGGCTGATCGGCGAGCGGCTACTGCAGGGTCATGCCGCCGCGGCCAAGCTCGTGCCGCTGAAAGGCGCCGGCCCGACACCCGCCGATGACGCCGCCGCGATCGAGCCGGCGATCCGCGCGCTGGTCCCGTTTGATGCGACCCTGCTCGGCATGGGCGACGATGGCCACATCGCCTCGCTCTTCCCATCCACGCCGGACCTCGCGGCGCTGCTGGATCCTTCGGGTGAGCACTTCGCGGTCGGGGTGGAGACGCCGGGGCTAGCGCCCTATCTTCCCCGCATCAGCCTGACTGGCCGCGCCATCCTGG
Source organism: Caulobacteraceae bacterium (assembly GCA_036494265.1). Classification (GTDB taxonomy): domain Bacteria; phylum Pseudomonadota; class Alphaproteobacteria; order Caulobacterales; family Caulobacteraceae; genus Acaudatibacter. The sequence goes on along the minus strand of DASXOP010000077.1, from coordinate 19,410 downwards.
ACACCGCGCTGATCGTCCTGCTCACCGGCGGCGAGGGCAAGCGGGCGCTGATCGAGCGGGCGACGAGCGATCTCGCCTTCAACCCGCCGGTCGCCGCCCTGATCCGGCAGACGCGGACGCCGGTTCGGATTATGTGGTCGCCCGGCGTCGCCTGACATCGGGCATCGCCTGAAGGAGCCGCCCATGCATCCCGTCACCGCCGAGGTCACCGAACGGATCAAGGCGCGCAGCAAGGACGGCCGCGCGGACTACCTGGAGCGGATGGAGGCCGCCAGAGCCGCCGGCCCCGGCCGCGCCAAGCTGACTTGCGCCAACTTCGCCCACGCCTTCGCCGCCTCGCCCGACGACGACAAGGCCCGGCTGCGCAATCCCGCCGCCCCGAACATCGCCATCGTCTCGGCCTACAACGACATGCTCTCGGCCCACCAGCCACTGGAGCGGTTCCCGGCGATCATCAAGGCGGCGGCGCGCGAGATCGGGGCGACGGCGCAGTTCGCAGGCGGCGTGCCGGCGATGTGCGACGGCGTCACCCAACAGCGGCCGGGCATGGAGCTGTCGCTGTTCTCCCGCGACGTGATCGCGATGGCGACGGCGGTGGCGCTGACCCACGACGCCTTCGACGGCGCGCTGCTGCTGGGCATCTGCGACAAGATCGTGCCCGGGCTCTTCATCGGCGCGGCGCTGTTCGGCCACCTGCCGACGATCTTCGTGCCGGCGGGGCCGATGACTTCCGGGCCGCCGAACGGCGAGAAGGCGCGAATCCGCGGGCTCTACGCCGAGGGCAAGATCGACCGCGAGGCGCTGCTCGACTCGGAGATGCAGGCCTACCACGGCCCCGGCACCTGCACCTTCTTCGGCACCGCCAACTCCAACCAGATGATCATGGAGCTGATGGGCCTGCACCTGCCCGGCGCCGCATTCGTGCACCCGAACACCCCGCTGCGCGACGCGCTGACCGCCGCCGCGCCAAAGCGGGCGGTGGAGATCGGGGCAAAGTCGAACGCCTATACCCCGTTCGCCGCGGTCGCCGACGAGAAGAGCTTCGTCAACGGCATGGCCGGGCTGATGGCCACCGGCGGCTCGACCAACCACACCCTGCATCTGGTGGCGATGGCCCGGGCGGTCGGCATCTCGATCACCTGGGAGGACTTCCACGACCTCTCGGAGGCGACCCCGCTGATCGCCCGGGTCTATCCGAACGGGACCGAGGACGTGAACGCGTTCCACGCCGCCGGCGGCATGGCCTTCGTCACCCGCCAGTTGCTCGACGCCGGTCTGGCCCACGAGGACGTCAGCACCGTCGCCGGCCAGGGCCTCAGGCTCTACCAGCAGGAGCCGTTCCTGAAGGACGGGGCGCTGGTCTGGCGCGAGGGGCGCGCCGAGAGCCTGGCCCGCGACGTGCTGCGACCGGCGGACGAGCCGTTCGACAGCGAGGGCGGCATTCGGATCCTGACGGGACAGCTCGGCCGCTCAGTGATCAAGGCCTCGGCGGTAAAGCCCGAGCACCACTTGATCGAGGCCCCGGCGATCTGCTTCGACGACCAGGAGGAGCTCTTGGCGGCGTTCCAGCGCGGCGAACTCGACCGCGACTTCATCGCCGTCGTCCGCTTCCAGGGTCCCCGCGCCAACGGCATGCCAGAGCTGCACGCCCTGACCCCGACCTTGAGCGTGCTGCAGGACCGCGGCCGCAAGGTCGCCCTCGTCACCGACGGGCGGATGTCCGGCGCATCAGGCAAAGTCCCCGCCGCAATCCATCTGACCCCGGAGGCTGCGTGCGGCGGACCGGTGGCCAAGGTCCGCGACGGCGACATCATCCGCCTCGACGTCCGTGCCGGCACGCTGACGATCAAAGTCGACGAACGCGAGCTCGCCGGCCGCGAACCGGCGAAATCGAAACCGGCCGGCTTCGGCTACGGTCGCGAACTCTTCGGCTGGGCGAGGGCCACGGCCAGCCCGGCCGACGAAGGGGCGTGCACGCTGTTCTGCTAATTCACTAGTCATTTCAATGATATGTCATCCCGGAAGACCGCGCAGCGGGCTATCCGGGACCTCCTTCCACCATCGAGCCGGGAGATCCCGGATCTGCGCCACTACGCGGCTTGTCCGGGATGACAGCGTTTGTGTGGATGGGGTCCGCGAGAGGCTTCAGCACGGCGCACAACCCGCCTGAGGGCGCGCTGGACGACCGGGGCTGGCACTGGGCCAGCAATCGCCGCACCGCCAACGCGCCTCGCTAGCCTGCGCTCAACACAGCACCATCACGACGCCCTCGTCGGCGAGGCTGGCGGTGCGCTCCGGGTCGATCCCCCAGTCCGCCAGCACCTCGAAGCTGTGCTCGCCGAGGCCAGGGTCGGGGCGGTCGTAGCCGCTGGTGCTGCGGGTGAAGCTGGCGTAGGGTCGGTTGACCACCGGGCCGTAGGGCGTCTCGACCGTCTTGTCGAAGAAGTGGTTTTCCGCCAGCCACGGGTCGTCGATCGTTTCCTCGTTCAGCCGGGCCGGCACGGCGCGGACGCCGGCGCCGGTCAGCGCCGCCAGGGCGGTGTCGACGCTGAGCGAGCGCAGCGCGGCGGCGATCTCCTCAGCCAGCGCGCCGTCACGCGGCTCGGCCAGCAGGTCGTACTTGTCCGTCCATTCGGGGTGATGTAGCGCGCCGGTCAGCGCCTTGGCCTCGGCGGCGTTGGCGCAGGCAATCAGGATCCAGCCCGTAGCGGTGGCGTAAAACCGGTCCAGCGCGGCGATGCCAAGGCAGTCGCGGGACCCCTTCGGCGCTGGCGGCGCGCCCGGCCAGGTGGTCAGGTCGGCGGACTGGAACATGGCGCTCTGGTTGGTCAGGCTGGTCTCCAGCACCTGGCCCTCGCCAGTGAGTTCGCGGGCGTTCAGCGCCGTGATCACCCCGAACGAGGCCATCGCCGCCGACGCGAAATCGTTGACCGCGATGATGTGGAAGACGGGCTCGTCGTTGTCGCCGCCCTGCGCCGCCATCAGGCCGCTGCGGGCCTGCAGCAGCGGGTCGAAGCCGGGCCGCTTGGTCTCCTCGCCGCGCGAGCCGTAGGTGGTGATCGAGCCGGAGACGATGCGTGGATTGGCCGCCCGCACCGCGTCGTGGCCGATCCCCAGCCGGTCGCGAACGCCCAGCCGGTAATTGTCGAGCACCACGTCGGCCTGCTTGGCCAAGTCGAGGAAGAGGTCGCGCCCCGCCGGCTGCTTCAGGTCGACCACCAGGCCGCGCTTGCCGCGATTGTAGGCGGTGAAGCCGGCCTCGCGGTCGCGCCATGGATCGCCTTCCGCTGACTCCACCTTGACCACCTCGGCGCCGAGATTGCCCAGGATGGCGTTGCAGTAGGCGCCGGCGATCACCGTGCCGAGGTCCAGCACCTTGATCCCGGCGAGCGGGCCAGCCTTCGGCGGCTCCGCGCCTACTGCCGGCTTGTCGCCGGACGCCGCGAGGAAGGCCGCCACGTCCGCGTCCTTGGCGTCCTGGACGAGGCTGCGCACCTCGCCGGGCGTGGACTTCAGCTTGATCGGCACGCCTGGCATCTCGACCGGGCCACGCTCAGGATCGGGCATCTCGACGCGCATGTCGTTGTTGGCGATCAGCTCGCTGCCGAGCCACTCCTCGCGCTTGCCGACCGGGCCGGCCGGCACGTCCGCCACCCGCAGAATGTCCAGCCACTCGGCGCGGCTCTTCTCCAGGAACTTGGCCTCCATCGCCACGGTGACCTCTTCCGGGAACACTTCTTCAGCGAGCGCGATCTCGGTCAGGCCCATGGCGTTGAGCGCGCGCTTGAAGAAGTAGCTGAAGAGGGTGGCGAGGAAGAGATACTCGCCATCGCCGCACTTGTAGGTGCGGTAGGACGGCGAGGCGCCCAGCGGCTTGCGGCCCGGCGGCAGGAAGTTGCCCGACGCGCCGCCGACGAGACCGACTGCGTTGAAGCCGCTGACCGTGACGCCCTGGCCGCGGCCGCTCTTCCGGCGCTCCAGCAGCGCCGCGCCGGCCGAGCCGGCCGCCATCGCCGCTTGGGCGTAGTGCAGCACCGAGGCGATCAGGTAGACCGGACGATCCTCATAGCTAGACTGGCGCCACGCGCTGCCGGTCAGCGCCATCAAGATGGCGTGGTGGCCCTCCATCTCGCTGAGGTCGCCGGTGGTGCCGTAGGGCGGCGTCCACAGCCGCACCAGCCGCGGGTGGCGCTCGTGGGCGTCCAATAGACCCAGCGCCGCCATGCGCTTCGGGCCGAAGTCGAAGATCGCCAAGTCAGCCGCCGCCAGCAGGTCCTCCAGCTTGGCGCGGCCGGCTGGATCGTCGAGGTCGAGGGTCAGGCGGCGCTTGTTGCGGTTGAACATCTGGTAGCCGGGCCTCGCCGCATAGCGATCGCCGCCGGGCGGTTCGACCTTCAGCACCTCGGCGCCGAAGTCGGCCATCAACATCGCCGCCATCGGCCCGACCACCCCTTGCGAGCAGTCGACTATCTTCAAGCCTTTGTATGCACTCATGCTTCACCCACCGACATGCCGTCCCTCGCCCTCTCACCCACGGAAGATCACCCGCTCTTTCGCCAGCTCGATGATCTTCTCGCGCGTCATCCCGTACTCTTCCAACACCTCGACCCCGTGCTCGCCGAGCTCTGGGTGCAGCCGGTCGAACCGCAGCGGCTCGCCGTCGAAATTGGCGAACCCGCGGCCCATGATCAGCTCGCCCTCGCCCGGATGGGAGCGCAGTTCGTAGTAGCCGTTCTGCCAGAACCACTCGGTTTGGTGCGCCTCGTCCGTGCGCAGCACCGGCGCGCCTGGCACGCCGGCGTCGCAGAGCAGATCGGCAGCCTCGGCGCGGCGCAGGCCGGCGAACGCCTGGGCGATCTCCGCCGCCAGCGGACCGTCGCGCGGCTCGGCGAGTGCGGCCGCGCCGTCCCAGCGGGCCATCCACTCAGGATGGTCCAAAGCGCGAGCGAGGTCTTCGAAGTGCTTGGCGCTGCTGCAGGCCAGCGTGATCCAGCCGTCGGCGCACGGGTAGAACCGGTCGAGCGCCGCGAAGCCGAGGCAATCGCGACACCCGCGCCGTAGCGGCGGGCGGCCCTCGTAGTCGGTGAGATCGCCGGACTGATAGAGCGCGCTCTGGGCGGCGAGGCTGGTCTCGGTGTCCTGGCCCCGGCCGGTGCGTTCGCGGGCATGCAACGCGGCGATGATCGCGAAGGCGCCCATGGCGGCGGTGGCGACGTCGTTGACGGCGATGGCATGGAACACCGGCTCGCCCTCGTCGCCGCCCTGCGCCCACATCAGCCCGCTCTTGGCCTGCAGCAGCGGATCGAAGCCGGGCAGCCGCGCATAGTCGCCGCGCGAGCCGTAGGTGTTGATCGAACAGGAGACCAGGCGGGGGTTCAGCGGGGCCAACGCCGCGTAGTCAATGCCGAGCCGGGCGCGCACGCCCAGCCGGTAGTTGTCGAGCACCACGTCGGCCTGGCGCGCCATATCGAGGAAGAGCGCCTTGCCGCTCTCGCTCTTCAGGTCGAGGCCCAGGCCGCGCTTGCCGCGGTTGTAGTTGATGAAGCCGCCCGAGTAGCGGAACGGATCGCCCTCGCGGCTCTCCACCTTCACCACCTCGGCGCCGAAGTTGGCGAGGATGGTGGCGGCGTAGGTGCCGGCGATCACACTGCCAAGGTCGAGCACCTTCACGCCGGCCAGCGGCGGCCCGGCATGCGTCTCCAGCGTCTCCGGAACCGCACGAGGGGCTGTGAAAGCGGCGATATCGTCGGCGGTCGCGTCGCGGAGGACGTGGCGGACCGATCCGGTTGTCTCCAAGAGCCGCGCCGGGACGCCCACCATCCGCACCGCGCCATGCACTGGGTGTTCGACTTCGGCGCAGAGTTCGTTGGCGGTGACCACGTTGCTGGCGAGGAAGTCCTCGCGGTGGTCGACCTCGCCGGCCGGCACGTCGTGTTCGCGGAAGAGCTCCATCCAGTGGTCGCGCGGCTGGGTGCTGAAGCGGGCCTGGATCGCCTCGCCGACGTCGCCGTATGGCTCGACGGTGGTGAGCTCCATCGCCTTCAGCGCCCGCTCGAAGAAGTAGGAAAACAGGGTCGCCAGGAAGAGCCACTTGCCGTCGCCGCACTGGTAGAGCCGATAGCTGGGCGAGCCGCCGAGCGGGCGGCCGCGCATCATCGTCGGCACGCCGACGTGGGCGATCGGACAGGCGGTCTCGGCCATCGCGTGCAGGCCGCTGACCGTCACCGAGCGGCCCTTGCCGGCCGCCCCACGCTGGATCAGCGCCGCGCCGACCGCGCTGGCCGCGAGGATACCCTGGGCATGATGGACGATCTGGGCGACGTGCCACACCGGCTGGTCGGCGTAGCTGCCTTGCCGGAACGCCGAGCCGGAAAGCCCGGTCAGGGTCGCATGGTGCGCCGGCAGCTCGCTCCAGCGGCCGGTGACACCGTAAGGCGGCGTCCAGAGGTGGATCAGCCGGGGGTGGCGTTCGCTCAGGGTCGCGGCATCGAGGCCGAGCGCTTCGATATCGCGCGGCGAGAGATCGAATACGGCGACGTCAGCAGCGGCCAACAGCTCGTCCAGCCGCGGCCGGGCGCCGGCGTCGGCGATGTCGAGGGTAAGCTTGGTCTTGTTGCGGTTCCAGGTGATGTAGCCGGGCTGGTCCTTCGCCCGGTCGCCACCAGGCGGTTCGACTTTCAGCACCTCGGCGCCGAAGTCGGCCAGCAGCATCGTCGCCAGCGGCCCGGCCAGACCCTGGGTGCAATCCAGAACCCGGACGCCGGCGAAGGCGCTCATCCCACCCCCGCCGACATGCCGCCGTCGACCGGCAGGATCGCGCCGGTGATGAACTTGGCCTCGTCCGAGGCAAGGAACAGCGCGGCGTACGCCACGTCCCAGGCGGTGCCCATCTTGCGGCCGAGCGGCACCTGGGCGTCGCGGCCGGCGCGTATCTCTTCAGTCGAGCGCCCTTGCGACGCCGCGCGGCCGCCCACCGCCATTGGCGTATCCATCAGGCCGGGCATGATGCAATTGCAGCGGATCATGTAGCGAGTGTTCGCCGCCGCGGTGGCCCGGGTCAGCTTGTTCACCCCGGCCTTGGACATGCCGTAGGCGATCAGGTTCGAGGAGGCGACCGCGGCCATCGACGAGATGTTGGTGATCGCGCCCCCGCTCTCCTGCACGCGCATCAGCGGCAGGAAGTGTTTGATGGTCAGCCACATGCCCTTGAGGTTGGTGGTCATGATCCGGTCGAACACGTCGGCTTCGAGGTTAGTGATCGAGTTGTCGCGACCGCCGACGCCGACGTTGTTGTGAAGGATGTCGATCCGGCCGAGCCGCGCCTTCGCCTCGGCGGCCAGCGCCTGGCAGGCTGCCTCGTCGGTGATGTCGGCCTCGTAAGCGCTGGCCTGGCCGCCCTCGGCCGCGATCTGCGCCACGGTCTCCTCGGCTGACGCGAGCCGGCGGTCGACGCAGAGCACGGTCGCGCCTTCCCGAGCGAAGAGTACGGCGGTGGCGCGACCGTTGCCGATCGTCTCGCCCGGCGTCTGACCGGCGCCGACAACGACCGCGGTCTTGCCAGCGAGACGGCCGGCCATCAGGCGGTCTCCAACGTGAGACCGTCGAGGAAGCCGAGCACCGCGGTGTTGAACGCCGCCGGCTGATCGATGTTGGCCGCGTGGCCAGCCGCCGGGATCACCACCTGCTTCGCGCCGGGGATTTTCGCGGCCATGTAGCTGGAGGCGTTGAGGAACGGCGCATCGTCGGCGCCGACGACCACCAGCGACGGAACCTTGACGTCCGGCAGCGAGGAGATCACCCGCGCATCGTGCTGGGTCAGCATGCCCCGCGCGGCTTTCGCAAGGCCCTCAGCATTGCGATGCGGCGCGGTCCGGGTTTCGGCGCCACCCCCCTTCGGCAGCCCCTCCGCCTCCAGCCGCTCAGCGCGTTTGATCGCCGTGGCGTTCCAGCCGGCGCGCGGCTCGTCGGACTTGTAGCCGGGGCCGGTGTCGATGATCAGAAGCGCCTGGCAGCGCTCGGGATGAGCGAGGTGGAAGGCCAGCGACATGTAGCCGCCGAGGGAGAGCCCGCCGATCACGGCGGTCTTGGCCCCGACCTCGTCCAGGATTGCGGCCATGTCGGCCACCGTCTCGGCTTCGGAATAGGCGCCTTGGTCGGCCGGGTAGTCGGTCTTGCCGTGACCGCGCATGTCCCAGATGATCAGCTTGTAGTTTTTCGAGAACGGCTCGACCTGGCCCTCCCACATGTGGGAGCTCGACGAGTAGCCGTGCGTCAGCAGCACCGGCGGGCCTTCGCCGTGGACCTCGTAATAGAGTTCGACTCCGCCCCGGTTCAGCTTGGGCATGGCGTTCCTCTTCCCTGTCATCTGCCTGGTTGATCCAGGCTGTGCGGCTGGCGCCGCTTGGTAGTCATTCCTGACTATCGGCCGGCCAGCCGCACGTCAAAGCGACTCGAAGCGGGGACGCGAGATTCTTGGCCTACGCCCCCACGAAGTTACCCGGCCGGCGTTCGTTGACCGACTTCACGCCCTCGGCGAAATCCTTGGTCTTGCGCAGCCAGGTCTGTTCGGTGAGCTCGTGATCGGTCTGCGCCTTTACCGCCGCGGCCAGGTCGGCGCGCAGCGTCGCGCGGGTCGCCTGCACCGCCAGCGGCGCGTTGGAGGCGATCTCGCTGGCGAGCCGGATGGCCGCCGCGCGCAGATCCTGCAGATTGACCACCTCGTCGACCAGTCCCATCGCCAGCGCGTCGTCGCCGCTGATCCGCCGGCCGGTCAGGCACATCATCGCCGCTTTCTGCTGTCCGATCAGGCGCGGCAGGGTGTGGGTGACGCCGAAACCCGGGTGGAAGCCGAGCTTGACGAAGTTGGAGGTCAGGCGCGCGTCCGGCGAAGCCACGCGGAAGTCGGCGACCAGGGCCAGGCCCAGCCCCGCCCCCACCGCCGCGCCCTGCACCGCCGCCACCATCGGCTTCTTGGCCGAGAACAGCCGCACCGCCTCGACATAGAGCGGGTTGATCCCCTGCATGCCCTGGCCGCCGACGCCGGTCGGCGAGACGAGGTCGGCCCCGGCGCAGAAGTTCTTGCCCGCCGCGGCCAGCACCGTGGCGCGCAGATTGATGTCGGCGTCGATGTCGTCGAGCGCGTCGGCCAGATCGTGCATCAGCTCGACCGAGACGTGGTTGTTCGGCGGCCGATCGATCGTCGCCACCGCGACATGGCCGTGCAGCTCGATTGCGACTTCGCCGTATTGGGTTTTCATGCGTGGGCTCTCGATTAGCTTCCTTCTCCCCTTGCGGGAGAAGGTGTCGCCCCGGACTTGATCCGGGGAGACGGATGAGGGGTCGACGGGCGATGGGGATTAACTTGCGTCGGGCGAGCGGGAGAGGTCGAGAGACCCCTCATCCGACCGCTTCGCGGCCACCTTCTCCCGCAAGGGGAGAAGGACGGTTTGGCGAGGGAGCTCACCTACGCGTCCCCAGCAGGTTTCTCGCCACCACCCACTTATGGACCTCGGTGGGGCCGTCGTAGATGCGCATCGTGCGCAGCTTGGCGCTCATCAGCTGCAGCGGCAGCTCCTTGGTCATGCCCATGGCGCCGAAGGTCTGCATCGCGTGGTCGACCACCTCGTAGGCCATCTCGGTGCAGAACGCCTTGATCATCGAGATCTCGAGTCGCACGTCCCGGCCCTGGTCGAGCTTCCAGGCGCAGTCGTAGGTCATCAGCCGGGCGGCGTGGATCTTGGTCGCCGCGTCGGCCACCCACCACTGGATCGCCTGACGCTCCGACAGCGGCACGCCGAAGGTGACACGCTGCGGCGCGTATTCGACGATCATGTCGAGCGCACGCTGCGCCATCCCCACCGACCAGGCGGCCATCTGGATGCGGCGGGTGCTGAGGCGAAGCTGCATCGGCGCAAAGCCGTTGCCTTCGGTCCCCAAGAGCTTCCAACCCTCGACCCGGCAGTCTTCCAGCGCAATCTCGTAAGTGACCGCGCCGCCGACCATCGGGATCCGGCGCAGCACGTTGAAGCCGGGCGTGCCTTTGTCGACCAGGAAGGCCGAGATGCCGCCGCGCGAGCGCTTCTCCTTGTCCGTCAGCGCCATCAGGATGGTGAAGTCGGCGTGCTCGGCGCGGCTGATCCAGATCTTCCGGCCGTTGATCACCCAGTCGTCGTCGCCCCCGGTCTTGCTGGGGACCCGCTCGGCTCTCGTGATCATGCCCGCGGGATCGCCGCCGGCGCCAGGTTCGGAGATGCCGATCGCCGAGACTGTCTCGCCGCGAACGTAGGGCTCGAGGTAGGCGACGCGCTGGCGTTCGTTCACCGTCGCCATCAGCATCCTCAGGTTCGGGCTGTCGGGCGGCAAGGTGTAGGGCGTCACGGTGCGGCCGAGCTCTTCCTCGACCCCGACCATCGCCATCGCGGGCAGATCGGAGCCGCCGATGTCCTCCGGCGCATCCAGGCCCCAGAGGCCGAGTTCCTTGGATATCTTGTCGAGCCGAGCGGTATCGGCCTCGTTGAGCCCCAGGCCCTTGCCGTCGGCCTCGCGGGTGAGCACGCCGGCTTCCAACGGCATCAGCTCGTCGCGGACGAAGCGGGCGACGAGATCCTTGAGCATCCGATGCTCTTCGGCGAGCTCGAAATCCATTTGTTTCCTTCCCTTGGAAAGGTTCCTAGCACCGCCTCGCCGCAATCGCACCAGGGCTTGCAGGCGGACCTAGCGGCAGGCTTACCGCGGCTGGCGGGGCGGGCGACGCTGACGTAGTAGTCGAACAAAATCGGGAGGCGACATGAGCGTCAAAGACGCAACCCTGGCCACGGAGGCAACCGGCCCGCTGAAGGGCGTGCGCATCCTCGACATGACGAGCGTGGTCTTCGGCGCCTACGCCACCCAGATGCTGGGCGACCTCGGGGCCGACGTGATCAAGGTCGAGTTCCCGGGCGGCCGACGCGGCGGCGGCGGCGACATCATGCGCTGGACCGGCGCCTTGCCTGAGGGCTGCCCGGCCGACCTCGGCCCGATCTTCCTGACCATCAACCGCAACAAGCGCTCGGTGCTGCTCGACCTGCGCGAAGAGAAGGCCGCGCGCCAGCTACGCAAGCTGATCGAGACTTGCGACGTGTTCGCCGCCTCGGTGCGCTACGAGGGCCTGAAGCGGCTCGGGCTCGACTACGAGAGCGTCAAGGCGATCAAGCCGGACATCATCTACTGCCATGGCGCGGGCTACGGCGGCGACGGCCCCTACGCCGGCGAGCCGGCCTACGACGACCTAGTGCAGGCCGGGTCTGGCCTCGCCGACCTGCTGCCCCGCACCGACGGCGACCCCACCCCGCGCTACCTGCCGACGCTGGCCGCCGACAAGGTGTCCGGCCTCTTCATGTGCAATGCGATCACCGCGGCGCTCTACCACCGCCAGAAAACCGGCGAGGGCCAGTTCGTCGAGGTGCCGATGCTGGAGTGCCTGGTCAGCTTCAATCTGGTCGAGAACCTGTTCGGCCACACCTTCGACCCGCCGACCGGCCAGTGGGCCTACACCCGCTCGGCCAACCCGAACCGCAAGCCGTTCCCGACCAAGGACGGCTACATCGGCCTGCTTCCGTACACGGATCAACAGTGGGACCAGTTCTTCGAGATCGCCGGCTGGGGCGACACGCTCTCGAAAGATCCACGCTTCTCGGACTTCCGCACCCGCTCGGCCCACATCGGCGACCTCTACAAGATGGTCGACGAGGTCACCCGCACCCGCACCACCGACGAGTGGCTGGCGCTGTTGAAGCCGCTGCAGATCCCGGTGGTGAAGATGAACCGGTTCGAGGACCTGCTCGACGACCCGCACCTCGACGCGGTGAACTTCTTCGAGCGCCATGAGCACCCGGAGGCGGGGCCTTACGTCGTCATGCGCCCGCCAGTGAAGTACGCCGCCACCCCCGCCAACATCCGCCGCCACCCACCCCGCCTGGGTCAGCACACCGACGAAGTCCTCGCCGAGCTCGAGGAGCGGGACGCGGCGGAATAGGATCACCCTCACCCTCCCACATCGCTCCGCTGGCGGGAGGGTGAGGGTTTGCCGTGCCGGTGGGGAAGGCGCTTAGTGCGTCCTACCCAGGAGCTCAGCCCAATGCGCCTCAGACAGATTGCCTTCATGGCGCGCAAGATCGCGCCTGTCGCCCAGCAGCTGGAGACGGTGTTCGGGTTGCAGGTCGGGTATCGCGATCCCGGCGTCGAGGTGTTCGGGCTGAAGAATGTGGTGATGCCGGTCGGCGGCGAATTCCTCGAGGTGCTGGAGCCGTTTCGCGACGATGCGTCCGGCGCCCGCTACCTCGCCCGCCGAGGCGGCGACGCCGGCTACATGGTGATCCTGCAGGACGCCGACGCCCTCGCCCATCGCGAGCGGCTGGAGGCGATGGGCGTTCGGGTGATCGCCCGCAGTCGCGGCGAGACCTATCGCTACACCCACTTCCACCCCGGCGACTGCGCCGGCGTGCTGCTGTCGATCGATAGCGTGAACGGCGACGCGGCCTGGGCCGAGCCGAAGAGCGAGTGGCCGCCCGCCGGCCCCGACTGGCGCGACTACGAGAGCGAGGCCTCGCTCGGGATCTCAGCGGTGACCATCCAGTCGAAGGACCCGCTGGCCGCCTGCGAGCGCTGGTGCGCTTTGCTGGATCGCCCAGCCTCGACCGGCGGCGACGGGCTGCAGATCCAGCTGGACCGGGGCGTCATCCGCTTCACCCCGCCGGTAGACGACGACGGCACCGGCGTCGTGGGGATCGACATCGAGGTGCGCGACGGTCATGCGGCGCTGGACCGCGCCCGCTCGGCCGGTTTGCCGGTGGCGGGCGGCGCGGTGGAGATCGGCGGCGTCGTGATCCGCCCGGTCACGATCTGAGGAGGACGGTCATGGGACTGGACGGCAAGCGTATCGTCATCATCGGCGGCACCTCAGGCATCGGCCTGGCGGTCGCCGAGGCCGCCATCGCCGACGGCGCCGAGGTGGTGGTCGGCTCCAGCCAGGCAGCGAATGTGGAGACCGCCACGCGCAAGCTAGGAAACCACGCCTCGGGCGACACGATCGACGTCAAGGCGGAGGACTCGGTCGCCGCCTACTTTGCTAAGGTCGGCCCGTTCGACCACCTGGTGTTCACCGCCGGCGACTGGGGCGGGCGCGGCGGGCGCTTCCTCACCGAGACCGACCTCAGCCGCGCGGCCGAGCTTTACGCCGTGCGACACTGGGGGGCGCTGGCGGCGATCAAACACGGCCAGCCGTATATCCGCGAGGGCGGGTCCATCACTCTGACCAACGGCATGATCGCCCACCGGCCGCGCAAGGGCACGGCCCTCTCCACGGCTATGGCCGGCGGCATCGAACATCTGACTCGGGGCCTCGCCGTCGATCTCGCGCCGATCCGGGTCAACGCCGTGTGCCCTGGCGCGATCCGCACCGACGTCTGGAACTCGATCCCGGCCGAGAACCGTGAGGCGCAGTTCAAGCAGATGACCCAGCGCCTGCCGATCCCGCGCATCGGCGAGCCGAACGAGGTGGCCGAGGCCTACCTCTATCTGATGCGCGCCGGCTACACGACCGGGCAGGTGCTGCTGGTCGACGGCGGCGGCTCGGTGGTCTGAGACCGCACTTCCGCGCCCGCTGACGCAGCCATTCGCGGCGACGCTCGTTTCTCCCGAAGTCGAGGCGGACGCGCGAGGCGGAATGACACTGCACCAAGGGCTGGCGTTCGGGCTGATCGGCGTAACGCTGGGCCTCTTCATCTGGGGGCGGCTGCGCTACGACCTCATCGCGCTGGGCTCGCTGCTGACCGGAGTGATCATCGGCGTGGTGCCGGCGACGGCGGCGTTCGACGGCTTCAAGAGCGACGTGGTGGTGATCATCGCCGCGGCGCTGGTGGTCAGCGCGGCGTTCGAGCGCAGCGGCATCGTCGAGCTGGCGCTCAGGCCGATTCTGGGCCGGCTGAAGACCGAGCAGAGCCAGATCCCGACCCTGGCGACCGCGACGGCGCTGCTCTCGATGGCCTCGAAGAACGTCGGCGCCCTGGCGATCCTGATGCCGGTGGCGCAGCAGCTGTCACGGCGGACCGGTACGCCGATCTCGCGGCTCCTGATGCCGATGAGCTTCGCCTCGCTGCTCGGCGGCCTCGTCACCCTGGTCGGCACCTCGACCAACATCATCGTCTCCCAGGTGCGCGAGCAGAGCCTGGGCAAGCCGTTCGGCATGTACGATTTCGCGCCGGTGGGCCTCGGCCTGACCGCGCTCGGCCTGGTCTTCCTGGCCTTCGCCTACCGGCTGCTGCCCAAGGACCGCGCCGCCCAGGTGCCGCTGACTGAGGCGCTCGCCAGCCAGAGTTACGTCACCGAAGCCGTCGCTCCCGACGACTGGGAGGGCGGACCCAAGCGCGTCGCCGAGATCCGCGAGGCGGCGGGCGGCGAGGCGACGGTGGTCGGCCTGATCCGCGGCGACGACAAGCGCGTCAAGCCGCACGCCAACACCCAGGTCCGCGCAGGCGACGTGATCCAGCTCGAGGGCGAGCAAGGCGCGCTGCACAAGCTGATCGCCGACCTGCGCTGGCAGCCGCACCGCGCCGACCGGCCGCTGGAGAAGAGCAAGGACGAGGTGCGCTCGGTCGAGGCAGTGGTCGGCGGCGACTCGGTGCTGACCGGCCGCTCGGTCACCCGCCTCGACCTGCAGACCCGCTTCAACGTCAAGCTGCTCGCGGTCTCCCGCGCCGGCCGCCGGCCGACCCAGCGGCTGCGCGCCGCGCCGATCCGCACCGGCGACATCCTGGTGCTGCGCGGCTCGGAGTCGGACCTGTCGCGGGCGCTGAGCGAGCTTGGCGCCCTGCCACTGGCCGACCGGGCGGTGCAGCTGGGCGCGAGGCGGCCGCTGGTCTTGCCGGCGGTGATCCTGGCCGGCGCAATGGTGCTGGTGGCGCTGAAGCTGCTGCCGGTGGCGGTCGCGTTCATGCTGGCGGCGGTGTTGATGGTCGCCAGCCGGGCGATCTCGATGCGCGAGGCCTACGGCGCGCTCGACGGCACGGTGCTGGTGCTGATCGCCGCCCTGGTGCCGGTCAGCGAAGCGCTGCAGCACACCGGCGGCGCCGATTTGATCGCCGGCGCGCTCTCCATCGTGTTGCTGCACGCGCCGCCGATCATGGTGCTGGCGCTGATCATGCTGGCCTCGATGGCCTGCGCGCCGTTCATGCACAACGCCCCCACGGTGCTGATCCTGGCGCCGGTGGCGATCGGTGTGGCGCACCATCTGAAGATCGCACCAGACCCGCTGCTGATGGGCGTCGCCACCGGCGCGGCCTGCGACTTCCTCACCCCGGTCGGCCACCAGTGCAACACGCTGGTGCTAGGGCCTGGCGGCTACCGTTTCGGCGACTACACGCGGCTCGGCGCGCCGCTCTCGGTGCTGGTCATCGTCGTCGGCACGCTGTTGATCGCGGCCGTGTGGCCCCTCACCGGTCACTAGCGATCCCGGTTTCGCCCCTGGCGTGGTAGGCTGGCTGCGTCAGGAGCAGCGCCATGGCTATCCGCAACGTCGACCACATCAACATCGGCACCGACAAGCTGGCCGAGACCTGCGCCTTCTTCCGCGAGGCGCTGGGCCTGGTCGAAGGCTGGCGGCCAGACTTTCCGTTCGGCGGCGCCTGGCTCTACGCCGGCGACGGCGCGGTGGTGCACCTGGTCGACCTCGCCGATCCCAAGCGCCCTTCGGTCGAGGCGGCGCTGGACCACTTCGCGTTCCGCATCGACGACTACGACGAGGCGCTGCGCCGCCTGGACGCCGCGGGGGTCAAGTACCGCGCCGTCGATATCCCGGACACGCCGATCCGGCAGGTCTTCCTGCGCGACCCCAACGGGGTGAACATCGAGCTGAACTATCGGGGTCCGGTTCAACCGCCCGCCGGTGTGCAGAAGGCGGCCGCCGCGACGACGTAGCGCTTCGCCGCCGCTGCATATCCGCGCGGGGTCCGGGAACTCGCGTGCTCAAGCTTCATTCCCTCTGTCGGTACGGGCTACAGTGCAGCAAAGGCTGGCGGTAGGGCGCGAGCGTCGACAGGGATTTGGTGTGGGGACCGACTCGCGACTGAGAGGCTGGGCCGCCGCGTTCGCCCTGGCGTTCGTCGCCCTCCCGGCCCAGGCGGCCGATGCGCCGACGCCGGTGGAGGTGAAGGCCGACTATGTCGCCAAGCTCGCCCCGTTCGTCGTCTGGCCGGCGGCCGTGTTCGCTGCGCCCGCCGCGCCGCTCGTGCTCTGCGTTCAGGCCGACGACGCGTTCGCCGCCTTGCTGGACAAGCTGACTACGGGCCAGAGCGTGGGCGCCCATCCCGTGGTTGTCCGTAAGACCCCTCGCCTCGGGGCGGACAGCGGGTGCCAGATCGCCTATGTTGCCGGCTCGCCGGCGCAGACGCCGGCCGCGGCGTTGAAAGCGGTGGACGGACAGCCGGTGCTGACGGTCACGGACACGGATAGCGATACCGGCGCCAAGGGCATCGTGAACCTGGTCGCGGTCGACGGCCGCGTCCGCTTCGTCATCGACGCCGCGAGGGCCACCCAGTCGGGCCTGACCATCAGCTCCAAGCTGCTGGCTCTGGCCGCCGACGTTAAGAGGTGAGCGAGCCGGACCCGGAACCGCGCCGCGTAGCCCTGATCTGGGCAGGCGCCGTGATGCTGGTCGCCGCCTCGATCTCGCTCGCCGCCCGAGAGGAAGCCATCCACAGCCAACAGGCGCTCCAGCAGGCCGAGGCGCAGACCGACGTGCTGGCGGGCAGCGTCAGCGCTGCGCTTGCCTTCAACGACAAACCCGCGATGCACCAGTATCTGGCCGCGCTGATGCGCAACCCTCAGGTCGCGGCCGCGGGTATCTATGGTCCGCAGGGGCGACAGCTGGCGGTGCAAACGCACCTGGGCGCCGACCCGCCTCCCGAGGTGTTGATCCCCGGCGACACCATGCGAACGCTGGGCCGCGTGGTGGTCGCGCGGCCAGTGATCGAGCAAGGCCAGGCGTTGGGCACCGCCTATCTGCAGACCACGCCGGACACCCTGGCCGGCTTTGCCGCCAGGCACACCGCGCTTGTGATCCTGACTGGGCTGGCGCTGCTGCTGCTCAGTTTCGTGACTCGAGCGGCCTCCCGGCTGGCCCGCGCCAACGCCCGGCTGAGCGAAGAAATGAAGGCTCGCGCCGCCGCCGAGGAAGCGTTCCGCCAGAGCCAGAAGCTGGAGGCGCTCGGCCAGCTCACCGGCGGCATCGCCCACGACTTCAACAACCTGCTGCAGGCGATCTATGGCGCCTTCGAGCTGGTGCTGGGCAAGGCCGAGGACCCGAAGACCGTGCGGCGCTGGGCCAGGAACGGGCTGGAGGCGGCCGAGCGCGGGGCCAGCCTGACGCGACAACTGCTGGCCTTCTCGCGGCAACAGAAGCTGGAGACCAAGCCGGTCGTGGTCGCCGAGGCGCTGCAGCGGATGGGCGATCTCCTGGCGCGGACGCTGGGTCCCAACGTTCAGCTGGTCTTCGACCTCGACACCGACCGCCTGACCGCGATGAGCGATCCGACCCAGATCGAGCTGGCGGTGATGAACCTGGCGGTGAACGCCCGCGACGCGATGCCGGGCGGCGGCCAGCTGACCGTGCGCACGCGCCGGGTGCGGATCGAGGGCGACGCGGTGCTGCCTCCCGGCTGGTACCTGGAACTGCAGGTCGCCGACACCGGCGAAGGGATGGCGCCGCACGTGATGGACCGGGCGTTCGACCCCTTCTTCACCACCAAGGCGCTGGGCAAAGGCACCGGGCTAGGCCTCGCCCAGGTGTACGGCGTCGCCCGCCAGGCCGGCGGCGATGCGCGAATAGGCGACAACCCGGGCGGCGGCGCCGCGGTCACCTTGCTGCTGCGCGAAGCCCCCGCCCCAGCAGAGGCGGCCGCCGTGTCGGGGCCGGCTGCTGCGCCGACAACCGCCGCGGCTCCCGCGACCGTGCTGCTGGTCGACGACGACGACGCGGTGCGCGGGGTTGTCCGCGGCGGGCTGGAGATGCGCGGCTTCACCGTGCTAGACGCGAGTTCGGGCGAGGCGGCGCTGACGATGACCGCCGACGTCGCGCCGCAGATCGCGGTGATCGACTACGCCATGCCCGGCATGGACGGCGCCGAGACCGCCGAGCGCCTGCGCCAGCGACTGCCGCGCCTGCCGATCATCCTGGCCAGCGGCCACGCCGACACCGCCGCGGTCGAACGCGCCCTCGGCGGCTCAGCCACAGTCCTGCGCAAACCCTTCGACATCAACGCCCTATCCGACGCAGTGACCCGGCTGCTGGCGGCGGCCTGATAGCCGCTACCAACCTAACCTGCCCTAGCCGCGCCTCGATCGCGCGAGCCTTTCGTTGACTTCCCACAAGGCCGTTCGATTGCTGTCGAAGCGAACCAGCTTCGACGCGGCTTGAAAGTCTAGCCAACGAAATTCGCTGTGCTCGTGAGAGAGCACGATGTCCTCATCACCGAAGACCTCCACTGCGAACGCGTATTCATGGACGACGAACGTGCCCGCTCCCCAAAGGTCCGCGTCCTTAAAGACGGTCGCCGGGACGGTTGTCCGAGCGTCGAGGGCGATCCATCGGGCTAGCGGCGACTGCAGGCCCGTCTCCTCACGCAGTTCTCGACGCGCCGCCTCGATGAGCGTTTCCCCATCTTCGACGCCACCTGCTACGCCTTGCCAGAACGGGTTTCTGGGGTCGTCCGCTCTCCGGAACACGGCATATTCGTCGCGCATTTCGGTCAGCCGGCGGAACGGCATGACCAGGACGTTCTGTGGTTTGCGCGCCATCGGAGCCACATACCATGAGAGCGCGCGAACTAAGGGTCGGCGATAGAACCCGAAGCGGCCTGTCGCGCGTCGCGAAAACGCGCAAAGTCGAACGTGCTCCCGGCTTTCAACCCGGCTGGTTGCTCGTTCGTCCCAACGAGCGTGAAGCCCTGCCCCAGGAATAGACGACGGCTTCTGTCGTTGTAGTCGGCGACGTCGCAGCCGAAGACTGCATCGGCTCCCTCACCCTCGAAGGCGAAATCCAGCAACAGTCGCAGAGATGCTCCGCCGACGCCGCGCCCCCAGGAAGCGCGCACCAACTCAAGGTCGACGCGGCGGCAATCGAAGTCTGGGAAGCGTGCGCGCAAGCGTTCCAGGTTCATCTGCTGCAGCCAACAGTCGCCGACCGGAGCGCCGTCCACCTCAATGACAAAGCAGAACGCGGTCTGCGACACATGCCGGTAAATCGCCTGGACCTCTTCCAGAGGGCGCGAGGTCACGTCGTCACCTTCTGAGTAGTAAAGCACCTCCGGATCGTTGTTGATGGCCATCAGAAATGGCAAATCGGACTCCGACATCGGGCGAAGTGTCAGGCGCCCGTCG